>DEDN01000016.1:101051-117196 GCA_002349565.1 Alphaproteobacteria bacterium UBA2903 | reverse complement strand
AATTGCGATTTTTTTCGTGTGGACTGTGGCACTCGTGCCGACCAAGGCGGAGATTGCCGCGGCGGATTGCATCCGCCTCGCAATTTCGGGTTTGTTGTCTTCTCTGTGCGGGAAATACTTAATTCTGCATGAATGGTCGGGGCGACAGGATTCGAACCTGCGACATTCTGCTCCCAAAGCAGACGCTCTACCAGGCTGAGCCACGCCCCGACAACAAAACGAAAATTAACGGACTTTCAAACCGTTTTCAAGCAATAAAAGCTTGTCCCCGACTTTTATGTTCATTCGGTCGGACGCGCCCGCGTTCAATTCCAGCACACCGCGGCTTTTGAAGCTTGACGCAATGCGTTCGCGTGAAAAAGGGACTGTTCCGCTGACGATTTCGTTGACCGTTCCGTCGTTGTCGAAAAACAGCATATCCAGCGACAGAGGCGTGTTTGCCATCCACATGGTAACGGGGCGCGGTTTGCCGAAATCAAACAGCATGCCTGCGTTTTCAGCCATTTCCGCGCGGAACATCAGCCCGCGCGCCTGCTTTGCGGGGGTGTCCGCCAGTTCCGTTTGTATCGTCAATGTCGAACCGTCCGCTTTTTGCACGGTCAAATCGGCTTTGTCAAACAAAACGGTCTGCGCCGATGCGAACGAAGTGCAGAACAGCAGAAAAAACAGCGATGCAGCAACAAAACGCATTCAAGATTCCTGAAAACAAAAAAGGTCGGTGTTGAAACCGACCTTTTTTCGGTTATTTGCCAAAGGGGGAATAGTTTTTCAAGTCCGCGGCGGCGTTTGCCGATTTGGGCGCCGCGTCCGCTTTCTGTTCCGCTGCGGCGGCATCCGTCTTTTCGGCGTTTTCTTCGGTCGCTTTGGGAACGGTGACGTTCAGCACTTCGACGGCGGTGGACAGAGTTTTTTCCTCTTTGGTGGCGGGGGAGTGCATAAAGACCGACGTTTTGCCGTCAACCGTGGAAACGTCCAAAGTCTTGGTCCCCGCGTGATCCAGGAACGTCAGCGTGCTGCTGCCGGGCTGAGCCTGCAAAGCCGCCGTCGATCCGACCGTTTCCGCCATAGCCACGACCGTACGGTCGCCCGTCATGTCGATGCTGGCGGTTTTGCCGTCAATGGCGATTGACGAATCGCCCGAGCTGACCAAATCGATGGACGCTTCGCCCGATCCCGTCAATCCCATATAAACGCTGTTTTTGTTCGTGTCGTCGGAAACGGCGATTGAACGGATGGCGTTGTTCAACCCGATGTTGATCTTGCCTTTGTAAACGTCGGTCAAACCCAGCGACGCGTTTTTGTTGTCAACCGCCATGGCGATGATGGGGAATTTGCCTTTGTGCATCATGGCGAACGAAGTCGTCGTGTCGTCTGCGTTCCAGATGCCGCGAATGTTGCCTTCGGAGTCTTTGAGCATGAAAACCTGCGCTTCGACAACAGAGGGAAGCCCGAGTTCATGCGGTGTGACCGCTTTTTCGGTTGCCGCGTTCGCCGAACGGTTCAGCGTCGCCGCGCCCGACATTGCCGCCAAAACCATACAGCACGTCAATCCGCCGATCCAGCGTTTCAGCGTGCGGCACTTTTGTTCCAAATCCTGAACGCGTAATTCCAAATCCTGCATAATAGACTCCATTCGAGTTGCGTTTTTCCCCCATTGTAGGGGAAAATAAATTAAAAATCCCTTTATTTATTGACGGGTATCCATTTTTTTACGGCAACGGTTTTGCCCGTTCCCGTGCGTAAAACGCGCATGCCCGACAGCGGGGCGGTTTTGGAAAAATCGCTTTGTTTTCCTGAATAAAAAGCGGTCATGTCGTCCTGTTCGATCTCCGTTCCCGCTCCCGCGGCGAACGCGCGGGCGTAAGGGGCGTGTCCGCAAATCGTGCGAAACAGCCATTCCGCCGAATACGCTCCGAACCTGCGCCAAATCGTTTCCATGAAAGCGATTGCTTTCCTGTCGATCGACTGATACTGCACAACGGGGCGCGCCGACGCGTAAAGCCTGTACGAATTGGGTTCGACGGGACCGCGTTCCGTCGCGACAAAGACGCTCGGGATAAAACGCTTTCCGCCGCATGCCGCCGCATAATAACCTTGCGCCAGATACATCAAATACTGCATTTTCATCGGCTGCAAATACTCGCCGTCGTTCAAGGCGGTGTCCAAAAACCATTCGGTCGCGTCGAAAACAGAGGGCAGGGACGGTATTTCCATTTGAATTTTTCCTGTATTTCGTATAATAAAGTCCGTATACTGGATGCGGTAAACTATATGCATCATTTCGTAAAAAAGAATTAAAAGGGGTTGCCATGGTTGAAGATCAAAACAACGGACAGAAAACGCCGATGCCCGCCGCCGTTAAAAAAATGGTCAAGGTTCCCGTCGTCAAACGGGTGAAAGTTCCCGTTGCGGGTCCCGCCGCTCCCGCTCCGTCCGCCCCCAAGATCATTCAGCCCGAACAGACCGATTCGGAACCGCCTTTGCCCCCCGAAGAAGAGGACGTGCCGGCTCCCGTTAAAATTCCCGCGCCGCAGCCCGTCCCGCCCGCCGCAAAAGCTCCCGCTCAGCCTGCTCAGCCCCAGCCCGCGCAGCCTCAACCCGCGCCCGCCGCGCCTGCCGCAAAGCCCGAGGTCATTCAGCCCGTTCATTCGGAAAACGAGCCGCCTTTGCCCAAAGAGGAAAACAAACAGCCGCCCGCTCCCGCCGCAAAGGGATCGTCCCGCATGCGCCGCCGTGAAGCCATCCAATCGGGCGACGCCGCCGCAAAGAAAAAGGCGAAAACCATGGAGGAAGCCAAGCAAAAAGCCGCTTCCATCGGAAAAAACAAATGGGTGCGCTTGGTTGCCGCCGTAATGATTCTGGGCGGAATTATCGGCGGCATTTATCATTACTTGCCCGCTCTTGCCGAAAAAAAGCTGCCTGAAATTTTGGCGGCGAACGGCTTGAAGCTCAAAACGTTCAAGGTCAAGGAACTAACCATTTCTTCGATGGAACTGACGGGCATCACGGATTCCACGGGAACGATGTCCGTTTCGTCGATGAAGGCGGACTATTCGCTGAAAGATTTGCTGATGAACAGCAAATTGAAATCCGTAACCGTCAACGGATTGTCCCTGACGGGCGTTCGCAATGACGAAGGTGTTTCTTTCGGCGCTTTGGGCGGGTTGATGTCTTCGACCGTGCGCGTGAAAAAAGGGTTGGAAATCGATTTGCCCAAAATGACGGTCTCAAATTCCAAATTTATTTTGAAGCGCGAACGCGAAAAGGAATTGCTGGATGAAAACGGCGATCCGATCGACGAAACGATGATCGTCAATTTTTCGGCGACGGGAAAGCTGCAAAAATCCGTTCTGGAAATGACGTTTTTGACGGATTACGAATCGCCGCAGATGCGCGTCAAAACGTCGACAAAGCTGACCAAATCCGCCGCCGATGTCGAGATTAAAACGGAAATCACCGAAGGCGATGTTTTGAAAAAAGCCGAACAGCCGGCGGACGATTTCAACGCCCCCGAACCGCAGGTCATCGGCTCTGTCAAAGGAACGACGGAATTTTCCGTCAAAGGCGGTGTTTTAACCAAAGGCGTCGGCAATTTGGCGCTGACCTCTTCGTCGCAGACGCTGACTTTGAACGGCGAAATCGTGCCGCAAGCCGAAGGTTTCGATCTGTCTTTGAAGCTGAACCGTTCGTTCGAAGACAAAAAGGACGCCGTCGGCAAATTCACGGGCGATTTGGATATCGAAGCCAAAAAACTGCAAATGAACGGGACGTTCCAAAGCTTTACGGGACGGCTGCCCTTGACGCTGGCGTCGGCGTCCTTGTCAAACGGATCGATGCTGTTCCGCCAGCTGAAAGTTTCGACGGATCTGCACATGGATTGCAAAGAGGGAAAATGCACGTTCCAACTGATGGCTCCGATGCCCGTTTCGTTCGGCAGCGCCATTGTCAACGGCAAATTCCGTCAGTTCAAGTTCTTTCAACCCGTTGCGCTGCGCATCAATCCCGATCCCAAGGAACCGTTTTTGGAAACGGACGGCGGACTGTTGAGCTTTTCGCTGCCGATGTCGGGCTTTACGGCACAGACGGTCATTGCCGACCAACTGTCCAACCACCAGATCGGACTGGCGATGAACGCGTCGAAAATGCATTTGAAAACAAACGTGTTTTCGACGGGATTTACAGGGGATTACGTTTTCGGTCAATCGTACTACACCGACAAAGACGTCAAAGCGTCGGGCGTGCAGGGCGCGCTGTCTTTTGACGGGAACACTTTGCCGTCGGGACGCATCCGCGTTGCGGAAATCGAACTGAAAAAAGAAGGCTTGCTGCCGAATTTTTCGGGGGATTTCGTGCTGAAGCCCATGGGAACGGACGAATACGGCGTAAAATCCATGCTGCAGATTCAAAACGGGCTGGTGACCGTTTCCGCGGACGGGGCGTATTCTTTGCCCGCGCACAGATGGAATCTTTATGTGAATATACCGAAAGTCATCTTGTCCGAAACGGATTTGCCGCTAGAATCCGTGTTGCCGTTTATGACAAGCGTTTTGTCGCCGAAAACTACGGGCGCGTTTGCCATGAAAGGGCGCATCGTCGCCGAACAGGGCAAGATTATGGGACCCGTTTCCCTGCTGCTGGACAATGTTTCGACCCAATGGCAGGGCATGGATATCCAAGGGGCGAGCGGCGTGCTGACTTTGACGTCGCTGCTGCCTTTGGAAACACCCGAAAATCAGATGCTGTTCGCGGGACGGTTCAATCCGGGGCTGCCGTTCAACAACGCTTTGTTCAATTTCAAAGTCGTTGCGGAACGCGGTGTTCAGGTGTCCAACGCGCGGATGAGATTCGCGGACGGGCAGTTTAAAACGATCAAGTCGTTCTTCTATCCGTACGACGGCGCGCCGTCCGCGATTTTGATGGAAGGCAGCGGCATCGATCTGTCCACGTTCACGCGTTCGCTGAAAACAGCGTCGCTGCAGGCGGACGGAACGCTGAATTCGGAATGGAAGATGTCGTTCGGCGAAAACGGACTGCAGATCGACCAAGCCAAGCTGCTGTCCAAACTGCCGGGGACGATTCATTTCGATCCGTCCGTCAAGGTCAAAAAATCGATGGATCCGGGAGTGGTCAAGTTTTTGAGCGAAGTTATCGTCAAGCAGCTGGGCATCACGATCCAAGGTCCTTTGAACGGCGTGCTGACGTTCAAAACGAAAATCACGGGACATTCGCCTTTGGAACAAAGCGATTCGACGGTGAAATTCGAATTTACGAACAGCTTTGCCAATATGCTCAAAGAGGATACTTCATCGATTGATCTGCCGTCCGATGTGATGCTGTCGATTCAAAACTATATCAAATAGCGGGGGCTGTATGCGCTTTGGAGAGTTTTCTTTGTATGATGCGACAGGGGTGGAACTGACCGCTCCCGTCAAATGCAGCGGAAGGCTTTTGAAAGCGGGGCATATATTGGATTCGTCCGACATTGCCGATTTGCGCGCGGCGGGCATTAAAAAAGTCGTCGGGGCGCAATTCGACGCGGCGGATATCAAACCCGAAACGGCGGCTGATATTTTGCTGAAATCCGTGTGCGGCGATTTTTTACGCTACACCGTTCCGAACAGGGACGGCTACAGTGCGCTGTACGCCGACAAAGACGGCGTATTCGTTTACGACACCGACCGTCTGCTGCGTTTCAACGCTCACAGCGAACAAATCGCGCTGGCGGTGCTGTCGCCGTATACTCCCGTTTACAAAGGGCAGTTTTTGGGCAATTTGCGCCTGTTCGGTCCCGCTTTGCACGAAGACGCCGTAAACGAAGCCGTGACAAAGATTTCGGGCATCGGTCCTTTGCTGAAAATTTGCACTTACGATTTTCGGAAAATCGCCTATATCCAAACGCAAACGACAATGGATGAAATCAAGCCCTTGGACGATTTGGATCTGGTCGGGCGGTTCGGGGTATACGGCTTTGACGTGGTTTACAAAGATTTGTGCGAACACAGCGTTGACAGGGTGGAAAACGCCGTCAGAAACGCCGTGGATGCGGGTGCCGAGATCGTTTTTGTGCAAAGCGCGGACGCGCCGGCGGACAGAAACGATATCGTGCCGAAAGCGTTTGCCGAAGCTTCCGCCGACATTGAACGGATGAACTGGCCGTTGGATGCGGGCATCGCGCTGGTGCTGGCAAAGCGCAAAGACGTGACGATGGTGGGGTATGCCGCTATCGATTTCCAGCGTCCCGCGTTTGACCGTCTGCTGCGCTTTCTGGCGACGAAATCCCTGCCCGCCAAAGAGCAGTTTCCTTTGCTGACGCAGGGCAGTCTGTCTTTGGAACGCATGGTGCAGCATTTGACGGACGATCAGATGCAAAGCTCGATCGCCGTCGGCAAACTGGACGAAAGCGACAAGATCGCCGTTGTGGTTCTGGCGGCGGGATCGGGACGCAGAATGCCCGGCACGAACAAACTGCTGGAAACAGTCGGCGGACAAACGATGGTGGAGCATGCGGTCGAAGCGGCTTTGCTGTCCAAAGCCGAATACGTCGCGGTTGTGACGGGACATGACGCGCAGAGAATCGAACGCAAGCTGTCGCAATATGATGTCAAAATCGTGCGCAATGCGGATTATTCGTCGGGTGTTCTGGGATCTATCCGACTGGGGCTGTCCGTTTTGCCGCCCGATGTCGTCGGGGCGGTCGTCCTGCCTGCGGATATGCCCGCTTTTCAAGCCAAGCACATTGACGGGCTGATTGATTTGTTCGACGCGTCCGCGGCGCGCAAGCCCGTTGTCATGCCGTCGTACAATGGCGTGCGGCACAATCCCGTTTTATGGCCCCGGGATCTGTTCAAAGACGTCAAAATCATTCCCGAAGATTCACATTGGACGCCTGCTTTGGTCGAACATACGGATTATATCGTCGAAATGAAAATGAATGACGATTTGCCGCTGACGGATATAAACACTTTCGGCGACCTGTCAGCCTTTTTGGCAAAAGCCGATTACGTCGCCGAAGCCGAAAAAGATTTGGAAGCGTTGCTGAAACAGCCTTAACCCGCTTCGGGAACACGCAGGTGGAAGTGTTCCTGTTCTTCGTTGTTGAGCATGGTCACCGCGGAACAATAGTCCGCCCATGCTTCGATTGAATCGTTCAATCTGTTCAGGATGAAAGTTTCCATGCTTTCCCCCGCCGTTTGCGCTTGCGCTTCAATGGTTTCGTAAAGCGAGTCATCCAAAACCAGCGGAATGACTTTGCAGCGCGATGAAGTTAAACCCATAACCGATCCTTTGTCGTTTGTTTGATTGTTTCTTTCACTATAGAGAGGAACGACTCGGCAAATCCAGAAAAATTTTCAAAATCAATAAAAAATTTTTAAATCAAAAGGCGAAAAACGACTCGGAAGCCCGAGAAAACAACGGCTTTTCGACTCATTAGAAGAATCAACGAGTCGCACGCCATCAAATCAGCAAAAACGGGAACAAAAGAAAAACAAACGGGGCTTTTAAACCGAAGAGTCTGAACGGCAAAACGAAACAGCTAAAAGATGTAAATTTCAAACGGTTATAAAAAACACGCCAAGAGAATTTCCCTTGGCGTGTTTGAACGGTAAAGTTCAGTCGTCGTTGCCCAGACGGATGCCTTTTCTGCTCATGCAGATGCGCAGTTTTTTGTGGCAGTAATGGTCGTCGTCGCAATCTTCATCCGTTTCGCAGCGGGTAACGGATGTGTCCTGAGATGCCGAAGCCGGCGATGGACCGTCATCCAGCTTGACGCTGCGGGCGAAAGCAAAATGAGTCGAAAGCAGCAGCAAAGCCGCCAGTAAAAACAACTGTTTCATTATTTCCTCACCAAAGGTTTGTATTTGACACGGTGCGGCTGGTCCGCCTGTTCGCCCAAACGGCGTTTTTTGTCGGCTTCGTATTCTTCGAAATTGCCTTCGAACCATTCGACGTGGCTGTCGCCTTCAAACGCCAGAATGTGCGTCGCAATGCGGTCCAGGAACCAGCGGTCGTGGGACGTGACAACCGCGCATCCGGGGAACGCCAGCAGCGCCTTTTCCAAAGCGCGCAAGGTGTCCACGTCCAAATCGTTCGTCGGTTCGTCCAGCAGAATGACGTTCGCGCCCGATTTCAGCATTTTCGCCATGTGCACGCGGTTGCGTTCGCCGCCCGACAGCAGACCGACTTTTTTCTGCTGGTCGGGACCTTTGAAATTGAACTGACCGACATAAGCGCGCGACGGAACTTTGCGTTTGCCCAGCATGATTTCGTCGTTGCCGCCGGAGATTTCTTCCCACACCGTTTTGTTGTCGTCCAAGGCGTCGCGGCTTTGGTCGACATAGCCCAGCTGCACGGTGTCGCCGATTCTGAATTCGCCCGAATCGGGTTTTTCCTGCCCCGTAATCATCTTCATCAGCGTCGTTTTGCCCGTGCCGTTCGCGCCGATGACGCCGACGATGCCGCCGGGGGGCAGTTTAAAGCTCAAATCGTCGATCAGCAGACGGTCGCCGAAGCCTTTGCACAGGTTTTTGGCTTCGATAACCAAATCGCCCAAACGCGGACAGGGCGGAATGACGATTTGCGCGGTTTCCAAAGTCTGCTTGTCGGCTTCCGCCACCAAAGCGTCAAACGCCTGAATACGCGCTTTGCTTTTCGCCTGACGGGCGCGGGGGCTTTGGCGAATCCATTCCAATTCCTCTTTAATCGTGCGCTGGCGGGCGGATTCCTCTTTGGCTTCTTGCGCCAGACGTTTTTCCTTTTGTTCCAGCCATGACGAGTAGTTGCCCTCGTACGGGATGCCTTCGCCGCGGTCAAGCTCCAGAATCCAGCCCGTCACGTTGTCCAGGAAGTAGCGGTCGTGGGTAACCATGACGACGGTTCCCTCGTAATCGTGCAAGTGCTGCTGCAACCAAGCGACGGATTCCGCGTCCAAGTGGTTGGTCGGTTCGTCCAGCAGCAGCAAATCGGGCTTGCTGAGCAGCAGACGGCACAGCGCGACGCGGCGCTTTTCACCGCCCGACAGTTTTGTCACATCGGCGTCTGCGGGCGGACAGCGCAAAGCGTCCATCGCGATTTCGACCGTGCGTTCCAAATCCCAGCCGTTTGCGGCGTCGATTTTTTCCTGCAATTCGCCCTGTTCGGCAATCAAGGCGTTCATTTCGTCGTCGGTCATTTCTTCGGCGAATTTGGCGGAGATTTCTTCAAATCTTTTCAGATAATCGCGTACCGCGCCGCAGCCGTCCATAATATTTTCGATAACGTTTTTGTTCGGGTCAAGCTGCGGTTCCTGCGGCAGATAGCCGACGGAAGCCCCCTCCGCCGCCCACGCTTCGCCGTTGAATTCGGTTTCGATGCCCGCCATAATCTTCAGCAGCGTCGATTTGCCCGCGCCGTTCGGACCCAAAACGCCGATTTTCGCGCCGGGGAAAAACGACAGCCAGATGTTGTTCAAAACCCGTTTTCCGCCGGGGTAGGTTTTGGACAGGTTTTTCATAACATAAATGTACTGATAAGCGACCATAATATTTCCTTTGAAGTCGTGGAGTGAACTGGTTAACGGAATAAAAACAGGCTGTTGTAGTCAACACCGTGATAGCGGTTGTTTCGCGGGGCTGCCATGGCGTTTGCCTTTTCCAGCAGACCGCGCGATTTCAAAGTCCAGCGCAAATCGTCCAGATTGGATTGATACGCGGGATTGCGCGCGGAAACAATCTTGAACCAATGGTAGGCGTCAATCGGATTGTACAGCGGACGGTACGGGTCGCTGTACATAAACGCCAGCAATTCCTGCGCCGCGTAATGGTTTTCGTTTGCCGCCATGGTCAGATATTTTTGCGCCAGAAAATAATTTCTTTCCCCCGTCAAACCGTACAGATAAATCAGACCGACAACGTATTGCGCATCGACGTCGCCCTTTTCGGCGCAGGGGACCAAGTATTCCAAAGCCAGCGCGTAGTTCGCCGTTTCGAAAGCGGCGCGTCCTTTGTCAACATCGTTTCTGTCCTGCGGAATCGGGGAAAAATCGGGCAGCAGAACGCAGGCGGGCGTCAGCGCCAGAACAGTAAAAAGGGCAAGCTTTTTCAACATATTCAACGGCTCCGCGCGGACAACAGGGCTTTGGTCAAAGCGGGATTGTTTCTGCTTTTGACGCCCAGATCGACGCTGACTTCGACGATGTTGTTCAAAATCGAACGGTCTTCCTTGGTGCGTTTGTTCAATTCGTGCCGTAAAGCGGCATAATCCGCAGGCTTCATATACGTCGTGTCCAGCAAAACGCGGACGGGTTCGTTTTCCCCTGTCAGTTTGTTGGGGTAATCCTTGTCCAGCTGGCGCAGGATCGTTTCCGCGTTGCGCGGGGCGTCAAATTCCCATTTGTCCGTTTTGCAGGGCGACAAAGGCGTTTTGACATCAATCGGATGTCCTTCGCCGTCGTAAAAATCGATATAGCCCTCGGTCGGACGGGAAACGGGGGCTTTGAGCCTGCCGTCCAGTTCGGCTTGCGCGGCGGACATGGCTTCGCGGATGATTTTGGGTTCGGGATGCCCGCCGTGCGCGGGGTCGTTCGTCAGCGCTTCGAAATTCGGCAAATTCCGGTAGCGGGCGGGAACATCGTCCAATGTACGGATTTTTGCCTGATAATCCTGCATACCCGCAGCGTTTCCGGCGCGAAAGTCCTGCATTTCAAACCTCTTTGATGTAAAACAGCTTTACGGTGCATTTTGAGCCATAAACCTCCGATTGTCCAGAATTTTATGACCGCGGCGGAAAGCGGGCTTGTTTCACGGGGCAAGATTTCCTATATTACCCGTAAAGATTAAAGAGGGTTTCTAATGTTCCGTTTCGTCGTTCCGCTGATGTTTTTGCTGCTGCCCGTGCCTTTGCTGATGCGCGCGTTGCTGCCGCGTGCGGATTCGAAAAACGACGAAGCTTTGAAAGTGCCGTTTTTCGACGATTTGAAAACTCTGCCCCGCAGGCGCGCTTTTGCCGTGTTGGGCGGGACGTCCGTCCGCCGTGTTTTGGCGTTGGCTGTATGGGCTTTGGTTGTTTGCGCCGCCGCGCGTCCCCAATGGGCGGGCGAAGCGCAAAAAATCGAATCCGAGGGACGGAATTTGATGCTGGCTTTGGATGTGTCGGGATCAATGGCTGAACCCGATTTTATGCTGAACAATTCGCCCGTTCGCCGCTGGGATGCCGTGCAAGCGGTGGCGCGGCATTTTTTGAAAAAGCGCGAAGGCGACCGCGTCGGTGTGATTTTGTTCGGCGAACGCGCGTATCTGTATGCTCCGCTGACCTATGATTTGCAAACGGTTTCGACTTTGCTGGCGGAAGCGGATGTCGGCATGGCGGGACGGCAAACGGCAATCGGCGACGCTTTGGGGCTGGCGCTGAAAAACATGGTTGATTTGCCGGCAAAAAGCAAAGTCGTTGTTTTGTTGTCCGACGGCGTGGCGAACGCGGGGGTGATGAAACCTTTGGAAGCCGCTGAAATCGCCAAAAAAGCGGGCGTGAAAGTGTACACCGTCGGCGCGGGTTCGGACACGGTTGCGATGGCGGGGCTGTTCGGAATGATGCAGATGCCGCGCGGCGACGAAATCGACGAAGAAACGCTGAAGCAAATCGCGCAAATGACGGGCGGCAGATATTTCCGCGCCAAAAACACGGCGGAACTGGTGGACATTTACGACGACATCAACGCTTTGGAACCCGTGAAAAACGACGCGGTGTTCGTTCGTCCCGTCAAAGAACTGTTTTACATTCCGCTTGCCGCCGCGTTTGCGCTCAGCGTTTTGGGCGCGCTGTCGTTTTTGGTCAAAAGGGGGTGAGCCATGCACTTTTTGCGCCCCGAATGGGCTGTTGCCGCGATTGTTTTCGTCCTTGTCCCGCTGATTGTCCGTTTTACGCAAACGGGCGGAGGGGCTTGGCGCAGAATTTGCGACGCGCCGTTGCTGAAAGCTTTGCTGATAAAGACCCAGCCCCGCAGTTTGTTTTTACCCCTGTTTTTGCTGATCGTCTGCTGGGGGCTGGCGATTTTCGCGCTGACGGGTCCCGCGCTGGAAAAGCTGCCTCAGCCGACCTTTAAAAAAGGCGCGGACATCGTTTACGCGCTGGATATTTCGTCCCTGATGGGGGCGCAGGATTTGAAGCCGTCGCGCATGGAGCGCGCGGTGTTCAAACTGTACGATTTGCTGAAACGGAACGCGGGCAATCAAAGCGCGCTGATTTTGTATGCGCAAACGCCGTTTACCGCCGTGCCTTTGACGCCCGATGTCAAAATGATTGAAAACATCCTGCCGACCGTGAAAGTCGGTCTGACGGACGGGGGCGTTCCGAAGCTTGCCGCCGCTTTGGAACAGGCGGGGGCTTTGCTGCGTCAGGCGAAAGCCGCCAAAGGGCAAGTCATCGTTCTGGGGGCGTATGGCGATGCTCAAGCCGTCAAAGCGGCTGAAGCGTTGAAAAAAAGCGGCTTTACCGTTTCCGTTTTGGGCGTCGGCACGCAGGAAGGCGCGCCCGTTCAGCTGGCAAACGGCAGTTTTGCGACCGTCAACGGACAGGCGGTTTTGTCGACTTTGCCCGAAAAGGAATTGAAACGCGCCGCGCATGCGGGCGGCGGCGTGTACCGTGCGCTTTCGCTGGACGAAGCCGATATCGATGCTTTGGCGGAAATCAAAGCGGACGGCGCGTCTGGACTGTCCGACGGCAAAATCAAAGCCGACGCGTGGAAAGATTTGGGGGCATATGCCGCCGCGCTGATTTTGCCATTTATGGCGTTCGGATTTCGCCGCGGGTGGCTGGGCGTTTTGATTTTCAGCCTGCTGCCCGCGAACGCTTTTGCGGGATGGACGGATTTTTGGCAGCGCGACGATTACAAAGCCGCCGCGCGCATAACGGCGGGGGAAAAGCCCGAAAATGCCGACGTGTTCGCCGATTCCGACTGGAAAGGCGCGGCGCAGTACAGATTGGGCGATTACCAAGCCGCTTTGGATTCTTTTACACAAAGCGGCGGAATCGAGGAACTGTACAACGCGGGCAACGCATTGGCGCACGCGGGAAAAATTCAGGATGCGATCAAGACGTACGACGCCGTTTTGAAACAAGATCCGACCCATGCGGACGCGGCGTTCAACAAAAAATATCTGGAACAACAGCAAAAACAGCAACAACAGAAGCAACAGCAAAATCAGCAACAGAATCAGCAGCAGAACGGGCAGAAACAGTCGGAGCAACAGCAGCAAAACCAAGCTCAAAATTCCCCGCAAAATCAACAGCAGCAACAAAACGGGCAGCGAAATCAGCAGCAAGAACAACAGGAGCAGGCTCAGCCGCAATCGGGCGAACAAAAACAGGAACAGCGGCGGCAAGACCGGTCCCGCCAACAGCAGACGCAACAGCGGCAAGGATCGAACGGCGAAGAAAAAGAACAACCCGCCGAACGGCGCGAAACCGGCAAACAGCCCGACGGCGAAAAACAAAACGTTCCCCGATCCGCCGCGGAGCAGCGCGAAGAAAAAGCCAAACAGGAACAGCGGCAATGGCTGTCCGTGATTGACGACGATCCGTCGGGACTGCTGCGCGAGCGCATCCGCCGCCATAATTTGAACAGAAGGACAAGATAATGAAAAAACTGTTTTTATTCTTTTGTTTGATTTTCTTTTCCGCGCCCGCGTTTGCGGATTTCAAAGCGACGGTCAGCCGCACGACGATGCCCGAAGGCGAAAGCTTTCAGCTGTATTTGCGTCAAAACGGCGACGCGGAACAGCCCGACGTTTCCGTTTTGAACAAAGACTTTACCGTCGTCGGTCAGCGCAAAAGCTATAAAACCAGCATTGTCAACGGCAAAGCCGAAAAGTACAACGAAAACATTTTGACGCTGATTCCCAAAAAGACGGGAACGGTTGTCCTGCCGGCGATTTATGCGGGAAAAGAACACACTTCGCCCGCGACGCTGACTGTCGTTCCCGCGGGAACGGCGCTGCCCGCTTCGGCGACCCCCGCGCAAAAGCAAGCTGCGCGGGCAAAGGTTTTCCTGCGCGCCGCTTTGTCCGACGAAAAGCCTTTTGTTGCGCAGCAGGTCGTTTACACGGTCAGACTTTACACCGGCGAAGATACGGTTTTGCTGGACGGGGGGCTGACTCCGCCTGCGGCGGACGGGGTTTCCGTTGAACAATGGGGCGATATGCGGCGGTCGAAAACGCTGATTGACGAAGTGCCGTACAATGTTTTGGAATACCGTTTTTTGCTGTTCCCCCAAAAAAGCGGCAAAATTGCTTTGACCGCGCCTCGCTTTCAGGGCATCGTCAGCGATCCCGATGCCGATCGGGATACGGATTTTTTCGGATTTCACAGTCCTTTGTCGGGGTTGTTCGGGCAGAAAAACATTGCCGTTCGGGCGGGTGACGCCGTTTTGGACGTTCGCCCGAAACCCGCAGCCGTAGGGGAAAACTGGCTGCCCGCTTCAAATGTCGAGATTGCCGAAGAAACGTCCGCCGCCGCCGAAGTCGCTTTGGGCGAAGCGGTAACGCGCACCGTGTCGGTTGCGGCGAACGGTGTGCTTGCCACGCAAATTCCCGACCCGATTTTCCCTGCGGGCGAGGGGTACAAACTTTATCCCGGACAGGCGGATTCCAAGAATCTGTTTGACGAAAAGGGCGTTATCGGCGTGAAAACCCGCCAAATCGTGTTTATGCCGACAAAAACGGGTGAAATCGTTTTGCCCGCGATGGAATTGCAATGGTTCGACATAAAAACGCAAACGCCGAAAACAGCCGTTTTGCCATCCAAAACGATAAAAGTAACGGGAACCGCCCCCGCTGAAAAAACGTCCTTTTCCGCAACAGCCGCCGCGCCTGCCGCCGAACCTGCGCCGCCGCAAAACGCCGTTGCCCCTTTGCCCGTCCGTCAAGACATCGCGCTTGATTACCGTTTGTTTTTTGCGGGCATGCTGGCGGGTGCGGGGCTGATGACTTTGGTTTGGCTGATTGTCAGCCGTTTCGCCTTTGTGCGGGTGCGAAAAGCCGAGGTGCGGCAAACCGTTCTGCCCCGCCGCAACGCCGAAAACGCGCTGAAGCAGGCTTGTGCCGCAAACGATGCCGTTGCCGCCCGCATTTCCCTGCTGCAAGTTGCTGCCCTGTATTGGGAAAACAACCCGCCGCTAACCTTGTCGGGAATTGCGGACAGGTTCGGAGATGCGGTTTTCGCGGGGCAGATTGATGCGCTCAATACCGTTTTGTACGCGCCCGCCCCTGTCGAATGGAGCGGAAAATCCCTGTGGGCGGCGTTTAAAAACACCAAAGCTTACCGCAGATCCGCCGCGGGGGAAAAATCCGTTCCCGTGCCGCCGCTGTATCCGACTTAATTGTTTGCGTTCGGAAACATCCTTTTGTATAAAGAATAAAAAAAAGGATTTCTTTCAATGCGCGTTATATCGGTTTCCGGAACCGTTTTGATCGGTTTTTTGTGGAGTGTGGCGGCGTTTGCCTTTGTCGGGCATGTCTATACGGCATACGACGAGGCGGCTGTCGAACTGCGCGATTCGGGCGTGCGCGCGGTGCTGACCGATTTGCGCGGAGCGGTTCAGGCGCGGCTGGACGCGGGAACGGCGCTGCAGCAAACGGAACGTCTGCAGCCTTTGGTGGAAGGATATGCCGAAAAGCTGGGACGGGACGCGGCGGTTTCCGTTTTCGAAACGGCGTCGGGCAAAGTGCTGTACGGATCGAAAGACGCCGCCGTCGGAACGGAAGTTCCGTTCGAACGGCGTGAAAAATGCAAAGCGGGCGGAGCGTTTTTTTGGGAAACGGGAACGCGGACGGAAATTGTCGGAACACCCGTTGTCAACGCTTTGGGACAAACGGTCGGATGCTTGACCGTTGAATATCCGGCAACGGAAGACGTCCGTGACCAAATGACCAAAAACGCGTATCGGGCAATGCTGCGGCTGTCCGTTATCGGCTTTGCCGGTGCCGCTGTTTTTTATCTGCTGTCCATGTACGGTAACAAATTTCCGTTCGGCTGTCGGCAGGTGTGGATCGGCGCGCTGACGGTTTTGGCAGCGGTGCTGTGCGCGGTGCCGACGGTTTCCCGAATGACGCTGTCGTTTGAACAAGACTTGAAGCCTGTACTGGTTTCAAAAGCGGGCATTGTGGCTCGGACGG
>DEDN01000016.1:86433-101029 GCA_002349565.1 Alphaproteobacteria bacterium UBA2903 | reverse complement strand
CGGGATTCCGTTTGAAAAACTGGCGGGAACGGATACTTTTTTGGCACAGGTGCGCAAACAAAATCCGGAAATTCTGTTCGTTTTGCTGACGGACAAATCGGGACGCGTTTTGTTTGAAAACGGCGATACGCTGCAAGCGTTTGAAACATCCGCGCGCACGGGCGCCGTTGTGCTGAAAGAGGGATACTTCAATGCCGCCGAACCCGTAGCCGTCAATTCCGCCGCCGTCGGATGGGTGCAGATCGGCGTCAATGAAAGGTTTGTTCGTGAAAAAATTTTTTAGCCTGCTGTTTTTGGGGACGGTTTTTGCGTTTCCCGCGGAAAGCGCCGCGCCGAAGCATGTGTTTATGGCGTTGTGGGACGGCTGCGAAGACGCGTGTCAAGGTTTTTTGGACGCTTTGAACGCGCAAAATATTCCCGTCGAACTGACCGTTCGCGATGTCGGCAAAGATTCGGACAAGATTCCCGCCCTTGTCGACGAAATCAAACAGTCCAAGCCCGATTTGCTGGCGACATGGGGGACCTTGCTGACTTTGAAGCTGGTCGGAACGCAAAAGGACGCTTTTTCCTCCGATTATGTGACATCCGTTCCGACGGTGTTCATGGTCGTGTCGCATCCCGTCGAAAGCGGACTGGTTCCCGCTTTGTCGGCGCAGGGGCGCAACATAACGGGTGTTTCGCATTTGGCATCCGTTTCCGAACAATTGCAGGCGGCGCGGCAGTTTTATTTGTTCGACCGCATGGGCATCATTTTCGATCCGATGGAAGCCAACGCCGAATCTGCCGTCAGACAGGTCAAAGAATACGCCTCTTTGATGAATTTCGACGTGATTGAACGCAAGCTGCCCATGGATAAAAACAAACGTCCCGACGCGTCAAAAATTCCCGCGCTGGTCGCAGAATTGGCGGAACAAAAGGCGGGACTGATCTATTTGCCGCCCGACGCTTTTATGAACGCGCACAGGGATGCGCTGACCCGATCGGCTTTTGAAGCGGGCATTCCCGTTTTTTCGGCATCGGAAGGGGCTGTCGCGCACGGGCAGGCATTGTTTGCGTATGTCCACAGATATTACACGGTGGGGCTTTTGGCGGGGCAGAAAGCCGTCCGAATCCTGCAAGACGGCGTTCCCGCTTACGATATTCCGATAGAAACGCCGAATCGGGGAGTTTTTGTCGTCAACATGACCGCGGCGCGGCAGCTGGAAATTTATCCGCCGCTTAATTTCATCCAAGCGATGGAACCCGTCGACATCCCCGAAAATCAGTAGATTCGCTGAGCGTTGGGCGCAATTTGCTTTTGTCCGCGCGGGGGCAGCGGCTTGCCCTGCGGCGTTTTCAGCGAACCGTCGGAAAACAGCTGAAACTGCATCAGCGGCATATTGGCGAAAACGGTCAGCGTTTCGGCACAATCGCGCATTTTACGCTTTTGTCCGCGATAGGCGTTGAGTTTTGCGTGGACATACTGGTTTTTCAGTTCTTTTTCGACGGTTTCGTTCGGCGTCGTGTTGGCAAAGTAGCGGCTGACGATTTCTTCGTATTTATACAGGACAGTTGTCGAACCGCATGCCAAAGCGACCCCCGCCAAAGTGCCGAACTGCTGGGCTTCGGTCATTGTTTCGGCGTTCGCGTTCGGGGCAAGAAAAAGGATTGCCGAAATCAAAGTCAAAAATTTTTTCATCACAACACGCCTTTGCAAAAACTGTTGCGAAAAGTCTATGCGAAAAAAGTTCACAAAACGCTAAAATTCTAGTTAAACAGGTTTCTTGCCGCGCCGGGGGCGATGGCGGACAGCGGGTTGACCGATACTTCGGGATTGGGCAACAATCCTTTGACGGAATAGGACACGCCGATCAAACCGCCGCCTTTTTCCCCGACGAACAATTTGCCGATAAGGGGAATTTTCCCGGGCAGACTGTTGATTCCGTAAAACGGCAGCAAAGACCCGTACAAATCCAAATACCCCGTGTCGCGGTTGTATAATCCGTTCAGCGTAATGCCCAGCGACGACCCCGTAATCAGCGCGTCTTGGAACGTAATCGCCGTTTCGTCGATTTGATAGGGGATTTCCGCTTTGGCAAAGTTCAATCCTTGTCCCGTCAGCGTGTCGTAAATGCCCGTGAACGATGTCAGACGTAACAAACGCGTCAGAATCGGCTGGTTTTCCAGATAGAAATCTTTGACTTCCAGCAGACCTTTCGTGCCGTGGTTGGGCGAATAAGTGCCTTTGACCTGCAAAGTGCCGCCTTTGACCGTTGAAATATAGTTCAGCACTTTCAGCGCGTATCCCGCATCCTGCGACGACAGGGCGAACGCGTATTCGTCGGGCGTCGTTGTCGGCGACAGCGAAAAACGCAAGGGGACTTGTTTTTTACCGATGGAGCCCGTCGCATCCATTTTACGCCAGCCGCCGTTCGAATAAATGCCCGCAAAGCCATTGTTGTCCAATCCGCCCGATTCGCTCAGCCATATCTTGTCCAATGCGGCGTTGATGACGACGGTTTTCGCCGCAGACGTTTTTTCGTCCGCATAGCGCGCCGATTGCGCCCGCTTTTCGGGGGTGGAAGCTTTCATCAAATCCGCCCAATCCAGCGACGGTCCGGCAATGTCGATACGGACGGCGTTTTTCAAAAAGCGGGCGCGCGCTTGGAGGTGCGTGCGTCCCGTTGAAATTCTGTCAACGTCGATTTTTTTCAAAGCATGCGCCGCCGAAAAATCGATTTTCGCACGGATTTTCGTTTTTAAAGCATCCGTCAGTTCAATCATCGGAACGGCGGCGAAATCAAAATCCGAAAATTGCAGCTTAGCCGTTCCTTTGCCCGCGATTCCCGATTGTTTTTTCCAGCCGATGACGCTCATGTTGATATCGGCGGGGGTCAAATCCAAAGCGATATTCGCTTGTCCTGTTTTGTCTTTTAAAAAACGTAAAGTGAAATCGGCGGGGACGACGCCGTCGATGTTGGGCGGATTCAGCAAATCAATACCCAAATCGGCGCGCGCTTCGTTGGTCAATTCGGCGGACACTTTCAAATCCGTAAGGACGTCGGGCGTGTTTGAAAACGCTTGATGCAAAGAAAAACTGGCGTTGCCCGTCCGCATTTTTCCCGTTCCCGTCAAGCGCATTTCCTTTTCGGTCAAATCCAAGTGCGCGGCGGCGGATTGAATATTCAGCGCGTCAATCAAGTAATGCGACAAGTCGACATTTTCGACATCCGCCGAAACCGACACGCGGACGTCGGCGGAATCAATCGGTCCGCCCCTCATCGGGAACATCAGGCGGAAATTCGCCGTTCCCTGTCCCGAAATGTTGTCGGGATTGATAAAGGATGCTTGTGTGATTTCCAAAGCGGGCGAAGACAGGATTTTGAACACGTCCGAAATATCGGCGGTTTCCAAATCCGTGTTTAAAATGAAATCGGTCGTATCCGCGTTCAATCCCGAAAAGACAAGCGTTCCTTTCTGCAAAGTGACGCTGTCCGTGTTGCCGTTAATCAAAACAATGCTTAAATCCGATTTTGTAAAGTTCAGCGCGGCTTTGACGTTTTCGACCGCGGGCATGTCGTCCATATAAGTGACGCGGGCTTTTTCGATTTGGATGTCGGCGCTCAGCGCGTCCAGATTCAATCCGTCCTTTGATCCCGAAAAAGTCATTTGAATCGAACCCGACGGGGCAAAGCCCTGCGTGATATTTTCCTTGACCCATCGATGCACGTCGGGGGCGGCGGATTCGGGCCAGTAATCGGGGACGCGTTCGACGGGAACGTCGGAAACAAAGGCTTCGAACCGCGCCGAAACATCCGTCGGATTTTTGGTGTCCATCGCTTTGCCCAATCCGTCAGCCTGAAATTCGCCGCGAGCCGAAACGCCCGATTTTGTGGCGATTGTAAAATTTGGAATGACCAGCTTGTTGCCCGCATCGAACCAAGAGCCTGCAACGGTAAAGCTTTCGATGTCGTAGCGTCCGCCGATTGAAGCGGGCAAAACGACCGTTCCCGCGCCGCCCGTCAATGTAAAGTCGAACGTTTTGACGATTTCGCGCCACAAAAACAAATCTTCGTCGCTTTTGATTTCGGACAAGTTTATTTTCAAATCCGCCGTAATATCCAGCGGAACGGCAAAGCCTTGCAGAAATTCATATTTGCGGGCGGCGCGCGACGCCGTTATATCCGCGTTTTGCGCCGATAACGTCAAAGTCGCGTCTTTGGCTTTGTTGTTCCACGTGCCGAACAGGGAAACCAACAGCGGTTTTTTTGCGGTTTCGACGGTGAACGCGCCGTGCAGTTTGTGTTTGCCGCGGCTGCGGGAATAGGTCAGCGTCAGATTGGGGATGTTCCAAACGGCATTGTGGGAAACGTCGGTGATTTTGGCTTGCGCGTCAACGATGGAAAAACGGCGCAAATAGTGTTCCTGCTCGATTCCCGTCAGAAAGCTTTTGACCGAAAAACGCGTTTCCGAATCGTCTTCAACGGGCATATCGGCATAATCCCCCGTTTCGGGATTGAATGAAAAATCAATGGACGGGCTGAGGACTTCAATCGTGCGCGGGGCGATGACACCGTGCAGCAGCGCGAACAGGCTGAACGTGGCGTTCATTTCCAGAACGGTGCTGATTGTTTTGCCGTCCTTGTCCGCCAGACGAAATCCCCGAACGCGGATGTTGAACGGATGACGCCAGTTTTTCCATGTCAGCAAAGCGGAATCGATGTGAATTTTCGATCCGTCGGCGGGAGTGGCGATTTCAATCAGCGCAGGCACATATTTTTCAAGGGAAATCGGGGCTTTGTGCAGTCGGTACAGCAGCGCGCCGAACCCGCAGAAAAGCAGGACAAGCAGCGTCGTTAAAAACCAAACCGAAATTTTGAAAAGCTTGCGTCGCACGGTCAAATCCCTTAATGTAAGCAAAGCATACACGAAAACAAAATTTTTTCTATAAAGAAGATGGTTGAGGATTTAAAAAATCAAGCGTGGAACGCCCGATTCAGCCCGTTTTTGAAACGGCTGAGCGCACGGGAGGATGAATTTTTCCAAACCGTGCGGACAAACGGTTACGACAAAACGTTTGCGGCGCTGATGAAGAACGTTTTTTCCGCGCTGTATTTGACGGCGGACGCCGAAACGGCGGCGGTCGAATTGCGCAAATTGAAGCGCAAGGCGGCTTTGCTGATTGCCATGGCGGATTTAAGCGGGGCGTGGAGCTTGAACAAAATCACGGAATCCCTGTCCGTTTTGGCGGAAGCGTGTCTGCGAATCGCCGTGTCCGCTTTGCTGCGCGAAGCCGCCGCAAAGGGCGACTGGACGATCTCCAATCCCGAAAATCCTGAGGAAAACAGCGGCTTAATCGTTCTGGCGATGGGCAAGCTGGGCGCGCGGGAATTGAACTATTCGTCGGACATCGACTTGATTGTCTTGTACGATGCGGAAAACGCGCCCTATACGGGCAAGCGCGACATCGGCGCGTTCTTTGTCAAGCTGACCCGCGCTTTGGTCGCGATGATGGAGGAGCAAACGCCGCAGGGCTACGTTTTCCGCACGGATTTGCGCCTGCGCCCCGACCCCGGTTCGACGCCGATTGCACTCAGTACCGAAGCCGCCGCCTGTTATTACGAAAGCTTTGCGCAAAACTGGGAACGCGCGGCGTTTATCAAGGCGCGCGCGGCGGCTGGCGACAAGCGGGCGGGCAGGGCGTTTTTGAAAGAAATCAGTCCGTTCGTCTGGCGGCGGTCGACCGATTTTTACGCGCTGGCGCAAATTCACGATATCAAGCGGTCGCTGGGCGTGCGGTCGCAAAACGATACGGACGATTTGGCGGGGTACAATGTCAAGCTGGGCGCGGGCGGTATTCGCGAAATCGAGTTTTTCACGCAATTACAACAGCTTTTGTGGGGCGGACGGGACGCAAAGCTCCGTTCCCGCCGCACGCTGACAGCGTTAAGGCAGCTGGCAAAAGCGGGCTGGATTTCCGAACAATGCCGCGCGGAATTGTCCGAAGCTTACGTTTTTTTGCGCACGGTCGAACATCGTTTGCAAATGCAGGAGGATCAGCAAACCCAAACCCTGCCCAAAACACCCGAAGAGCTTGACGCGTTCACGGCTTTTTTGGGCATGGATTTTCCGACGTTCAAGGCGACGCTGCTGAAATACCGCGAAACGGTGTCCGAAGCTTACGATTCGCTGTTTGCGGCGGAAACGGAAAGAAAAGCGGGCGAACTGAATTTCAGCGGCGCGGATTTGCCCGAACACACGGCGGACGTGCTGACTCAAAAGGGATTTAAAGAACTGTCCTTTATTGCCGATACGGTACGCGGGTGGCTGTCTGGACGATATCGCGCCATGCGGTCGGAAAAGGCGCGCGCGCTGATTGCCGAACTGCTGCCCGTGATTTTCGATTCTTTGGGCAAAGCGCCGAATCCCGATGCGGCTTTTGCGCATTTCGACGAATTTGTCAAGGGACTGCCCGCGGGCGTGCAGTTGTTTTCGCTGTTCCAATCCCGCCCCGCTTTGCTGGATTTGCTGACCGAAGTGATTGCCGTTTCTCCCGTTTTTTCAAACGAGCTGACGCGTCATCCCGATTTGTTCGACGCGGTGCTGACTCAGCGGTTTTTCGAGCTTCCGACGCCCGATTCTTTGAATGCCGAGGCGCAAACCGCCTTTGAAAACGTCGAGGATTTGGAGCAGGCTTTGGATGCCGCGCGCCGCTTTGCCCGCGAAAAGCGGTTTCAAACGGCGGTGTTGTTTTTGCGCGGCTTGATTGCGCCCGACGCTTTGGGCGGGATTTTGTCGGCGCTGGCGGACGCGGTGCTGAACAGGCTTTGTCCTTTGGTCGTTGCGGATTACGAACAATCGGCGGGTAAAATGGCTGGCGGCAAGTGTGCTTTGGTGCTGTTGGGCAAAGCGGGCAGCCGCGAAATGACCTTTTCGTCCGATTTGGACATTCTGTTTTTATACGACGCCCCCGACGGCGCGCTGTCCGATGCCAAAAAGCCTTTGTTCCCGAACGTGTATTACGCCCGTTTGGCACAAAGGATGGTCAACGCTTTGTCGCTGAACACGCGCGAAGGCGTGCTGTGGGCGGTCGATATGCGCTTGCGTCCGTCGGGCAATGCGGGACCCGCCGCCGTGTCTTTACCGGCGTTTACCCGCTATTACGATGCCGAGGCGTGGACGTGGGAGCTGATGGCGCTGACCAAAGCCCGCGCGGCGTGGGGCGGCATCGGAACGGCTGAAATCGCCGCCGCGCTGAACAAACCGCGCGAGGCGGAAAAAATCACGGCGGATGTTGCGGAAATGCGGCATAAAATCGCCGAAAACTTCCCCGCCAAAACGGTGTGGGACGTCAAGCACATCAGCGGCGGCATGATTGACATTGAATTTTTCGCCCAAAAAACGCGGCTGCTTCATCCCGAAATCGTCGACCGTTCCGTTTTGGGCGTGCTGAGCCGTATTCCAACAGAGCAGGCGGCGGTTTTAAGGGACGCTTACAAGCTTTGGACAACGCTGTCCGCGCTGTATTCCGTATGCTTGACGGACGGGCAGACCGTTGCGGACGCGCCCCTTGCCGTGCAGAACAAAATCGCAAGCTTGTGCGGCGAACGGGATTTGCCCACGCTTGAAAAAAGGATAAGGGAAACGGCGGCGGCGGCTTATGCCGCGATTTGAACCGCGCCTTTCAAATGTTCGGCGGCGGCGGCGGCGGTCGCTTCGTCATGCGCGTGAACAAAGGCGAGCGGAATCTGCGGCGAAACATACATGCCGACTTTGCACATATTTGTATAGCCCGCCGAATAATCGACTTTCTGTTCCCGATACAGCCGCCCCGCGCCCATTTCAATGACGGACAAACCGATCCAGCGCAGGTTCATATTCTTGACCGTTCCCGCCGTGTCGGGATAAATCGGGCGGATGACCGCGGCGGTCTGCAAAAACGGCGCGGGATTGTTCATAAAAGCGGGGGATACGCCCATTGCGCTCAGGATTCTGCCGAATTGTTCCGCCGCCGCGCCCGATGCAACGATGGCGTCGATTTTGGCTTCCGCTTCGTCCTGCGTCGCGCAAACGCCGTTCAACAGCAAAGCCGCCGAACACACCCGTTTGACCAAAGCGTGAATGTCCGCGTCGCGCGTTCCCGACGAACCCGTCAGGTAGTCCCAAATTTCATAAATTTCCAAGCTGTTGCCGATGTTCTGTCCCGTCAATCCGTTCATATCGGACAGCGTAAAGTTTGCGTCAATGCCGAACGCGGGCAGGCATTGCTTGATTAAAGCAATGCAGTTTTCCGCTTCTGCGGGGGTTTTGGTGAACGCGCCTTCTCCGACTTTGACGTCAACGGTCAATTTGTGAATGCCGCTGGCGACTTTTTTGGTCAGCATGGACGCAATCAGCAAAGGCAGGCTGTCCAAAGTCGCCGTTACATCGCGAATCGATTGAATGCGCATATCGGCGGGGGCGAATTGTTCGGTGGAAGTCATAAAGGCACAGCCGCTGTCGCGCAATGCTTTTTTGAAACGGGCGAAAGTCGGGCGGGAATCATAGCCCAGAATGCTGTCCAGCTTGTCCATCGTGCCGCCCGTGTGGTATTGCATGCGGTCGCACAGCATCGGCAGATACAGCCCGCATGCCGCCAGCACCGCGCCCGCGATGATTTCAACTTTGTCGCCGACGCCCGGCATGGCGTACACCGACGCGACGGGACCGTTCAAATCCACCGCGTCCCAATTCAAGACCATGCCCGTGTCCACGACGGCTTTGACCAATTCGACGATTTCATCGGTGTCCGCGCCGTTAATCAAAGTCGCCATCAGCAATGCCGCGATTTGTCCGTCGGCAATCGACCAATCGTCGATTCCCTGCACAAAAGCGTTGATTTCCGCAGAGGTCAGCTTTTGTCCGCCGCGTTTTTTGCAGATGATGTCTTGGGGCTGCATGGCATGATCCTTGATAAAAAGGGGGCATTCCGCAGAATGCCCCGCTTTAAAGAAAGTTATTTGTTCAGAAACGATTTGCCGTTTTCGAACGGTTCCAAACCGAAGTATTCCGCAATCGTTTGTCCGATGTCGGAATAGGTTTCGCGACGTCCCAGATAACGGGGTTCGATGCCTTTTCCGAACATGATGACGGGGACGTGTTCGCGGGTGTGGTCGGATCCTTTGAACGTCGGATCGCAGCCGTGGTCGGCGGTGATGAAGTAAATGTCGCCTTCTTTCATTTCCGCGAACAATTCGGGCAGGCGGCTGTCAAAGTATTCCAGACCCGACGCATAGCCCGACACGTTGCGGCGATGACCCCAGTCCATATCGAAGTTCACGAAGTTCGGGAAGATAATCGAATTGTCGGGGGCGGTTTTGATTTGTTCCAGCGTTACGTTGAACAGCTGTTCCAAACCGACCGCGGGCAACGCTTTGGTAATGCCCTGCGCGGCGAAAATGTCGCTGATTTTACCGATGGAAATCACGTTTCCGCCGGCGGCTTTCATCTTGTCCAAGACAGTCGGCGCGGGGGGCAGAACGGAATAGTCGTGGCGGCCGCCCGTGCGTTTGAACGTTTCCTTTGTTTCGCCGTCGAACGGACGGGCGATGACGCGCGCGATAACACCGTTTTCGGTGCGTTCGTTCAGCAAATCGCGGGCGATGTGGCAGATTTCGTACAGGCGTTCCAAACCGAAGTGCTTTTCATGCGCGCAAATCTGGAAAACGCTGTCCGCCGACGTGTAGACAATCGGCATGCCCGTTTTGATGCTTTCTTCGCCCAGTTCTTCCAAAATCACGGTACCCGAAGCCGCTTTGTTGCCCAAAACGCCTTTCAAGTTCGCGCGTTTGCAGAATTCGTCAATCAAATCCTGCGGAAAGCTGGGGTATTCGGCGGGGAAATAGCCCCACTTGAACGTGACGGGAACGCCCGCCATTTCCCAGTGACCCGACGTGGTGTCTTTGCCTTTGCTGACTTCTTTGGAATAGCCGTAGGCGGCTTTGATTTCGGAAACGGGAATCTGCATGTTCGGGGCGTATTCGCCGTTGCATTGCTTGTAGAGTTCGCCCAAGCCCAGTTTGCACAAATTCGGCAGTTTCAAAGGCCCCGTGCGTCCGTTTTCGGCTTTGCCCGCCGCGCAGGCTTTGGCAATGTGTCCCAGCGTGTCCGCGCCGACGTCGCCGAATTTGTCGGCATCGGGGGCTTCGCCGCAGCCAAAGGAGTCCATCATCAGAATTATAGCCCGTTTCATTGTTTTTCACCTCATAAGTTTGTAATCGTTTCGTAAATCAAAGGTGCTTCCGTCGGTTTTTCGGCGGATGTCTGAACCTTATTCTGCACTATTTTCGCCGCTTGGGCAAAAGATTCTTCGTTTCCGGCGTGAATAACCGCCAAAGGTCTGTCTTTGTCCGTTTTTTCGCCGATGCGGATGAAATCCGACAATCCGACGGCGGGATCAAGCGGCTGTTCGAACGTTTTGCGCCGCCCGCCCAAAGCCGTTATTGCCGCTCCGACGGCGGGCAGGTCCATGGAGCGGACATAGCCCGACCGTTCCGCAAAAACGGGGCGGACAATCGGGGCGTCGGGCAGGTATTTGTCGGGATGTTCGACAAAGTCCGCGGGACCGCCCAGCGCGGCAACCATTTTGGCAAAAATCTCCGCCGCTTTGCCCGAATCCAGCGCGCGCCGCAATTTTTCGCGGGCGTCCGCGTCCGATTCCGCCAAGCCTTTCAAAGTCAGCGCTTCGGCGCATAAGTCCATGCAAATCGCGTCTAGCCGTTCGTCGCGCTTGTTACCTGTTAGATAGGAAACCGCCTCCGAAACTTCAAGGGCGTTTCCGACGGTGCGTCCCAAAACCTGATTCATATCGGTCAGAACGACTTTAGTCGGCAGGTTTGCGATTTTGGTCGCAGACGCGATGACTTGCGCCAGTTTTTTGGCGTCGTCCAGCGACAAAGCGTCCGAATCGGGATTGGCATCACATTTTAAATCGACAATCAGCCCTTGCGTTCCCGCCGCCAGTTTTTTCGCCAGCAAAGACGCCGTCGTCAGCGACCGCGACTCCATCGCGCCGCACAGCAGGCGAACTTCGAAAATCCGTTTGTCCGCGGGGGCAAGATCGATAGTTTGCCCGATGACGGCGCACCCGACTTCGCGTGTGACGCGGTAAAAAGTGTCAATCGACGGCATGGCGGTGTAGCCGGGGATGCTTTCCAGCTTGTCCAGCGTTCCGCCCGTCGCCCCCAGCCGTCTGCCCGCGACCAAAGGCACAAAGCCCCCGCACGCGGCAATCATCGGCGCAAACAGCAAATTCAGCTTGTCCCCGATTCCGCCCGTCGAGTGCTTGTTTAAAACAGGTCCCCCCAAATCAAGGGAGGACCAGTCCATCACTTCGCCCGAAGAAGCCATCGCTTTCGCCAGTTCGACCGTTTCGTCGTCCGACATGCCGCGCAGACAAACCGCCATGGCGAACGCCGCGATCTGACATTCGGAAACCGACCAATCGCCAACACCTTTGACAAAAAAGTCGATTTCCTCTTTTGTCAGCTTTTGTCCGTCGCGTTTGTGGCGAATGACCTCTTGGGGCAGCATTTATCAGTATCCTTTGGAATCGGAACCTTTGCCGATGCCCATGGAAGCCAGCAGGTTGTCGCGCAAGCCGCTGGCGCCGAAACGGAACGTCTTTTTGGAAATCCAGTTTGGTCCCATGATTTTGTCGGCAAGCGTCATGTAATCCGCCGCCTGTTCCGTCGTGCGGACGCCGCCCGACGCTTTGAACCCGACGGGTTTGCCCGAATCGCGAATCGCTTCCAGCATGGCGTTCGCCGCTTCCAATGTTGCGGAAACAGGCGTCTTGCCCGTGGAGGTTTTCACAAAGTCGGCCCCGCATTCAATCGCCAGTTTGGACGCTTCGGTAATCAGCGAAGCGTGTTCCAAAACGCCCGATTCGATGATGACTTTCATCACTTTGCCCTTGCAGGCGTCGCGCGTGGCTTTCAACAGCGCTTTGGCGGCTTCCTTGTCGCCCGCCATAAATGCTTTGTACGGCAAAACGACGTCGATTTCGTCCGCGCCGTCGGCAATCGCGCCTTTGGTTTCGGCGACGGTCGCTTCAATATCCGTTCCGCCGTGGGGGAAGTTGACGACGGTCGCCACGTCGACGCCCGTTCCTTTTAATTCCTTTTTGGCGGTTTTCACAAAACGCGGCCACACGCAAACGGCGGCGGTTTTGCCGAAATCTCCGTGCGCTTTGGCGCACAGGGCGACGATTTTTTCGTTTGTGTCGTCGTCGTTCAAGCTGGTCAAATCCAGCAAAGCCAATGCTCTGGCGGCTACTTCTTTCATCTTTAAATCTCCGTTACAAAACGTGTCAAAATGCGCTGCAGTTTCTTGCCTGCTTCGTTCGCTTGGGTAATGGTTTCGTCGTGGGTCATTTTTTCGGAAACCATGCCCGCGCCGTAGTTGGTCACGACGGAAACGCCGACGACTTTCATGCCGCAATGCACGGCGCACAGCGTTTCGGAAACCGTGGACATGCCGACGGCGTCCGCACCCAAAATACGGAACATTCTGATTTCGGCAGGCGTTTCAAAGTTCGGACCCGACGTCATCAAATAAACGCCCGAACGCATATTGATGCCTTCTTTTTCTGCGGTTTTGACCAGTTTCTGGCGCAGTTCGGCGTCATAAGCGTACGTCATGTCGGGGAAACGCGGTCCGACGTTTTCGTCGTTCGGTCCGATCAGGGGGTTGCAGCCCGACAGGTTGATGTGGTCGGAAATGATCATCAAAGATCCCGGACCCATATCAATGTTCAAAGAACCCGACGCGTTGGTCAGAATCATCGTTTCGATGCCCAGTTTTTTGTAGGAGCGAATCACCAAAGCCAAAGCCGCGGGGCTGTGACCTTCGTAGAAATGGACGCGCCCCTGCATGCACAAAACGTCAATGCCGTTCAGCTTGCCGACGACCAGACGACCGGCGTGACCGGACACGGTGGAACGGGGAAAGCCGTCGATTTCTTCGTAAGGGATGACGACGGGGTTTTCGATGGCTTCCGCCATACCGCCCAAGCCGCTGCCCAAAATAATGCCGATCTTGGGTTCATAGCTGCCGATTTTGGATTTAATCTGCTGGGCAACCTGATTGATAATGTCTTGCATAAAAGTCCTCGTGTTTCTTTGTGCCGATTTATGATTCCAAGTTTTCCGGACCGAATGAAATCGGTAAGATTTCGGTCAGATTCTTTGTGATGCGCACACCGTTGCGGTCGCAAATGTGAACGCGCGTTTCGGGCATGGCGAATTCGCGGATTCGCTGGCGGCACGAACCGCACGGCGATGTCGGATGTTCCCCGTTGCCCATAACATAAATGTCTTTGATTTTGGTGTCCCCGCCCAAAACCATCGCGGAAATCGCGCCCTGTTCGGCGCACGATCCCGCGGGATAGGCGGCGTTTTCAACGTTGCAGCCGGCGTACAGCCTGCCGCTTTCAGCCTTGATGACCGCGCCGACGCGGAATTTGGAATACGGGACGTAAGCCCTGTCCATCGCATCGCGCGCCATTTGCAGTATTGTTTCCAATTCGTCCATAGGTTGATACCTTTTTACGTTATTTTGTACACACTAAGACAAACATTAAACTTTCGTCAAGACTTAATCCAAAAAATCAAAAAAACGGGCGGATCGTCAAAAAAAAGTTGGTTTTCACGCCTGCGTCCTTTATAACAAAAGGAGTTTTCTTTATTTTTCAAGGTAGGACAGAGCCGCTATGACCGAAGCAAACGAATTTCCCAATCTGCATGTGATCAAACACCCCTTGATTCAGCACAAACTGACGCTGATGCGCGACGCGGGGACGTCGACTCGGACGTTTCGCGAACTGCTCAAAGAAATCGCGCTGCTGATGGGGTATGAAATCACGCGCGATCTGCCGCTGACGTTTGAAGAAATCGACACGCCGATCTGCAAAATGAACGCCCCCGTCATTGCGGGCAAAAAGCTGGCGATTGTTCCCATTTTGCGCGCGGGCATCGGCATGGCGGACGGGCTGCTGCAGCTGATTCCGTCGGCGCGCGTCGGACACATCGGACTGTACCGCGATCCGCAGACGCTGAAACCCGTCGAATATCTGGTCAAGCTGCCGCCGATCGACGACCGTTTGTTCATTCTGGTCGATCCGATGCTGGCGACGGGCAATTCCGCCGTTGCGGCGATCGATACGCTGTTGAAAAAAGGCGTCGCCAAGGAAAAGATTATCTTTTTGGCTTTGGTTGCCGCGCCCGAAGGCGTGCGCGTCCTGACCGAACGCCATCCCGAAATTCCCGTTTACGTCGCGTCGCTGGACGAACGCCTGAACGAACACGGCTATATCGTTCCTGGACTGGGCGACGCGGGCGACCGTCTGTTCGGGACGAAAACCAGATAACAAGGAGATTGCCCTTTGAAAAAACTGCTGCTGATTCTGTTTGTTTTTTTGGCTTTGGCGGGCGGGGTTGTGTATTTCGTCATGCCGTCCAATTACGATTGGGACAAATACGCCGCGGAAATGGCGGCTGAAGTGCGCAAACAAACGGGATTGACCCTGCAAATTCAGGGCAAGCCGCAGTTTTCGATGGCGCCCGCGCCCACGCTGACG
>DEDN01000016.1:3796-86428 GCA_002349565.1 Alphaproteobacteria bacterium UBA2903 | reverse complement strand
GAACGCGTCGTTTCCCCGCATGATGGAAGCGCAGTCGGCGGTCATCCACTTTGACAAAGGGCTGGCATTCAAGCGCCAAGTGCATATTAAGAAAATCACGCTGAACGCGCCGAAGCTGTCTTTGGAGCGGCTGCCCGACGGAAAATGGAACTGGCAGGCGGCATTTTTCGACCGCCGGACGGAATCGTCCACGGTGGGATTTGACAGTTTGCTGATGACGGACGCCACGGTTGAAGTCAAGCCCGACAAATACACGCCCGTTGAAGTTTGGCAAAAAATGAATGCCGAGCTGCTGGCGGATTCCGCGACGGGACCGTTCTTTTTCGAAGGAAGCGTCGCCGCGGGAAACACGTCGTTCGGCTTTTCGTTCAAAGCGGACAGGTTTGCAAAAGGCGAATCTCCCGACGTGTCTTTGCGCGTTGTAAACGCCCCCGCCGAAGCGACATTCGTTTTTTCGGGCAAATACGGTCTGGGCGACAAGGACAAGGGCGATGTTACGGGCAACCTGTCCTTTGACGTGCGCAAACCCGAAGCTTTGTTTGCTTTGGTTTCCGCGCAAAAACTGCCCGCGGCTTTGTTCCAGCCCGTCGTCGGCAGCTTGAAAGTCAAAAAAGTCTCCGCCTTGCGTGAAAACACGCTGTCCGACTTTTTGTTCAAATACGGCGGGACGTCCGCTTCGGGAACGGTCAAAATAAAAACGCTGTCCCCCGAGGAAGCCGGGGCAAGGCAGAGCAAAGAGGAAGAAGACGCGGATTTGGATCTGATTCTGCGCGATCCGAACAATCCGTCGCAAGCCGTCAAAATCGACGACACTCCTGCGGCGCAGACGCGGGTGGCTGAATTTTTGATGCCCAAAGAATACACGGCTTCGTTCGTCTTTACAAAATTTGCGGGCGACGTGTTTTTTGACAACATGACGCAGATCGCGGATGCGCTTGCGTCGTCGGGCTATTTTTCCAAAACGAAAAACAAATTGTCCGCCGATATAACAATCGACGCGGCGGAATATAAAAACAACATCATCCGCCGCCTGAAAGTTACGGCTGAAAGCGCGGATAAAGGGGTGCGGTTCAAGAATTTGTCCGCTCTGCTGCCGGGGGACGCGCAAGTCGACGGTAGCGGGTTGCTGTCCTTGGTCAAAACCCCCGAATTTGACGCGCAGTTGAGCGTCAAAGGCGAAAATTTGGGAAACCTGTTGCGCTGGCTGAACGTTCCCGTGGATAAAAACGTCCCCGACGCTTTGCTGCGCGCTTTGGACGTGTCGGGGGCGCTGAAGCTGTCGCACGGCGGGTTCGTCGTCAACAAACTGTCCGCCAAAATCGATCGGTCCGAGATCGGCGGCGCATTGAGCGTCCGTTTCGGGACCCGCCCAGCCGTGCAGGCGAACCTGACGGTGTCCGAATTTGACGCGGGGCTGTATTTCCCGTCGAAAGCCGCCGCTTTTTCCCATCGGTGGCAGACTTTGAAGCCGCAGGACACGATAAGCAAAATCAGGGCGTTTTTCGACGAACTGGCGTTTTTGAACAATATCGATGTGGCTTTGAAGCTGCGCGCGGGGACAATCTCCTTTGCCGAAATAGAGGCGCGCAAGATCGATGCGGATTTGCTTGCCCGTCAGGGAACTTTGGATGTCAAAAATTTCACGGCGCAAAATATTTTCGGCGCGGATGTCGCGCTGAACGGGATGATGCACCGCTTCGGGGCTGAACCCGCTTTCAAAGATCTGCGTCTGGATGTGGATACGGATAAATTTCAAACATTTGTCAGCAATTTCGGTTTAAACGCTTTGCCCGCCGAAATAACGCGGTACAACGCGTCGCAGCTGTCGATAGCGGCAACGGGGGACTTGACGTCGTTTGAATTTTCGCTTTCGGCGGCAAACAGCGTCGCAAAACTTGACGCGTCGGGTGAAGCCAGAATGCTGGGCGACGGTTACGGCATTGATTGCAAAGCCAAAATCACCCACTACAATTTCAGGCAGTTTGTTCGGCTGTTCACGGAAAAATACCGCTCCATGGTCGCAAATCCGGGGGTACTGAACTTGGAAGCTTATGTGCGCCATACGCCGCAAAAAACAGAGCTGCTGTCGTTTGAAGCGAAAATCGGCGAAAGCGGTTTAATCGGCGAAATGTCGTGGGAAAAAACAGGCGATCTGCCGTTGTTGACGATGAATGTCCAAGCGCAGAAATTCTTTTATACGCAGATCATGCCGTCGCTGGGGCTGACCGCCGCGCCGAAAGAATCCGCCGGCGGCGAAGAGATTAAAGTCTTTTCGAAAAAAGGGCTGTTGGCGGAACTGGACGGTTTTGCTTTTCCGAAAACAAAGATCACGGCTGATTTTTTGGGTGATTACAACGCCAAGATCGTATTTGCCGCCGACAAGATTTATTCCCCCTCTTTAACGGCGTCGGATGTGCAGGCGGCTGTTGAATTGACGCCAGACACGGTGCAGGTCGCCATTGATCGCGCGACGATTGACGGAGCGGGCTTGACGGGAACGCTGGTGCTTTACAAGCAGGAGCCGAGCAGCAAACTGGAAGTCAATCTTGCCGTTTCGGGCATCAACGCGGAACAGCCGCTGTTTGACAATACGATGCTGGATTTGACCAGAACGCGTTTCGCGGCTATGGATATACGCGGCAGCGGGACGGGCGGTTCGATGTCCGACATAGCCCGATCTTTTGATGCGAACGGCGCGGTCACTTTTGAAAGCGCGGTTTTGACGGGTATGGATCAGCGGCGCATTGTGCCGGAACTCAACGGCGTTACGGCGGAAAATATGGGAACGCTGTTCGATCGGATTATGCACGGCAATACGGATTTGTTCAAGATTACGGCTCCGTTCGAAATTCGGGAAGGCAAGTTTATCGCGCGCGAAATCAGCGCCCAGTACGGAACGCAAAGAGGCAATGTCGGCGAAATCGTGTACGACTTTGACAAAGGCGAATTCAACGCCGACGTCCGCTTTGCCGCCGCGCCTTATCCCGACTACGAATTGCGGCTGACGAAACATGCGGGGCAAACGCTGTCTTTCAGCGACAATGTTAACGAATTGGCGCAGGACGCTTTGCAGAAAAACGCGGACAAAGTTCGTTCGGCGGAAGAACAGCAGGTCCGGCAGCGTCAAAACGCCGAAAAGAAAGCGCAGGACGATTTGCGCCGTCAGCGCGACAAGCTTGCCTCCATAAACTCGAACTTCACAGCCGCTCTGCAGTCCGTTGGGCAAAAAGTCGATGAATTGAATACATATTCGGATGTGTATCAGGTTCAGCGTTATTACAAAACGATGAGCGATACATACAGGGAAGCCGGTCAGCTGTCGGAAGAAATGACCGCCGCGCTTGACGCGCCGTCTTTGACATCCGACGAAATCAAGGATTTCGACAACCGCGCGAAAAATGTTTTGCTGGACAAGCTTACCGACATAGAGCGTGATTACAAACTGGCGGTTGATGCGGGATTTAACGGACGCGTTTTGAACATGCAGAGTCAGGCGACGAATATCTTGTCGGACATTGCGGCGATGAAAACAAAATATCCGAACTTGCGGTCTGTGACGTCGACGTTTGCCGAAGTAGCCGGAAAGCTGGAGCAGCTGAAGAAAAAAGCCGAACAGATCGAAGCGGAAAAACGCACCGACCAGCGACTGCTGCTGAAAAACGAAGCGACGGCGCTGTTTGACGAAATTTCGAACGGGATGAGAAAAGTCCAGGAAACCGTCAAAGTTCATGAAAAACGGCTGGCTGACGAACAAGCCGCCCGAATTGCCGCCGAAAACGCGCGCAAGGCAGCCGAAGCAAAAGCTTTGGCGGAAGAACAGGCGCGTCTGAAAGCCGAAGAGGAGGCAAAAGCCGCCGAAAAGAAACGCCGCCAGAGTATTATATACAAACGCGGTTCCGCCGCCGAAGCCGAAGAATCGGATAACGCGCCCGCCGTTTTGCGCTTTGACGGGGATGCCCCGATTGCGGACGAACAGCCGCAAAAAACAACGGGGGGCATTATCCGCCGCCGCTGACAAAACAAAAAAACGGGGTTTTTGAAAATAAAGAGTGCAAGAATGCAAACTTTATGCGTATGATGAATGATAATCTTTTGGCTTAAGGGGGCTGGATGAAAAAATTATCGGTTGTTCTGTTAAGTGCCGCGTTATTCGGATGCGCATCGGTTCCGGATGCCGACAAAGTGCCGCCGCAACCCGTGGAGGAGGTCAAGCCCGCTGTCGAACAGCCTGCAAAGCCCGCCCCGAAAAAGGACGAATACACGGCGTCCGACGTTCGCCGAACAATCAACACCGCCGTTTACAATATGTTCAGATCGGGAACGCTGGACAATCCCATGGGCGATAAATACGTTGTCATCGTCGGACGTGTCGTCAACATTACGCCGAAAACGGACTTCGACACCGCCCAAGCCGTACAGGATTTGAAGCGGGCTTTGGCGGCGGGGCGCAAAGTGCGCGTCGTGTCGGCGAAAAGCAAGACCGTCGATCCTCAAATCGTCGTTGCGGGCAGAATCACGCACCGCATCGCCCATTTGTCGGGCAGAAAACAGCGGCATGAATACTATCTGCACCTGTATGTGACCGAAGCCAAAACGGGCAGTGCTTTATGGGATGCGCCGTTCCCCATCGTTCACAGAGAAACGGCGGTTAAAGGTAAAACTTCCAAGTGATGTCCGAACGGGAGGATTTGCAGGCTTCGACGATTTGCGCCATTTGAGGCATCAATTTGTGCGAATTGCTGTTCCAATCGAACGTGGTTTTGGCAAGCGCGCTTTCCGATCCCGAAACAGAGATGCTTTTCAAACCGTCCGACGGATCGTCGCCGAAATCCAGCTGCAGCAAATCGATGCAAACGCCGGAAGGCATGTCTTTGTAGGTAATCGTGAAGTAGGCGTCTTCGCCGTCCGACGGGCTGACGCGGATGTCCATTTCGCTGCCGTAAACGGTTGTGGCGGCGTAATTGCCGCTGTCGTCCGTCGAAACGTCGGATTTATCCAGAATGCCCGCGTCAAACAACTGTTTCGCCGCGCTTTTGCCTGTTTGGGGAATGGTGGGAACATCGGCTGAAAACGCGTTGCGGATGTCTTTGACGATATGGTTGACTTGTCTGTTCGCCTGCGTGATTTTAAACCGTCTCATCGTGATCGAGATGCCCCCCATCATCATGACCGTAATCGTTCCGATGATGCAGATGACGCCCAGCATTTCAATCAAAGACGACCCGCGTTCGCTGCTGTTCATTGCCTCCTCCTTAAACCAAGATGTTCAGGTACGTCCCGCGCGGAGCGTTCAGATAATACCGTTTGCCGTCCAATTCGACAAATTCGGCGTTTTGCGTGTCGAACGGGCGTTCGCGCTGAAAAGACGGAGCTTTGCTTTCCGCCGCCGCGGGGCGGATCTGCTTTGACGCCGCCGCGATGCGGTCGGTGTTTAAAATCGGGCTTTGCAGCGTCGCAGGCACTTTCGTCATTTTAAAATTCCGTGTTTGGTAAACATTGTTTAACTTAATTAGTATACAAAAATCAAAGCGGGATTGAAATCATTAAATTAAGGTGTTTTGTGTCGGATTCGGATTTGATTTTGTCGAAAGTTGCCGTAACGCGCTTCAGCCACGATTTGGCAGGCGTGATGAGCGCGGTTTCCAACAGCTTGGCTTTGTTGTCTGAATTGGGCGGAGCGGATGCGGAAACGATGGCTCTGGCAACCGACAGCGCGGAATCGCTGCTGGCGCGTTTGCGTTTTTTCAGGGCGGCATTCGGCAGCGACGGTCCTTTGACGGATGCGGCGGTAACGCGGTCTTTGTTCGAAAACTGGCTGAAATCGGTCGAAAACCGCGCGACGCGGTTTAAATGCGATTGGAATGTCGACGGCGAATTGCCGCTGTTTTGGTTTCGTCTGATTTTGCTGGCGGGGCTTGTCGCGGCGGAAAGTCTGACGCGCGGCGGGACGATATCCGTCGTTGCCAAAGCGGGAACCAAACAGGCTTCGGTCGAAGCGGTCGGCGCGGCTGTCAAGGCAGACGCCTCCGTAGACGCCGTATTGATGGGCGAAAGCGGAAATGTAACACCGAAAACGGCGGCGGCGGCTTTTATCCGCGGCATAATGCAAGAACAAAATCTGACGGTGGAAGCGAAACATTCCGAAACAAGCTTTTCTTTGAAGTTCAAAACGGCGTAAAAGGAGCGGTTTATGCTGGTCGACGCCTTTTTGTCAGAAGTGCAATCCGAACTGGAAGCAATCGAAAAAAATTTGGCGCGGTTGGAACTGAATCCGTCGGACGAAGAAACGTGGAAACGGCTGACGGCTTTTTTTGAAACAATCAGAAACACGGCGCCGTTTGCGGCTTTTCCGCGCGCGTACAGATTGGCGGATGCGGCTTTGTCCGAAATCGCCGGTTATCGGGCGGGGAAATCTCCGATCGGGATTTTGCCTCAAATCCTGAAAAAATTCGGAAGACTGAAAAAAATTATGGTTTCTGCGGAAAAACTGCGCCGCGAACCGCGCGAATCCGATGCCGATCTGTTGGAACCCGCGGGCAAAGCCGCGCCGGCTGTTCCTGCGGGAAACAATACCGCGTCCGTTTTGTTCCAAACGGCGCAAATTCTGTCGCAAAAGGAAAAAAACATCCAATTGCAGGAAAAGAATTTGGACGACCGCGAGGAACGATTGGTTCTGCGGGACAAGACTTTGGACAGCCGCGAAAATGATTTGAACCGCCGTGAAAACGTGATTTTCGAAGACGAAAAGAAAAACGTCGCCGCGCAAACGAAAATCGCCGATTCTTTGGCGGACATACAAAAACGCGAAGCCGATTTGGATGAACGGCTGGCGTTTTTGCAGACGCGGGAACAAAACGTCATCGATGCGGGAAAATATCTGGAAGCCCGTGAAAAAAACATCAAAGAATTGCAGACTTCCGTCCGTCTGCTGACCGAGGAAAACGAACAGAAAACAGCTCTGGCTGCCCGCGCCGAAAAAGAAGCCGAAGATTTGCGCAAAAAACTGGAAGCGCGCGACAGGGAAAACGAACAGACAAACGAAAAACTGAAAGAGCGCGACCGCAGGCAGGAGGAGAACCGTCTGCTGCTGGAAAACAAAAACAAAGCTTTGCGCGATATGACGGGGCAAATTTGCAGGCTGGAAGAGGAACTGTTGAAAAAATCCGAAAGCGAAAACCGTTTGGAAAACGATTTGCGTTCCGAAATTCAGCAGACGAAGCAGCAATTGCGCGAAGCCGAAAACGCTTTGCAAAATCTGCAGCTGCAATACGCGCGCAGCGAAGAAAGCGCTTGCAAAACCAATGCGGAATACACCGCTTTGAAAAACGAATACAACGAAATCGCCGAACATTTCACGCAAAGTCAAACTTCGGCGGAAGAGATGCTGAATCAAAAAACAGCCGCCGAAAACAAATGTCGGGAACTGCAGGAATTGGCGGACGCTTTGAAAAGCGAGCTGGACACCAAAAACGAACAGCTGAAGCAAACCCGCACCGTTTTGGACGTTCAGCTTCAAGCCGCCGAAAAACAGCAGGCGGAACTGCGCGCGGCGGGATGGCCTTTCGATGCCGGAAAAATTCAAAACGCTTTGGCGCGCTTGCTGGCGGACAATGACAAAGAGGCGGCAGGGAAACTGTACGGCTTTGTTCGCGGAGTTCGTTCGAAACCGTTGGCGGGCGTCTTTGCCTCTTTGGAAAAATTCATCGCCGCCCGCGCCAAAAAGTACGGTCGGATATACACGTTTGACGCCGATGCGCCCAAGCTGGACATCGACAAGGACGCTTACGCCGCTTTGGACAGGATTTTGATGATTTTGGCGGACAATTCGCTGCGTTACGTTACGGCGCAGGAAGAAGAGTCGTCCGTAAAAATCAAAGTTTCAGCCAAACAGGACGGTGCGTTTTTGAAAGTGGCGTTCCGCGACAACGCGACGGTTTTTCCGTTTGAAAAAATCAGGGGCGCCGCGGTCGAAGCAGGCATAGCCGCCCCCGAAAACGCCGCCGATCTGACGGATGACGCGCTGTTGCGCTGTTTGTTTCATCCGCGCGTCATGCGTCAAAATCAAACGCGCGGACTGCTGGAAGTCGAACGGCTGTTGGAACGCTGCGGCGGAAAGGTTCGCATTTGCGCCGATCATGGATTGTTGATCGAATTTGATATTCCGATTCGCTATCTGCTTGACAAAGTTTTGATTTTCGAGGCGGATGATCGCAAATACGCCGTTCCGCTGAATATGGTTGCTGAAACGTTTTCCATGGATTCTCCCGACGAAAAAAGGCGGGAACAGCCTTTGTCCGAAATTCGGCTGCCTGAATTTCAATCGACCTCTGCGGCGTTCGGCATTGTTTTGCAGGCGGGCATTTTCAGTTTTTTGATGCCTGTTCGGAAAATCGCGGAAACGGATTCCGCCGTTGCTTTCGCGGACGGCAAAGAACAAACGCCGTATCTGATACCCTGTGTGACGTTGAGCGGTGAAAAAGTCGAATGGGTCGATGTTTCGTTTTTGCTGAATCTTTGCCCGCCGGAAGTTTCAAAGACAACCGAAACCGTTTCTTTCGCGGCGGAAAAAGCCGTGCGTCCGACCATTCCGACGGCGGCGTACTTGATTTACCGCAGCGACCCCAAAAATATGGGCGCGATTCCCGTTGACAGGATTTTGAAAATCGAAGCGTTTGATGGTGTAAAAATGGACGGCGCGACGAACCGCCCCGTCTTTATCGCCGACGGCAAGATGCTGCCGCTGAAAGATTCGTCCAGTAAAAAACACTTCCCCTTTGCGCAAACGGTTTTGATTTTCGCCGATTACGCGCTGGCGATTCAAGACGTGCTTGACATTGTCGACGCGCCCGTCGAAAAGGCGGATAAAATCCTGTATCAGGGCAAAAAAATTCCCGTGCTGAAGGACTAAAAGTGTTTTTGCAGTCCCGATTTAAATTCGCGGCGGTTTGCGCCGCGTCCGTCGTCGAACGCGAATTCGGACACCCAATCCAGATTTTTGCCGATTGAAACGGACAAAGCCGCGCGGTACGAAACCGTGTTCGCGTCGCTTCGGGTATACGCCATGGGGGCGATGTCGGCTTTGGCGCGCAGAGTGCCGAAATCCGCCAAAACGCCGAACCGAGCGCCCAGTCCGCCGACGGTTTTGACCCCCGCTTTGAAAGTAACGGAGCCGAGCGCGAACACGTTGATATGTTCGGTCAGCAAAGTCGAAGCCCCCAAATCCGCCGACGCGTCGAATACGGACAGTTCTTTGTTTTTCGGCGCGTAGAAAAAGCGGTTTTGTCCCGCGGACAGGCGGAACGCTTTGGGATGAAACAGCGCGTCGTGTGGGGCGTAGGATTCCAGATTCAAGAATTCAAAGCGGTGCAGGGACGGTTTGCCGTCCGCGTCCACGCGCAAAGCGGCTTTGAAATAATCGATGCCGCTGAAAGGCAGGTATCCCGCCGAATTGTCCAAAACGGTGTGCAAAGCGGGCTTGAGTTCCAATTCCGTAAAGTTTTTTCCCAAATCACGCCCGAACGACACCGTAAAAGCCGAAGAATCGTGCGCTTCATCGGGGCGGACGGCGGGCGTTTCGGGCTTTGGAACAAGGCTGTCGACAGGCAGGGCGTTGCGCGCTTTCAGCAAAGCGACCGATTGTTCGCGCAGGGTCGAAAGGGGGACTTTGCCCTCGATATAGCGGTACTGCAGATATTCGTACGCCGTTTCGTACACGGCGGCGCGGCGCGGCGCGGAAAGTTCCGTCAAATCCGCGGCGGGGTCGTCCTTCAGCTTCAGCAAAGCCTTGCGTTCGGGCTTGGACAGCGACGCGTAGGCGGCTTTGATTTTGGTTTGACGGCTGGGGCGGTAGACGGCTTTTTTTATCACGCCCTTTTGTTTCATCAACAGGCGAACCGTGTCCGCGGGAATGGTAAACGGAGGCAGGTTTTGCGTCCAGTCCCGTTCGGGAAAAACAACGTTCAGCGTTTCCAAAATCATATACGAACAGTTTTCGGAAAAGAAATAATAGTCCGCGCTTTGCCGCCCCAGTTCCCAAATGTGATCGATTAAAAACGATGCCTGCTCATCCGTCAGATTCAGCCGGTATTCCCAGATGTCGCGGTTTTCCATATTGTTGTACAGGTTGACCGTGTCGTAATAGGGATACAGCGAAAAAATGCCGGGGTATCCGCCGAACACGCCCTTAACCGCGTAAAAAAAGCCGGAATCCTTTCCCGTTACCGCGCCGTAATTCAATGCGTGCGCCAGCAAAGCGGGGTTTTCGCGCGAATCCAGCCGCATCAAAGTATGTCCGAAAAACGAAGCGGGATTGCCCATGAACGCCGTTGTGTAAATCAGCGTGAAGTTATCCGCGTTCACCGCTTTTTTCAAAGCCGAATAATCCGCACATTCGGGCGTTTTCATCTCGTTTGCGCCAATGCCCAGTTCTTTGGTTAAAAACGTGCGTCTGGCGGGAAAATCGCACAGATGTTCGCCTTTGAAAAAAGCCGTCAAATCGGCAATCAATTCCGATTGCGGGTTTGTCTTGCCGTCGGGGGCAAGAAAAAATCCTTTTGTGTCAATGGTGCTTTCGTTTTTGTGAAAATGAAGCAGGCGCAGCCATTGGGGATGATTCCCCAACGATTGCGCCCGTTCGATAAAAGCGTTTTGCCTTTCGGTCAAAGGCGCGGGTGCGGCTTGGACGCGAAAGGCAAAAGCAAAAACAAGACTAAGCGATAAAAGGAATTTCATTCCTTGTTATGCCAGCAAATCAGCCATTTTCAGCGTGACGGTCACAGCGGAAACGTCTTTGTCGCCGAACAGTTCGGCAAAGTTGTTGTGCGCAACGCGGCCGACGGTTTCGGCATCGCGGCCCGTGATGGCGGCAATGGCTTCGATGGTTTCGCCTTTGCCGACGGCGGCGTCAGCGGCGAACTGGTCCAGATTGTTTTCCAAGAACGCAAACATGCGACCCGTACCGCCCGAAACTCTGCCGTAGCTGTCGCAGCCCGACGTGCCGGACGTAATGCCGAACGTCTGCGTGCCGAACGTGCCGTTCGTCGTGACCGCCAAAATCTGAGGAGCGGGACCTTTCTGTCCTTTGAAAACCATGGATCCCAATCCGCAGCCCGTGCTGTCATACGCGAAAGCGTTGGACGCGGAACCCAAGAACAAAACCAAAAACAAAGCTGCTTTTTTCATGATTTAGTATCCTTTCCTGTCAGCAGATTTCAAAAATGTACGTTAAAAAGGCGTTGTTTGTAAACAAAAATCCGTGCTATCGTTGATAAAACAAACGGGGAGGACCTTTTATGGCATCGCTGGCGCGCAAAATATCCGATTGGGTCGGGGCGAATTTGATTACCGCCGAACAGGGTGAAAAAGTGTTGGAATTCGAGCAAAACCGCAAATCGGTTTTGTCGCCGTTTCTGGCGTTGGGGCTGGTCGGCGTGTTCGCGGTCGGATTGGGCATTGTCGCGATTGTCGCGGCGAATTGGCAGGATATTCCCGCGGGTTTGAAGCTGACGGCGATGTTTGCGGCGCTTGCCGCAAACGCCGTTGCCGCCGTGCGCGTGCAGGGTAAAAAGCCCGCCGTATTTGAAGCTTTGCTGTTTTCGCAGGGCATTTTGTTTTTCGCGGCGATGGGGCTGGTCGGGCAGATTTTCCATTTGCAGTCCGAAACGTGGAAAACGCTGGCGTTTTGGAGCGCGCTGTCTTTTCCGCCGATGCTGCTGACGAAAAAAGTGCTTTTCGGGTTTTTGTGGGAAGCCGCGGTTTTCGGTGCTTTTTTGACTTCCCCCTTTGCCGAAAAGGTGTTCGATTTCTGGGCGGAATACTTTGAAAGCTCTTTGTGTGTTTCCGCTTTCTTTATGGCGGTGTGGGGGGCGACGCTGCTGACGGACAAAGCGAAAGTTTTTTTGACCCCCGTGCGGTGGCTTTCCGCCGCATTCGCCGTGCTGCCGCTGATGAATCCAGATTACATGTGGCATCGGAACATTCCCGCGGTCGGCTTTGTTTCCATGGCGGTTTGGGCAGCGGCGGCGGCGGGAGTGCTTTACGCCCTTAAAACGCCGTATAAATCCCTGTATCCCGTTTGCGTTGTTTTTGCAACGGTGTTGGGCGGCGTGAACGAACAGATTGTCGTGTTTGCCGCTCAGCTGTGCGTGCTGGTGTGTTTGGTCTTTGCCGCCGCGCAAGCCAAAGCCGTCGGGCTTTCCCGCATGCTGACGCTGTGTTTGGGGATACGGCTGTTCGCGGCGTATCTGGAGCTGTTCGGAACTTTGCTGTCGACGGGGTTCGGGCTGATTTTCACGGGAATGGTGATTTTGGGGCTGGCGGTCGGCTGGCGTAAAATCGATTTGAAACTGAAAGCGGGGCTGAAATGAAAACAAAGATTTTACTGGCTTTGCCGATAATCGCGCTGTTTTGCTGGGTGTCTGTTTTGCAGGTTTCGCTTTCGACCGCCGAAAAAATCGTTCTGCCCGTCGAAGGCTACGATCCGCGCGATTTGCTGAGCGGGCATTACTTGCGCATTCAAGTGCTGTATCCCGAAAATTCGCCTTACAAAGACTGCTGTAACGACATTCGCCGCTTTTATGTTCCCGAAAACAAAGCGCGGGAGCTGGAAACAGTTTTGCGTTCCTCGGCCGTCAAGGCGGAAATGGTGATTGCTTTGCCGAAATACGGGGAGCCGAAGCCCGTCGATTTGCTGCTGAACGGCAAATCGTGGCGGGAATTTTAGGACGCTTGTTTCGCGTTGCCGAAGTACGGCGTCAGAAAAGTGACCAAATCGGGGGTTTGATAGTCGCAGAAATCGTCGCAATCCGCCATGCAGTACTTGTTGTTTGAAACGTTCGACGAAATCCAAACGCCTTTGATGCCCGCGCGTTTTGCCCCCAGAACGTTTTGCTGGTTGTCGTCGAACATCATGCTTTCGGCGGGATTGATGTTAAACGCTTTTATCATTTTTTGATAGGTTTCAAGCGCGGGTTTGGGAATATAGCCCGCTTCGCGGATTGAAAAAATGCCGTTTATCAAATCGTCCAATCCGATGCGCTTTAAAACGCGTTCGGCGTGTTCGTACGCGCCGTTGGTGAACACGAACCGCCGCCCCGGCAAAGCTTGCATAACCGCGCGCAGTTTCGGGTCGGGCTTCAGCGACGACAAATCAAGCTGATGAACATAGTCGGTAAAATCGGCGGGACTGATATGATGTTCCAGCACCAACCCGTGAACGGTCGCGCCGTATTGCTTGTAATAGCTTTTCTGAATGACGCTTGCCGTTTGTTCGTCGACGCCGACGGTTTTCATGATATAATCGCGGATGCGCCGCGCCATTTGGGCGTAAATGACTTCGGACGGCGGATAAAGCGTGTCGTCCAAGTCGAAAATCCAGTTTTTCGTATGCGCCAATACCGCGCCCAAATCGTTTGTTGTCATCCTCTTATCCTTTTTTATCGGATTATAGAGGATAACAACAGCGGGTTAAAAAAGGCTTAAGCGTTGATTTGTTTGAAGATTTCTTTCAATAAAGCATAGCCTTTGACAAGGGATTCGCGTTCGATTTTTTCGTCGGCGGAATGCATGTTGTAGATGTTTGCGATACCCAGCAAAACGGGTTTGAACACAACGCCCGACTTGTTCGTTTCCGTTGCGTACAGGTGCGTTTCCGCCGCGGCGTGAAACGACGACACGGTCAACGGGACGTTCGCGGTTTCGGCGGCTTTGCGCGCGGCAATCGTTACCGTTTCGTCGGCGGAACGCTCAAACGGCGGCAGGTTGCGCTTGAAGACAACGGAAACGTCGGCTTTGTCCTTGAACTTTGCGACAATCGATTCGATGTCGCGGTGCAGTTGTTCTTCGTTTTTCAAATCGGAACTGCGAATCGAATAAACGGCGAAAGCGTCCGTGTTAATCATATTCGTCATCGCTTTGTCAGCCAGTTCCGCCATAAACGCCGCGCCCTGCTTGTCGGTTTGAATGTTCTTCAATCCGCCCGCCGCGATTGCGCCCGCGTTAATCGACGTGACGACGCCCGTTTCGTCTTGCTTGTAAACGCCTTGCGGAATTTGAGCCATGATTTCTGCCAGCAGCTTGACCGCGTTGACGCGCGACGTATCGGCGATGTCGATGCCCGAATGACCGCCTTTCGTGCCTGTGACGGACAGCGTCATTTTGGTATAGCCCGCGCCCGCGATTTGCAGTTCGCCCAAACGGTCGCCGTCCAAAACAAGGATGTGTTCGGATTCCAGCGTTTTATAGTTGATGTTGCGCGCGCCCGTCATATTTTGTTCTTCGTCGCGGGTGAACACGATTTCCAGCCCGCCGTGCTTCAGCGTTTTGTCGGCAGCCGTTTCTTTCGCCAGCATCATGGCGCACGAAACGCCCGCTTTGTCGTCGGCGCCCAAAGTGCGGGTTTTGTCGGTTTCGATAAAGCCGTCTTTTTCAACGATATGCACGGGGCGGTCGTCGCCCACGACATCCATGTGCGCGGACAGCATGACGGGCTTTTTCGCCGAATCGGTCGCGGGAACGCGGGCGTAGACGTTGCCCGTTTCGTCGCGGCGGCAATCAATGCCGTTTTCGGTGAAAAAAGACATGATTTTTTCGGCGACGGCGTCTTCGCGCATGGACGGGGACGGAATTTTTGCCAAAGTGCGGAACAAGTTAATCAAATCAGACATGGTGACCTCTCTTTTTTTGTGCAGGGTATCCCTTTTTTGAAACTATCTCAAGTGATGACTTGTTATTTGCGGTTTGTGAAGCTACAAAAGAGGATAGAAGGAGAATTGCCCATGACCGATATTGAAACCGAAGAACGCTTTATCGCTTTGGAAATGTTTGTCGCGGATTTCGACCGCACGCTGAAAGACTTGAACCAAATCGTCGCCGAACAGGCGCTGACCATCGACCGTTTGGAAAAGGAAGTGCGCTTTTTGGAACTGCACGGCGCCGGCGAATTCGTCCGTCCTTTGTCCGAAGAAGTCCCGCCGCCGCATTATTGATGAAAAAACTGCATTTTCCGCTGTAAAAAGCCGTCAAAAAAGTGTATCTTTCCCCCGCTTTTGTATCAAAACAAGCGGAGGCTTTCATGACGACACAAACGATAAACGGTTTTACATGCAACGCTGCGGGCGAACCCCGCGAATTCGGGCTTTACAATCCGAATTTGGAGCATGAAAACTGCGGTATCGGCTTTATCGTCAATCTGAACGCCAAACCCGAACACGATTTGGTGCGCAAAGGCATTACGATTTTAAGCAATCTGGAACACCGCTGCGCCATCGGCGCGGACGGCAAAACCAGCGACGGCGCGGGAATCATGGTGCAGCTGCCCGACGGGTTTTTCAGAAAATCCGTTCCGTTCGCTTTGCCCAAAACGGGCGAATACGCGGTGGGGCAGGTGTTTTTGCCCTCTGACGCCGACGATGCCGTCGTCTGTCTGCGCGCTTTGCGCATTACGGCGGAAAAGTACGGCTGCCGCTACATCGGCGAACGCGACGTTCCCGTCGATTTTTCCCTGCTGGGCGAAATCGCGGCGAAAACCGTGCCGGTGTTCAAGCAAATCTTTCTGGCAAGCGGCGGGATGAACGAACAGGAGTTCATTCGCAAGCTTTATTTAATCCGCAAAACGGTCGAAAAAGAAATCAAAGCCGTCAAGGACAAGGATTTGTCCCAGTTTTACGTTTGCTCCCTGTCGCCGCGCACCATTGTTTACAAAGGGCTGGTCGCGGGGTCGCACATGGCGGAATTTTACACGGATTTAAAGGATGAGGACTTTGCCGCCGCGTTCTGCATCGCCCATTCGCGCTACAGTACGAACACTTTGCCGACATGGCGCATGGCTCAGCCGTTCCGCGCGGTCGCTCACAACGGCGAAATCAACACTTTGCGCGGCAACGTCAACCATATCAGGGCGATTGAGCCGAACCTCGCCAGCGACGCGTTCGGCGCGGAAATCGAAAACATCAAGCCCGTGATTGACGAAACGGGGTCGGACACGATGATTTTCGACAACGTTTTGGAAATGCTGACGGTTACGGGGCGGTCGATTCCGCACGCGATGATGATGATGGTGCCCGAAGCGTTCGGCGACAAATTCGTGATGAGCGAGGACAAGCGCGCGTTTTACGAATATCACGCGTCGATTATGGAGCCGTGGGACGGACCCGCGGCGATGGTGTTCACGGACGGGCGCAACTATGTCGGCGGATTGCTGGACAGGAACGGACTGCGTCCCTGCCGCTATACGGTGACCAAGGACGGATTCGTCATTATGGCAAGCGAAGCGGGCGTTATCGACGTTGCGCCGAACAATATCCGCGTGCGCGGCAAACTGACCCCCGGCAAGATGTTTCTGGTCGATTTGCGGCAGAAAAGAATCGTGTCCGACAGCGAAATCAAGGGTAAAATCTCGCGTCAGAATCCGTACCGCCACTGGGTTCGCGAAAACCGCATTCAAATCAACACGCTTTATGCTCCCGCCGCCGATAAAGCGACGGATGTTGAAACGCTGAAGCGGTATCAAAACGAATTCGGCTATACGGCAGAGGAATTGAAGCTGATTTTGAACCCCATGGCGTCAAACGCGCAGGAACCCGTCGGTTCAATGGGCTACGACGCGCCGCTTGCCGTTTTGTCGCACCGTCCGCAGCTGCTGTTCAGCTATTTCAAACAGCAGTTCGCGCAGGTCACCAACCCGCCCATCGACCCCTTGCGCGAAGAATTGGTGATGAGCCTGATGAGCTTTATCGGGCGGGAAAAGAACCTCTTGACCGAAACGGCGGGGCATTTCAGACGGCTGAAACTGACGTCGCCGATTTTGGAACCCGCTTTGTTGGCGCATTTGGAAAAAATCGAAAACGAAGACATCAAATCCGTGCGGCTGAACGCCGTATTCGACGCTTCAAAGGGCGGCGAGGGGCTGAACGCCGCGTTGGACGATTTGTTCGCGAAAGCCGAAAACGCTGTTCAAAACGGCGCGGATATTCTGATTCTCAGCGACCTTGAGTGCGACAAAAACCATACGCCGATTCCCGCTTTGCTGGCGGTTTCGGGGTTGCACCATTTCCTGATTCGCAAAGGTTTGCGCTACAAAGCGGGCATTATCGCCGAAACGGGCGAAGCGCGCGAGGTCATTCACTTTGCTCAGCTGATTGCGTTCGGCGCAAACGCGGTTTGTCCCGCAATCGCTTTGCAAACCGTGCGCGCCATGGCGGAAAACGGCGAGCTGGAAAAAACAAAAACACCCGAAGAAGCCGAATTCGCTTATTTGACCGCGCTGAAAAAAGGATTGCTCAAATGCTTCAGCCGAGTCGGCATTTCGACCGTGCGCAGTTTCTGGGGATCGCAGGTGTTCGAGGCTGTCGGTTTGGGCAAAGCTTTGATTGACAAGCACTTTACAGGTACGTCGTCCGCCATCGGCGGCATCGGTTTGGACGATATCGCGCGGGATTGCGCGGCGCGTCATCACAGGGCTTTCGACGAATCGCCCGAACCCGAATTGAACGTCGGCGGCGATTACCGCTTGCAAAGGGGCGGCGAAGAACACTTGTGGACGCCGCAAGCCATGGCTATGCTGAAAAAAGCGGTGCGGGAAAACGATTATGCGCTTTACAAGCAATACAGCGCGCTGATTGAAAACCGCGACCCGCTGACTTTGCGGGCTTTGCTGCGGTTCAAAGCGGGAACGCCGATTGACATTGCCGAAGTCGAACCCGCCGAAAACATTATGAAACGCTTTGTTTCCGCCGCGATGTCCATGGGGTCGATTAACCGCGAAACGCATGAAACGATTGCAATCGCGATGAACCGCATCGGCGCGCGCAGCAATTCGGGCGAAGGCGGCGAAGACCCGTACCGCTTTTACACCAAGCCTGACGGCAACGACATTTGTTCCAAAATCAAGCAAATCGCGTCGGGACGTTTCGGGGTGACGACCGAATATCTGGTCAACGCCGAAGAATTGCAAATCAAGTTGGCGCAAGGCGCAAAACCGGGCGAGGGCGGACAGTTGCCCGCGCACAAAGTGACCGAGGAAATCGCCCGCATCCGTCACACGGTCAGCGGCGTTTCGCTGATTTCGCCCCCGCCGCATCACGACATTTATTCCATCGAAGATTTGGCTCAGCTGATTTTCGATTTGAAAATGGTCAATCCGAACGCGAAAATATCCGTGAAGCTTGTTGCAAAAGCGGGCGTTGGGACGATTGCTTCGGGCGTTGCGAAAGCCAAAGCCGACGTGGTAACCATTGCGGGCTATGACGGCGGGACGGGCGCGTCGCCGATGACGGCGATTCGTCATGCGGGGTTGCCGTGGGAAATCGGCGTTGCCGAAACACAGCAGGCTTTAATCGCGAACGGACTGCGCGGGCGGATTAAAATCCAGACCGACGGTCAGCTGAAAACGGGACGCGATTTGGCGGTGGCGGCTTTGCTGGGGGCGGAAGAATACGGCTTCGGCACGGCTTTGCTGATTACGCTGGGGTGCTGTATGGACAGAAAATGTCACTTGGACACCTGCCCCATGGGATTGGCGACGCAAAATCCCGAACTGCGCGCGCGGTTTGACGGAAAGCCCGAATACATCATCAACTATCTGCGTTTTATCGCCGAAGAAATGCGTGAATATATGGCGCAGCTGGGCTTTAAGACCGTTGACGATATGATCGGGCGCGCGGATTGCTTGGAGCAAGATCCCGCCAAAAAAACAGGCAAGGCGCAGGGCATCGATTTCGCGCGTCTGCTGGCAATGCCCAAAGACGGCACGCGGCATTTCGTCGCGTCCGCCGAAGCGGAAAAAAGCTTTGACACCGCGTTGCTGCCGATGATTGAAAATACGGTGAAAACGGGGCTGAAAGCCGCCTTTACGCTGCCCGTGCGCAACACGGACAGAACGGTCGGCGCGCGGCTGAGCGGCGCGGTCGTCAAACGCTGCGGCGCGGACGGTTTGGAGGATGATTCCATAACTCTGGAATTATCGGGTTCTGCGGGACAAAGCTTGGGCGCGTTTTTGGCAAAAGGCGTCACCATTCGCGTCAACGGCGAAGCGAACGACTATGTCGGCAAAGGGCTGTCGGGCGGAAAAATCATTGTGCGTCATCCGCCGAACGTCGACTTTATGCCCCATGAAAACGTGATTGTCGGCAACGTCGCTTTGTACGGCGCGACGGGCGGCGAAGCGTATTTCTGCGGTATGGCGGGCGAACGGTTCGCCGTCAGAAACAGCGGCGCTTTGGCGGTTGTCGAAGGCGTCGGCGNNGACCATTGCTGCGAATATATGACGGGCGGAACGGTGGTCATCCTCGGATCGACGGGGTACAACTTCGCCGCGGGGATGAGCGGCGGCATTGCTTACGTTTACGACGAAACGGAAATTTTTCAGACGCGGTGCAATCTGGACAGCGTCGATTTGGAAAACGTGTGGTCGAAAGACGACAAGGAAGCTCTGCACGCCATTTTGGAAAAGCATTACTGGTACACGGGTTCGGCGCAGGCAAAGCGCATTTTGGACAACTGGGAAAACAGATTCCCGCTGTTCGTCAAAGTCGTGCCGATTGAATACCGCAAAGTCCTTGACCGCATGAAAAACGCCGAGGGCAGAAACGCCGAAGCCCTGTCCGCGACCGAAGAAGTGTACGTTTAAAACAGCGGATTGCAAACGTCCAGAGCTTGTTTGGCGATAATGTCGCCCAGCTCTGTGACGTACTTTGCGCCCGCCATGGTGCGTTCCAGCAAAACGCTGCGGCGGTCGGTTTCGTCGGGTTTGCGTTCAATCAGCCCAAGGACGCTCAAACGGTCGACGGCGCGGGTAACCGCGGGCTTCGATATGTTCAAATCAACCGCCAGCGCGCGGACGGTGTGCGGTGCGGGCGTCAGATAGACGTTCAGCAAAACGGCGGTTTGACGCGCGGACAAATCTGCGGAAGCGGCGTCTTTTTTAACCAGTTCCAGCGTCGCTTTGCGCCACAATTCCAATCCGACGAAAGGGTTGATGTCCATGGCTTATTTCCCCGCGATTGACAGCGCGTTCAGCCGCACGGTCGGCGCGTTGACGGCGTGTCTGTCGCCGACGTCGTTTGCGGCTTGCATTGTTTTCAGCATTTCTTTCAGATTGCCCGCGACGGTGATTTCGGAAACGGGAGTTGTGATTTTTCCGTTTTCAATCAGGAATCCCGCCGCGCCGCGGCTGTAATCGCCCGTAATCATATTGACGCCCTGTCCGAACAGCTGCGTGATGTAAAGACCGCGCTCGATGTCGGCAAAAAGTTCTTCGGGGGCAACGGTTCCGCCCGTTAAAAACAGGTTCGACGGGGCGGGATGCGCCGTGCCGCCCAATCCGCGCGCGCCGTGTCCCGTGGGGGGCAGTCCCAGCTGGCGCGCGGAACGCAAATCCAACAGCCAAGTCGTCAGCCGCCCGTTATCGACAATCGCGCGTTTGACGCAAGGCAATCCTTCGGAATCGCACGCGCGGGACGCCGCGCCGCGCTTGACGAACGGATCTTCGATTAAAGACAGGGCGGGATTCAACACGATGTCGTTAAGCGAATCTTTTAAAAACGACGTGCCGCGCGCAATCGCCGAACCGTTGATAGCCGACGCCAAAACGCCGACAAAGCCGCGAGCCAGACGCGGTTCAAACACAACGTCCATTACGCCCGATTCGATTTTTTGCGCGCCCAGCCGTTTGACCGCGCGTTCGCCCGCTTGCCGTCCGATTGTTTCGGGCGATTCAAGGTCGGCGTAATAAACGGCGGACGAATAGTCGTAATCGGTTTCCTTGGCATCCGTTCCCGCGATGACGGAAACGGAAAACGCGCAGGACGACCGCTGATAACGGCGGGTGAAGCCCGTCGTCGACGCGATTAAGACATCCGATTTTTCAAACGAAGCCCCTGCGCCGTCGGAGTTCGTCACCCCTTTGACGCTCAGTGCGGCGTCTTCGGCTTTCAGCGCGGTTTCCAGCAAAGTTTCGGTTGAAACGTCCGTGGCGTCGTACAAATCCAAATCGGGAAAGCGTGTTATCTGCTGCGCGGCATCGGCAAGTCCGCAAAACGGGTCTTCGGGAACGGCTTTCGCCATTTCGACCGCGCGTTTTGCAAGGTCGGTCAGCGACTTTTCATCCAAAACGGACGATGCGACGACGGCTTGGCGTTTGCCCGAAAAAACGCGCAAATCCACGGCGGCGGTGTGTGTGTATTCCAGCGATTCCGTTTTTTGCAAACGGCAGTCCGCGCTTGCCGACGTGCCCGATACGCCGAACGATTCCGCCGCGTCCGCGCCGAACTTTTTCGCTGTGTCAATCAGCAGGGATACCGCGTCAAACGGGGATAAAGTCTTGTTCATTTCAAATGTCCGACAGGGGTGAAAACCATATTTTCCAAAGCGGAAGCGTTCTTGGGCAGCAGCATGATTTTGCCGTTGCTTTTTTGACGGTAAGTGTCAAAGCCCGTTAAGATATAAGCGTTTTTTTGCGTCGCGCACAGCATGAACGTTTCGCCGTTCAGCGCGACGGCGGGCTTGCGTTCAATCTTTGCCGTCGCCAATCCGCCGTAAAACGCGGTGATGTTCAGAACTACGACGAACGCCGCCGTCGTGAACGTGTGCGCCAAAGGCGTTTTGCCCGCTTTGAAATGCGGAATCAAAACGCAAACGTACAGCACGGCGATAAACAGGGATTCGTACAGAAACACGCCCGATTTCAGCGAATAAACGGCAACGGCGCACATGTAAACCGCAAACGCCAGCGTTGTCAAAATCGAAAAGAAATAGCTGACATGGCGGCTTCTGCCGATGAGGGTGCGCCCCGAACCCGTGATAAAGGATTTCTGCACCATGACGGCAATCAGCGCCGCCAAACACAAAAAAGACACCGCCGAAAAAATCAGTCCCGTTTGAATTTCCATCAGAAACAAAGGAACGCGCAGTTCGACGAACCGACCGCATTGAAACGCAAAACACAGCAGCGCCGCCAGACAAATTCCGAACAGGCTCAAGACGGATATGGGCAAAAAAACGGGCTTCGGCGCCGATTCGTCATCGGATCCTTTGGAATGGGCGGGTGCGCTTTTCGGAAACAGAACCATACAAAAAACTCCTTTGTTTTGCGAATTATACACCGGAAATGCTTTCGGTTCGGTTAATTTTTGGTTTTAAACGGGGGCGTAAGGTTTGACTCCTGTTCCGTAAGCCTTTATAATAAAAAGAAAACGAGGGCTTAACAATGGTTGAAACGGGCGCAGAGGAAACGGTAACGCTTTCGGCGGAAGAGCTGAACAGGCTGTTCCAAATCGGTATCGATTTGTCCGCTCAGCAAGACATGGACGTTTTGCTGGAAACCATTTTGACCGCCGCCAAAGAATTTTCAAACGCCGAAGCGGGAACGCTTTACCTGACCGATTTGACCAACAATCAGCTGATTTTTTCCATTCTGCACAATGACGCTTTGGGAATCAAAATGGGCGGAACGGCGGAAAAAAAGGAAATTCCGTTTCCGCCTTTGTATCTGTACGATCCCGAAACGGGCGAACCGAACACCAAAAACGTGGCGACGTACGCCGCTTTGACCGAACAAATCGTCAATGTTTCCGATGCCTACGATTCCGAGGATTTCGATTTTTCGGGAACGCAGAAGTTCGATAAATCGTCGGGCTACCGGTCGAAGTCTTTTCTGACCGTGCCGCTGAAAACCCGTTCGGGGCAGGTGGTCGCCGTTTTGCAGCTGATTAACGCCCGCACAAAGGACGGGGAAACGATATTCTTTTCAAAGTCGGTGCAAAAGCTGGTCGAAGCTTTGGCGTCGAACGCCGCGGTCGCCATTGACAACCAGCAGCTGATTGAAGCGCAGAAAAACGTGCTGGAGGCGTTTTTGGAGGTCATCGCCCGCGCCATCGACGACAAATCGCCGTACACGGGCGCGCATTGTCAGCGCGTGCCGATTATCGCGCGCAAGCTGGCTTTGGCGGCGGTGATGGACCAAGACGGCGCGTTTTCCGATTTTGAAATGTCCGAAGACGAATGGTACGCTTTTCATTTGGCGACGTGGCTGCACGATTGCGGCAAAGTCACAACCCCCGAATATGTGCTGGACAAGGCGACGAAGCTTGAAACCGTTTCCAACCGCATCCATGAAATCCGCGCCAGATTCGAGATTCTGCGCCGCGACGCGCATATTGATTATTTGAAAAAACGGCTGGCGAACGTTGCTCCCGCCGAAACTTTGCGCGACGAATTCAACGCCAAAGTCAAAAAGCTGGAGGATGATTTCGCGTTTCTTGCCAATTCAAACGTAGGGTACGCGCCGCTCAGCGACGACGACGTGGACCGCATCCGAGAAATCGGGCAACGCACGTATCACCGCTGGTTTGACAAGACTCTGGGCTTGTCGTGGGATGAACTGGAACGCATGAAGTCCAATCCGCCGCCCAAAACCAACCCGAAAGAACCGTTGCTGGAGGATCGCCCTGATCACGTTTTCGGCGGTTACAATCGCGGAGAGTTTCACAACTTGTCGGTCGTGCGCGGGACTTTGACGCCCGAGGAGGCTCAAAAAATCAACAGTCATATCGATATGACGATTGAAATGCTGAAAGCGATTCCGTTCCCGCCGAACATCAAAAACGTTGTCGAATACGCGGGCGGTCATCACGAACGCATGGACGGAACGGGCTTCCCCAATCATCTGAAGCGCGACCAGATGTCCGTACCCGCGCGGATTTTGGGGCTGGCGGACGTGTTTGAAGCTTTGTCGTCCACCGACCGTCCGTACAAAAAGATTAAAACGCTGTCCCAAATCGTCGCGATTATGGCGGATATGGCGAAAAGCGGTCACATCGACCCCGATTTGTTCAACTTGTTCTTGACATCGGGGGTGTATCGGGAATATGCCGCCGAATATATGAAGCCCGAACAAATCGACGATTTCGATGCGGAATCGTTCATTGTTCATTCGGCAGGAGAATAAATGCAAATCCGTCTGTTCATCGACAGCCCTTTAAGCGTCGGGCAAACCGTCGCTTTGCCCGAAAACCAAGTCCACTACCTGAAAAACGTTTTGCGCGCGGATGTCGGGGCGGAGCTTTACGTCTTTGACGGCAAAAACGGCGAATTCTCGGCTGTTCTGTCCGCTTTGGGCAAAAAAAACGGCGATATTCAGATTTGCAGGGCTTTGCGCGAACAGCCCGCGGCGCGCGACGTGCGGCTGTACTTTTCCCCCTTGAAGCGCGACTGCACCGAACTGGTTGCCGAAAAAGCGACCGAGCTGGGCGCAACGCGCCTTGTCCCCGTCATCACCGACTATACGGCGATGAAACGCGTCAACGTCGAACGGCTGAAAGCGACCGTCGTCGAAGCGTGCGAACAATGCCGCCGCTTGGACGTGCCGACGGTGGATAATCCCGTCGCTTTGCGCGATGTGCTGGCAGGGTGGGGCGAAAGCGACCCCGTGCTGTTCCACTTGGACGAAACGGGGCTGGGCAAACGCGCGGGCGAAGTGTTCGCGGGCGTGGAACGGGCGGCTTTTTTGACGGGACCCGAGGGCGGGTTTTCCGAATCGGAGCGCGCTTTAATCGCCAAAACGCCGAACACGGTCGGGCTGGATTTGGGCGAACGGATTTTACGGGCGGAAACGGCGTCCATTGCCGCTTTGGCTCTTTTTATGTGTCGATAAAAGGATGAAAAAATGAAAAACGAACACGAACATTGCTGCTGCGGTCATCACGACCGTAACCACGATTGCGGATGCGGTCATCATCACGATCATGACCACGAATGCAAGTGCGGGCATGATCACTGCGAATGTGAAGAACACGAAGAACACAAACTGAACCCCGATGACTATCGTTCGGTCAGCGCGATGTTCGGATTGGACGACGAAGTGCCTGAAGACGCGCTTTCCCTGCTGCAGACGGAAATGAATGAATGCGATGAACTGGGCGAGCTGCTGGGCGTCGACAAAGATACGGACGTTGACGATTTACTGGCGGAAGCGCTGGAAGATATGTCGGTCAAAAAGAAAAAAACGCTGTTGAACTTGGCGCTGATTTTACACGATTACATCCCCGATTAAAGAAAAAGCCCTTGAAAAACAAGGGCTTTTTTAAACTCTAGCGGGATTTTTGCTTTAACCCCAGCGCCGCCGTTATGCCAAGTTTTTTATTTGCCGATTTGGGGGCGAGCATTTTTTTCATCTTTTTCAGCGCGAACAAAGCATGCTTGGCTTCGGCGTATTTGGCAACGTCGGCTTTGTCCTTGTCCGACATTTTGCGATCATCGGCGGTAGCGATCAGCCCCGTAACCAAAACGGGGACGGCAGCCGCGTTCATACCGTTTGCCGCCAGTACGCCGCCGACGGCGCATGCCGCGCCCAAAGCGGTAAGCTTGACCATTTTCGCGCTGGCGTCTTCGCCGAATTTGTAGCGCAGCTTTGTTTTCCACGAAGCGGCTTTGGCTTCGTTTTTGTAACTGATTTCCAGTTTGTCCATCAATTCAACGGCTTTTACGTCGTTGTTTGTTTTCAGCGGGTTGTTTTTGACATAAGCGTTCGCCGCTTCGTTCCGTTTTCCGCGGGAAACGCCGCCGATGAAGTCGACAAAATCACCCAGATACACGGCAACCGTTGTAGCCGTTTGAATGTCTGCAAACAAAACGCCTTGTTTGGAGCTTAAAGCCAAAGACATTGTATTTCTCCCATAAAACAACTTGACGGAATTATACCGCGCTTTGTCCAAAAGCTCAAGAGCTTTTACAGTTTTACGGTAACGCAGGCTTGGGCGGCGATGCCTTCCTTGCGTCCCGTAAAGCCCAGTTTTTCCGTTGTGGTTGCCTTGATGCTGACTTTGGAGGACGAAATTCCAAGCAATTCCGCCAGTTTTTCAATCATTGCCAAGCGATGAGCGCCGATTTTCGGGCGTTCGCAAATAAACGTCACGTCCGCGTTCAGGATTTGTCCGCCCAGTCCGCGCACCAAATCGACCGCATATTTCAGGAACAGAGTCGAATCCGCGCCTTTCCATTTCATATCCGACGGCGGGAAGTGCAATCCGATGTCGCCCGACCCGATTGCACCCAGCAAAGCGTCCGTCAAGGCGTGCAGTCCGACATCGGCGTCGGAGTGTCCTTCCAGTCCGAAATCGTGGGGGACTTGCACGCCGCAAAGCGTTACAAAGCTTCCGTCCGAAAATTTATGCACGTCAAAGCCCGTCGCCGTGCGGATGTCGTCGCCTTTGCCGTTCAGCAGGATTTCCGCGCGGTCAAGGTCGGCTTGCGTTGTGATTTTGAAGTTGTCTTCGCTGCCTTTGGTCAAAACGACGGAAATGCCCGCCAGCTCTGCGACGCACGCGTCGTCGGTCAGTTCTTGCCCTTTAACGGCTTCGTGCGCCGTCAGAATTTCCGCATAGGGAAAGCCCTGCGGCGTTTGGACGCGGTAAAGTCCCGCGCGGTCGACTGTTTTCGTTATCAGCGTTTTGCCGTCTTTGGTTTCGCCCGCTTTAATCGTGTCGACGACGGGCAGAGCGGGAATCGCGCCTTGATGTTCCCTGACTTCGGCAATCACGCGGTTGATGACGCCGAAATCGACGAACGGGCGCGCGCCGTCGTGAATCAAAACGATGTCGGGCGATTCGTCTTTCAGGCTTTCAAGCCCCAAACGAACGGAATCCTGCCGCGTTTTTCCGCCGAAAACAGGTTCCGCGACGGGCAGTCCCGCGGCGGCGCACTTGTACAGCGGCATATCGTCGGGGTGAATGACGGCGCGGACGGTCGACACGGCGGGATGCGCGCAAAACGCCCCCATGGTGCGCGACAAAATCATGCGCCCGCCGATGGTTCTGTATTGTTTGGGCATGTCGCCGCCGAAACGGTGTCCCCTGCCTGCCGCGACGATGATAACCGCACACTTGACCATGATAAAGACTCCTTGTAAAACGTTTCGGACAGGGTAAAACAGAATCGGAATTTAGAAAAGGCGGAAAATGGCTTTCGTGTTAAAAAATCACCGTTTTTCCGACGTGATGCTGGCGCCGATGGCGGGCGTTACGGACACGCCTTTCCGCGCGATGGTGCGCAAATTCGGCGGCGAGCTGCTGTTTTCCGAAATGATTTTGGCGGATTCGCTTGCCCGCGCGCACAAACGCACGACGGAAATGGCGATGCCCGACGAAACGGACGCGCCGATTGCCATTCAGCTGGAGGGGCGGAATCCCGACACGATGGCGGCGGCGGCGCGAATCGCCGAACGGCACGCGGCGTTCATTGATGTGAATATGGGCTGTCCCGTCAATAAAATCGCCAAAGCGGGCGGCGGATCGGGCTTGATGCGGGACGAGGAGCTTGCCGAAAAAATCGTGCGCGCCGTCGTTGACGCGGTCAAAGTGCCCGTGACGGTCAAGTTCCGCTTGGGCTGGGACGAAGAATCGAAAAACTTTGCCGATTTCGGCAAGCGCATGGAGCAGGCGGGGGCGTCCGCAGTGATTTTGCACGCCCGCACGCGCGAACAGCAATACGGCGGCAAAGCGGACTGGAGCGCGTTCGGTGAACTGAAGCGCGCCGTTTCCGTTCCCGTCGTGGCGAACGGCGACATCAAAACCAAAGCGGATGCGGACTTTGTCAAGTCGGAATACGGCGCGGACGCGGTAATGATAGGGCGGCAGGCTTTGGGCAGACCTTGGGTTTTGGCAGAGGTGTCGGGGCGCGCCGTCGTTCGTCCGCCCGAGGTCGAAACGGTGCTGGAGCATTTGGAGCTGATGCAAAAATATTACGGCGCAAAGGCGATTTTTATCGCGCGGAAGCATATTGCTTGGTATTCTGTGGGCATGAACGGCGGGGCGGCTTTTCGGGCTTCGGTCAATCAAGCGACCGACGCCGAATCGGTCAAAATGCTGATAAGGGATTTTTTCGGAGGGGCGAATGGCGGATAAAAACGAAGGCTTGGGCGCGGCGGTCGAAAGATACATGCGCCGCTTTTACGCCGACAGCGACGAAGAAATCTGTCCCGTCGGGGTGTATGATTTCGTTATGGGCGAAGTCGAACGCCGTCTGATTGCCGCAACGCTGGATTACGCCAAGGGCAACCGTTTGAAGACGGCAAGGATTTTGGGTATCAACCGCAATACTTTGCTGCGGAAAATGCGGGATTTCGGTTTGGACGCGAAAAGGGACGGGAAATGAAAGTCATTGTTTGCGGCGCGGGGCGCGTCGGATCGACAATCGCGCGCTATTTGGCGCAGGACGACAACGAAGTCGTGGTGATTGACACGAACGCCGACCGTTTGGCGGATTTGGAAACGTCGCTGGATATTCAGACCATTACGGGATTTTCGTCCTATCCGTCCGTGCTGGAGCGCGCAAACGCCGCCGACGCCGATATGCTGGTCGCCGTTACCGCGTCGGACGAAGTGAATCTGGTGGCGTGTCAAGCGGCGAACTCGTTATTCAAAGTGCCGATGAAAATCGCGCGTCTGCGGTCAAAGGAATACACCAATCCGAAATGGCGCGATTTGTATACGCACGACGCTTTGCCGATTGACGTCGTCATTTCCCCCGAAGCCGAAATCGCGCGGGCGATACGCCGCAACATCTCGTTCCCCGGCGCGTTCGACGTGCTGACTTTGGCGGGGGACAAGGTGTATTTGCTGGGCATGCATTGCGACGAAACGTGTCCGCTGATAAACACGCCCTTGCGTCAGCTGACGGCTTTGTTTCCCGACATCAACGCGGTGATTACGGGCGTCGTTCATGAAAACAAGCTGATTGTCGCGGACAGCGACACCCGCATTGCCGCGGGCGACGACGTTTACATCTTTGTCGCCGCCGAAAACGTCAAACGGATTTTGTCTTTGTTCGGGCGCGATCAGCAAAGGGCGAAAAGCGCGCTGATTTTGGGCGGCAGCGAAGTGGGGCTGTCTTTGGCGAAATACTTGGAGCGCAGCGGACGGATGCGCGTGACTTTAATCGAACCCGACGAAGAACGCGCCAAGCTGCTGGCGGAAACGCTGTCGCAAACAACCGTGATTCAAGGCGATTTTTTGGACACCGTCGTGTTGGAGGAAGCCGACATCGACATCGTCGAAACGGTCATCGCGGTCAGCGGCAATGACGAAAACAACATTCTGGCAAGCTTGACCGCCAAAAAATACGGGGCGGAGCAAACCGTCGCCGTGATTGAAAAAACACTGTATTCGCAAATGGTGACCGATTTGGGAATTGACGTTGTCATCGATCCCAAGGATATTATGGTGTCGTCCATTTTACAGCATATCCGCAGGGGGAAGATTTACGCCGCGTATTCCGTGCGGTCGGGGTTGTGCGAAGTGCTGGAAGCCGACGTGTTCGATTCGTTTGAATACTTGGGGGCGGCTTTGCGCGACGTGCGTCTGCCCGCGGGCGTGATTATCGGGGCTTTGGTCAGAAACGGCGTGTCTTTGCCGTTGCGCGGGGACACCGTGATTGAAAAGAACGACCGTCTGTTGCTGTTCGCCGATGCGGATTCCGTCAAGCAGGTCGAAAAAATGTTTACCGTGGGGTTGGAATTCTTTTGATGAAAAAAACAAACTATCCGTTTCCCGATTTGATTTTGTTCGATTGGGACAATACGCTGATGGACACGACGCCCGCCTTGTATCAGGCGTTTTGCGTTTTATGCGAAAAATACGGTATTCCGAAGTGTTCGATGGAGGAATACCGCGCCCGCACGGGCATGTCTTTGCGCGAAACGTTTCCCGCTTTGTTCGGCGACAGGTGGGAAGACGCGAAAAAAGTTTATCTGGATGCGTATATGGAAAGGCATTTGGAGCTTTTAACGCCGTTTGCGGATGCCGAAAAAGTGGTCGCTTATGCTGCGAAAATTGCCAAAGTCGGCGTTGTCAGCAACAAAACGTCGGCGATTTTGCATGACGAAATCGACTGGTTGGGGTGGAACAAATACTTGTCCGCCGTCGTCGGCGCGGGCGATGCGCCCAAAGACAAGCCCGCCGCCGAACCCGCTTTGCTGGCAATGCACCAAGCGGGGGTGGAATACGGTCGTCCCGTGTGGTTTGTCGGCGACGGCGACGCCGATATTTTGTGCGCGGTAAACGCCGATTGCTTTCCCGTGCGCGTGGCGGACGAAAACAAGGACGGCGCGGCGGTTTTAACGGTCAAAAATTGTTCGGAACTGCTTTTGACGCTTTACTCTTTGACCGAAACGGAATAAAAAACAACAAACAATAAACAGGAGATTGAAGCCCATGACGGATAAAACGCAAAGCGTTCAAGATATGTTTTTGAACACAATCAGAAAAGAAAAAATGCCCGTCACCGTTTATTTGATGTGCGGTGTGAAATTGCAGGGAATCATCACTTGGTTCGATAATTTTTCGATGCTGTTGCGCCGCGACGGACACACTCAGCTGGTATACAAGCACGCCGTTTCGACGATTATGCCGTCCGAACCCCTTCAGCTGTTTGACGGCGAAGCGGACGACGCGGACAAGGAATAAGCTTTGTTTGAAAAAGCGCTGGTTCTGCACACCGTTTTGAAAAACGACGCCGCGGCGGGACGTTCGGTCGAAGCGGGGCTGGAGGAAATCAAAAATCTGACGGCGGCGATAGATTTGGATATTGTTGCCGCCGAAACGGTTGTTTTGCCGCGTATCAACGCGTCGACCTACATCGGGCGCGGCGCGGCGGAACGGATTAAAGATCTGGTGCGGGAAAACGAAATCGTGTTGGCGGTCGTCAACACGCAGCTGTCGCCGATTCAGCAAAGAAACCTTGAAAAGCTGTGGAACTGCAAAGTCATCGACCGCACGGCGCTGATTTTGGAAATTTTCGGCGAACGCGCCCGCACCAAAGAGGGCGTGCTGCAGGTCGAACTGGCGCATTTGAGCTATCAGCGGTCGCGCTTGGTGCGCGGGTGGACGCACTTGGAACGCCAAAGGGGCGGACGCGGATTTCTGGGCGGACCGGGGGAAACGCAAATCGAGCTTGACCGCCGCGTGATTACCGACAATATCGTCAAGCTCAAGCGCGAATTGGACGAAGTCAAGCGCACCCGCCAGCTTCACCGCGCCGCGCGCCGCCGCGTGCCGTTTCCGATTGTGGCGTTTGTCGGCTATACGAACGCGGGCAAATCGACGCTGTTCAACAAACTGACGCACGCCGACGTGTTCGCGAAAGACATGCTGTTCGCGACCCTTGACCCGACCATGCGGCAAATCAAACTGCCGTCGGGACGGCAAGTCATTTTGTCGGACACGGTGGGCTTTATTTCCGATTTGCCGACCGAACTGGTCGCCGCTTTCCGCGCGACATTGGAAGAAGTGCTGGAAGCCGATTTGATTGTTCATGTCCGCGACATTTCCCACCCCGACACCGAAGCGCAAAACCAGGACGTCGAAAACGTTTTGCGGACTTTGGGCGTTGCGGAGCAGGTGGACAAGGGATTGTTCGAAGTGCTGAACAAAACCGATTTACTGGACGCCGAGGAACGGCAGGCGCTGACGCAAGCCAGCACCCGACAGGCGAAACGGTTTCCCGTGTCGGCTTTGACGGGCGACGGAATCGACGATTTGCTGAAAGCGATAGACGCCGCGCTTGCCGTGGACAGGACGGAGTATGTTCTGCATGTTCCCGCGTCCGACGGGGCGGCGCTGGCGTATCTGTACCGCGCGGGCGAAGTCGTCAGCCGTTCGGACAACGAACAAGAATCCGTGCTTCGCGTCCGATTGGGGGCGGTCGAATTTTCAAAAACTCAAAAAGCGTATCCGCAGGTGAAATATGAAAAATCCGAACCTTGACGAAATAGCCGATATTATTGCGAACGTGGCTGAAACCGAAGTCATGCCGCGGTTCAGAAATCTGTCCGTCAGCGATATTGCGACCAAAACGTCTGCGGACGATTTGGTGACGACGGCGGATACGGAAACCGAAAAGGCTTTGACGGCGCGGCTGACGGAGGCTTTGCCCGATTCTTTGGTGGTGGGCGAGGAAGCTTGCTTCCAAAATCCCGAAGTCGTCGACTATCTGAAGCAGGACAAGCCCGTTTGGGTCATCGACCCCGTTGACGGCACGATGAACTTTTCCTACGGCAGAAGCGAATTCGGCATGGTCGTCGCTTTGGTGAGCAAAGGCGAAACCGTCGCGGGCTGGCTCTACAATCCCGTGATGAAAGCGATGATTTACGGCGAAAAGGGCGCGGGCGCGTGGCTGAGGGGCAAAAAGCGGCTGTCCGTGTCCAATCCGCAGGAATTGACCAAAATGCACGGCGTTGTCGGGCGGCGCGTGGCGTTCCGCGATCCGAAGCTGAATCAGCCCGTTTGGTGGGGCGCGGCAAGCTTCGGCTATATGATGATTACGACGGGCGAGGCGGACTATTCCGCTTACCGCACCAAAGTCATCAAACCGTGGGACCACGCCGCGGGCGTTATGCTGCATCATGAGGCGGGCGGCTTTACCGCCTATACGGACGGTTCGGCGTATGTGCCCGTAATGGGGGCGAACAGCTTGATTTCCGCCCCGAACAGGGATATTTGGGAATATCTGGCGCGCAATATCTGCGCCCCCGCTAAAACAAGTCTTTAAAGCGGATTGACGGATAAGACGGCGTCCACGGACGATATTCGCCGCCGACGTGTTCCGTGCGGATTTTGCCGTTTTCGACGTATACGAACAGCGCGCCCGATTCAGGCAGACGGAACGCCTGTTCGCATCCGTTTTTGACAAACAGGAAATCAATCGTGCCGCACGCCTGTTTTGCCGCTGTTTTCGTGCGCGCAAAGGCAAGCAAAACGCCGTTTTTTTCATACAGGCAAAGCGAACAATCCGTTTGCGTGAAATCGGTTGTTCCCGCGGACGAAAGCCAGCTTGACCGTGTGAATTTGTCGCCTTTGGTAAAGCTTAAAATCCCGTCGGGGCGGCGGAAAGCGGCAAGGCTTTGCGTCATCATCACATCGGGCTTGGCGGTCAAAAACGGCGTTGCAAAAGCGAAACAAAACGGGATAAAGCCAAGAAAACGGACTTTTCCGCGCCACAAGCACACCCACAGCCCGCCGAAAACGGCGCACATCAGCCCGTAAAACGGCATGGCGGGGACGAGTGTGACGCTGTGCGGCAGGTTTGACGTGAATTCGGCGGCGCGGTTGATGACTTCTATGCCGATTCCCGCCAGCTTCCAAAGCGGCGCGTCCATTCCGAACGGCATCAGCATAACGGCGGCGAACAGGCTCGGCATCACCCAAGCCGCCGCAAAAGTCGTTGTCAGCAGGTTGCCCAGCAAAGTGTAATTCGCAATCCTTTTAAAGTGATACGCGGCAAAAGGCGCGGTGGCGATTCCCGCTGTCAGCGACGTCAATAAAATCCCTAAAGCAAACGCCAGTAAATACAGCAAAACGCTTTCACTTTGTTCCAATCGGCGGACGGCTTTGTCAATGCCCGCTTCGTAAGCGCAAATCAGGGCAAGAACGGCGGCGAACGACAGCTGAAAACTGACGGACAGCAGGGATTCGGGCGTAAACAGCAAAATCAAAAACGCCGCCCAGCAGACGTTGGCAAGGGACAGCGCGCGGCGGTCGAAAAACACCGCTCCCAGCGCAAACGACAGCATGATAAAAGCGCGAATGCCCGAAATCGGCGCGCCCGCCAGCTTTAAATAGCAAAACGTCGCCGCCAAAGCGCAAAAAGCGGCGATTTTCTTGGTGCTGAATTTCAGCGAAACCGTAACGGACAGGGCAAGCAGACTGCGAACCAGAAAAAACACGAACCCCGCAATCAGCGTCATATGCAGACCCGACACCGCCAAAATGTGCGCTATTCCCGCGTTTCTGTACGCGTCGGCAAGGGCGGGGTCGATTTCTTTGCTTTCGCCCGTGACCAACGCTTTGGCGATGTGCGCCGTGCGCGGGGGCAAAACGGCGTCAATCCGTTTTGCGATTTTGCGGCGAAGCGACGTTTCGGTTGATTTTTCAACGACTTTGACGGGCGAACGCGCAGCCCCCGTGCCGCCGATTTTTTCAAAGTACAGCGTGCGGGCGGAATCATAACCGCTTTTGTCGACTTTGACGCGGGGCGGCGACGGCAGGGCTTTGACCTCGATTTTATCGCCGATGTCGGGCAGCGGCGATTCGGGCAGCAGGTTCAGGCGCATCTTTTCGGGCGTTCGCCAATCCCGCTTGCCGTCGAAAGCCAAATCTTTCACCACCAGCCGCGCTTTGAAATCGGGCAGGCGGACGGCTTGGTCGACCGTTCCCGAAACAAGCGTTGTCTTCATGCGCGATTTCAGGCTTTCGCGGCTGAGCGCGATTGTGCGGGTTTGCGCCGCGAAAAATCCGGAAACGAACAGCAGGATAAACAAAGCGAACATCCGCGCTTCGGGGTTTTTGCGGCAATCCCATTGAAAAAACGCCGCAAACAGCAGGGCAAAGCAGGTGTAGAGATAAAACGGTTCGCTTTGCAGTCCGAAATAAACGCCGATGCCAGCCCCGAATGCAACGGGCAGCCAAAAAATCAGCCTGTCCGCCTGGGCGGCGAAAAAATCCGTTATCAGGAAACGCAAAACATAAAACGATTGCATTTACAAATACTTTCGATGGCGTTATAACTAAACCAGTTTACTGGTTTTACGGTTTGGGGGAAAGGGATAATCGCATGCCTTATTTGATGATTAAGACGAATATCGACATTGAAAAAACGTCGGCGAACGCTTTGCTGAATTATGCGTCCAAAGTCGTTGCGGAAACGCTCGGAAAGCCCGAAAGCTATGTCATGGTCAACGTTTGCGGCAACGAACATCTGATTTTCGGGGCGAAAACAACGCCGTGCGTGTATATGGAAATGAAAAGCGTCGGTTTGTCGCAATCCCAAATCCCCGAACTGTCCCGCGTTTTAACTCAAATGATCGAAGACAAACTGAAAGTCCCGTCCTGCCGCATTTACATCGAATTTTCGTCCGTTCCCGGCAATATGTGGGGCTTTAACGGTTCAACCTTTTAAAAGGGAAAAACAATGAAACGTCTGGCTTCTTTGATAATGACCGCCGTTTTTTTGTCGGGATGCGCCGCGCATCAAATCGACGCCCGCCGCGGCGGAATTATCGAAGATGAAGACGACGTTTTGCGCCGCAGCGTCGATTATTTGACGTACTTGAAACTGAAACAGGGGGCGGGACCTCTGGATCAGGATTACATTATTTTATGCTACCGTTTGATTGGCGACATGGTGCGCAGCGATTTGTTTTTGAACAAACCCGAACGTGTCAAAATCGCTTTGCGCGACGTGCTGAACTACAATCCGACGGCGGAAATCCGTCCCGCGATTATCCACGAAGCCGTTGAACACGAATTGATGAACACCCGCGCTTTGTGGGTAACGGACGGAACGCAGGTATACGACTATGTGCTGGATGTCGAACTCAGCGAAATCGAAATCAAAGACGACGACAAAGCCGAAAAGAAAGCGCTGGGCGCAATGCTGGTTTTGTTTGATTTGGAAGGCAAACAGGTCGGCGAATGGTTCGGCGTTTTGAAACGCGACAAAGGCGGAATCAGTTGGTTTTGATTCCGTAATCGAAATCAAAACCGTCGTTTGAAAGATCGGCATAACTGTCCGCAATGCTTCGTAGTATCATCAATACTCCGATTAAAGCCGCGGCGGCGTAAAAGTACAGCGCGCCGCTGCCGAAGATTCCCCACAGCATCAGCATTACACTCAAAGCTCCAGTCAATCCGAACAGCACGCCGCGTCTGGCTTGAGCGGCGGCGTCTTCCAATTCGGCATCAAAATCGGGTGAAACGGTATTCATTGAAAAAACTCCTTGCAGCTTTTTCAATCATAACGCTTTCCCGCCGTTTTGAAATCGCGACTTTAGGCGACATACCATAAAAAAGCCCGCAAAACTGCGGGCTTTTTCGTTAAGGACAAACCGAAATTATTTCTTTTCGGCTTCTTTTTTCGCAATGGCGGCGCCCAAGATGTCGCCCAAGGAAGCACCCGAATCGGTCGAACCGAATTCCGACAAAGCTTCTTTTTCTTCGTCGATTTCGCGCGCTTTGATGGACAGGGACACTTTGCGGGTCTTTGCGTCAATCGAGGTGACTTTCGCGTCAACCTTGTCGCCGACGGCAAAGCGTTCCGGACGCTGTTCGGAGCGGTCGCGGGACAGGTCGGCTTTACGGATAAAGCCTTTCAGTCCGTTCAGATCGACTTCGACGCCCGTTTCGGTGACCGCGGTAACGACGGCGGTGACGACGGCGCCTTTCTTGACATCCTGCGCGACGCCTTCAAACGGGTCGGCGCTCAGCTGTTTGACGCCCAAAGAAATGCGTTCTTTTTCAACATCGACATCCAAAACTTTGGCTTTGATGACATCGCCTTTCTTGTAGTCTTTGACGGCTTCTTCGCCGCTCTTGTCCCAAGACAGGTCGGACAGGTGAACCATGCCGTCGATGTCGCCGTCCAAGCCGACGAACAAGCCGAATTCGGTGATGTTGCGGATTTCGCCTTCAATCACGGAACCGACGGGGTGTTTTTCGGCAAAAGCCGCCCACGGATTGGGCATGCATTGTTTCAAGCCCAAAGAAATGCGGCGTTTCTGCGGATCGACTTCCAGAACCTGAACTTCGACTTCCTGCGAGGTGGAGATAATCTTGCCCGGGTGGGTGTTTTTCTTCGTCCAGCTCATTTCGGAAACGTGGACCAGACCTTCGACGCCCTGTTCCAGTTCAATGAACGCGCCGTAGTCGGTGATGTTGGTCACGCGACCCGTCAGCTTCGTTCCGACAGGGTATTTCTGTTCGACGTTCGCCCAAGGATCGGCTTCCAACTGTTTCATACCCAAGGAAATACGCTGGGTTTCGGGGTTGAAGCGGATAATCTGGACTTTGACGGGCTGACCGATGGTCAACGCTTCGGACGGGTGGTTGATGCGTTTCCAAGCAATGTCGGTCACGTGCAGCAAGCCGTCAACGCCGCCCAAGTCGATGAATGCGCCGTAGTCGGTGATGTTTTTGACAACGCCGTCCAAAATCTGACCTTCGGACAGGTTTTTAATCAGTTCGGAACGCTGTTCGACGCGGGTTTCTTCCAAAACGGCGCGGCGGGAAACAACGATATTGCCGCGGGCGCGGTCCATTTTCAAAATCTGGAACGGCTGCGGAGTGCCCATCAAAGGTCCGACGTCGCGGACGGGGCGAATGTCAACCTGCGAACCCGGCAGGAACGCGATAGCGCCCGACAGATCGACCGTAAAGCCGCCTTTGACGCGACCGAAGATAACGCCGGTAACGCGTTCGCCGTTGGCTTGGGCTTTTTCCAGTTCGTTCCAAGCTTCTTCGCGGCGGGCTTTTTCACGGGACAGGACGACCATGCCGTCTTTGTCTTCGTAGCGGTCGATAAAGACATCGACCTGATCGCCGACTTTCATTTCGGCGTTAAAGCCGAATTCGCGGCGCGCGATGCGACCTTCGGATTTCAAACCGACGTCGATTGTCGCAAAATCGTCGGACAAAGCGACGATGGTTCCTTTGACGACGGAACCTTCCAATCCTTTGTCTTCACCGAACATTTCGTTGAACAGTTCGGCAAAGTTTTCTTTCATAGCCGGGATTTCGGCGGCTGTATTTTTTGTTGCCATTAAAAAACTTCCTTTAAGACTTTACTTGCCATTCGGTTGTATCCGAAGGTCTGCACATAAAAACAACGAAGCCGCCCGTGCCTTGCGGTTTCGCGCTCTGTATACACGAAAACAGGCTGTTTTGCAAGGGTTTTCGACGGAAAAGAAACGCTTTTCTTTTAAGCGGAAGTTTGATAAGCTTTTTTTGTTCCCGAAAACGGGAGCAGGGCGTCAGAAACCCTTTACGATAGAAGTCGCATACGTGTATGGCGACTGAAAAATTATACGCCGATTTCTGCCCAAGGGCGGGTGTCGGCGTCTATAAGGCTATGCGCGAAAAACGTCGAGCCGTCTTTGCTATTGAACGGTTTCTGAACACTCCGCCCACCTGCAGCAGGTGGGTTTTGTGTTTTTGACTTTAGAGGAGTTTCGGAAATGAAAAAGAAATATATCGCGTTAATGGCGTTGCCGTTGTTGTGCGGGTGTCAAGTGCCGTCTTATTCGGTTGTTGATGTTTCGTGGAAACAAAATGGAAAAGATTGCGTCTATACGGAACAATTAGGAGAAATCAGACGAGAATGGAATTCTGATGTAAACGTAGAAGAAGATAAAAAATATATATCTGTTGTGAAAACTCTTAGCTATGGAAATTCTTCCTGTGAAAAAATCATTGATGCCGAATTGAAAAACAAAACGAACAAGAGCCCGTTGATAAATACGTTCCATTAAATCAACAGCATTAACAAAACGAATGTGACAACACAAATGCAACAGGTGCAGTAGGGGGCAATTATGGAAATCAAAAACTTAGTTACGCTGGGATATGCCGAAAAAGAAAGAATCGCCAAAAAAGAACTGGAACAAGCTCTAAACGCTTGGGAAAAATGGAAATGCGCGGCAACAATTTATGATAAAAACAAAAAGTGTTTGGATCGGACGATTCAACAAATTGCGAAAATTTTTAAAGAAAAAGATCTCCGAAGCAAGTTTGATGTTGTTTCAAAGGACTATGCGGATTTGTTGGCGGCGAATATTTCCGTTTTGACGGATAATTCATCAGGCGAAAGCTGGCTTGCTGGAACCGCTGTCGGCGCGGCGGGGGCGGCAGGCACATTCACTTTGGTCGGGGCGTTCGGGACGGCGTCAACAGGTGTTGCGATTTCAAGCCTTTCGGGGGCGGCGGCGACAACATCAACCTTGGCGGCGTTGGGCGGCGGTTCGCTGGCTTCCGGCGGATTGGGAATGTTGGGCGGAATGTGCGCGCTGGGCGGAATTTTTACGGCATTTGCAATCCCCGCAACGATGACGTTCGGGGCGTATTCAAAGAAGCAGAAATATGAGCAAACAACGGCGGAAATAACAAAAGCGTTGGAAAAAGTCCCGTCCGTCGAAGCGGTTGAAAAACAAGGGGAAAATTTGCGAGCGTTGAACGCAAAAATAGAAAATCTGTTCCGCGATTTTAATCAAGGGGCTTTTTCAGTTCAGCAGTTGTGCGATTCCGTCAAAAAACTGATTGATGCAAACAACTAAAGAATAAAGGGGGATAAAATGGGGATTGTAGGGGCAACGGTTTATCATAAAACTCTTGGAAGAGGAAAAATCATATACAAGGATCTTACAAGTGTTTGTGTGAAATTTGATAATGAAATTATAAAATTTTTTTCTCCATTCTCTTTTGGAAAAAAATTATTAGATGAGTTCTATAAAGAACAGCTGGAATTGGAAAAAAATACGGAGAGAAAAGAAGTTTTTGAACGCTCCAAATTACAGGAGGCAGAAAGAGCAAGACTTGAACAAGAGATAATTGAACAAGAAAAGGCGGAAAGGGAGGAAAAGTTAAGGCAAAAGAAGGAAAAAATAAGAAATATCGTTAATTTAAGAAATATTAAAGAGATTCTTCACTTTACGGCAGTTGATAATTTAGAAAGCATTTTGAAAAACGGAATACTTTCGCGCTGTGACATAAAAGGTCAGGTGATGAAAGCGACTGTAAATGACGAGTTGCGTTTAGATTCTTATACAAGCTGCATATGTTGTTCAATTACACTCCCGAATGCGCCATTGCTTTATAAATTTAAAAGCGGAAATATTGATAAAAAATATGTGATTTTAAAAATAAAACCGAACGTATTATGGGAAAAATACTGCTTGTTTAGTAAAGAAAATGCAGCTTCGAATAGAACGTGCCCTAGATGTACAGTAGAAGCTTTTGAACAAATGTTTGGCGATTATGATAAAATGCATACCAGAGCGGATTTGGAAAAACTGTATGCAGACGGATTTATCAAACAGAATATGCCGACACATAACCAAGCTGAAGTCCTTGTGGTGGGACAAATTGAACCGGAATATATTACCGGTGTATATGTGTTTGAAAATGATTGGAGTTCTGAAATAAAAAAGGTTTGGGAAAAATATCAGAATATAGAGTGGAAAAGATGTCCGGAGAACGATTTTATGCGGCGTTGCAAAAATCCGGAAAAAGCTTTTTGGCAAAACACAAAAAGCGTGCAAATGTAAGTTCATCAGGATACAACATCCTCATTTGATGATATTCCTTTTTAAAGAGGGTTAAGGGGTTATGGCTGAACGAAAAATATATGTTCCTATGACTAAAAAAGTCGGTGTTTTGGAAATTGAGATAGAGTTTAAATGGGCTGCCGGTTTCGCAGTATCCCAAAAACAAAAAAACATTCAGGCATTACATGAAGCGGCTTGGGAGCAAAGGAAGATTAAGCCGATTTTGGAAGTGTCCTCGAAATCTTTGACGGAGGAAGGTATTGCGCTTAGTGCGTTTAATTTGTCATTTACAACCAATAAAGGGCGAATTTTGACGATTGAAACGGCTTTTCAAGGAAGCAAAATGTTTGAGCTTGCTGGTCCGTTTGTGGATCTATATGACAAAAAACCGATAGAAGCTAAAAAAGATGAGCGGTTGAAAAAATCGGGAAAGTTGGTTTGCTTTCAATTTTTTAATGACAGATTTGAACTGAATCCCCCAACGTTTTTTTACGATTGGTTGTACATAAATGCTTTGAATAAAAATAATGGCTTACGGCAATTCGTTTTGAACTATGAAGCGTTTACAGATATAGAGTTTAATCCTGAAAAGTCATGGAATTGTCAAGCCTATTCGGTGGCGTTGTATGTATCACTTGTGAAAAACGGGATGTTGGAAAAAGCGCTTGACAGCAAAGAAAACTTTAAAGAAATCGTCAAAGACGAATATATCCGAAAAGAAAGAGAATTAAGAAAGCAGAGAGATTTACTCTAAAAACTTATTTCAAGGCGCAAAGCTGTAAGGGAAAAATGAAGGTCATTTTCTCCCGTTACAACAACACACTCCACGCCCTTAATTTGTCGTCGAACGACAAATGCGCGTTGGCGGGCGAGGTGGACGGCAGGGGGACGAGAGTCAACGTTTCGGCAAACGGCGCGGTTTTGAACGCTTTTATAAAGCTGTCATACGCTTTTTGCCCGTTGAAAAACACGGTCTTTATCTGCGGATATTGTTTGAAAAAGCGTTCAAAGTCGTTCGGGACGGCGTTGCGGATATCGGAATCCAAGCTGCCGTCGCGGGCGCAGGTCGAAATCACGTCCCACAAGGCAATATGGTGCGACAAGAGCAAATTCAGCTTGTCGTCATACGAAGCGAGCGGATAGGGCGCGCCGAACAGCTTTGCCATAATCCGCCAGAACGCGTTTTGCGGGTGGGCGTAATACTGCGCTTGTTCCAGCGATTTTACCCCCGGCATCGACCCCAAAATCAATTTGGTGCAGGTCGAATCAACGGAGGGAGCAAAACATTCGGGCATATAGGCTTATTCGTGGTTAATCGCGATAAAGTCCAGCGCGGATTGGAACACTTGCGTGGCGTTCATGTTCGACGTGTCCAGAACGCAGGCGTCTTCCGCGGGTTTCAAGGGGGCGGTCGCGCGTTCGGAATCGCGTTTGTCGCGTTCTTTGATGTCCGTCAAAATCTTATCGTAGTCGGCGGGTTTGTTCGCGTCCTGCAATTCCTTGAAGCGGCGGTCGGCGCGGACTTCGGCGCTGGCGGTCACAAAGAATTTCACGTCCGCGTCGGGGCAGACGACCGTTCCGATGTCGCGTCCGTCCAGCACCGCGCCTTTGGCGGGGGTGCCGTCCTCGAAAAACGGGTGCGCGGCGAAATCGCGCTGCAAGTCCAGCAAAGCCGCACGCACGGCGGGAATGACGGCGACCTTGGACGCCGCGTTGCCCGTCGCTTCGTCGCGCAGGGCGGGGTTTTTCAAAACGGCGTTGATGCTTTTCGGGTCGAACGCTTTGGCGGCTTTGGTCGCGGCGGTTTCGTTCGCGGGGTCTTCGTTCGCCTGCAAAACGGCGTATCCGACGGCGCGGTACAGTCTGCCCGTGTCCAAAAAAGCATAGTTGAAATGTTTGGCAAGGTTTTGCGCCAGCGTGCCTTTGCCCGCCGCCGCCGGTCCGTCAATCGCGATAATCATGAATGTTTGCTCCCGATTTGTTCATCAGTTCGATAAAGTTCGGAAAACTGGTCGCAATCGACGATACGTCGTCCACCGCTACGGGGTTTTCCGCCGCCATGCCCATTACCAAAAAGGACATGGCAATTCTGTGATCCAGTTTTGCCTCAATCAGCCCCCCGCCGCAAGGATTTTTTCCCCTTCCTTTGATTTCTATGTCGTTGCCAAGGGCGGAGCAGGCGACTCCGTTCGCTTTCAGCCCGTTTAAAATCGCGTCGAATCGGTTGCTTTCTTTGACTTTCAGCTCCGACACCCCGCGCAAGGTCGTTTTCCCGTCGGCAAAAGCGGCGGCGATTGCCAGAATCGGGTATTCGTCAATCATCGACGGCGCAAGCGAGGCAGGCAAATCGACGCCGTGCAGTTCGGACGATTTGACGCGAATGTCCGCGACGGGTTCTCCCGCGGCGATTCGGCTGTTTTCAAGCGTAATGTCCGCCCCCATGGCCTTTAAAGCCGTCAAAATGCCGCTTCTGAGCGGATTGATTCCGATGTCGGGCAGGAAAAGCTCCGAATCGGGGGTAATCAAAGCGGCGACAATCGGAAAAGCGGCGGACGATATGTCGGCGGGAACGGTCAAGTCGCACGCCGTCAAAGAGGCTTTGCCGTGAACGGTGAGGATGCGCGCGCCGTCCGAATCTTCGGCAATATCCAAAGCCGCGCCGAATCCGCGCAGCATGCGTTCGGTGTGATCGCGGCTTTTCAAGTCGGCGGGTTCGATGACGGTCGTGTCGCCGTCAATGTTCAGTCCCGCCAGCAAAACGGCGGATTTGACTTGCGCCGACGCGACGGGCAGGCGATAGGTAATCGGCTTGGGGGCTTTCGCGCCGATGACGGTCATGGGTAAAGTCCCGCCCTGCGCCGTTTCAAACCGCGCCCCCGTTTGCGCCAAAGGAAGCGTGATGCGGTTCATCGGGCGGGAACAAAGGCTGGTGTCGCCCGTAAAGCGCGTTTCAAACGGGTGAGTGCAGACCAGTCCCGCCAACAGCCGCGTTCCCGTGCCCGCGTTGCCCATGTCCAAAACGGAATCGGGCGCGCGCAAGCCGGAATCGACGCCCGCGACCGTCCATGTCCCGTCGGGGAGCTTTTCAATGTCCGCCCCCAGTTTGCGCATGGCGGACAAAGTCGCCATAACGTCGCCGCTTTCCAGCAAACCCTTGATTTTCGTAGAGCCTTTCGCCAGTCCGCCCAGCATCAAAGCGCGGTGGGACAGCGATTTGTCACCCGGCGTCGCGAATGTGCCGAAAAGCCCTTTTGACCGATTGGAAACCGTTTTCATGAAAAAATCTCTTTTTTTGTTTGACAAAGGCAAGCTTAGCATATCAAATTTCCCAAAACCAATTTTTTTAACGATGGAGAGCTGTTATGTCAAAACCGGAATGGGGAACAAAGCGTATCTGCCTGTCTTGCGGCGAACATTTCTATGATTTGTGCAAAGACCCGATTAAATGTCCGCACTGCGGCGAAAGCTGGTCGGTCGACGAATTCCTGCGCCTGCAGGCGCAAAACGCGGGCAAAGCCAAACGCGGCGGACGCAAAGTTCAGGAAGACATCGATTTGACCGCCGATGACGCCGATTTCGCCGCCGAAACCGATGACGAATTGGAATTGATGGAAGACGCGTCCGATCTGGGCGACGACCACCACGATATGGCGGAAGTCATCGACAACGTCGAAAAAGGCGAAGAATAAGCCTTTTTCGATTTAAAGGCTTGGCAACGGGGGCGGGCAGGGTGTATCCTTATTGCACTTGATTCGCCCCCTTTTGTTTCGGAGCAGGAATATGATTCGTTTGGTTTTGCTGATGATTTTCGCTTGTGTCGGGTCGGCGCGCGCCGCTTGCGGCTGGGCGGAGCAAGCCGAACGTTCGGGGCGCATGGGCGTCGCTTTGATGCAATATATGTATTGCGCGGAAGAGGAAAACGATGCTGAAGCCCAGTACAAACTGGGGGCTTTGTTTTACAAGGGCGAGGGGTTGAAAGCCCCCGATTTCCGCCGTTCCGCCCTGTTCTTTTCACAAAGCGCGCACAACGGGTACGCCCCCGCGCAGGTCAAGCTGGGACTGCTGTACTGGCGGGGCGAAGGGCTTGCCAAAAACCTGAAAATGGCGCATAAATGGCTGTATTTGGCGCAGGAATCCGCGCCTTTGCGGTGGTTCTATCCCGCAGGCGTTACCGCCGACCCCGTGGCGGCGCAGGTGTATTCCAAAATCAACCAAATCGCCATTCCCGACGACGCGTCGTTCGGCGTGTTCAAAAAGCTGCCCGTTTCCTATGCCGAGGTGGCGTCTTTTCAGCATGAAAAACTGCTGGAGGCGGGACAGGATGTTTTAAACGGGAACGATATGTACTCTTTGCGGACTTTTTTGCAAAACGCAAAGCCCGACGTCGATTTGTCGCCCGAGGAAGAAAAAGAGGCGGCGGCTTTGCTGAAGCCCGCCGTATTGACGGAAAAAAATTTCGACGTCAAAAAAGTTCCCGTTTTGGAAAAATTGAAAAACGCGCTGGACGGTCGGCGCGCCGCTTTAAACTGAATTCGGAAAGACTAACGTGACCAAAAAACTGTTTGTAAAAACGTTCGGCTGTCAGATGAACGTGTACGATTCCGCCCGCATGGTCGACATTTTGCGCGGATTGGGATATGAAGAAACCGACACGCCCGACGACGCGGATATGATTATCTTCAACACTTGCCACATCCGCGAAAAAGCGTCGGAAAAAATCTTTTCCGAACTGGGGCGGTTCAAGCCTTTGAAAGAAAAAAGAAAAGCCGAAGGGCGCGATTTGATTTTAATCGTCGCGGGCTGTGTGGTGCAAGCCGAATCCGCCGAATTTATGAACCGCGCGAAATTCGTCGATATTGCTTTGGGTCCGCAAACTTATCACCGTTTGCCCGAAATGCTGATGAAGCTGCAGCGCCATACGCAAAAACGCATTATTGACGTGGAATTTCCCGCCGAATCGAAATTCGATTCTTTGCCTGCCGCGCGGTCGTCGGGCGTATCGTCGTTTCTGGCGATTCAAGAGGGATGCGACCGTTTCTGTTCCTATTGCGTCGTTCCGTACACGCGCGGGGCGGAATATTCGCGCCCGATGAGTGAAATCGTCGCCGAAGCCGAACAGCTGGCGGCGTCGGGGACAAAGGATTTGATGCTGCTGGGGCAGAATGTCAACGCTTGGCACGGATTGGGCGAAAACGGGCAGCCGTCGGATCTGAGCCGCCTGATTGCCAAAGTCGCCGAAATCGACGGAATTGAGCGCATCCGCTATGTAACGTCCTATCCGTCCGACTTTACGGACGATATGATTGCGATGCACCGCGACATTCCCAAAGTGATGCCGTATCTGCACCTGCCGATTCAATCGGGATCGGACAGAATCTTGAAAAAGATGAATCGCCGCTACACCTGCGCCGAATACGAAGCCGTTGTCGAAAAACTGCGCGCGGCATGTCCCGAAATCGCTTTGTCGTCCGACTTTATCGTCGGCTTTCCCGAAGAAACCGAGGAAGATTTCGAGCAGACCATGGATTTGGTGCGCCGTGTGAACTATGCGCAGTCGTATTCGTTCAAATACAGTCCGCGTCCCGGAACGCCCGCCGCCGCAATGAAAAATCAAATCGACGAAGCGGTCAAAGGCGAACGGCTGGAACGGCTGCAAGCCCTTTTGCTGGAACAGCATGCGGCGTTCAACGCCAAATTCTTGGGGCGCGTGGTTGACGTTCTGCTGGATTCGAAAGGACACAAGGACGGCACTTTGCTGGGACACACGCCGCAAATGCAAAACGTCGTTGTCGCCGCGGACGAATCGTATTTGAACAAAATCGTACCCGTGCGAATCGCCGAAACGTCCGCCGCAACCTTGAAAGCGGAAATGGTTCTTGCATAAACTCTTGGATAAGTCCATAATATAAAAAGATAATTCCTAACCGAAAGGATTTTGTTATGGCGAAAAAGAAAACTTGTCAACGAACCGAAGAATACGCGGACAACCATGTTTTGATGCTGGTTTTGGGCGCGCATAACGACAATCTGAAGCGGCTGGAAAAGAAACTGGGCGTTGAAATCAAAACGCGCGGCAACCAAATCACTGTGGACGGCGACGAAAAAGACGTTGAACACGCTTTTGCCGCTTTGGACAGGATTTATAAAGTCGCCGCCAAAAAGGGCGACATCGACAATTCCGACATCGACAACGCTTTGCATATGAGCGAGGGACACAAAATGACCAAACCGAAAGAAAAACACACCGCCGAACCCGTCAAAGTCGACGAATCGGGCGAGGAAGACCTGACTTTGAGAACCCGCAAACGCCATATTCAGCCGCGTTCGCAAACCCAAGCGGATTACATCCGCGCGATGCGCGACTATGAAATGGTGTTCGGCTTGGGACCCGCGGGAACGGGTAAAACGTTCCTTGCCGTCGCGAAAGCGGTGTCTTTGATGATTGAGGGGCAAATCGATAAAATCATCCTGTCCCGCCCCGCCGTCGAAGCGGGCGAAAACTTGGGCTTTCTGCCGGGGGATTTAAAGGAAAAAATCGATCCGTATCTGCGTCCTTTGTACGACGCTTTGTATGAAATGCTGCCCAAGGATGTCGTGGACAAGAAGCTGGAACTGGGCGAAATCGAGGTTGCCCCCTTGGCGTTCATGCGCGGGCGCACGCTGACCAACGCGATGGTCATTCTGGACGAAGCGCAGAACACGACGCCGATGCAGATGAAGATGTTTCTGACCCGTATGGGCGAAAATTCCCGCATGGTCATCAACGGCGATTTAAGCCAGACGGATTTGCCGCGCGGCGTGCAGTCGGGGCTGGCGGACGCTTTGGACGTTCTGCGCAACGTCAAGGATATCGCCGTCGTCACCTTTACGGAAAAAGACGTCGTTCGCCACGGATTGGTGTCTTCGATTGTCAAGGCGTATGATAAACGCTACGCTTCGCGCAAGGGGTTGATCGGCAATGACGGCTAAGGTTGCAATCACCGTTCGCGACAAGCAGTGGGACAAAGACGTCGAACAGGTCAAAAAACTGGTGCGCAAAGCCGCGCTGGGCGCGTGGAAATCGGGCAATGTCGGCGAATTGGAAATTCCCGTCAAGGACGTTGAAATCAGCGTCGTTCTGACCGATGACGAGGATGTTCACATCTTGAACCGCGACTATCGCGGCGTGGACAGACCGACGAATGTTTTGTCGTTCGCCACTTTGGACGACGAAGACGAACCCGTCGAGGAGCCGCTGCTGCTGGGCGACGTGATTGTCGCACGCGAAACGACGGAAAAGGAAGCGGCGGAGGCGAACATTTCCGTTGCCGACCATTTGTTCCATTTGGTCGTTCACGGCGTTTTGCATTTAATCGGCTATGACCATATCGAAGATTGGGAAGCCGAGGAAATGGAAGCCATGGAAGTCAAAATTCTGGCGGAAAACGGCATTGCGAATCCGTATTTGTAAAGACTTTTGGAAAACGCGCTGGTTTAAAGCCCTTGTGCTTGGCGTTATCGGCGTCGGGGCTTTGCCGCCGTGGTTTGTTTATCCGTGTTTGTTTATCGCTTTTTCGGGGCTGATTTTGCTGCTAGACCGTGCGCAAACGCGCGGCGAGGCGATGAAAATCGGCTATGCGTTCGGGTTCGGATTTTTTTCCGTCGGGCTGGCATGGGTGTCACGCGCGCTGATGATAGAGGGCATGGGCTTTAAAGCGTTGGCGCCTTTGCCGCCGATAGGGTTCGGGCTGTGGGGCGGACTGTTCCCGATGCTGGCGGCTTTTGCGGCGTGGTATGCGCCGCGCGGCGTGCGGCGGGTGCTGGCGTTTGCGGGGGCGTGGACGCTGTCCGAAATGTTCCGCGCGTGGTTTTTGACGGGCTTTCCGTGGAATTTGATTGCGACGGTGTGGACGGATTGCCCCGTTATGCTGCAAACGGCGGCGGTGTTCGGCGCGTACGGTTTGGGACTGGTCACCGTGTTTGCGGCGTCGCTGTTCGGGCTGATGAAGCGTCCGTTGCGGCAAAAAGCGAATTTGATTGCCGTCGTGCCGTTTGTGATTTTGTCCGTTTTGGCGGGATGGGGCGGCTATCGGCTGAAAACGGTTGAAAACGTCAAGCCGATTAACGGCGTTTTGCTGCGTCTGGTGCAGGCGAACATTCCGCAGGGACAGAAATGGAGCGAAGAACAAGCCGAACGGAATTTGATGAAACACGTTCGTTTAAGCCGCGCCAAAGGGGCTGAAAAAGCGACGCACGTTCTTTGGGCTGAAACGGCGACCCCGTTCCGTTTGACGCAGGACGAATTTGCGCGCGGCATGATAACCAGCGCGCTGCTGCCCGACGCGATTTTGCTGGCGGGGTCGCTTCGCACCGAACCCGACCGCTTTGCCGTTCCCCCGTACAAACTGTACAACAGCATTGTTGCCGTCAACGATATCGGCAAAGTGCTGGGGCAGTACGACAAATCGCATCTGGTTCCGTTCGGCGAATACGCGCCGCTGACGTCTGTGTTTCCTTTTATGCGGAAACTGACGCCGGGGGCGATTGATTTTTCACGCGGCAAGGGTGTCCGCACGACAAACATTCCCCGCACTTTGCCCGTCGGAATGCTGGTGTGTTACGAAGTCATTTTTCCCGCGCATGTCGTTGACGAAGCGGAGCGCCCGTACTGGCTGATGAACGCGACGAACGACGGATGGTACGGCATCAGCGCGGGACCGTACCAGCACTTTGCCGCCGCTCAAATGCGCGCGGTGGAGGAGGGCATCCCCTTGGCGCGCGTCGCCAATACGGGAATCAGCGGCATGATTGACGCGTACGGGCGGATAACGGCGTCGCTGCCGTTGGGAACGGAGGGCGTTTTGGACGTTGAATTGCCCCGCCGCACGGAACAGCCGACGCTTTACGCCCGATTTGGAAACGCCGCGCCGTTCGGATCGGCGGTGCTGTTTTTGGGGCTGGCTTTTTTCACGAAAAGGAAAAAACAATGAAAAAGACCGCTTTGCTGTTGGCATTGCTTTGCGCCGCCGTGGCGGGCTGCCGGAATATGTACGACAATCCGACGTTTTTAAGAACGGATACTTATGAAGAAACTTTTCACGGAAAACGCATTCCGCAGGATTTGCATTAGTCGTAACTGACGTTGTTCAGCCGCCAAAATGTTTCCGTGTCCGCCAGCGCGGGATTGTTTTTGGCATAATCGATAGCCGTTCTGCCTTCTTTGTCCCTTGCCGTCGTGTTGACTTCGCAATCCAGCAAAACCTCAACAATTTCCCGCGCGTTCGGATTTACTCCCGCCGCCAGCATCAAGGGGGTCGCCCCTTCCGCGCTGCGGTCGTTCGGGTTTGCTCCGTGTTTCAGCAAAGTCAGCAGCACATAGGGATTCAAATTGCCGCCCGCCGCCAGCATCAGCGGCGTAATGCCGAAATCGGCGCGGTCGGAAACGCGCGCGCCCATGTCCAGCAGAACGTCAACGGTTTTAACGGACAGATTTTCCCGAACGGCGACCATCAGCGGCGTCAGCCCGTCTACGCCGCGTTCGTTGACATCCAGCCCTTTGTGTTGCAGCCAGCGCAAAACATCGGGCGCGCATTTGTTGACCAAGGCGACGGCAAACGCCGATTCCCCCCGATTGTTCCTGTCATGCAGATCGCCCCCCTTTTTGACCAGCCAGTTCAAGATTTTGACCGAAGCGTGATTTTGAATCGCGCGGAACAGATACGACATACCGTTTGAATCTTTGTCGTTCGGGGTTAGCCCCGTGCTTTTGAAATAGGCGCGCATCCTGACGGGAGAACCGCTTTTGACGGCGGCTTCAAAGGAAGCGGGCTTTTTGGTGTACCATGCGGCAAAAAGCGTGATGATTAAAACACAGGCGGCGGCAAGGACGAAAACGACTTTCGGATCGTTCAGCGCCGCTTGTATTTCGGCAATCGGCAAATCGAAACGCAAATCGGAAAGGCGGAGATCGGAGAATTTCAAAAACGTTGTCCTTCTTCAAAAGCGGTCATAGCGGCGGAAATATCCGCAGGATAATGCAGGGTCAGAACATGCGCCGCATATCGTTCCGTTTCCCCTGTGGTCAATGAGCGCAGCCGTTCCTTGACCATCGGAATGTTGACGGCGGGCATGGACAGTTCGCGCACGCCCAATCCGATAAGCAGCGCGGAATAATGATAGTTCGCCGCCATTTCCCCGCAAACGCTGACGGAAATGCCGTGCGCGTTCGCCGCGTCGATCGTTGTTTTCAGCAGCCGCAAAACGGCGGGATTCAGCGGATTGAACAGGCTTGAAACCGTTGCGTCCGTTCGATCGACCGCCATGGCGTACTGAATCAGGTCGTTCGTGCCGATTGAAAAGAAATCGCAATGACCGGCGATTGTGTCCGCTTCCATGGCGGCGGAGGGAACCTCTATCATTACGCCCAAAGGCGGCAGATTTTCGGGGACTTCCGTTCCTTCGGCGCGCAGATCCTCGGCGCACCGTTCCAGCAGTCCGCGGGCTTGGATGACCTCGTCAACCGAAGAAATCATCGGCAGCAGCAGGCGGATGTCGGCGGTTGCGGAAGCACGCAAAGCCGCGCGGAACTGGTCTGTCAAAAGCTTTTCATACAGCCGCATATAGCGGATGCCGCGCAATCCCAAAGCGGGGTTGACGGCATGGTAGCTTTCCAGCATCGGCGATCCTTTGTCCGCGCCCGCGTCAATGGTGCGGAACGTAACGGGCTTGCCGTCGATTTTTTCGGAAATGGATTTCAGTAAAGCATATTGTTCGTCTTCATCGGGCAAATCGTTGCGGTTCAAATACATATACTCGCTGCGCAGCAGCCCGATTCCGTCAACGCCCGTCTGCATCAGAAAATCCAGTTCGTTGGGCAGATCGATGTTGCCTTTGAGCCTGATGTAAACGTTGTCGGCGGTCAGCGACGGCTGGTCGCGCAAACGCGTCAGCGACCGCTTCCAGCGCAGAAAGTCCGTGCGGTATTTGCGGTAAAGCTCGACGTTTTCCTGCGTCGGATTCAGAATGACTTTACCATATGTGCCGTCGATGATAATCACATCGCCCGTTGTCGCGATCTGCATCAAGTCGGGAATGTTTACAATCGCGGGCAGTCCCAGCGACCGCGCCAGCAAAGCCGTGTGGCTTTGGTTCGACCCGTTGACCGTAATCAGACCCGCAATCTTGCGCATATTCAGCATTGCGGTGTCCGCCGCGCTCAGGTCGCGGGCGATGACGACGGCGTTTTCGGGCATTTGGTACAGGTTGTCGGGCGCATCCGTTTGCAAATTGCGAATCAAGCGCATGCCGATGTTGCGGATGTCTTCAACCCGCGAGGAAATATACGAATCCTGCATTGCCGCGAACACGTCGGCGATGGCGGCAACTTCGTCCAAAACGGCGGCTTCGGCGTTGACGCGGTCCTTTTCAATGCGTTCGCGCACCCCGCGCGTCAGGCGCGAGCTTTGCAGCATGTGGCGGTACGCGTCCAGCAAAGATCCCAGCGTGTCGTTCGCCAGAGCGTTTTTCGCCTTGTCCATGATTTGGTCAAGCTGTTTCGTCGTTTTTTCGACCGCTTGGTCGAAACGTTCCTGTTCCTGCGCGATGCGGTCGCGTGAAACGTGGTAAAAGGGAACGCTTTTCAGCGCGCTGTCGTACACATAAACACGTCCGATGACAATTCCCGGCGACACGCCCGTTCCGTCCCGCACCGTTTCCGAAACGGGGGCGGGGCAAAGGTCGGGTTTCAGCCGAACGATTGACGAAAACAGGTTTTTAATTTTCGTTGAATTTATCATCGACCAGTTTTTCCAAAGCGGACAACGCTTCCGCAGCTTGCGCACCGTCGCACGACACCAGAATTTCACAGCCGTATGCCGCGCCCAGCATCATCAACCCCATAATCGAATGTCCCGAAACGGATTCGCCGTCCTTTGAAACGGTAACAGCCGCGTCAAATTTGTCCGCCGTTTTGACGAATGCGGCGGCGGCGCGGGCATGCAGTCCTTTGGCGTTGACGATGACAAGCGTTTTTTCGACGGGCATAGGCTTATTCTTTGTCCTTGTGCAGCAATGCGGAGGCGACGTTGATGTACTTGCGTCCCGCTTCCTGCGCCCCCAAAGACGCTTCTTTCAGCGGCAAAGAGGTGCGCAGCTGAGCCAGTTTTATCAGCATGGGCAGGTTGACGCCCGCGATGACTTCGATGTTTGCCTGTTCCATAACGGAAATTGCCAGATTGGAGGGCGTTCCGCCGAACATGTCGGTTAAAATGATGACGCCGTCGCCCGAATCGACTTGTTTGATTTTTTCCTGAATTTCCGCGCGGCGTTTTTCCATATCGTCGTCGGAAAAAATTCCGACCGTTTCAACGGCGTCCTGCTTGCCGACGATATGCTCCAAGACGGCTTTCATTTCTTCTGCCAGATGTCCGTGGGAAACCAAAATCATTCCAATCATGGGGATATCCTTTCGTGTTTGAAAAAACTTTATTACAGAATAACCGTTTCGGAATCGGAAATCAAATGCCTTTCGCCCGCAATCACCCGCAAAGCCAGTTTTATTTTTGCGGCGGCGGACGCACAAAACGGATCCAGCCGCAAAACGCCGTCGAACCGTTCGGGCAGGCGTTCGATTTCGTCGGACGCGCGCAAATCGATTGTCAGAACGATTTGAGTCGTTTCGGCAAAGGGGAGCTTGACAATGCCGAAGCCCCGCACTTCCAGCAATCCCCGCAATCGGGCGGGCGCGGACGCAACACCGTTTTCCAGCAGCACTTGGTCGTCGGCGACCAAAACCGCCCCCGCGTCAATCAGCCGCAAAGCCAGATCCGATTTGCCCGATCCCGCTTTGCCGCGAATCAAAATGCCGCGCCCGAACCATTCGACACATGTCGCGTGAATCAGGGGCATTTATTCCGCCTTTTGCATAACGGGCAGGTTGACGACAAAGCATGCCCCCAGAATTTTGCCCGACGCGTCCGTGCGGTTGCGGGCGTAAATCGTGCCGTTCAGCCCCGTTACGACTTTTTCGGAAATGGACAGCCCCAATCCCGAATGGTGTCCGAACTGTTCGTTTTGCGGACGTTCGCAATAAAAGCGGCGGAACAGTTTTTCTTCGTCGCCCGGGGGAATGCCTTTGCCTTCGTCCTCGAACGTCAAAATCAGGGATTTGTTTTGCAGTTTTCCCGCAACAACGATGCGTCCGTTGTCGGGCGAAAACGAAATCGCATTGCCGATCAGGTTGTAAAACACTTGCGCCAAGCGGGTTTCCATGCCCAAAACATAGATGTCTTTCGGGGTGTTTTCGTCCCAGTTCAAAATGAATTTGATGCCGCGCTTCGTTGCCGCTTCGCCCAAGTTGTAGACTTCGACGGACGACGACAGCAGTTTGTAGATATCGACGGGTTCGAAAATTTCGCGCGACAGTTCTGCATCCAGACGCGACAGGTTGGAAATGTCGGTAATCAGCCTGTCCAGCCGCAAAACGTCGTCGTGGACAATGGTCATCAGCTTTTGCTTTTTGGCGGGGTCGGAAATGTAATCGATTGTTTCCAGCGCGCTGCGCATGGACGACAGGGGGTTTTTGATTTCGTGCGACACGTCGGCGGCGAAACGTTCCGTCGCGTCCAGTCTTTCCCAAAGCGTGTCGGTCATTTTCATCAGTGCGCCCGACAGCGCGCCGATTTCGTCATGCCGCTTCGTTTCGTCGGGGATGCGGCGCAGACGTCCGCCGCTAGTGCGGATGTTGACTGCCGCCGTCGACAGGCGGTTCAGCGGCGCGACGATTGTTCTGACCATGAAAAACGACAGCAGAACCGTTACGGCGAAAGCCAGAACGAACAGGCGGAAAATGCCCAAACGGAACGCAATCAGGTTTTGAATGACGTTTTCGATGCTGCCGTTGACCATAATCGCGCCGACAATCTGATCATCGAAAATGACGGGAACGGCGACGCTTAAAATACTGCCGAAACCGTCAAGGTATCTGATTTCTGATGTGAAAACGCCGTCGCCCAGCGCGGCGCCGACTTCTTCGTAATCGAAAGCGGTCTGGTTTTTGGGTTCGTCGTAATGTTTCAGCCCTTTGTGTTCAAACAGTTCACGCCCCCACAAGGAATGTTCGAACGCTTCCGTCGGTTTGCCCAAAGGCTTTTGCCCCAAGCGGTTGTCCGCGGTCAAAACGCCGTTGTGGTCGAACAGACGGACGCGGGACTGCGCCAACGCCGCCAGCTGTTGCAGCACGCGGCGCGCGGCGTCGGGCATCAAACGGAAAATTTCGCGCGGATTTTCGTCGGGCAGGTCGCCGACCCGTCCGAAACGGAAATCGTCGGGGACGGATTCGGATGCGGTCGAAAAATACCCCGATCGGAAAGAACGGTCGTTTTCCGCGGACGAAGCGGCAGAGGAAATCAATTCGGCGCCGACCGCGCCTTCGCTGAGCGTCAAAGCCATCAGTTCCGCCTGAACTTTCAGCGTTTTGATTTCCGCGTCAAGCAATCCGCGGCGGTAGTGGTCCATATAAAACAATCCCGCGACCAGCAAAACGGGGGCAAGCAGATTCACCAGCAGCAGCCGCCAAGCCAGCGGCGAACGCAAAACGGCAAAAGGCGCAAACCCTTTCAATCCCATTATTCGCTCCGGAATCGATAGCCGACGCCGTACAGCGTTTCGATGCCGCTGAAGTTCGGGTCGACGTCTTTGAATTTGCGGCGCAGACGTTTGATGTGGCTGTCGACGGTGCGGTCGTCGATGTAAACGTTCGCCCCGTACGCGCTGTCGATCAGGCGGTCGCGCGTTTTGACCTGCCCAGGGTTTTCCACCAGCGAATACAGCATCAAAAATTCGGTCAGCGTCAAATCGACGGGCTTGCCGTTCAGCGTGCATTGATGACGGGTTTTGTTCAGCGTCAGCGCGCCGCGTTCGATAATCGTGTCGGCGACGGTGCTGCCGTCTGCGGAAACGGTTACGGGTTCCGCGCGGCGAATCAGCGTTTTGATGCGCGCAATCAGCAAATTCGGCGAAAACGGTTTTTTGATGTAGTCGTCCGCCCCCATGCGCAGCCCGCACAGTTCGTCTATTTCATCCTCTTTACTGGTCAGAAAAATGACGGGAATGTTCGATTTTTCACGCAGACGGCGCAAAACCTCCATGCCGTCCATGCGGGGCATTTTGATATCCAGAACGACCAAAGAGAAATTTCCCTGCAAAACGCCTTCCAATCCCGACAGACCGTCGGTGAACGTTTGGACTTCGAATCCTTCCTCTTCCAACAGCATGGAAACGGATGTCAGAATATTTTGGTCGTCGTCGATTAAAGCGATTTGCGCAGTCACGGTGAATAAAGCCTCCCGCCTATAAAAAAGAATACTGTATTTTAACAGGTCGGGACGCGGATGAAAAGCTTTTTAAGCGGATGCGTTCGCCGATTTCAGCTGACCGCACGCCGCCATAATCTCCTGCCCGCGGGAAACGCGAATCGGCGCGGCGTAATTGTGGCTTTCCAGCAGTTTGGCGAATTTGACGATTCGGGACATCGGCGAACATTTGTACGGACAGCCTTTCCATTCGTTGAACGGAATCAGGTTGAACTTGACCGCCAATCCTTTGACCACGCGCATCAGTTCGCGCGCGTCCGCTTCGGAATCGTTGATGCCGTCCAGCATGACGTATTCCATTGTGATGTAGTGGCGCGTACCTGCAATTTCTTGAAACTTTTTGCAGGCGGGAATCAGCTCTTCCAGCGGGTATTTGCGGTTAATCGGCATAATGGCGTCGCGGATTTCGTTCGTCGGTGCATGCAGGCTGACGGCAAGCTTGACATCCAGATCTTCGGCGACTTTGGGAATCATCGGCACGACGCCGCTGGTCGACAGGGTGATGCGGCGGCGCGATATGGCGATGCCTTCGGGATCCATGATAATCTTCAACGCCTTTTTTGTGTTTTCGTAGTTCAAAAGCGGTTCGCCCATGCCCATGACCACGATATTCGACAAATAGCGCGGTTCAAGGGACGGACTGGGCCATTCGCCGTAGCTGTCGCGCGCCGCCATGAATTGCGCGACGATTTCCCCCGCCGTCAGGTTGCGGGTCAGCTTTTGCGAACCCGTATGGCAGAATTTGCACCCGTTGGGACAGCCGACCTGCGTCGAAATGCAGACGGCGCCGCGGTCTTCTTCGGGAATGTAAACGGTCTCGATGTCGCGTCCGTCGTCAAAGCGGAACAGCCATTTGCGCGTCGAATCGGAAGCGGTCAGCTCGCGCACGACTTGCGGGCGGTGCAGGGTGTAGCCGTTGTCGATCAGTTTTTGACGCAGCGGTTTGCCCAAGCTGGTCATTTCCGCAAAGTCCGTCTTGCCCTGCCAGTAAATCCAATGCCACAGCTGTTTGGCGCGAAACGGCTTTTCGCCCAAAGATTCGATTTCGCGCTGCAATTCTTCGCGGGACAAGCCGATGAGGTTCATAATTTTATCCTTTTCAAAAACGGGGGCGCATCAGGGCGTTGACTTTCTGGATGTCATGAATTTGCTGCATTGAGGCGGATTTGTCGCCCGCGACAAAGGATGACAGAAAAAACGTGACGCAAAACATTGCCAGAACCGCCCAGCAAAAATCGCCGAAAGCGTAAACGGCGCAGGCGTGCAGGTCGGGTTCTCCTTTGCCGTCCAATGTTTTTTTGAACAGCAGTCTGTACAAAACGACGAAAGCCGCCATCAGCAGATACAAGTCCGCCGTGAACAATCGGTGAAACATATTGTCGTCCCCGTTCGTTCCGCACACGACCCAGACCGCGCACAGCGCGCCGATGAACGTGCAGCGGTGGAAAACAACGCCCGACGATATCAGCAGTCCAACGGTATTCAAAAATTTTTTTATCATCTTGTTTTTGCCTTTGAACCGCGCTAAAACACCGGAGCTTTCGAAAGGGATTGAAAAAATGAACGACAATGACGGCAAACGGGAACAAAATCCCCGACCATTGAAAAATACAGACCTTGTTCGTCCGAATCAAGAGGAAGTTCCGTTTTTATACATCACCATGCGCGAACCGTCCAAAGACTATAAACAGGCGAACGGCAAAAAACAGACGCTGTACCGCTTTATCAAGCTGAAATAATCAGCGGTAGACGGGCTTTTCGTACACGCCGACAAGCGTGTCCGCGGGATTCGGGCTGGGGACGCCGTAACAGACGGGCGCCGCCAAAGTCCGATAGCAGTAAACGGGTTCGGTCGTGTAACGCGGCATGTTTTCCCGCATCAGTTCGATTTGGGTCATACAGAATTTGCCTTTACCCGAAAAAAATCGCCCGACCGAGCAGTCTTTGCCCGTAACCGCGCTTGCCAAATGGGATTCCATGGCTTTCCCCGTCGTCAGGACGGATACGGCTTCACCCGCGCCCCACAGCCCGAGCGGCGACGCGTGCAGCGGCAAATGCGTGTTAGCATCCGTGAACCAGCAGCCCGACAGCTGCGCCGCGAAAAGTGCCAAAAACAGATATTTCATTTCTCACCTGACGTTTTTCGGTCACACTTTAAGCCCGAAAAATAAAAAAAAGAGTTAAAAGACTTGTTTTCGGGGGCTTTTAATTATAATTTCGAATCGAATTTTTATTGTTTTAAGGAGTGTTTCCCGTGGCAAAAGACAAAAAAGCAGACGAACAGAACCCGCTTGAAGCCGAAATCCTGCGCGAAGTCGCGGAGGAAATGAAAGAAGAGCAAGCCAAAAAGCTGTGGAAAAAAATCGCACCGTATGTAACGGCGGCGATTGTTGCCGTTTTGGTCGCGACAGGCGGATTCGAATACTTCCGGTACCGCGCCCGTCAGCAGGCGGCTGCGGATGCGGGTGCGCTGCAGACCGCTTTGACCGCCGTGCAGAACGGCGATCTGCAAAAAGGCGCGGAACAGCTGAAAGCTTTGCGCGATTCGTCGTCGTCGGGATATCGTTCCTTGGCGGGACTGTATTACGTCGACACGCTGCTGAAAAGCGGCAATGTGGAGGATGCGTTGGACGGACTGAATTTCATTGCGGGCGATGTCAAAGCCCCCGCGGCTTTGCGCAGTCTTGCCGTTTTGAACAAGGTGTCCATCGCCGTCGATTTGGACGATCCCGATTACGATCTGCTGACCGCCGATTTGGACGAAGTGCTGAAACGCGGCGACGCGTGGGCGGCGGACGCTTTGGAATTGCAGGCTTTGATTGCTCTGCGTCAGGGCGATTCCGAAAAAGCCGAAAACTGCTTCAAACAAATCACGGCGCTGCCGCAGGCTAGCGAAGTCAAAAAGCTGCGCGCGGCGGAAAATCTGAATCTGCTGAAACAAAAAACGCAGACGGATGAAGCAAAATGATTTTGCGCGGGATTGTTTTTGCGGCGGGGCTGCTGGTTGCCGCCTGTTCGTCGGATGCCGAAGCCCCTTTGACGGGGAAAAAGATTTCCGTATTGGCGTACGGAAACGAGCTGGCGCCCGACAAAGAACTGAAGAAAACCGTTCTGCTGCCCGCGCCCGAAAGCGTTGATGAATGGGCGCAGGCGGGCGGCATGGCTCATCACGCGATGCAAAATCCCGCTTTATCCGCAAAAATCATTCGCGCATGGAGTGTCGATATCGGCAAAGGCGCGGGAAAACGCCACGCTTTGATTGCCGAACCCGTCGGACAAAAAGGCATTGTTTACACCATTGACGCCAAAGGGCTGGTGCGCGCTTTCGCCGCCAGCAGCGGCAAGGTGATTTGGGAAAAAAACGTTTTGTCCGACAAATCCGCCCGCCGTTTGAGCGTCGTCGGCGCGGGATTGGGGCTGGACAACGGATTGCTGTTTGCCGCCTTGGGAACGGGCGAGGTCGTTGCGGTCGATGCCTATAACGGCAAGGAAATGTGGCGCGCGGAACTGAAATCCCCCGTGCGTTCCGCCCCCGCAATTTACGGCGGACGGCTGTTCGTTTTGACGGCGGACAACAAACTGACCGCTTTGGCGCAGGACGACGGGCGCGTGCTGTGGCGGCACTACGCGTTTTTGGAATCCGTTTCTTTGCTGGGAAAAGCTGCTCCCGCTTTGGACAACGGCATCGGAATCGCGGTGTTCGCTTCGGGTGAAGTTGTCGCTTTCCGTCCCGAAAACGGCAGTTTGCTATGGACGGAAACTTTGGGGGCGACCCGATTGAACGACGCATCCTCCAAGATTAACGACATTCGCGCGCGTCCCGTGATTGCGGGCGACAAAGTGTTTGTTGTCGCCAGCGGCGGATTGCTGTCCGCTCTGGATTTGAAAAGCGGCGCGGTGTTATGGGAACGCGAAATCGCGGGCGTCAATCAGCCGTGGATTGCGGGCGACATTTTGTATGTGTTGTCGTCGAATGCCGAGCTGGCGGCGCTGGATGCCGCTTCGGGGCGGGTTTTGTGGGTGAATCAGCTGGCGCGCTGGAAAAATCCCGATAAAAAGAAAGACCGCCTGTTTTGGACGGGACCCGTTTTGGCGGGCAACCGTTTGCTGCTGACGAATTCAGACGGCAAAGTCATTGCCGTCGCGCCGCAAACGGGAACGATTATCGGCTGGGACGATTTGGACGCTTCCGATTCTCTGGCGCCGATTGTGATGAATGAAACTTTGTACTTTTTAACCCAAGACGGAAAACTGGTGGCGTACAGATGACGGGAACGATAGCTCTGGTCGGCAGGACGAATGTCGGCAAATCAACGTTGTTCAACCGATTGACGGGACGTAAAAAAGCCCTTGTACACGATCGTCCGGGGGTGACCCGCGACCGCCGCGAAGGGCAAGCCGTGCTTTATTCCTATCCATTCACCGTGATCGACACGGCGGGGCTGGAAAAAAACGGCGCTTTGGCGGCGTCCATGTGGAAACAAACCGAAAAAGCGTTGGCGCAGGCGGACGCGATTGCGTTCATCGTTGACGTGCGCGCGGGTGTGACGCCGTTGGACAAGGAAACGGGGCGGACTTTGCGCCGCGTCAACAAACCCGTTATTCTGGTCGCGAACAAAGCCGAGGGCAGGGAACAGCCGATGCAGGAGCTTTATGCTTTGGGATTTGGCGAACCCGTTTTGATTTCCGCCGAACACGGCATCGGCATGGGTGATTTGTTCGAAGCGTTTTCCCCCTATATCGTTCCGCCGAAAGCCGAGGGAGAAGACGATGAAACGCCCAAGGAAAAGAAAGCCCGCCGCAAGAAAAAAGACGAAGAAATCGATTTGAACGACGAGAGCGTTCCCGAAGAAAATATTGAAAACCGCATTATCGATATTGCGATTGTCGGGCGTCCGAACGTGGGCAAATCGACTTTGGTCAACCGTTTGCTGGGCGAAGACCGCATGCTGACGGGACCCTTGGCGGGGCTGACGCGCGACGCGATTTCGATTAACTGGACGTACAAGGGACGCAAGCTGCGACTGACGGACACGGCGGGGCTGCGCCGCACAGCCAAGGTGGACGACGCTTTGGAAAAGCTGTCCGCCGCGGATACGAAACGCGCGGCTTTTCTGGCGCAGGTCGTTGTGCTGGTTCTGGATGCCGACGGCATTTTGGACAAGCAGGATTTGACCATCGCCCGCCAAGTGATTGACGAGGGGCGTGCTTTGATTATCGCCGTCAACAAATGGGATACGGTCAAGGATAAAAAGGGCGCGACGAACCGTTTGAACGAACGCATCGAAACGTCCCTGACGCAAGTCAAAGGCATTAAAACGGTAACGGTTTCCGCGCGAACGGGCGAGGGATTGGATAATTTGATGAAAGCGGTTTTCGCCGTGTACGATGTGTGGAACAGCCGCATTTCGACGGGCAAACTGAACCGCTGGCTGTCTGCGATGACGGCTGTGACGCCGCCGCCTTTGTCCGCGACAAAACGTCCGATTCCGCTGAAATACATCACACAGGTCAAAACCCGTCCGCCGACGTTTGCGCTGTTTTCCAGCAATCCCGAAAAACTGCCCGAATCGTATTTGCGTTATTTGATAAAAGGGCTGGCAACGGATTTGAAAATCGAAGGCGTGCCTGTCCGCGTTGTGATGCGCAAGGCGAACAACCCCTATGAAAACAAAGCAAAGCGCCGTTAATTCGGCGCTTTGGCGTATTGTTCCAGAAAATCCAAAACGGCAAGCCGCGCCGTCGGGTCTTTAAACGCTTGAATGTGTTTGCCGTCGGGGACAAGAACGAGCTTTTTCGGTTCGGCGGCTTGTTCGTACAAGCGCAGCGTATGCGGCGGGGGGACGATATTGTCGGTTTTTGTGGTGATGAACAGCTTGGGCAAAGTCAGACGTTTGGCGTGCTTCAGCGGATTGTTTTCCGCAACCGTCCACGAAATCGGATATTGAAACGCCCAAAACATCCACAAAGAGCCGATTTTTTCCCGCGCGATTTTGTGTGTGCTTGAAAACGCGCTGTCAATGATCAAGGCGGAAATTTTGTCCTTGTCGGGGCTTTTGTCAACGGCGGACAGAGCCAGCGCGCCGCCGATGCTTTGCCCCAAAACAAAGACGTCGCCCGTTTGATTTTCGAACAGCCAGCGCAAAGCGGTTTGAATGTCGGTTTCCGCGCCGCCGAGCGACGGGCTGCCTTGCGAGTGTCCGAATCCTCGATAGTCAAGGGCGAGAATATTGTATCCTTCGAAACTGAGCCACAAAACGCCCAAAATGTGCGTCGATATATTTTCGGCATTGCCGTGCAGAAACAAAATTGTGCCTTTTGCAGGCATTTCCGTCTTTGTTTTCGGGTCGAAAGCGGGAAGGAACCACGCGCTTAGACGGATATCGTCAGGGGTTTCAAGCGCGACGCTTTTCGCAGGAATGCCGACGGCGGTCAAGTCCGTGACGTATTCCCGGGTCGGATAAAACAGAAAAGTCGAACAGCCCGACAGCAGAAACGACAGACAAAACAGCAGAATCTTCATCGAAACGTCGGCGTTAAAACGATATCGACGCGGTTGGTGTCGGAAACGCCTTTACCCTCCGCCCAAATGCGGACGTCCGCGATTTTCGCGGCGTTTTCCAACACGGCGGAAACGGCGTCGGCGCGGCGGTCGGACAAGATTTGATTGGTCGATGCTTTACCCGTGTTTTTCGTGTAAGCGAAAATGCCGACGCGGGTTTTGTCGTAATCCGCCAGAACGCCCGCCAGCTGTTTTAAAAATTCGGCGGCAGCTTCTTCGACGCGATAGCTGTTTTGCGCGAATACGGCGTTGCCCGTCAGCGTGACAATCAGAATGTTTTTGCGCCGTTTCAGTCCGAACGCGGGGTTTGCCGCCAACGCGCGGATTTCCGTTTCCTGCGCGGTCATGTAATCGGCGACGCGCGCTGGTTTTTCGGCGGCGGCTTGCGGGGCGGGGACGACGGTTTTTTCGTCGGGAACAGAGGCGGCGCAGGCGGTCAAAAGCGTCAGCAAAACGGCGGATAAAATCTTCATGGCAAGCCCCCTTTGGCAAAAATCATCCTTAAGGATAGCGCAAAAAACGGCAAAAGAAAACGTTATTTTTCAATTGAAAAACCATTGAAAAATACGCGAAAGTCCCGTTTCGCCCACGCTTTGAACGCGGGAACGACGCCTGCTGTTTTCAGTTTTCCCGACATCAGGAAATCAGACAGCATTTCGAAACGCGTCGGCTGTATCGGGTATTCGACCAGCGGCAAAGGATGCTTTAACCCGCTGAGTTCCGCCGCTTTTTCAAGGGCTTGCGTCAATCCGCCGATGCCGTCGATCAGTCCGTTTTCGACCGCCTGCATTCCCGTAAAAACGCGTCCGCGCGCAACCGCGTCGATTTTTTTCGCATCGAAGTTTCGGCGTTCGGCGACTTTTGCCGTGAAGTCTTTATAAACACGATCAAGACTTTGTTCGAAAAATTTGCGCTGTTCGGGTGTAAAATCGTTGGCGGCGGAGGACAGTCCCGCGTTTTTTCCGACATTGATGTTCGAAACGCCGATGTTCAGCTTTTGCAGCAAATCCTTGAACACCAGTTTTCCGCCGAAAACGCCGACGGACCCTGTGATTGCCGACGGTTCGGCAAAGACCGCGTCGCACCCGAGGGTCATAAAATAACCGCCCGACGCCGCCATGCTTGCGATAGAGCAGACAACAGGCTTGTTTTTGACCGATTTGACATAGTTCAATTCGCGCCACATCGTATCGGACGGAATGTAGCCGCCCCCGGGCGAATCCAAACGCACGACAATCGCTTTGACTGTTTCGTCATCCGCCGCGTTCCGCAAATTGTCGCTGAAAGTCGACGTTCCCAAAACCGACGCGTACGCGCCGCCGCCGAAAACGGAATCCCCCGTTTGAATTGCGCCGACGGCGGGGATGAGGGCGAACACGTCGTCTTTTGCCGACGGATGCGGTTCGGTTGCATAAGCGTAATCGAAGAAGTCGACGGTTTCATCGTATTTTTCGCGGATTTCATCTTCCAGCCCGTCAACGTAGTCCGCTTTGTCAATCAATCGCAGCTTCAGGGCTTCGTCGGCGAAATACGGTCCGTCCGTCAGAATCTTTTTCATTTTGTCGGCGGGGATGATGCGGGCTTTGCCGATGTCCGCGGCGGCTTGGGTCAAAAAGCCGTCAATCAGCGATTTCATGTTTTCGCGTTCCGCAGCCGACATTTTTTCGGCGGTCAGCGAATCCGCCCCCGTTTTGTATTCGTAGCGCGCGCCGAACGACGGATGAATGCCGATTTTTTCCAACGCTTTGCGGAAATAGGGCGATTCGACCGATATGCCCGCAACGCCGACTTCCCCCGTCGGCTGCATGCGGATTTCTTTGAAGGCGGTGGCAAGGTAATACGCCCCCAATCCGCCCCCCAATTCTCCGAACGACGGGGCGAAAACAACGGTTGCTTTGCCTGTTGCGCCGAAAGCGATAACGGCGTCGCGAATTTCTTGAATTTGCGCCAAGCTCAAATCAACCGACGGCAGGTATCCGATAAGCGCGGTGATTTTCGGGTCTTGCGCCGCGCGATGCAGCCCCAGAACAACGTCCGCGACGGTCGGCGGATTGCCGAACGTCAGCGCGCCCGCCAAATCGGACGGGCGGTCTTCGGACAATCCCGTGTCGAACGTCAGCCGCAGAGCGGTGTTTGCTTTGAACGGCTGAGGGGTTTCCCTGTGTATCAGGACGAAAGCCGCCGCCAGACAGACAAAAATGCCGATAATGCAGAAAAAATAATTCAAAACCGCCGCTATGCGGGAAAAAACGGATTTTTTGTTTTCGTAAACGAAATTCAACGCCATGGCGCGCCCCCTTTGATTGTCAGGCGGATAACGCCCTCATTTGCAAAAAATGGTCGAACAGAACGCACCACACCATTGCTTCGGCGACGGGAACGGCACGTAAAGCAACGCACGGGTCGTGCCGTCCGTTTGTCTGAATTGAAACGTTTTGCAATGATTTGTCAACCGTTTTCAGCGGCAAGCCGACGGACGGTGTGGGTTTGACGGCGATGCGGGCGATGATGTCCTGTCCCGTCGATATGCCGCCCAAAATGCCGCCCGCATGGTTGGATGAAAAAGAAATGCTGTTCGGAGCGTCGGGATTTGTCCGCATTTCATCGGCGTTTTCCAATCCCGTCAAAGCGGCGCAGGCAAAGCCGTCGCCGATTTCGACACCTTTGACGGCGTTGATGCTCATCAGCGCTTTTGCCAAATCGGCGTCCAGTTTGTCGTAAACGGGTTCGCCCAATCCCGCGGGAAAGCCGCTTGCCGTCAGTTCTATGATGCCGCCGACCGAGTTTTGCGCCGCAATCGCTTGTTCAATCACGGCTTTGAATCGGGCGGGATCGGTTTCCGTTCCGATTTGAACCGGCTTTCCTGTGACGGAAAGGGGCTTGTCATACAGATGTTTGAAAGCTTTTTCGGCGACCGCCCCCGCCGCGACGCGCATTGCCGTTTCCCGCGCGGAAGCCCGTCCGCCGCCCCGCCAGTCGCGAATGCCGTATTTCAGAAAATAGGAAACGTCCGCATGCGCGGGTCTGAATTTGTCGGCGATTTCGGCGTAATCCGCGGAATGTTGGTCAGCGTTTTTAATCAAAAGGGCTATCGGCGTTCCCGTCGTCAGCCCGTTGAAAGTTCCCGACAAAATTTCGACCGTATCCGATTCCCTGCGCGCCGTCGTCAAGGTGCTTTGCCCCGGTTTGCGGCGGTCAAGCGCGGGCTGAATGTCGGATTCGGTCAAAGGGATTTGCGGGGGAACGCCGTCGATGACACAACCGATGGCTTTGCCGTGGCTTTCGCCGAACGTCGTAAAGCGGTACAGTGTCCCGAATCCGTTCCCCGCCATAATCAGTTTTCGCCTTTGTGCGCGAAAGCGGTCAGCATGTCCGCCAGCTGCGGCGCGCTGTCGATGTTGAGCATGCCGACTTTGTTGTAGCCGCAGTCAACGTGAACGGTTTCGCCCGTAACTCCGCTTGCCAGATCGCTGAGCAGGTAAACGGCGGATTTGCCCACGTCTTCGATGGTGACGTTGCGCATCAAGGGGGCGTTGTATTCGTTCCAGTTCAAAATGACGCGGAAATCGCCCACGCCCGACGCCGCCAAAGTCTTAATCGGACCTGCGGAAACGGCGTTGACGCGAATGTTCTGCTGACCCAAATCGCGCGCCAGATACATGACGGACGCTTCCAAAGCGGCTTTGGCGACGCCCATGACGTTGTAGTTCGGCAGAACTTTTTCCGAACCGAAGTAGGTCATGGTGACAAAGCTGGCGCCCGGATTGGCGATTTCGGCGGCGCGGCGGCAGACGTCCGTGAATGAATAGCAAGAAATGTGCATTGTGTTCAAAAAGTTCTGCAGCGTCGTGTCGCAATAGCGGCCTTTCAGTTCGTTTTTGTCGGAAAACGCGACGGCGTGAACAACGAAATCCAAGCTTCCCCACTGCTTTTTGATTTCGGCGAACAACGCGTCCAGCGTTTCGGATTTGGTCACATCGCACGGCAGAACCAAGTCTTCGCCCAAGGAAGCCGCCAAAGGACGAACGCGTTTTTCCAACGCTTCACCCTGATAGGTGAACGCCAGTTTCGCGCCCTGTTGATGCAAAGCCGTCGCAATTCCCCAAGCGATGGATTTGTCGTTAGCCAACCCTAAAATCAACCCCTTTTTGCCTTCCATCAATCCTGCCATTTTACACCTCTATCATTCGATTGATTGAAAAATATACTTTTGAATAGCACAAAACAAAAAAATAAAAAAGCTCTTTTGATGAAAAAGAGCTTTTAAACGTTAAATCAGTCCCGCTTTTTTACGCGGGTCAATCCCCGACGGGTTCCATTTCTTCATAAAAGCGGTCAAATCCGCGTCGGGACCGTCGGGCAGGGTGACGACCAGTTTGACCAGCAAATCGCCCGTTCCCGATTTGGCTTTGATGCCTTTGCCGCGCAAACGCAGAGTCGTTCCCGTGTTGGAATTCGCGGGGACGGAAAGGGCGACTTGCCCTTCCAGCGTCGGAATGGTGATTTTCCCGCCCAAAACGGCTTCTTTGAGGGTAATCGGAGCTTCCAGCTGCACGTTGTTGCCGCTGCGCGTAAAGTACGGATGAGGCTGGACAAAGATATGAATCAAAGCGTCGCCGTTCGGCGCGCCGCCCGTTCCCGCTTCCCCTTGTCCTTTCAGACGCAGGACGGTTTTATCCTCCGACCCCGCGGGGATTTTGACGTTCAGACGCTTGCCGTTGGGCATGATGATTTCTTTTTCTTTGCCGAGCGCGGCTTCCAAAAACGAAACGGTCAAGTCGTAATTGACGTTTTCGCCGGGGATTTTCGTCGACCGCCCGCGGCGCATGTTGGCAAAAATGTCCTCGCCGTCCGCCTGTCCGCCGCCGAACATGTCGCTGAAGAAATCGAAGCCCGACCGTTTGCGTCCGCCCGCTTGCCCCGCGCCGAAATTAAAGTCGAATCCGCCAAATCCGCCGCCCGCCTGTCCGCGGTTGGCGTACGCGTTCGGATTAAAGCCGAAGCCCGCGCGTTCTTTGCCGTTTTCGTCGATTTCGCCCGCGTCGAACCGACGGCGTTTTTCGGCGTCGGACAAAATGTCGTAAGCCGCGCTGATTTCCTTGAACTTGTCCTCCGCCTTCGGGTCGTTCGGATTCAAATCGGGGTGCATTTTGCGCGCCAGTTTGCGGTACGCCTGCTTGATTTCGTCCGCCGAAGCGGTTTTGTCGACACCCAATACGCTATAAGGATTCGCCATTGTTTTTCGCCATAAACAAATCAGTTAAAAAATATCCGCTTTCCAAAATAAGACACCCGCGCCCTTCGCGCAAGGCGTTAAACGGGATTTTTCAACTTTTTTTAAGAATGTCTTTTCTTTAAAGGGCGTTGTTTGGTATAGTATCCCCGTTTTGCTGATTTTTAAAAGGCTGGTTAATCGTGTCTGAAAGCAATTCGACGGCGTTTTTGATGAAAGCCGCTTCCGCCGCTTCCGTCGGGGTTGCCGTCATTTTGATTGTTGTCAAGGTGTTTGCGTCGGCAATGACGGATTCCGTCGCGTTGCTGTCCAGCCTTATCGATTCGTCTTTGGACGCGTGCGCGTCGTTTTTGAATTTCTGGGCGGTTCGGGAATCTTTAACCCCCGCCGATTCCAAGCATCGCTTCGGTCACGGCAAAGTCGAACCGCTGGCGGCGGTCGCTCAGGCGGCGTTTATCGCGGGATCGGCTGTTTTGCTGACATTCCAAAGCATCCGTTCTTTGTTGCGTCCGCGCGCGCTGGAAAACGCGGATGTCGGCATACTCGCCATGGGCGTTTCCGTGGTGCTGACTTTTGCTTTGATAGTGTTTCAGCGTTATGTCATCCGCAAAACGAAATCCGTCGCCATTGCCGCCGACTACGCCCACTATGCGGGCGATATTCTGATGAATCTGAGCGTGATGGCGTCGCTGTTCATCGGCGCGTACTGGCACTTTGATTACGCCGACCCGATTTTTGCGCTGGGAATAGCGGGGTATTTGCTGTTCAGTGCTTGGAAAATCATCAAAACGGCGCTGATTCAGCTGACCGACGCCGAATTGCCGCGGGAAGAAAAACAAAAAATCGCAAACGTTGTTTTGACAACCCCCGAAGTCGACGGACTGCACGATTTGCGCACCCGCGCGTCGGGGGCAAAATGGTTCATCCAGTTACATTTGGAGCTGAACCCCGAATTCACTTTGGCAAAAGCGCACGCCGTCGCCGATACGGTCGAAGCGCGGCTGATGAACGCTTTTCCGAACGCCGACGTCTTGATTCACCAAGATCCGGCGGGACTGAACGAAAAACACCCCGAATGGTGTTATCACAATATTTAAAGCCCACCCTCGTTTTAGGAGAATGAAATGAGAATAGAAGAAGATATGAAACTGGATTTCAAGGACGTGCTGTTCCGCCCGAAGCGCAGTACTTTGCGTTCGCGTTCCGAGGTTGATCTGAACCGTACCTTTACGTTCAGAAACTCCAAGGCGACGTGGACGGGCGTGCCTATCATGGCGGCGAACATGGATACCGTCGGGCGGTTCGAGGTCTTTAACGTCCTTAAACAGTTCCGGATGTTCACCTGTATTCAGAAACACTACACCAAAGAGGAATGGAGCGCATTCAACGCCAAAACCCCCGCCGAAGACTATAATTACCTTGCCATCACGTCGGGGACTTCGGACAAGGATTACGAACGCCTGTTCCGCATTTGCGGCGAAAACCCCGCGATTAAATTCATTTGCATCGACGTCGCGAACGGGTATTCCCAGCACTTTGTCGAATATGTGCGCAAAGTCCGCGAAAACTTTCCGAAAATGACGATTATCGCGGGCAACGTTGTCACGGGCGAAATGACCGAAGAACTGATTTTGTCGGGTGCCGATATTGTCAAAGTCGGCATCGGTCCGGGGTCGGTTTGCACGACGCGTATTCAGACGGGCGTCGGCTATCCGCAGCTGTCCGCGATTATCGAATGTGCCGACGCGGCGCACGGATTGGGCGGATTGATTATCGGCGACGGCGGCTGCACTTGTCCGGGCGACGTGTCCAAAGCGTTCGGCGCGGGCGCGGATTTCGTGATGTTGGGCGGTATGTTCGCGGGACACGACGAATCGGGCGGCGATTTGGTCGTTGACGAAGCCACGGGCAAAAAATACCGCCGCTTCTACGGGATGAGTTCGGATACCGCGATGGAAAAATACGCGGGCGGCGTGGCGGATTACCGCGCCAGCGAAGGACGCACCGTTTTGGTGGAATACAAGGGCGCGTTGGAAAACACGGTCAAAGAAATTTTGGGCGGCGTGCGTTCAACCTGCACTTACGTCGGCGCCAGAATGTTGAAAGAACTGAGCAAACGCACGACGTTCGTTCGGGTGACTCAGCAGTTCAACTCGTCTTTGGCAAGCCAGCCGCAAAACCTGAGAAACGTCAATCCGTCCCACAAACCGACGTGTTGAGGAAATAAACGATGCTTATCGACGACCAATCCGATTTGATTGAAGCGCTGTCGCGTCCCGAAACGTACGGGTTCAAGGCGTCGCATCCGATTCGGGTCAAACAGACGAACATTGCCGTCGTGTTTTTGACGGGCGATGCGGCTTACAAGCTTAAAAAAGGCGTCAAGTTCCCGTATGTGGATTACTCGACCCCCGAAAAGCGCAAAGCCGCATGCGAAAAAGAACGCGACTTGAGCATGCTGTGGGCGCCCGAACTGAATCCCGCCGTCGTTCCCGCGGTCAAAACCGCCAAGGGATACGCCGTCGGCGAAAAATCGGACGGGGAGGTCGTCGATTGGCTGGTTCGCATGCGCGAATTTCCCGAAGACATGCTGTTTGACGCTTTGGCGGACAACGGCGACCTTGACCGGTTTGAAATGATGGACACGGCGGAAAAAATCTTCAAAATGCACCAAGCCGCGCCCGTTGTCATGACGCGCGATCCCGTGGAAATCATACGCGGGCGCATTGTCGAAAACAATATGATGATTCGCTGCTTCGTCCCCGATTTGTTCGATGCCGAGGATGTCGACGAACTGGAAGCCGAGCAGAACAAAGCGCTGGACGCGGTGTCGGATTTATTGCGCCGCCGCCGCGAAAACGGCAAAATCCGCGTGTGCCACGGCGATTTGACTCTGCGCAATATCGCAATGGCGGACGGGAAAGTTACAATCTTTAACCCGATTGAGTTCAACGACGATTTGACGCAAATCGATGTGCTGTACGACTTCGCTTTTCTGCTGGTCGATATGGAAAGCAAAGGATTGCGCCGTCTGGCGAGCATTCTGTTCAACCACTATATGGCCATGTCAGCGGATTGGGACGGTGTTCCCGCTCTGCCGCTGTTCCTGTCGTGCCGCGCGGCGGTCAACGCTTATGTGTTCGCCGAAATATCCCGCGACATCAAGGACAAGTTCGAAGCCAATCTGATGGCGAACCGCGCGTACGAGCATTTGGTCATGGCGCGCCGCTTTTTAAAACCCGAAAAGACGATTCTGGTCGCTTGCGGGGGGCTGTCGGGGTCGGGTAAATCCCGCATCGGACGCGAAGCCGCGCCTTTTATCGGCAATCCGCCCGGGGCGGTGATTCTGCGCGACGACGTTTTGCGTAAAAATATGCTGGGCGTCGGGCTGGAGGACTATTTGGACGAATCGGTTTATACGCCCGAAAACGAAGCCAAAGTGTTCGACAAGCTGTGCGAAGAATGTCGCCGTATTCTGGCGACGGGGCAGTCGGTCGTTGCGGACGCGTTGTTTCACGAACCCGCTCAGCGCGCCAAAATCGAACAAATCGCGCGCGAGATGAACGTCGATTTCCAAGGTTTTTGGGTTGATGCGCCGCTGGAAATCCGCAAACAGCGCGTTTTGTCGCGTCAGCGCAACCCGTCGGACGTTAAAACGCCCGAAGAACTGGACAAACAGCTGAACAAAGACGTCGGGGCGATAACGTGGGACAAAATCGATACGTCGGGCGATCGTATGGCGACTTTGGCGCAAGTGCGTTCGCTGCTGTCGAAACGGTAAGGAGAAAGGTCATGGATACGTTCAAGGACATTAAAGTCAAAATCGACGATACGGAATCCGCGCTTGCCGCGTTGGAAACGGCGCTGAGCGTCGCGCGGAAATTTACGGCGCATTTGGACGTGTTCCATATCCGTCCCCAGCCGTCGTGCTTGGTTCCCGTGCCCGTTGTCAGCTCCGACATTGCCGGCTTTGTGGTCAACGAAGTGGTGACGGCGGACGAACGCGCGGCGGACGAGGCGGCGGACAAAACGCGCGCCGCGTTCGGGGAGTTTGTGAAAAATCACGGTCTTTGCCCGACGGATGCGCCGCGGAAAAACATCGGCGAAGTATCCGCCGAATATCGCGAATTCGACGGTGCCGAAGCCGAAATGACCGCATGGTGCGCGCGCGCCGCCGATTTGATGGTGCTGCCGCGTCCGGCGGAAAACAATCCCGACAATGCGCTGGAAATCGTCAATGCCGCCGTGATGGAAGGCGGTTCGGCGGTTCTGCTTGCTCCGCAGACGAAAAATCCGTCCGTCGGCGAACGCGTCGCGATTTTGTGGGACGGTTCCGAAGAAGCGTCCAAAGCCGTCGCTTACGCGATGCCGTTTTTGGTGCGCGCGCAGGAAGTCGTCATTATCGAAACGGAAGTCCCCTTGGAGGAAATCGCGGGCGCGGCGGAACTTGCCAAACGGCTGGCTTGGCATGAAATCGACGCGCAGGTCGTCAAAATTCCCGAAATTTCATCCGTGTCCGAACGCGCGGCGGAGGTTGTCAAACAAACCTGCGCCCACTACGATATGCTGGTCATGGGCGCGTACACGCAAAGCTCAATGCGCCGCTGGATTTTGGGCAGCTTCACCAAGAACTTGATTCTGAACGCCGACATTGCGCTGCTGATGAGCCATTAACAGCGCGGTCAATCCGCAGACGACGGCGGCAAGCAGACCGCTTGCCCAGAAATACTTTAAGGAAGCAACGGCTTCGGGGGTGGAAAACATCGCCAAAGCCGTTGATTTTACGGGGTTCATCGCGCCTTTGGCAATCGGATAGCCGACAAACGTCGCGCCTGTCAGAAAACAGCCCAACGCGGCGGGGGCTTTTGCCGTGTTTTGCGTTGCCAGAAACACGGCGGCGAACAGGACGTTCAAAACGGTTTCCGCCGTTAAAAGAGCTTCGATGCCGTAGCGGTCGGAATAGTTGCCCGCCAATGCCGTGTCGGCGACAAAGCCCGTTTTGCCGTTTAAAACAACGCTTAAAACCCAAGCGGCGGCAAACGCGCCCGCAGCTTGCCCGAACAGGCGCAAAAGGACGTTTTTCCAATTTTCCCGCTTGGCGCAGAAAGCGGCGATTGTGAATATCGGGTTGAAATGCCCGTCGGGAAACGCGTAGCACATTGCCGCGAACGCCAATCCCGCCGCCAAAGCGATGCCCAGCCAGCCGATGAACGGCGCGGAAAACACAATCGCCCCCGTTCCGACAAAAACGAATCCGAATGTTCCGATGATTTCCGCCAAGGCTGTTTTCAAAGCAAATCCTCCGATTTCGATAAAATGTAATTCTTTGTTAGCAAAAAACTGTTAAAAAAGGCTATGCGATACGTTGTTTTTTTTATTTTGTTTTTTGTGTCGGGGTGCGCGGCTTTGCCCGATCCCGAAGGCTTTGCTTTTCAAACCGTCAAAACGAACACGTTTGATATTGCCGTGTGGACAAGGATTGCTCCGCCCGCCGATACGCTGAAAGTGTTTATCGAAGGCGACGGTTTGGCATGGGTGTCGGCAACTCAGCCGTCGCTTGACCCGACACCGCGCAATTCGACGGTTTTGAAATGGGCGCAAAAAACGACGGGCAATGTCGCGTATATGGCGCGTCCGTGCCAGTATGTGATGAACGATAAGTGCGACATTCCGTTTTGGACGACCGCGCGTTTTTCGCCCGAAACCGTCGATGCGATGGACGGCGCGCTGAAAACGCTGATTAAACGTTACAATCTGAAAAAAGTCGAGCTTGTCGGTTATTCGGGCGGTGGAGCCATGGCGGTTTTGCTGGCGCAAAGAAATCAAGGCAAGGTATCGAAGCTGACGACCGTTGCGGGCGTTTTGAACCACGCGGATTGGACGGCGTATTTCGGCGATTCGCCTTTGGACGGGTCGATTAACGCCGCGTATGCTTTAAAAGAGATTGCCAAAATTCCGCAAATCCACTATGCGGGCGGCAAAGATGACGTCGTGCCGCCGGCTTTGTCCGAAAAATGGGTCGATAAAAAACGGCTGGTCATTTTGCCGAATGCGACTCACGCCAAAGGCTTCGAGGCGATTAAGTTCTGAATCGCATAGTTGGCAAGCGTCAGTCCGAAGATTCCCGTAATCGTCGGCAGACTGCCCATAACGGTTCTTTCACGCCCCAAGCCGGGGGTGAGCTCGCTTTCTTCGGGATAGACGGGGGCGGGGATGTGTTCGCGCGATTCGGTCGAAAAAACGCACGGAAAATCCAAAGGAACGCCGCGGCGGCGCAAACGTTTGCGCAGCATGAACGCCAAACGGCAATGGTTGACTTTGCTCATCGCGCCCGTTTGAATCAGCGCGGGATTGGTGCGCAACGCCGCGCCCATGGCGGAAATAAAAGGCATATTGTTGGTGCGCAGGTAGGAAATCAGCTCTGTTTTGGGATTCAACGAATCAATCGCGTCAACGACGAAATCGGGGTTTCCGCTCAGCAGGTCGGGAATGGATTCGGCGTTGATGAACGCTTGTACGGGTTCGGTTTTGCAGGCGGGATTGATGTCTTGAACGCGCGCGTCGGCGATTTGGGCTTTGGGCTGTCCGATGGTTGAATGAAGCGCGAACAGTTGGCGGTTCAGGTTGCTTAACGACACGACGTCGTTGTCAATCAGCCGCAGTCTGCCAATGCCCGCGCGCGCCAAAGCTTCGACCGCGTAGCTGCCGACCGCGCCCAATCCCGCGACGACGACAAACGCGTTTTGCAGACGGCTTAAACCCTCGTCCCCGACAAGCAGGCGCAAGCGTGTGAATTGATCAGCGGGCATTTTTGAATCTTTCCGTGTTAAGGGTGATTTGATTTTCGTCAACGCCCGTTATAGCCTCGATTTTCTTCAAAATCAAAGCCAGATTGGCGGGGGCGTTCGTTTTTTTGGCGGGGTCGAGGCATAAATCGTCGGCGGGTCTTTGATCGGGTGAATCCGTTTCCGCAACCAGTCTGTCGGCGGGGACGGCGTTCAGAACGGCGGGCTTCGGATTTCGTCCCGAAAACGAAAAAAAGCACGGGTATTTTGCAAAAAACGCGACATCTTGCGCCGTTCCCGAAAATCCGTGCAGCAAAACGGCGGGCGGAAAAAACTTGGTTTGCTTGAAAAACGCTTTTAAACGGTCGAAACGCTTGACGCAATGAATCACGGCGGGGCGGCTCAGTTTCGCCGCCAAAGCAAACTGGAGCGCAAAGACGGCGTCCTGTTCGGGCGGAGCTTTCGCGTCCAATCCGATTTCGCCGACGCCCGCCGCGGGATTGTCGATTAAAAGCCGTTCCAGCAAAGCTTGGTCATGGCGGTCGGCAAACCACGGATGCGTGCCGATGAACGGCTTGACATCGGGGGCGGACAATGCCAGCGTTTCCGCCCAATCGGCGGGGCTTGTTCCCGCCGTCAAAAAGCCTGTTACGCCGTGTTCGCGGGCTTGGGCGATGTCGGCGGGCGTCAGGCGGTTCAAATGCAAATGGGCGTCTATCATGGTCGTGATTGAAAAAAAACGAAATCAAGCGTATTATCGCATAAAAATCAGGAGCGTTGAAATGTTTTCCTATATCGCGTTCAACAAACCGTACGGCGTGTTAAGCCAATTCACCCCCGAAGCGGGACATCCCGCTTTGGACGGATTCGGATTGCCGCCGAATGTGTACGCGGCGGGACGGCTGGACTATGACAGCGAAGGGCTTTTGCTGTTGACCGACGACGGCAAGTTTGTCAAGCGATTGCTTGATCCCGCGTTTGCGCACCCGCGCACTTATTGGGCGCAGGTGGACGGCGACATAACGGGCGATGCGTTGAAACGGCTGGAAAAAGGCGTTGACATATCGGGATACCGCACAAAACCCTGCAAAGCCCTCAAAATCGACGCGCCCGACGTTCCCCCGCGCGACCCGCCGATACGTTATCGGGCGAACATTCCGACATCGTGGGTCGAACTGACGCTGATTGAGGGCAAAAACAGGCAGGTGCGCCGCATGACGGCGGCGGTCGGATTTCCGACTTTGCGCTTGATTCGCGTGAAAATCGGGGATTTAAGCTTGGGCGGTCTGCCGCAGGGGCAATGGAAAGCCGTGTCCAAATCCGACATCTTCAGCCAAGGAAGCCGCCGATGAACAAAAAGCCGTTTGTTTCACTCAGCACCAAGATCGTTTTGACGATTTTTCTTTGTTTGGCGGCAATCACGGGCATGGTGTCGGCGGCTTTGATGCAGGAATACGTCGCCCAAGGCGAACACGAGCGGGCTTTGCGTTACAAAAAGGCGCAAAGCTTGCTGAAGATGTACGAGGAAAACATCAAACTGCGCGAAGCCATCGTTCCCGACAAGCTGTTTTTTCAGTCCGATTTGACCCCCGAACAGTTGAAAGACATTTGGCTGCGTCAGAAAAAAGGGCTGGAGCAAATCAATCCGCTGAACGACACCTACATGAATATGCGCCGCGAGCTGCTGCGCGATCTGCTCAGCGTGCGCGACCGCGACCTTCAAATGGACAGGATGAAGTTCGCCATCGGCGGCGGGCTGTTTCTGGCGATTGTTTTCCTGACGCTGATGTGGCTGGTGATTCGCCGCTGGATTTTGGTGCCGACCGAAAAAATGCTGGACTTTACGCAAAAGATTCGCGGCGGCGATTTGTCCGCGCGGGTGGCTGTTTCCCCCAAAGCCGACAAAAGCGACGAAATGGATCTGCTGGCGCGCGATTTAAACGAAATGGCGGATTTTCTTCAGGCGTCTTTGCTGCGGACGCAGGAGGGACAGCGTTTCTTGCAAAAACTGATCGACACGCTGCCCGACGGACTGCGCGTGATTGACGAAAATTTCCAAGTTGTGATGTCCAACAACACGCACCGAAAAATGTTCGGGCATTTGTACCGTTCCGAATGTGTCAAATGCTTTGAACAGGTCGGCAGGGCTTCGCCGTGCGATCAAGACGTCAATCCGTGTCCTTTGCGAATACTGAAGCAAAACCCCGACAAACAGGTCAAAGTCATTCACCGCTGTTCCGGCGCGGACGGGCGCGAGGGCTTTTTTGAAATAACGGCGGGGCTGTTGGATTTTCAAAACAGGCGGATGATGCTGGAAGTGTCCCGTTCTTTGGACAAGGAAATTCAGTTTTCGCATCAGCAGAAATTGTCGTCTTTGGGATTGCTGGTCGGTTCCGTCGCGCATGAAATGCGCAATCCGCTGGGATCGATTCGGCTGATTTTGGAAAACATTGCGGACAGGGCGGAAACAAAGCCTTTGTCGTCCGAAGAAACGAAACACTATATAGAGCTGGTTTTGGAACAGATCGGATTTTGCATCTCTGTAACGTCGCGTTTGCTGAAACTGGCGCGCAAGCCGTCCGAAGAACAAAACTTTGCCGATTTGAACGAAATTGTTCCCGAAACGGTGTCTTTGCTGGAATACGAAGCCAAAAAACGCGGCATTGAAATCGTGCTGAAGCTGTCCGCCGAACCCGTCACCGTCAAAGCGTCGGATACCGAACTGCGCATGGTGCTGGTCAATTTGTCGCAAAACGCTTTTCACGCCATGACGGACGGCGGAAAGCTGACGATAGAAACCAAAGCGGACGCGGATCGCGCGTTTTTGATCGTTTCGGACAACGGATGCGGCATTTCCGCGGAAAATCTGCACCGCATATTCGAACCGTTCTTTTCGGAAAATCAGGAAAACAAAGCTGCGGGAACGGGCTTGGGATTGTCCATTGTCAAAAGCATCGTCGAAAGCGCGGGCGGAAAGATTGACGTTGCCAGCACGGTCGGACGGGGAACGACGTTTACTTTTGTTTTTGCGAAAGGGGAAAAATGAAAAAGCTTTTGTTTGTTCTGACGCTGTGTCTGGCGTCGAACGCTTTTGCCGAACAATTTGATCCGCAGGGAAAGAAAATAGGGGTGCAGTTGGGAACGACGGGCGACATTCTGGCGTCCGAAATGCCGTCGGCGGAGGTCGAACGCTACAACAAGGCGGGGGATGCGATTCAATCGCTGCTGGCGGGCAAAGTGGACGCCGTTTTGATTGACGAACAGCCCGCGCTGGCTTTTGCGGGCATCAACAAAGGGCTGTCCGTATCCGCCGCCGCTTTTGCCGAGGAAAGCTATGCCATCGCCGTCGCCAAAGGAAACGCCGCGCTGAAAGCGGACCTGAACCGCGTGCTTGCCGATTTGAAAAACGACGGGACGGTCAGCCGTGTTTTGAAAAACTACATCGGCGACGACAAAGGGATGTATCCGCCGTCGTCCCATGCGGGCGATTGTCCGAACGGGCAGCTGAAAGTGGCGACCAATGCGACTTTCCCGCCGTACGAGTTTCATGACAAGGGAAAAATCGTCGGAATCGACATCGACTTGGCGGCGATTATCGCCGAACGGCTGGGAAAGTGCGCCGTCGTCAACGATATGGAGTTTGACGCGATCGTCCCCGCATTACAGGCGGGCAAAGCCGACATCGGCATGGCGGGGATGACNNNNGACGGTAACGCCCGAACGGCTGAACAGCATCGATTTTACGGATGCGTATACGACCGCCAGACAAGTCGTCGTCGAACGCGCCGCGGCGGTCGGGACGGACGAACCGCGCTGGGCGGACAGGGTTAAAACCGTCTTTGTCCAAGATTCGCGCTGGAAATACCTGCTGACGGGGCTGGAAACGACGCTGATTGTGACGCTGCTGGCGGCGATTGTCGGGGTTGTGTGCGGGACGTTTATCGGCATCGTCCGCGTGGCGCATGACGAAAACGGAAACTTTGCGGTGTTGAATGCGCTTTGCCGCGTTTATCTGACGGTTGTTCGCGGAACGCCCGCCGTCATTCAGCTGCTGATTATGTATTATATTGTCTTTGCGGGCGCGGATGTCGGCAAGATCTGGGTCGCGGCGGCGGCGTTCGGATTGAATTCGGCGGCGTATGTGGCGGAAATCGCCAGGGCGGGCATTTTGTCCGTTGACGCGGGACAAGCCGAAGCGGGGCGGTCGCTGGGACTGAACTATGCGCAAACCATGCGCTTTATCGTTTTGCCGCAAGCGTTCAAAAACGTGCTGCCCGCTTTTGCGAACGAAGCGATTACGCTGTTAAAGGAAACGTCCGTCTGCGGCTACATCGGGCTGATGGATTTGACGCGGGGCGGCGATATCATCCGCAGCGTGACGTATGACGCCGTGCTGCCTTTGGCGGCGGTGGCGCTGATTTATCTGGTGCTGGTCGTCGGATTGACGGCGGGGGTTTCCAAATGGGAAAAAAGGTTGAAAAGAAATGAACGCTGAACGCAGAGTTTTGATTGATGTGCGGAATGTTTGCAAATCGTACGGCGAAAACGTCGTTTTGAAAAACGTGTCCGCCCAAGTGCGGCAGGGCGACGTGGCGGCGGTCATCGGTCCGTCGGGGTGCGGGAAATCTACTTTTCTGCGGATGCTGAACGGGCTTGAACGTCCCTCAAGCGGCAAGATTTTGTTTGAAGAAAACGACATCACGGACAAAAAAACGGACATCAACGCCGTCCGCCGCAAGATCGGCATGGTTTTTCAGCAATTCAATCTGTTCGGACACAAAACGGTGCGGCAAAACATAACGTTTGTTCCCGTCAAGCTGGGGCTGATGACGCAAGCCCGAGCGGACGAAAAAGCCGACGAACTGCTTGCTGCCGTCGGTCTGTCCGACAAAGCCGGACTGTATCCCGCGATGCTGTCGGGCGGACAAAAGCAGCGCATTGCAATCGCGCGCGCTTTGGCGATGGATCCCGATATCATGCTGTTTGACGAACCGACATCCGCCCTTGACCCCGAAATGGTGGGCGAAGTGCTGGAATTGGTGCGGCGGCTGGCAAAAAAAGGCATGACCATGGTTTTGGTGACCCATGAAATGGGCTTTGCCCGCGAAGTCGCCAACCGCGTGCTGTTTTTCGACGATCATGGAATCGCCGAAGACGCCGCGCCGCGGCAGTTGTTCGAAAACCCGAAAAATCCGCGGCTGAAGGAATTTTTGTCCCGCGTGCTGTAAGCTTAAGCGGCTTTTTGCTTTTTTTTCAGCACGATCAGCAAAACGGACGTCAGAATCAGCGCGATGCCCGCGGCGATGCGCAAAGTCATGGATTCGCCGAACACGAACACGCCGATCAAAACGGCGGTAACGGGTTCCAATGCGCCCAAAATCGCGGACAGCGTCGGACCGATCAGCTTGATGGCGATGGTCATGGTTTCCAGCGAAACAATCGTCGGGAACACCGCCAGACCGATAACGCATCCCGCCATGAACGGCGTTTCGATCGGCTTCAAGTCCAGTCCGAAGCGCAAATTGAACAAAAACACGAACAGCCCGAAAAACATCACATAAAACGTCAGGGTCGGAAAATGCATCCGCTTCGCCGTTTTCAGCTGTTTCAGGGCGATCATGTAAACGGCGTAGCTCAACGCGGACAGCAAAGTCAAAACAACGCCGTACAGGCTGAGCGTTTTGCCTTCGTCGGTTTTGTAAAACAGCAGGATGCCTGCGCTCATCAGCACGATGGAAACGACGGTGCGCAAATCGATTTTTTCATGGAAAAACACAGCCATCAGTACGGCGACCATGATCGGGTAAACAAACAGAATCGTCGACGCGATGCCCGCGCCGATCAGCGAATAGCTCATAAACAGCGTCAGGGACGACATTGCGAACACAACGCCCAGACAAGCCATGACGCACCCTTCTTTCAGCGAGATTTTCAGCGACACTTTTTTATGAAAACGTACCCAAAGCCCGTACAAAACAACGGCGGTCAGATAACGGTAGAATAAAACCGAATTGACATCCATACCGACGGCGTACAGCGGCAAAGCGAACAGCGGATTCGTGCCGTAGGAACACGTTCCCAGCATTCCCAAAAACACGCCTTTGTTTTTTCTGGTCATAAGCAGCTCCGTTTAAAAAAAACAAGCGGCGGACAGGGAAACACCGCCGCAAACGAAAGTCAAGAACGATTTGAAAATTTTTTGCAAAAACCGCTTGACAATACCATAGGGGGGGGGGGGTAGGATAAAATCAGAGTGCGCGTATCCGCCCGTAAAACAGCGGGCAACAGGGGGACGGTATGAAGAAATTTTTGTCGGTTTTGATGGGGATGCTGCTGTTTTCGATGACGGCGCGGGCGCAAACGTGTCCAGAGGGATGTACCGCCTGTTCGGGGCTGGAATGCACGTCGTGCGCCGCGGGGTATTACAAAACGGGTATCAAATGCGTGAAATGCCCGACGGGAACATGGGCGAAAGAGGGGGCGACCGAATGTACCGCCTGTTCGGAACAGAAGCTTTTGTACAGAAACGCAGTGTCAGGAGTATGTGCGTCGTGTACGGCGGACGGCGAATGCACGGAATATAAATGCAGCGCGGGATATTACAAAGACGGAGAGAAATGCTCTCAATGCATGAAGGCATATTCTGAAGCGGGGGCATCCTCTTGCTCATCTTGTCCTGCCGGAACAGTTCCAAACACATTTTATGGAGCAACGGGGTGTGTGCCGTGCGGTGCGGGTATGTATGCAGATAGTGTAGATGTATACTGTAACACTTGTAGCTCTATTAAGATTCCGAATGGGCGCTGCCAAACTTGTACTGCCGACGGAACATGCACAGGTATTACATGCGATATTGATTATGAAGCTGACGGTATGACGTGCGTGGAAAAAGCGGAAAAAGTGGAAAAGGATACAAGTAAACGAATAGCCTGTAACAATTGCCAGGAAAAATATTGTAGCTACAACCAATCTACTGGAAAATATGCTTGTTCTTCCAGCGGTTCTATCAGCGGGTGCCTTAGTGGAACTCAAGGAAAAAACGGCTATTGCATAGATTTTGAAAAATGTGAAAAATCGAACTTACATACATATATTTCTATGCAATATAATAACACTCACTTTAGTTCTTGTTACTGTGACAGCGGGTATTACCGCCCATGGGGGGCGCTTGTAGATGACGATTGTCTGCCCTGTCCGAAAAATTGTAGAACCTGTGATCGTACAGGACAATGTACAGCATGCTATGACAATGCTGGTGCTTGGAGTTATTTGAAGGACGGCGAATGCGTAGGAGCGGAAGTTCGTGAAAATGTGGAAATGGACAACGGCATATGCGGGATATACAGGAAAGAAGACTTTGATTGGTATTGTCAAAAAGCAACTTGCTCCGATGGAAAAAGGTGGCAACGCGAACGACTGTATTGGTCGAATCAAAATGGCGCACGTTTTCATTACTACTGTTGTCCCGCGAATTGCGACGCCTGTTCCGATTGGGGAAAATGCATACGTTGCGAAAGCGGATACGTTCTGCAAAACGGCAAATGCGTTCCCGAATGCAAATGGAACGAATACTGGGATGAATCTGGTCAATGTCCGCCGTGTTCGAATATAAAAGTTGCAAACGGCGTGTGCCGTCAATGTTCGGCGGACGGAACAAAATGCACGGACATTTTGTGCGACGACGACAGCTATTCGCCCGACTATGAAGCAAACGCCTGCGTCAAACCCGTTGTGTGCAAATACCCGCTGAAAGAAGTCGCCGATTACTCGGGCGAATGCGTGGGCTGTTGTACGGAATAAAGGGGGCGCGTTATGAAAAAAATCATTTTGATTTTAATGCTGAGTTTGCTTCCGCTGTCTGTACAGGCGAAATCGTCGAAACTGGGCGGCGAGGGCGTCAATATCAGCGTGCGGAACAAACACGCGGGCGGAAAAGTCTGCACCTCGCACGATCAATGCAAAACGGGGCTTTGCAAAGACGGCAGCTGCGTTTACTGCGATGCGGACAATGCTTGTTCCGCGGGAAAAACATGCTTGCTTGGCGTATGCAAAGACGCGGGATCGTGCAACAGCACGTCGGATTGCGAGGGCGGGTACAAGTGCGTGGACGGCTCTTGCCAAGTTTGCGATTCAGGGGAAACGGGGTGCAATTGCGGCGATTCGACGGCGAACGGCAGCGGCGGATGCGGATGCGCGGCGGGGACGTTCATGTATGACGGCAAATGCGTAAGCTATTGCGATTATACGACATGCCGAGCCGGATTGGAAAAGGTCGAAAGGGACGATCGGTGCTGTTGCGAATACGGTCCGGAGTAAAACAACACAATTCCCGTATACACACATTCTAACGGGAAGAAAGGGGGATGGATTTCGGTCCGTCCCCCTTTCGCTGCTGATGATGTCAGACTCGAATTTGCGAACCCGCGCAAGCGGGTGAAGCAATCCCGGGACAGGTCGGCACGGGTGCCAATACTTGCACGGGATCACCACGTCGCTCCGCTCCTCGTGATTTCGATAATATATTGATATTAAAACATAAAATCGAACTTGCGAGGCGGATGCAATCCGCCGTGGCAATCTCCGCCTTAGTCGGCACGGGTGCGCCCGCGTCCTGAGACCGCCAC
>DEDN01000016.1:0-3664 GCA_002349565.1 Alphaproteobacteria bacterium UBA2903 | reverse complement strand
ATCCATTGACTCCGCAAGTGCGGTAAGCCGTCTGCAAATGGATTGCCGCGTCGCATCTGCGATGCTCCTCGCAAAGACGAAAAAGAGCGGCACAAGTGCCAATACTTGCACGAGACTGCCGCGCCCCTGTCGGGGCTCGCAGTTTCGATTCTTTTTTGGCAGTATTCTTTGCAAATCCGCAGTCTTGACAATTCTTTGAAAGAAAGGTTATGCTGTTCTCATGATGAAAAGCATTTGCAACAGAACCCTTTGCGGGCAAAAGTGGTGGCGTCGTTCTTAATCGGGGACGACGTGAAGGTGCTTTGACTGTTTGCCGCGCGTTTCCCCGACGGGAACGGGCGGTTTTTCTTATCCTTGAAATCATTTCGTCGTCCGATTCCCCAAAGGAGGCGGGCGGCTTTTTTACGAGCGAAAGGATTTGAAAAATGAATGCAATGAATTTTGAAAAACAAGGTTTTTTCGGTCAATTCGGCGGCGTATTCGTTCCCGAAACGCTGAAAACCGTAATGCGGGAAATCGCGGACGCGTATGAAGCTTTGAAAAACGACTCGGCTTTCAGAGAGCAGCTGGCGTATTACGCCAAAGAATACATCGGGCGCGAAACGCCGCTGTATTTCGCCGAACGGCTCAGCCGCGAAATCGGCGGGGCGAAAATTTACTTGAAACGCGAAGACTTATGCCACACGGGCGCACACAAGATCAACAATGTCATGGGGCAAATTCTGGTCGCCAAGTTTATGGGCAAAACGCGCATCATTGCCGAAACGGGTGCCGGACAGCACGGAGTCGCAACCGCGACGGGGGCGGCTTTGCTGGGGCTGAAATGCCGCGTTTATATGGGCGAGGAAGACACCAAACGGCAGGAATTGAATGTCTTTCGCATGAAGCTTTTGGGCGCTGAAGTTGTTCCTGTGACCAAAGGACAGCGCACGTTAAGCGATGCTGTCGACGCGGCTTTGCAGGATTTGGCGGAAAATTACCAAGACACTTTTTATCTGGTCGGTTCAGCCGTCGGACCGCATCCTTATCCGACGATGGTGCGTGATTTTCAGTCCGTTATCGGCGTGGAAGCGCGTCGGCAAATTTTGGAACATGAAGGACGCCTGCCTGATTACGCCGTTGCTTGCGTCGGCGGCGGCAGTAATGCCATCGGACTGTTCGCGGGATTTATGAATGACAAAAATGTCGCTTTGATCGGGGTTGAAGCGGCGGGCAAAGGGGTGGATTCGGGCAAACATTGCGCAACGATGACAAAAGGACGTCCGGGGGGGCTGCACGGGGCGTATTCCTATAGGCTGCAGGACGAAAAAGGCAATCCCGCAATGACTTACAGCATTTCCGCGGGGCTGGACTATCCGGGCGTCGGCGCGGAACACAGTTTTTTGAAAGATTCGGGACGCGCCGTTTATAAAACCGCAACGGACAAAGAAGCGCTGGAGGCTTGCGTTCGCCTCAGCCGCACGGAAGGCATCATTCCCGCTTTGGAATCGTCGCATGCCTTGGCGTACGGAATGAAGCTGGCGGCAACGCTTGACAATGACAAAATCGTTATCGTCAATCTGTCGGGACGCGGCGACAAGGACGTTCACATCATTCGTGAAAATATCGCGTTGTAAAATCGGCGAAGCGCAGGCGCGGGATCAGGCGCTTTCGCGGATTTCCGGACGTTTTTTCGGCAGTTTTGACGGAACCAGCCCCAACGCTTGCGCTTTTATCAGGGCTTTTGTCCTTGTGTGGGCATCCAGTTTTTGGTACAAAACCGACAGGTGCAGCTTTACGGTGGCAACCGATATTCCCATCTTGTCGGCAATCTGTTGGTTCGAACAGGCTTGCGCCAAGTAGTATAACACTTCTGTTTGTTTAGGGGTAAGCTTGACCCTCATCTTTTTGCTCCTGCAGATTAGAACTTTTAACGAAAGAAAGTATAAAGCATTGTCAACTAATTGTCTATATAGCCGCGCGTATGATATACACAGGGTTGGCATTTTTGGCTGTAACATCTTGATTTTATTTGTAAAAAATTGTCAAAAATCAAGGCTGAAAAGGGAGGTTTTCGGGAAATGAAAGCAGGAGTTATAAAAATTTTTTCTCAAAAAATTTCCGATGCGATTCGGGCTTTGTATGCCGCGGTGATTCGGTACGCTCAGCATCCTCAAGCCGTGTGGATTCTGGCGTTCGTGTCGTTTGTGGAAAGCTCGTGTTTTCCCATTCCGCCCGACGCGTTGCTGATTCCGATGATGATTGCGCGTCCGAGTCGTTCGTTCTTTTACGCGGGGGTTTGCACGGCGGCAAGCGTTGCGGGCGGCTTTTTCGGCTATGCCATCGGTTGGTTTTTGTATGACGCGGTTGCGGTGCCGATTTTCACTTTTTACGGCTATATGGACAAACTGCAGGTTTTTATCGACGCTTACAATCAATTCGGCGCATGGATTGTCGCGGCGGCGGGATTTACGCCTTTTCCGTACAAAGTGATAACGATTCTCAGCGGGATGACCCGTTTGGATTTGGGCGTGTTTGCCGCTGCTTCCGTTTTGTCGCGCGGCGGGCGGTTCTTTTTGCTGGGCGCGCTGCTGTGGAAATTCGGCGCGCCGATGGAAAAATTCATCGAAAAGCACTTGGGCTGGCTGGCGACGGTGTTTTTTCTTCTGCTGGCGGGCGGATTTGCAGTGATTAAGCTGTTTTAAACCATAATATAACGTATCGGACGGGAAACTCTTTCGTCGGGTAAAGGATTTTATGATGATTGTAACACGTTTTGCGCCGTCGCCGACGGGACGGCTTCATATCGGACACGCTTTCGCCGCCCGATTCGCTTTTGAGGAAGCCAAAAAAGCGGGCGGCAAGTTCTTGTTGCGAATCGAAGACATCGATCCGATTCGCTGTAAGCCCGAATTCGTCGACGGCATTATGGAAGACTTGGATTGGCTGGGCTTGAAGTGGGATGAACAGCCGATTCGCCAGTCGGAACGGATGGATTTTTATGCCGAAGCTTTGGAAAAGCTGAAACGGCTCGGTGTTTTGTATCCTTGCGTCTGTACCAGAAAAGAAATCGAATCGGAAATCGCGCGCATGGGACATGCTCCGCACGCGGGCGAAACGGCGGTTTATCCGGGGACTTGCCGCGGAAAGCATTTGGATTTATCGCGCTATGACAGATGGTCTTGGCGGTTGGATATAGTCAAAAGCTTGGCTCTGACAGGCGATTCGCTTTATTTTACGGACGAATTGCGCGGTTCGGTGCGGGCGAATCCCTCGATTTTTGGTGATATTGTTCTGGCGCGCAAAGAAACTCCCGCCAGTTATCACCTCTGTTCCGTGCTGGATGACGCCGCACAGGGGGTAACTTTGGTGACGCGCGGCGAAGATTTGTTCGATTCGACGCATATTCATCGCCTTTTGCAGGAATTGCTCGGATTGCGGACGCCTTTATATAAGCATCATCGCTTGATTTTGGATGAAAACGGACAGCGTTTGGCCAAACGCAATCAATCGATAACGGTAAAAGCTCTGCGTGACAAGGGGCTGAATCCTGCGGAAATCTTTGCTTTTTTCAAATAAATGCAAAAAAGTTGAATTTTTTTTAATAAACCTGTTGACAGGAGAGGGGGAAAAACATTATAACCTCTCTTGCGCTTCGGGAACGGGGCGGAGCTATTAGAGAGAG
>DEDN01000011.1:98817-117586 GCA_002349565.1 Alphaproteobacteria bacterium UBA2903 | reverse complement strand
CAACTGCTGAAAAACGGCTATTCGCGCAACAAGATCGCACAAATGATGCACGTCCATCCGAACACGCTGAACGGCTTTATCAAAAAAGACATCCGATTGGCGGAGCTGATCAATGCTTGATTTCTTTTACGAACGGGAAGCTCCGCTTATGTCCAGAGCAATCAGCTTAAAACGCGGGGAAAGAGTGTTTTTGCATTCTGTTTTTGCAAATCCCGTTCGCTCTTTTCAAGGAAAGTGTCATGTCTAAAGTATCCGTTATCACTCCGGTTTACAAAACAGAGGATTTTTTGGATAAAAGCTTGCCGTCTTTGGCGGCGCAAACTTTGGCGGACATTGAACTGGTTTGGATTGACAACGGCGCGTCCGACGAATGCCGCCGTTTAATGGACAAATACGCAACGAACAAAGTTAAAATCATCCGTCTGCCCGAAAATATCGGCTACATGGGGGCGATAAACGCGGGATTAAACGCGGCTACGGGCGATTATGTCGGCTTTTGCGATTCGGATGATTGGGTTGAAGCCGACTTGTTTGAAAATCTGTATAAAACGGCTGAAACCGAAAATGCCGATGTGGTTTTAAGCCCTTATATTTTGGAAAAATCGAAAACGCAGCGCATTGTTCCGTTATTGCGCGATATTCCCCCGAAAAATGCGGAGGATTTGTTTGAAACGCAAAAATACGGCTGTATTTGGAACGGATTGTACCGGCGGGCGATGATTGAACGGCATCACATCCGTTTGCCCGACGGCACCAAAAGCATTTTCAGGGACAATCTGTTCTTTGTCCAAGCCGCGCTTTACGCCGGCAAAAGTGCCGTGCAGCCCAAAGCGGGATATCATTATGTTCTGCGCAGCGGCTCTACTACGCAAGGCATTGACCGCGAGGTTCGAAAAAATGCGGCGATGGAAACTTTGACCGAATTGAGCCGCATCGTTCCCGCTGATTTGATGCAAAAAAATGAAAGAGGGCTGTCTTTGTTTCTTGCGCGGTCTTTGGGAATTTCAGTACTGGACAAGAATCAGGCGGCGTCTTTGGCGATTTTCGAAATGCTGCCGTCTTTGGCGCAAATTTATACGGAAATCAAAAGCTACAAAGACCCGACGATCGGACAACGGTTGTTTTCGATTTCCCGCAATCCTGAAAAAAAGCGCGTCAAGATTCGTCTTTTGGGGTTTGCGGTCTCGTTCAAATACAAATACAGAAAGGATTCAAAATGAAAGTAGGTATTTTAGCCGGCGGTTTGGGAACGCGCCTTGGAGAAGAAACGGGAGTTCGTCCCAAACCGATGGTCGGTATCGGCGGATATCCGATTTTGTGGCACATTATGAAAATCTATTCCCATTTCGGGTTTAACGAATTTGTCGTTTTGTGCGGATATAAGCATGAAGTCATCAAAGAGTATTTTTTGAACTATTATTCCAACACGTCGGATGTAACAGTCGATTTGTGCAACAACGCCGTCGAGATTCACAAAACCCGCTGTGAACCGTGGAAAGTTACCATGGCGTACACGGGACGCAACACGATGACGGGCGGACGTATTAAAAAGGCGCAGGAATATTTTGGAAACGAGCCGTTCATGCTGACGTACGGCGACGGTGTGGCGGACATCGACATCAACGCGCTGATTGATTGCCACAAAAAATCGGGCAAAATTGCGACCTTGACCGCCGTTCAGCCGTCGGGACGCTTTGGCGCGCTGGATATTCAAGACGACGGTACGATTACCAAATTCCAAGAAAAACCGCAGGGAGACGGGTCGTGGATTAACGGCGGATTCTTTGTCTGCAATCCCGAAGTGTTCGACTATATCCCCGACGACGACGCTATGCCGTTTGAACAGGCTCCGTTGAAAAATCTGGCGAAGGACGGGCAGCTGAATGCCTATCACCACAACGGTTTTTGGCGCCCGATGGATATGCTGAAAGACAAAATCGATTTGAACGAAATGTGGGCGAAAAACGAAGCGCCGTGGAAAGTGTGGGAAAAATGAAAAAAGTTTTAATCACGGGCGGGACGGGCTTTATCGGATCGCAAGTCGTCGCCGAACTGTTGCGCAAAGGCTATGAAGTCCATTCATTGGTTTATCCGCCGTTTGCGCCCGAACAGCCGAACTTGGTTCAGCATGAAATGAACCTGATGGACGACAAAGCGGTTGACGCTTTTCTGGCGGAAAACAGCTTTGACACGCTGATTCATCTGGCGTGGTTCACGGGGGCAAAGTGTCATTCAAGCGATGTCAATCTGGACTGGATGCGCGCGTCGATTGCTCTGTTGGAAACGTTCGTCAAACACGGGGGCAAGACTTTTCTGGGTGCGGGAACGGTGTCGGAATACGACTTTTCCAAAGGCTACCTGCGCGAAGATATTACGCCGCTGACGAACCCGTCGCTGTACGGGCAGGCGAAAGCCGCCGTTTACAATACGGGATGCATTTTCGCCAAGGCGCACGATGTCGCTTTCAAGTGGGCGCGGATTTTCAACCTGTACGGTCCGAACGAAAAGCCGACCCGTCTGATGCCGTCCGTGCTTCATTCCATACTGGCGGGCGAGGATGTCAGAGTGTCCGATTGCGTCAAAATTCAAGATTATTCGCACGTTTTTGACACGGCGGCGGCGATTGTGTCTTTTTTGGAAAGCGACGTGACGGGCGCGGTCAACATTTGTTCGGGCAATCCGATACGCTTGCGCGTTATTGTCGAAAAAATGGCGGAATTGACAGGATTCAAGGGCGAAATTCTGTGGGGAGCGATTCCTGCGAACTTTGACGATCCGTTTGTCGTCGGCGACAACACAAGGCTGACCCGCGAAGTCGGCTATCACCACAAATACGACCTTGAAACAGGGTTGAAGCAAATCATCGATTGGGAAAAAAATCATGTATAACTACGAAAATCTGTACAAAGGCAAAACCGTTCTGGTGACGGGACATACGGGGTTCAAAGGCTCTTGGCTGGCAATCTGGCTGACAATGCTGGGCGCAAAAGTCGTCGGATATTCGCTTGACCCGTATTCCGACAAGGGCAACTACTGCGCGTCGCATCTGAAAGACCGTTTGTTTGCCGATTTGCGCGGCGATACGCGGGATTTGGACGCTCTGGACGCGGCGGTGAAAAAATATCAGCCCGAAATCGTGTTTCATCTGGCGGCGCAAGCTTTGGTGCGCACGTCCTACGAACAGCCGAAATACACGTTTGAAACGAACATCATGGGATCGCTGAACGTCATGGAAGTCATGCGCAACAACGACTGCCTGAAAACCGCGATTATGATTACTTCGGACAAGTGTTACGAAAACGTCGAACAGATTTGGGGCTACAAGGAAACTGACCGCATGGGCGGGCAAGATCCGTATTCCGCGTCCAAAGGCTGCACGGAACTGATGCTGGCGGCGTACCGTCATTCCTACTTTGACCCCGCGAAATACGCACAGCACGGCAAAGCGGTCGCAACGGTGCGCGCGGGCAACGTTATCGGCGGCGGGGATTGGTCGGACAACCGCCTGATTCCCGACTGCATCCGCTTTATTGAAGCGGGCAAACCGATTGAAATCCGCAATCCGATTGCCACGCGCCCGTGGGAACACGTCCTTGAACCGCTGTCGGGCTATTTGAAAGTCGGCGAAATGCTGATGAAAGACCCCGTGAAATATGCGACGTCATTCAACTTCGGACCGCACATTTCCGCCAATAAAACCGTTTTGGAAGTTGTGCGCCGTCTGGTCGCCATTTACGGCAAGGGCGAAGTCGTCGACGCGTCCGACCCGAACGCGCCGCACGAAAACACTTTGCTGAATCTGGACGTGACGAAAGCTTACGTCATGCTGGGCTGGCACGCGAAATTAAGCCTTGAAGAAATGCTTGAATTCACGGTTGACTGGTACAAGGAAGCGTTAAAATCCGACGATATGTACGATTTCTGCGTCAAACAGATTACGGCGCACGCGTCAAAGGAATGGTAAGATGAAAACGGTCGTTATCGGAAGCGGCGCGGCGGGCATTTCAGCCGCTTATCACTTGAAGAAAAAAGGCGGAAATCCCGTTGTTTTCGAACAGGACGCCGATTGGGGCGGCTTGTGCGGAAACTTCACGATTGACGGCTTTCGATTCGACCGTTTTGTGCATTTCACCTTTGCCGACGATCCGTATATCGCGGATTTGTTTGCGAAATCCTCGCCGCTGTACGCGCATCCGCCCGTGTCTTACAATTATTGGCGCGGATACTGGCTGAAACATCCCGCGCAGAATAACCTCGCGCCTTTGCCTGTTGAAGAAAAAGTCAAAATCATCGACAGCTTTGTGAACCGCCCGAAAAAAGACGTATCGGAAATTAAAAACTATGCCGAATGGCTGCGGGTTCAGTACGGTGATTACTTTGCCGAAAACTTCCCGTTCGCTTACACGCGCAAATATTGGGGCAAGGAAGCGGCGGAACTGGAAACGAAATGGGTGGGCAACCGCCTGCACGTTTCGCCTTTGCCCGAAGTCCTGCGCGGCGCGTTCGAAGAGCAGAAAGAAAATTTCTATTACACGAAATTTATGAACTACCCGAAAAAGGGCGGCTTCCGCAGTATTTTGGACGATTGCCGCAAAGGATTGGACATCCGCTTTAACAAGCGCGCCGTTAAAATCGACCCGGCGGCGAAAAAAGTGTTTTTTGAGGACGAAACGACGGAAAGTTATGACGAGCTGATTTCCACCGCGCCTTTGCCCGAAGTCGTGAAAATGCTTGACAACGTTCCCGCCGAAGTCAAAAAAGCGGCGGAAAACCTGCATTGGACTTGCGGTTATCAGGTGTCGCTGGGCTTCAACCGCCACGACGTCGCAAAACATCTGTGGTTTTACATTTACGACGAGGACGTGCCGCCCGCGCGCGTGTACTCCCCGAATTTAAAATCGCCCGACAACGCGCCCGACGGCTGTTCGTCGTTGCAGGCGGAAATTTTCTTCGCCAACGACGCGGCAATTCCCGACAAGGCGGAAATCCTTGAAAAAACGGTCGAAAAATTAAAACACCTCTGCGGCTTTGACGATAAAGACATCGTTGTCAAAGATATCCGCTTTGAGAAATACGGAAACATCATTTTCACGCCGGACATTTACGAAAACCGCAAAATCGTGCGCGATTTCCTGACCGCGAACGGCGTCAACAGCGTCGGCAGATTCGGCGAATGGGACTATTATTGGAGTCATCAGGCTTTCAAAAGCGGGATAAATGCGGACAAATAAAAACAAGCAGGAAAGAACTTAATATGTCAAATATTAAAATTTTAATCACCTATCATGACGAACACAAGGTTTTGAAATCGGATATTCTGACGCCGATTCAGACTGGGTGTGCAAATGCGGAACGTTTGTTTGACGGTATGTTGCGCGACGATGACGGTGAAAACATTTCAGCGGAAAATCCTAAATACAATGAGTTGTCCGCTCAATATTGGGCATGGAAAAATTACGATAAACTGGGAAATCCTGATTATATCGGCTTTATGCACTATCGCAGGCACTTCCTTTTTGACGATAAAAAGAAGCGTCCTACTGAAAAATGGCTTCCGGCATCTTCTTGGTATGCTTTTGACAAAATAAACGATGATTATCTGGAATTTTTGGCGGATGATAAAATAGAACAAGCCGTTAAGGGTTTCGACTGCATCGTCCCGAAAGCGTATGATTACACAAATTATATGCATAAAAATTTGATTGAAGATTATAAAAATTTGTTTGCTCAAAAAATCGATCATTTCCATTTAATGTTGGATACTGTCAAAGAAATGTTCCCCGATTATGCTGATACGGCAGAGGAAGTCAGGAACGGGCATATAAAATATATCGCAAACATGTTTATTATGCAAAAAGCGATGTTTGATGAATATTGCAATTTTTTGTTTAAAATTGAAAAACGTGTTGACGAAAAAATCGACAGCGAATTTTTCAATTCGTATGAAATGCGCTTTTTAGGTTTTCTGGGTGAAATTCTTTTGACGGTGTTCATTATACAAAAGTATAAAGAAAAAAATACCTGATTAAAGAAATGGATACGAGTTTCATCAAAAATACAAATCAAGATTTTGTTGCGCCGAAACCGTATTTTAAAGAAAATTACGCTGTTATAGCGGCATCTTCCAGTAACGAATACGCTCCGTATTTGTCCGTGTGGTTGCAATCAATTTTGGATCACGCGTCCCACAATACAAATTACGACATTTTTGTTTTTGAACGTGGTATTTCCGCTGAAAACAAGAAAAAATTGCAGGATTCAATCAACTGTGAAAACATTCATCTGCGTTTTGTAAATCCCATTTCGCTCTTGTCATCTTATGATTTAAAATTTCACGGAGATTACAATATAGAGTGCTATTTTAGGTTATGTTCGCCCTTGATTTTACATAACTTTAAAAAAGTCGTGTTCACCGATGTTGATTTGATTTTCAACGCCGACCCGAAAGAACTGTACGATACGCCTGTCGACGACAAGCCGCTGGCGGCGTGTTTGGATTTGGTTTGGGGAGCGTTTGTTCAAGATCCCAAAGCTGATTGGAAAGAATATGCCGATAAAGTTTTAAAACTGGATGACCCGTTCGGATATTTTAATACCGGCGTTATGTTGTTAAACATCCCTGAATTTAACAAAAACGATTACAGCCGGAAAATTATTGAACGGTGTGCGGCGACGCATTACCGCATTTTGGAACAAGACGCTTTAAACGCGTTTTTCCAAAAGGATATTTTCTATTTGGATACGGCTTGGAATTTTCCGACTGAAAACAAAGCTTTTAAAGCGGGAAATTTATTTCAATTCATGCCGATGCGTTTTTTTAAACAGTATAAAGCAGACAGAAAAAATCCCAAAATCATCCATTGGGCTGGCGGCGGAAAGCCGTGGAAAGATCCCAGCGAAGATCTGGCGTATCTTTGGTGGGAATATGCGCGGAAAACGCCGTTTTATGAAGAAATTTTGATGCGGTTGACTGCTTTGCTGGGATCTTTCCAAACTCAACAGCAGGGGGGAAACGTCGATTTGATTCGGCGCGTCATGCACTACCGACGCGACAAAATTAAATACTGGCGGTATAAAATCCTGTCAAAAATCACGTTCGGAAAGCGGCGGAAACGCTACAAGCAAAAGCGTCGTGAACTTAAGGAACAATTACGCCAAATTCGGCAAATTATGAAATAAGCGTCAGGGCGGAAAGCGAACCTTTCCGCCCGTTGTTGTTATCATCCTTTCATTGTTTCGCTGAATGTCCGCATGGTTTCGACATACTCTTGTTCGTCCTGTGCGCTCCAGATGCCGAGGGCTGTTTTTCGCGCGCGGCGCAAAGTCAGGTCGTCGGCGTTTTCCCGATACAGCATTCTGCGCCGTTGTCGTTCGTTTTCGTCAATCCACGCTTGCGGCGCGGGCGGCACTTCGTTTTTTTTGTAATACACGCCCGTTTTTTGCGTATCATAACCCGCGCAAATTTTCGTATCGGTTTGCACGATTTCATATCCAGTCAATCCGATCATTTCCGCATTGAGTACAAGAGCCTGTTCGGATTCGTTGAACAGGCGGATTTCGTTGTTCTTTACAGCCGTAAACATTACACTTCCCCTTTCGCATAATAAAATCTGAACGCGTTTAAATGTCCTGCAATTGACCAGTCGATTTTAACGACTTCGCCTTTGCCGACGGGAAAAAAGTCGCAGACGACTTCCGTATTTTGAACCGCTACGCGCGTTTTGGCAAAACCCGTCGTTATATTCGTAAAGACAACGTACTGTTGCGTTGCTGAGCCGACTTTGTCAAAAACAAACCAACCGGTTGCGGGGGCGGTATATGTTTGCCCCGATGCTCCCAAAGTCAAATCAATGTACACACTTGACGGCGTGTTTTCATAAGCGATTTTGCTTTTCCCTGCGGCTGTCAGGTTGTCTAAGCCGACATTTGCTTTTGTCCCCAGCATCGCCGCCGTGTTTGTTTCCGACGCCGCGGCGTTCGTCGCGGAAGCTGCTGCGGCATCAGCATGCACCGTCGCCGTTTGCGCGTTTGCTGTCGTTTTTTCAACTGCCGTTTGGCAATCCGACACCGCTTTTCTGATACTGGGAATCAAGCTGTCTGCCTGCGTATCGTCGAAAATGTCAACCGTCACCGCGCGCGCGGATTTTTCCGCCAGCTGTTGGACTTGCATCGTCAGTTTGTCAAAGTTGCGTTCCAGCGTTTCGGCGTGCAGAATCTCGTTGTCGCGGTAGTCCGTTTCCTGCGTTAAAGGCACTTCGCGCACAATCGCGATTTCCGCCCCGCTTTCGGGAGCAATCGCAAATACCAAGTTGCCGCTTTTGACCGTCCAGTCCGTCCGTTCGGTCTGTATGTCGTTTTTCTTTTGTCTGACCTTGATATGCTCCTTTTCCAAAAAGGAAAACGGGATTGCAAACTCTTTCGCAACCCCGTTTCCGATGTAAATCACTTTGTTTGTTTGACTGCTTACCGTCATTTTTCACCTCGAATAAAAAAAAGCGGGAGGAGTTCCTCTCGCTTTGACTTCAGCATTCTGTTTTTGCATGATGCAACAAATTGTGAATATTTTTTCGCAAATGTCAAGGCAACAAAAAAAGCCCTGAAAAATCAGAGCTTTTTTAATGGTGCCGGTGCGGTGACTCGAACACCGGACCCACGCATTACGAATGCGTTGCTCTACCAACTGAGCNNAATTCAACGAAAGATTCATGGTAGCGGCGACTGGACTCGAACCAGTGACAGCACGGGTATGAACCGTGTGCTCTACCAACTGAGCTACACCGGCAACGACAAAATTCTTTTAGCCTTGTTTGATAAAAAGTGCAAGCTTTTTTTTCATAAAAAATCAAAAAATTTTTGCCGTTGACTTTTTGTCGTTTTTGTCCAATAATTCTGTGTAACAAGATAAGCTTAAGGGGGAATTGTCATGTCGGTCGAATCTTTCTTGAAAAAAACGTTTACCGTCAATCCGTCGGGAAAAACGCCGCTGAACCGCGGAATCAAAGTGTCGAAATACGGCAAAAGTCTGGCTTCCGCTGCGACCGCCGCCGCTGCGGTGGTTTTAATGGCTTCGTGCGGCAAAACGTATACCGAAATCGATGCGATAAAGGACAAAGTTCCCGAAAAGGAACAGCGCGACATCAAGCAGTCTTATGACGAGGCTTTGCTGGGCAAGATCGATTCGCTGCATTGGGACGCGGGCAAGGATATGTCTTCCGCGATTTCCGAAGCCGTGCGCACGATGAACACCAACTTGCCCGCCGATACGGCAAAGTGGACGCCGCGGGACTATGTTCTGTCCGACCACGCGCAACAGCGCTATAACGAGGCTCTGCCGACCGCCATTAACATAGGCTCGCTGAAAATGAATCGCATCAACAAACATTTCCGCGACGATTTGCGCGACGACGTTGCCAAAGTCTATAAACAGATAGACAAGGAACAAGCGGCGCAGGCGGCTTTGCTGGCAAAGGCTTTTTCCCGCTAGAATCAGCGCACGGCGTCAATGATTCCGCCGCCCGCGACCAGATCTCCGTCATACAAAACAACGGATTGCCCCGGTGCGATGCCGCGCTGGGTCAATTCGAAATCGACTTTGATTTCCGATTCGGACACGGGCGTGACAACTACGGGCGTGGCGGGCTGCGAAGATCGGATTTTTGCCGTAAAATGCTTTTGTTCCGTTATCGGCGCAATGCCCGACCAATTCACGTTTGACGCCGTTAAAGTGTGGCGGACGTTTTCATCTTCGAATCCGACGACGACATTGTTTTTTTCAACGTCGAAGCCCAAAACGTACAGCGGTTTTTCGGCGGCGATGCCCAATCCTTTGCGCTGTCCGACCGTGTAGTTCCAAATGCCTTGGTGCGTTCCAAGGATTTTTCCGTCTTTGGTTACGAAATTGCCCGCTTTGGGGGCGGTTTGCAAAATATCGTTGATATCGCCGCTGTAAAAGTCCTGACTGTCGGGCTTGTCGCTGACTTGCAAGCCGACTTCGCGTGCGATTTGGCGGATTTCCGCTTTGGTTTTGTCACCAACGGGCAGCAGAATCCTGCCCAGCTGTTCCTGTTCCAAGCGATAAAGAAAGTACGACTGATCCTTTTTCGAATCGATTCCTTTCAGCAGCTGCCAGCGTTTTGCCGATTCGTCGAAACGGATGCGCGCATAGTGTCCCGTGGCGAATTTTTCAAAGTCCAAGCCTTGTTCTCTGGCGGCTTGGGGCAGGGCGCGGAATTTGATTTTCGCGTTGCACCACACGCAGGGATTCGGTGTTCTGCCCGACAGGTATTCCTGCTTGAAGTTTTCCAGCACGGTTTTTTTGTAAATGTCGGAACAGTCCAGCGTGTAATACGGAATCCCCAAGCGGTCGCAAACGGCGCGCGCGGCTTCGATATCCTGTTCTTCGTGGGGGCTGAAGCACGCGTCGGCTGTTGCGGAACCGTGAAAGGCGCGCCCTTTTTCCCATATCGACATTGTTGCGCCGATAACGTCGTGTCCCGCTTGTTTCAACAAATACGCCGCAACCGAAGAATCGACGCCGCCGCTCATCCCTACCAGAACTTTCATCGCAAAAACCTTTCGATCAAAAGAGGTTTCACTTTACAAAAACAAACGGCGCTACTCAATAAAAATAAACCGCGTATATCCAAAGAACTACACCCTAGGGATGAAAACCTTTAGACATCTGTTGTTTTTGTTCGTTTTTGCATAAGCTCAAAGAGGTAAGGGTGCTAATCGTTGTGCCTTGAAAACAAAGAAGGGGTAAAAAAATGAAAGTTTTAATCGCTGATAATCATACGTTGTTTCGCGAGGGGTTCAGCAGTCAGCTGCAGCGTTTCGACGTTCTGACCGAATTGCAGGAAGTCAAAGACTTTCCCGCCGTCAAAGCTTTGGCGGACAAAAAGCAGTCGTACGACATCATTTTCGTCGACCGCGACATTTTGGGCGCGGAATGGAAAGACGGCTTTAAGGCTTTGAAAGAGATGTTCCCGCAATCCCGTTTGGTCATGTTGAGCGAAAGCGAAGAACAGCGCGACATTCTGGATGCGTTCGATATGCAAGCCGCCGGTTATATCACAAAGCTGTCCAACGATTCGCTGATCATCAATGCACTGCGTTTGATCATGGACGGCAATTCCTATGTTCCGCCCGCCGTATTAAAGGGGATGCGCCGCCGCGCGAACGGGGAAAGCCGTATTTTGTCGCATGCTTTGCCCGACGGCAAAAACCTGACGTTCCGCCAAAGCGAAGTTTTGCAGCACTTGAGCAACGGCTTGTCCAATAAACAGATCGCGTACGAAATGAGCGTGTCCGAAGCGACCGTCAAACTGCATATCAACGCGTTGCTGCGTCATCTGCACGTCGAAAACCGCACGAAAGCCGTTGTAACGGCTCAACGGCTGGGCATTTTGGAAGCCTGATTCAATTCCCGAGGCAAAGCCCCTGCGGAACACCGCCGCGGGGGCTTTCCGTTTGCGAAAAAAATGCGGCTTTTTGTCTGAAAGTCTTCACATTTCGGCGCGAATGTGCTATCCCTGTTTTCCAAAGGGTAACATAAGGAGTGCCGATTATGGGATTCTTGAACACGATTTTGAACAAATCCGGCAAAAAAGACAAGGCGGAAGCTTTAAAGCAAAACCTTGACACGCCTTTGGAAATCAGGGGCGGCAAAAAAACAAAGGCGTTTGTGACCGAACTGATTAACCGCACGGCGAAATCCGACGCGGGACGCGCCGTTTTGGAAAAAGCCGCAAAAGCGGGCTATCGAATCGTGGTCGAAGATCTGGAGGGTGCGTTCGGCGCTTGCGACGGTGACGAAAAACTGATTTTTCTGGGCGCGGGCAAATCGCAGGACAAACTGGTTTCGACTTTGGCGCACGAAGCGCGGCACGCCGAACAAATGGAAAAAGGAGCCATCAAAGGCTACGATCCGACAAAAACAATCGCTTCCGCTTTGGTCGAAAAGCGGCTGATGGAAGGCGATGCCGTGGCGTATTCCGTCTTGGTTTGCGATCAACTGTACGCCCAAGGCGATTACACCCCCGCCGTTGCGGTTGCGCATCAATATCCCGAGGTGTTCAAGGATTTTCAATCGGCAAAACGGGAAGCGCCGACGGGAAAAAGCGTTGATGATGCGATGACGGGGGCTGTGTTGGGCTGGTTTTACAGCGAAAAGCTGAAGATGCGCTACGAACAGCAGCATATCGCGCGCCCTTTGTCGCTGGGACTGAATTTGGACGCCGATCCCAAGGCGTTAAAGACGGTCAAAGCGGCGGACAGTTTGGCGAAAATCTGCACGCTGGGACGCCGGTCCTATTTTACGGCGGCTGCCGATTCGTTCAAGGAACCCGTGCTTTGCGGCGTATCGCGTTCGACCAAATACTGGATTGACTCTTATGCCGCGGCGGTGAAATCGTGCGGCGGAACGCCCGAACCGTCCGTCGAAAGCATCCCTGTGTATCACGAACGTCCCTCCAACAGGGTGGATTTGTCGCAATATCCCGAACCTTTGCTGCCGTGCGCGCGGGACAGAATCAAAAACGGCGGCGAAAAGAAATCGCTGAAAAACTCGGCGATAAAGTTGCTGAAAATGGCAAAACAGAAAGGGCGCTGAGATGGATCTGGCGGAACTGATAGAGAATTTTTCGTTTTTGGAAGACTGGGAAGCGCGCTATTCCTATTTGATTGAACTGGGGAACGCTTTGCTGCCCATGGCAGACGCCGACAAAAACGCCGATACGAAAGTCGACGGATGTATGAGCCAAGTTTGGCTGAAAACGCATCGCGACGGCGATGTTTTGACATTCGAAGGCGAAAGCGACGCCCACATTGTCCGCGGATTGATTGCCGTACTGCAAATCATTTTGTCGGGCAAAACCGTTCGGGAAATTCTGGCGACCGATGTCGAAGCCGCGTTTGCCAAACTGGGGCTTGACGCGCATTTAAGCCCGACGCGCCGCAACGGCTTTTTTGCCATGGTTGAACGAATCAAAAGCGAAGCCGCCAAACCGTAAAGGAAACTTTTGTGAAAAAAATCGTCCTCGTGTTGTTTGTTTTATTGTGTCCTTTTTGGGCTTGCGCCGAGGATGAGCTGTGCGCCGCCGTTCATTGTCCCCGCGGAAAAGTTTGCTTCAACGGGCAATGCTACAACGATTGCCGTCTGAGCGGCAGAGCTTGCCCTGTGGAGGGGGAAACATGCCAGACTCGAACCGGCGTGTGCGGCAAAGGCTGTTCGGTAAACGCGGACTGCACGGAGGGATATGTCTGCAAAAACGAAGAATGCGTCAAACTGTGCGATAAAAACGTGACCGTTGACGGAACGGTTTGCGAGGGGGAAACGCCCGAATGTTACGAAAACGCGGACGGAAGCGGCGCGTATTGCGGCTGTTTGGACAATTCATGCGGCGCGGGAAATGTTTGTTCGGGAACGAAATGCACGCCTTGCCCGCGCGGATATGTCGACTTTGAAGGCTTTTCCTGCCATTGTCCTGCAGGGTACGCTTCCGACGGATCGGGCGGATGCGGCATTTGCGGCGCGGGGCAGAATTGCAGCTGCCCGCCCGATACGGTCACCAACGGCAAGGGAATGTGCGTGCGCTGTTTGACCGCGGACGACTGCGGCGAATCGGGTAAAGCTTGTCTGAACGCTGGGACGTTTGACGCGGCGTGCGCGGATTTGGAGTGTCCCGACGGGACTTATATGCAAAAAAACAGCTGTCTAGCCTGTATGACCGGCTGTGCGGCATGCGAAAACGGTGAAGCGTGTTTGAAATGCGCCGAAACGTTTTACATGGACGGCGTAAAATGCAAATCGTGCGAAGAACGCTTTGGCAAAGGATGCGGCGTTTGCAAAGCCGACGGCAAACAATGCGAAGAATGCCAAATCGGATACACCAAGCAAAGCGACGGCTCCTGCCTGCCTGTTTTGTGCGAAGCGGGGCTGTATCTGGACGGCGACGAATGCATGGAATGTTCGGCGGTTTTGCCGCATTGTGCGCAATGCTCCGATGACAAGACTTGCGCCGTTTGCCGCGGAAAGGGGCGTGTTGTCAAAGACGGTATGTGCGTTTGCTCCCCGGGGTGGGAGGAAAACGGCGATTCCGACGATTGCGTTCAAATCAAATGTCCCGAAGGATTTTTCAACAACGGAACGGGATGTATAGGGTGCGGCGACTTTTTGACGGGATGCTTGGCATGTTCCGCAGCGGACAAATGCGATGTCTGCAACGAGTTTTTGGGCTATTTCCGAAACGAACAAGGGGTGTGCGAACGCATATCCTGCGGGCAGGGAACTTACCGTGACAAAACGGCATGCCTGCCGTGCGCAAACGCTATCGAAAACTGTTTGAATTGTTCCGAAAACGGAAGAGAATGCTCGGCTTGCAAAACGGGAACGCTGTTGTCCGAAGACAAAACCCAATGTGTGCCGATACAATGCGCGGATGATGAATATCTGGACGGCAATGACTGCTTTTCGTGTTCGAAATTCGAAAACTGCGCCGCTTGCAACAAAGACAGCTGCATCCGTTGCGGCAAGCTGTTCGATTTAAGGGACGGCAAATGCATCGCAAAAATCTGCCGCGAAGACGAAGCGTTGAACAAAGAAACGGGAATTTGCGAAAAATGCGGCGAGGGACAAGTTCCGTCCGAAAACGGATGCATTCCCAAAATCTGCCCGAAAGGACAGTTTTTGCAGGGAAACAACTGCTTGCCGTGCGCCAAGCATTGCTTGCGCTGCTCTGACGCGTCGTCTTGCCGCGTTTGCGATATCGGGTACGGCATGGTCAACGGAACGGGGGCTTGCGAACGGTGTCCCGTCGGCACTTTTTTGAAAGAAACGCAATGCCTGCCGTGTTCCCAAACAATGCCGTACTGCAAGGAATGTGCGTCTGACGGTTCGGTTTGTTTAGAATGTGAAGAAAAGGCGCGTCTGACGGTTTTAAGGCGCTGCGCCCTTTAAGCCAGCCTGTCCCTCAGATCCGCAATAGCATTGCGCGCCAGTTCGTCGCAGCGTTCGTTTTCGGGATGCCCCGCATGCCCTTTGACCCAATGCCAATGAAGTTTGTGCGTGCGCTGCAAATGGAAAACCTCCTGCCACAGGTCGCTGTTTTTAACGGGCTTTTTATCGGCGGTGCGCCAGCTGTTTCTGACCCATTGCGGCATCCATTCGGTCGCGCCTTTCATCACATATTGGCTGTCCGTCGTCAGATCAACCTCGCACGGTTCCTTTAAAAGTTTCAAGCTTTCGATGACGGCTTTCAATTCCATACGGTTGTTTGTGGTGGCTTCTTCTGCGCCGCAGACTTCTTTTTCGACGCCGCGATAGCGCAAAACCGCCCCCCAGCCGCCCAATCCGGGGTTGCCGCTGCATGCGCCGTCGGTAAACAGTTCGATTTTCTTCATGCGGGGCAGAGTGCCACTTTTGCAAAAAAAAGTAAAGTGTCGGTCTTGCTTTTTTTTGCGGTTATCCTTTACTATTGAGATGAAGGAGAAACGGACGGGATGAATGTTCCATTTTTCACATGCGGCGGTTTGTTTTGGTGGGTTGACCGGTATTTCTATGCGGGCTGGCGGATACAGGAGTGCATCTGGACAAAGCGGTGCCGTTTGCTTGACCCGTACAGAATCCGTCGCGCGTCCGGAAAATTCGGCGATTGCTATCAAGCTTTGATGAAGTTCGTCAACGACTGGGAAATTCCCCAGCCGCCCAAAAAAGCCGTCGTGTTTCTGCACGGATTGTATCAAGGAACGGCGGGATTCGAAAAAATGGGAAGCCATTTTGACAAGGACTACGAAACCGCCGCTTTCAGCTATCCGATGCTGCGCTACGATATCGTGCGAACCGTTGACGCTTTGAACAAATTTTTGGATAAAAGGGCGGACATTGAAGAATTGAATTTTGTCGCAACGGGAATCGGCGGCTTGATTTTACGCGCGGCTTTGTCGGGAAACCCCGATTGGGCGAAAAAAGTCGGACGTTCCGTCTTTATTGCCGTCGGATCGCGCGGATATGCGCAGTTGCGGCAGTATCACGATAAAAAATGGTTCCGCTGGGTCTTTGGACGAATGGCGGATTTGCTGCTGCCCGAATACGCGGTTGCGGGTATTCCGCCGATGTCGAAAGAATTTGCTTTGATTATGGCGGGCAGGGGGGACGGCAAGGGCGTTTGCCCGTGGCTGAACGGCGACAACGACGGAATTTTGCGCGTCGCGGACGCCAAAGACAAAACGGCGAAGGCTGATTTTTTGGCGATGAACCGGCTAAACCCGCTGTTGCTGACGGACGATCAGATTATCGGACTGACGTACGGCTTTGTCAAAAACGGACAGTTCGGCACGGGAAAACGAATCCGTGTCGGACAATATGCCGCGAATTTGTGGGACGACAATTAAGCCTTGTGTTCCAAATGCTTGGCTTCGACCCACAGGTTTTCCATTTCCTCCAGCGATGTTTTTTCAAACGGTTTGCCCATTTCTTTCAACCGTTTTTCAATGTGTCCGAAGCGGCGTCCGAACTTTTCGTTCGCATGTTTCAACGCTTGTTCGGGATTGATTTTCAGTTTGCGCGCCAAATTGACGCATACAAACAGAACATCGCCCATTTCGTCCAGCCGTTCCTTGTCGTGCGTCGGCTGCACGATTTCGGCTTTCAGCTCGCCGACTTCTTCATAAATTTTGTCGATGATAAGCAGCGGAGCTGCCCAGTCAAAACCGACGCGGGCGGCGCGGGACTGCAGTTTGTAGGCGCGAATCGTTTGCGGCAGCGCATCCGCAATGCCCGCCAGAACACCGTCCTGATGATGGCTGTGCCGTTCTTCGGCTTTCATTTTTTCCCAGTCGGGCAGGGCTTTTTCGCCGCCAAAAATATGCGGATGACGGCGAATCATTTTCGCATTGATGCCGTCAACGATGTCTTGGAAATCAAACAGTCCTTTTTCTTTTGCCATTTGGGCGTAAAAAACGATGTGGAGCAGCAAATCTCCCAATTCCTCTTTCAGCTGGGCGGCGTCTTTTTTTTCAACGGCGTCGTATACTTCGTAAGCTTCCTCCAGCGTGTAGGGGGAAATGCTTTCGGGCGTTTGCGTTTTGTCCCACGGACAGCCCGTTTCGGGATCGCGCAGTTTTTCCATGATATTCAATAAAGAATCAATGTCGGTCATCGGAAAATCCTTTCGTTTTTGACGCTTTTACCCCGAAACGTTTTGCAATTCAAGGAAGAATCGGGGGCTTTTGTCTATTTGTTGCGTTTTCGGCGCAGGGGTGTCCGAAAAAGCCGTAAAAACGAAACTATCCCTTGCAAAACGGGGCGAAAAGAAGTAAACCTTTTTCAGAAAAAACAGACTTTTTTACCCGAAATTGCAAAAAAATCCAAAAATAGACAAAAAGGTCTTGCAAAACGAAAACGCTTTCGGTATAACTGAATTTAAAGATAACCGTTTTTAGAAGAGAGGTTCTTATGAGCGACGAAAAGAAACCCGTAAAATTGATTGTCAGCGATATTGACAACACCATCTCCGACTACTTCAACAACTGGGGTATGGCGTGGGACAAAGGTGTCGAAGAATTGGCTAAAAGCCGCGGCATGGAAAAGGACAAACTGTATGACAGCATCCGTGAAAACTCGGACGGCTATGCCCGTTTCCATCACTTCCCCGACATTATCAAAGAAACGCCGGAACTGAGCTACGAAGGCAAGTCCGCGGAAGAACGCAAACGCTTGGAAAGAGCCGACGCGAAGATCTGCCACGATGTTGCCAAACAGTATCATGAAGGCAACAAAATGTACGAAGGCGTCATTGCCACGGTGCGCAAAGCCAAAGCAGCCGGTGCGAAATTCGTTCTGTACACCGATTCGCCCGCTTCGGGCGCGGTCGCCCGTATGGCGGATATGCAGTTCCCCTTGGATCTGTTGGACGGATTGGTCTGCCGCGCCGACGGAACGACGGAAAACGTTGACGGCAAGGTTCAATTCAAAAAAGCTCCTTTGCAGGTGACGGGCGGTCGTTATGACGGATACCGCGATGAACTGGTTGCCAAACTGGGCGACAAGCTGGTGATGAACGAAGGCAATGTTTGGAAACCCAATATGGACGTTATGCAGTCCATTATGGATACCCACGGTGCGAAACCCGAAGAAACCGTTATGGTCGGCGACAGCATCAAATCCGACGGCGGTGCGGTTCGTTTGGGCTGCCACTTTGCTTGGCAGAAAGAAGGTTCTGAAGTCACCGACGCCGTTCAGGAAATGTACGGCAAGATTAACGACAACGCTGGCTATAAAATCGGTTCCAAAGGCCATTTGGAAGTATTGGCTAAATTGTCCAAAGACGATCCGAAACTGGGGCAGCAGTACAAAGACAAAATGGTCACTTTGGAAGGCGGCTTCAAAGATCTGAACAAATACTTCCGCTTCCAGTCTGCGGAAAAAACGAAATCTCAGGAAAATACGGCTGTTAAAACGGCTCTGGCACGTCGCATCCAGACCCGATAATAAGCAGACGCTTTTCGACAAAAGGGGAAAAGGTTTAACGCCTTTTCCCCTTTTCTGTTGCGCTAAGGATTAAAGGACTGTTTTTATACCGCAAGCGGCAATCCCTGTTTTGGACGGCACGGGTGCCAATATTTGCACGGGATCACCACGTCGCTACGCTCCTCGTGATTTCGATAATATATTGATATTAAAACATAAAAATCGCAATTGCGAACCCGTGGGAGCGGGTGAAGCAATCCCGGGATTGGTCGGCACGGGTGCCAATATTTGCACGGGATCACC
>DEDN01000011.1:88737-98649 GCA_002349565.1 Alphaproteobacteria bacterium UBA2903 | reverse complement strand
AAACATAAAATCGAATTTGCGAAGCCGCATAAGCGGGTGAAGCAATCCCAGGATTGGTCGGTACGGGAGAATACGCCCCCTTGGAATCGTCATTGCGAGTCCGCCTAGGCGGGCGAAGCAATCCATTTGCAGATGTTTCGCCTCACTTGCGGAGTCAATGGATCGCCGCAGCCCAAAGGGCTTCGCGATGACGAAAGAGGGGCGGCACGAGTGCCGATACTTGCCCAAGACTGCCGCGCCTGCTATCGCAGGCTCGCAGTTGCGATTCTGTGTTTGTTTTCAGTGGGATACAGAAAATTATTCCGCAATGGCGATGTTGTTTTGACGGTCTTTACTGGCGCGCAAGGCGTTGAAAGCGCGCAGCAAAATCGTATCAATGGTTTCGTCGTCCGCTGTTTTCGCCGCGATGCTGATGCTGGTCGTGACGGAAATTTTGACGTCGTTGACGAACAAATCCGACTTCATCACTTCGTTGCGGATGCGTTCCGCGACAATGCGCGCGCCGTCCAACGGCGTTTCGGGCAACAGCAGGGCAAATTCGATATCCGCCAATCGCCCCAGATAATCGGAATCGCGCGTCGAATTGCGGCAGGCGGTCACGGCAACTTTAATCGCTTCGTCGCCGAATGTCGAACCGTGTTCCGAATTCAACGCTTCAAAATGGTCAATGGTCATCAGCAAAACGGACAATTCGCGTTTGTACCGGCGTGCGCGCTTCATTTCCCGCGCCCCTTCCTCCAAGAACGTGCGGCGGTTCAAAACACCCGTGACGGGGTCGATGACGGTCATTTGACGCAATTCGTCTTCCAATTCTTTGCGCGGCGTGATGTCAAAACCGACGGAACGGATTTCGCACGCGTTGCCGTCCGTGCCGTAAATGATGCGGTTCGTCCATGAAATCCAAACTTTCCGTCCGTCTTTGCAGATGTTTTCGTTTTCGTTGTCAACGTACAGACGGGGGTTGTTTTTGATGCGTTCAATCAGATTCGTCATATTCTGTCCGTGCGAATCTTTGGCGGGCAGCAGCGTTCCCAGCAGGTTTTTGCCGATAAGTTCGTCCTTGTTTTCATAACCGAAAAATTCGACGCCGTAATCGTTGACGGATCGGATGACGCCGTCCTTGTCCATGCCCAAAATGATGCTTTTCGTCGTTTGGGACGAATACGGATCGTATTTGTGGTTATGCTCTTTGGTTAAATCCTCAAGGCTTTTTTTCGTTTTCAAAAGCTCGCCCTGCAATTCGATGATTCTGTCCTTTTGTTCGGCGGCAAGGGCTTTCGCCTGCAGCCAGCGGAACACGAAATAAAACACGGCGACCGACGCGACAGCGCCGAAAACCAGCAAAAAAGCAGAGAGATCTTCCAACTTAAACATTCAAAACCCTCGGTCAAATAACGTAACTTTTCAAGTTTACCCGTTTTTTTCCCCCTTGTAAAAATGTTTTTTTGGCGAAAACAGGTATTTAAAATTTTTTCCGAATGCTTTATATACAAAATCACAAGATATGTTTGCGCAGGGAAACAAGCTATGGCAGAGGATAAAATTTCCGCTTTGGACGCCGTTTCGGGCGACGCGTACAAGTACGGCTTTGTCACCGATATCGAGGCGGAAACCGCCCCCAAAGGGCTGAACGAAGACATCATTCGCTTTATTTCGGCAAAAAAAGGCGAACCCGACTGGCTGTTGGATTTTCGGCTGAAAGCTTACCGCCATTGGATCGGGCTGACCGAACCGCGCTGGGCGAAAGTTGACTATCCGCCGATTGACTATCAGGACATTTATTATTACTCCGCCCCCAAATCCGCCAAAGAACCCAAGACTTTGGACGATGTCGATCCCGAACTGCTGAAAACGTACGACAAGCTGGGCGTTCCTCTGCATGAACGCGCGATGCTGGCGGGCGTGGCGGTCGACGCGGTGTTCGACAGCGTGTCCGTCGCGACGACTTTCCGCGAAAAACTGGCAAAGCAGGGCATTATCTTTTGTTCGATTTCCGAAGCGGTCAAGGCTCATCCCGATTTGGTGCGCGAATACTTGGGGTCGGTCGTGCCGTACACGGACAACTTTTTCGCTTGTCTGAACGCGGCGGTGTTTTCCGACGGGACGTTCGTTTATATTCCCAAAGGCGTGCGCTGCCCGATGGAACTGTCAACCTATTTCCGCATCAATGCCAAAAAAACAGGACAGTTCGAGCGGACTTTGATTGTCGCCGACGACGATTCTTATGTCAGTTATTTGGAGGGCTGCACCGCTCCCCAGCGCGACGAAAACCAACTGCACGCCGCGATTGTCGAAATCATCGTCAAAGACAGGGCAGAGGTCAAATACTCGACCGTTCAAAACTGGTTCCCCGGCGACAAAGACGGCAAAGGCGGCATTTACAACTTTGTGACCAAACGCGGATTGTGCGCGGGGTATAAATCAAAGCTGTCGTGGACGCAAGTCGAAACGGGTTCCGCCGTGACATGGAAATATCCGTCCTGCGTGCTGAAAGGCGATTATTCGACAGGCGAATTCTACTCTGTCGCGATTACGAATAATTATCAACAGGCGGATACGGGAACCAAGATGATACACTTGGGCAAAAACACGTCGTCCACCATTATTTCAAAAGGCATTTCCGCGGGTCGGTCGCAAAACACTTACCGCGGACTGGTGCGCGTCGCGCCCGCCGCCGACAACGCCCGCAACTTTTCGCAATGCGACAGCTTGCTTATCGGCGACAAATGCGGGGCGCACACGTTGCCCGTCATGGTTGACGGCAATCCGACCGCGTCCGTCGAACACGAAGCGACAACCTCTAAAATCAGCGAAGAACAGCTGTTCTACTGCCGTCAAAGGGGATTGGGCGCGGAAGAAGCGGTGTCCCTTATCGTCAACGGTTTTTGCAAGGATGTCATGCAAAAACTGCCTATGGAATTTGCAATCGAAGCCACCCGTTTGGTCGCCGTAACGCTGGAAGGCAGCGTCGGTTAAGAAAAGGAGTTTGAAATATGTCAGCTTGGCTGGAAATCACGGATTTGCACGCGAACGTCGGCGACAAGCCGATTCTGAAAGGACTTTCCCTGTCAATCAATGCGGGCGAAGTCCACGTCATCATGGGACCGAACGGTTCGGGCAAAAGCACGCTGTCAAACGTTTTGTGCGGCGATCCGCGCTATGAAGTAACCGCGGGGGCTGTTGCTTTTAAAGGGCGGGATTTGTTGACAATGAACGTCGAAGAACGGGCGCGCGCGGGCATTTTTTTGGCTTTTCAAAATCCGATTGAAATTCCGGGCGTGTCGATGTCGACTTTTATGAAATACGCTTTGAACGCCAAGCGCAAGGCGGCGGGATTAAAAGAATACGATGCCGTCAGCTTTATGAAGCACATCAAGATTCGTGCGCAAGCTCTTGAAATCACGGATGAAATGTTAAAGCGTCCCGTCAATGTCGGTTTTTCGGGCGGGGAAAAGAAACGGCTGGAAACGTTCCAAATGGCGGTGCTTGAACCCGATTTCTGCATCTTGGACGAAATGGATTCGGGGCTGGACGTGGATGCGGTCAAAGTCGCGGGCAACGGCGTTAAAATCATGCGGTCGCCCGAACGGTCGTTTTTGGTGATTTCCCACAACATCGGATTTTTGCACGAACAAATCCGTCCCGACTATGTGCATATTCTGGTCAACGGGCGCGTTGTCGAAAACGGCGGGGCGGAGCTGTTGGACGAAGTGCGGGCAAACGGTTTCGCCCGCTTTCAAAAAGGGACGGCGGCGTAATGGCGGAACATTTGGAAAAAGCGGACGAACTGATGCTGAAGCCGAACGAAACGCGGGTCGTTGTCGAAACGGCTTTGGCGGAAAATACGGCGGTTGTCGTCGGCGACGACGCGCACTTGGTTCATTACCGCTTGAGCGACGGCGCAAACAACGCGCTGACCGTCAAGCTGGGCAAAAACGCGTCGTATGATTTGGTAACCGTGCATCTGGGGTCGGGAAAGCTGTCCGTATACGCCGATTTGGCGGGTGAGGGCTGTTTTTGCCGCAGCGATGCCGTGTATGCTTTGAACGGTGACGAACGCGCGGAAATCAAGACCGACTTTCGCCACAACGCGGACAAAACAACGTCCCGCCAGCTGGTCAAAGGCGCGGTCGGCGGTCGTGCAAAGGCTGTGTTCGACGGCGGCATTTTGATTCCGTACAACAAAAAAGCGATTGACGGCGCGCAGCAGCACCGCGCTTTGCTGCTGTCGAAAACGGCGGAAGTCAAAGCCGTGCCGAAGCTGGAAATTTACGCGGACGACGTCAAGTGCGCGCACGGTTCCGCCATCGGCACGCTGAACAAAGACCAGCTGTTTTATTTGCAAACGCGCGGCATTGACGAAGCGCAGGCGCGCAGAATTCTGACGGCGGCTTTTTTGAACGAAGTGCTGGATACGATGCGGATTCCCGAACTTCGCGACGAATGGGGACGGCTTATCGGGTTGAAAAATGACGATTGACATTCAAAAAATTCGGGCGGATTTTCCCGCTCTGGCTTTGACGGTTCACGGCAAGCCTTTGACGTTTCTGGATTCGGCAGCGTCGGCGCAAAAGCCGAAACAAGTCCTTGACGCGATGCGGTTTTGTTATGAAAACGAATACGCGAACGTTCACCGCGGCATGTACGATTTGTCCGAAAAAGCGACGCTCAACTTTGAAAACGCCCGCAAAAAAGTGCAGTTGTTTTTAAACGCCGCGTCGGGCAAGGAAATCGTGTTCACGCGCGGGGCGACGGACGCGCTGAACCTTGTCGCGTACACTTGGGGCGCGCAGAACTTGCGGGCGGGCGACGAGGTGTTGATTACGCAAGCCGAACACCATTCAAACATCGTGCCGTGGCAGATTTTGCAAAAGCGTATTCCTTTTACGCTGAAAGTTGCGCCCGTTTCGGATGACGGCGCGCTGGACATGGACGCGTTCAAATCGTTGCTGAACGAAAAAACAAAACTGGTGTCCGTGGCGCATATCTCCAACGTTTTGGGAACGGTTTTCCCGATAAAGGAAATCGCCAAGCTTGCCCATGCCGCGGGGGCGAAAGTCTTAATCGACGGCTGTCAGGGGGCAACTCATGTTCCCGTCGACATGCAGGACATCAATTGCGACTTTTACGCTTTTTCGGGACACAAGCTTTACGGTCCGACGGGTATCGGCGTTCTGTACGGCAAACGCGCGGTTTTGGAAACGATGGAGCCGTTTGAAGGCGGCGGCGATATGATTAAATCGGTCGCTTTTTCGGGCAGCGTTTGGGCGGATGTTCCCGCGCGGTTTGAAGCGGGGACTCCCCCGATTATGCAGGCAATCGGCTTGGGCTTTGCGATTGATTATGTGCAAAATATCGGTATGGCAAACATCGCCGAACACGAAAAACGGCTGTGCGGATTGCTGCAGGACGGTGTTTTGTCCGTCGGCGGCACGACTCAAATCGGCACCGCGCCCGACAAAACGGGCTTGGTCAGCTTTGTAACCGACTTTGCCCACCCGCAGGATATCGCGATGATTTTGGATCAGCAGGGCGTTGCCGTGCGCACGGGACACCATTGCGCCCAACCTTTGCATGAACGGTTCGGGCAGTCCGTATCCGTTCGGGCATCGCTGGGCGTCTATAATACGAAAGAGGATATTGAGAACTTTGTCGCCGCGCTCCATAAAGTTAAGCGGTTCTTCACTTAACTTGAAAGGAGATTTGTTATGATGAACAAAGAACATTGCGGCTGCGGCAAAAAGGAAATGCCCAAGGATAAAAAAGCCGATATGAATGAAAAAGCGTGCGAAACCAAAAAATCCGCCGCCGAAAAAGATGCCAAAGACGGCAAATCCTGCAATTAGTCCGCAATGACTTCCAAAGGACGGGCGACAAAGAAACTGTTGAAAAAATGCAAATTTCGGTGCATAACAAAGTGAAGTTTTGAATGGAGCCCGTCCGATGGATAAAAAAGATTCCGAAAACGAACAACAGACCGCCGAAACGGTCGCCAACGTTCCCGCCGTTATCGAGGAAGAACTGAAAAAGCTTCCCAAAGACTTTACGGGGACAATCGAAATTCCCATTAACGCCAATCCCGAAGCGGTCAGCAATTTTACGAACGCCAATCCCGACCAATCCATCAAAGACGAATTGTCCGAATTTGAATCCATTCTGTGGGGCGGAAACGCGCCCGCGGATATGCCCGTCGTGAACTACGGCGACGAATACGTCGTGGTCAAGGGCGAAGCTTTGCGGGACGGCGAAAAACAGGCGGATATCAAGGACATTATAGACGCAATCCGCACGGTGTCCGATCCCGAAATTATGATTAACGTCTATGATTTGGGCTTGGTTTACCGCATGGACAGACTGGTCAACGGCGATGTCGAAATCGATATGACCGTGACTGCGCCGTCGTGTCCCGTGGCGGGATTGATGCCCAACCAAGTCGCCGAAGCCGTGTCCGCCGTTGCGGGCGTGGGCAAAGTGACGGTCAAGCTGGTTTGGGAACCCGCGTGGAGCGTTGACCGCCTGTCCGAAGAAGCCAAATTCGCGCTGGATTTGGCGTAAGGCTTAACGGGATTTTTGGCTTAAAATTTTATTCAGGATCGCGGCTTTTTTGACATCATACGGCATGTCGAAATAGGCGTAATTCGGCGTAAACGTCAGCGATCCGCGCGACGGCAGTTCTTGGTAGGATTTGTCCCGCGGCTGTCCCGTCAGGCGTTCGCGGCGTGCGAAAAACACGTCCGCCGCTTCTTTTGTTTCAAAAGCGATGCCGCACATTTTCGGATTGTTCAAAGCATGCTTGTCCGCTTCCATATAGCATTTTCCGTTTTCCGTTTGGCAAACCCGTTCCACAATCTGAACGGAATCCAAATGTCCGCGGAACGGACGTTCGGCAAAAATGTGCAGTTGCTCCGTTTCGTCTTTGCCGCTGATGGATTCCAGATGCGCTTTCAAATATCCCGTTTCATAAGCGGATACCATCGCTTGCTGGTCAAACCAGCCGTTAAAGGCGACGGTCATATTGCGGTTGCGGTCGGCAACAACGTTTTCAAGCGTTTTTTCCGTGGTTGTCAACGGCAGTTCGGCAACGATTTCGGGATAGGCTTTTTTGAATTCCCGAAGCGCGGCTCCGTCATGAGTCGAGGCGCGGATTTCCAACGCGGTTTGCAGGGCGACGGCTTGCGCATCGGCTTCTTTGGCGCGGCGCAGTCTTAATTCCGTCGCAACGTCGTAAGAGCAGAAATACGCATTGATGCCGCGCATATCCTGTTGAGCGTGCCGCGATTCGTGAGTGAACGTCGTTGTCAGTTTTGCGTCGTTCATGCACGGGTTCAGGGATATCCGCTTGTTTTCCTTGTTGCAGCATCCGCAACTGTCCGCCAGCAGTTCAAAGTCGACGGAATAGCCCGCTTTTGCCGCGTCTTCCAGTACTTTTCGCCCTGTCGGAGAGTGGCGGGCAATCGTATTGACCAGATGCGTCAACCGTTTTTGTTCGGTTTTCGAACCGACGAAGTTCATTTGAATTTCGGGCTTTTCGTCTTTGTACGTTCCGCGCACAATCGGTGACGAAAACAGGCGCGACAAAAGCGAAAAACTGCGATTGTCAGAGTGGCTGAAAGCTTCGGCTAAAACGGACATGGCGATACCTCTTTCATTAGCTGGACAGAATGATAACGCTTTTTTCGATAAAATAAAACAGAAAAAAGCCCCGCAAGGATGATTTTTGCGGAGCTTTTAAGAAGAAAACGTCGGATTAAGCGGCGAACAATTTTGTCCGAATTTCCTGACGCAGGGTATCGATGACTTCCAAGTCGTGGCGGCGTTTTTCAAAGTGCCAGAACGTCCAGCCGTTGCAGCTGGGCAATCCTTGCAGCTGAGCGCCGACTTTGTGAATCGAACCCGATATGTTGTCCGCCGTCAGCGAACCGTCGGCATGCACTTTCGCGGCAAAGCGCTGTTTCGCGTCAAACAGCCAATCGCCCGCTTGCAGCAATCCGTATTCCAGCACCGTTCCGAACGGAATGCGCGGCTCTTTGCGCTTGCAGACCATTTGCAGGGCGGATTTGTCGTGAACGGGCATAATGCCGTCGATGCGGGCTTGCGCGCCGTTGATGTAGCGTTGTTCGCGTTCGATGCCGATAAAGCGGCGTCCCAACATTTTCGCGACCGCGCCCGTCGTTCCCGTACCGAAGAACGGGTCAAGCACGATGTCGCCGGGGTTGGTGCACATCGTCAAAATGCGGTACAGCAAAGCTTCGGGCTTTTGCGTCGAATGAAGCTTTTCGCCGTTTTCGTCCTTCAGCCGTTCGTTGCCGCTGCAAATCGGCAGCTCCCAATCACTGCGCAACTGCTTGTCGTCGTTAAAGATTTTCATCGCTTCGTAATTGAACGTGAATTTGGCTTTGGGTGATTTGGAACACCAAATCAGTGTTTCGTGCGCGTTGCACAGGCGCGTGCCTTTGAAATTCGGCATGGGGTTGGCTTTGACCCAAACGACATCGTTCAAAATCCAATATCCCAAGTTCTGCAACATGTTGCCGACGCGGAAAATATTGTGATACGAACCGATGACCCACAACGTTCCGTCGTCTTTCAGCACGCGTTTGGCGGCTTTCAGCCAGTCGACCGTGAATTTGTCATACGCCTGAAAATCGGCGAATTGATCCCATTCGTCGGTGACTCCGTCCACCTGCGAATTGTCGGGACGGAACAAATCCCCGCCCAACTGCATGTTGTACGGAGGATCGGCAAATACCATGTCGACGGATTTTTCGGGCAGGCTGTTCATCATTTCAATGCTGTCGCCCGACAGGATAACGTTTGTTTTTAAAGCGGTCATATTGCACCCATTCGGTAATCTTTTCTGTCAACCAGAATAGGCGTCAGAGGTAATTAAATTGTTAAAATCGAAAAATAATTTTGATAAAAAACGCCTTGATTTATTTAGACTTTTTTAACATTTTCCAAAATCACAGGAACTTTTTAATCGGGGCGTAGGATTTGCGGTGATGAACGCAAATGCCGTGCGCTTTCAGCCCGTCCTGATGCGCTTTCGTGCCGTAACCCGCGTTGTTTTCCCAGCCGTAGTACGGAAATTCACGCGCCAATTCGGTCATCAGGCGGTCACGGGTGACTTTGGCGATAATCGATGCCGCCGCGACGGACAGGCTCAGCGCGTCGCCTTTGATGACGGCTTGGGCGGGGCAGGGGAGCTGCGGCGGGACTTTGTTGCCGTCAATCAGCGCGTATTCGGGCTTGACGGGCAGTGCTTCAACCGCGCGCCTCATCGCCAGAAAAGTCGCCTGCAATATGTTTAAGGTGTCGATTTCTTCAACGCTTGCGCTGCCGCAGCCGATGATTGCGTTTGATGCGTGCAGTTCGTCGAACAAAGCTTCACGCTTGGCGGCGGTCAGCTTTTTGGAATCGTTCAGCGTCGTGCGCAGGTAATCCGGAATTTCAAGGTTCGGGAAAATCACCGCGCCCGCGACGACGGGACCCGCCCACGGACCGCGTCCCGCTTCGTCGATTCCCGCGACCAATCCTTGGACGGGGGCGAATAAATCGGGAATATTCCGTTCAAACGAAAAATCGGGCATGTTTTTTTCCTTTCGCGGAAAGCTTATGCCAAATCGTTCGACATTTCATTAAAAAAGTGTTGAAGCCTTTTCCTTTGTGGGGTACAGTAGCCGGCATGCGGTCGGGAAAAGCTTTCAAAGCGCCTGATTGGCAGGCGTTTTCGGAAAAATTTTTCCCGAAACACATTGTTTTTTCTAATTTCTTGGAGAGTAAATCCATGGCGGATAAAAACCAAAAAATGAAGATGATGGACGCAAACGAAGCCGCGGCGGGTGTTGCGCATCGTCTGAACGAAGTCGCCGTTATCTACCCGATTACCCCGTCTTCCCCGATGGGCGAATG
>DEDN01000011.1:0-88610 GCA_002349565.1 Alphaproteobacteria bacterium UBA2903 | reverse complement strand
ACGACTTTCACGGCGTCGCAGGGCTTGCTGTTGATGATTCCGAACCTGTACAAAATCGCGGGCGAATTGACTCCGTTCGTTATGCACGTCGCCGCGCGCGCCGTCGCTACGCACGCTTTGTCGATTTTCGGCGATCACTCCGACGTGATGGCTTGCCGTCAGACGGGCTTTGCGATGTTGTGCTCCAACAACGTTCAGGAAGCGCAGGATATGGCGGCGATTGCTCAGTACGCCACGATGAAATCCCGTGTTTCGTTCATGCACTTCTTTGACGGTTTCCGCACGTCGCACGAAATCAACAAAATCGAAGTCATTTCCGACGATCAGCTGCGCGAATTCGTCGACGGTCTGCCGATGAACTTCAACCGCGAACACGCTTTGACGCCGGATCACCCCGTCTTGCGCGGAACGGCGCAGAACCCCGACGTGTTCTTCCAGATCCGCGAAGCCGCCAACCCGTATTATGACAAATGCGGCGCGGTCGTTCAGGAAGCGATGGACAAATACGCCAAAATTACGGGTCGTCAGTATCACTTGGTCGATTACGTCGGTGCCAAAGACGCCGAACAGGTCGTTGTCATCATGGGTTCGGGCGCCGATACGACCGAAGCCACGGTTGCTCATCTGAAAGACAAAAAATACGGTGTCGTCAAGATTCACCTGTATCGTCCGTTCCCTGCGAAAGAACTGATTAAAGCTCTGCCTGCGACGGTCAAAACGATTGCCGTCATGGACCGCACGAAGGAAGCCGGCGCACAGGGCGAACCGTTGTTCTTGGATGTCGTTTCCGCCGTTGCCGACGCTTTTGCGGCGGGCAAGCTGAAAACGATGCCGCGCGTTATCGGCGGCCGCTACGGTCTGTCTTCCAAAGAATACACCCCCGCCATGGCGAAAGCCGTGTTTGAAAACGCTGAAAAAGCCGAACCCAAGACCCGCTTTACGGTCGGTCTGACGGACGACGTGACACACTTGTCTTTGGACGTCGACAATTCGTTCGATATCGAAGACGAAGACGTCAAACGCGCCATTTTCTTCGGCTTGGGTGCTGATGGAACGGTCGGCGCGAACAAAAACTCGATTAAAATCATCGCGGGCGAAGACGGTGTTTACGGTCAAGCCTACTTTGTGTACGACTCGAAAAAATCGGGCGCGATGACCACGTCGCACTTGCGTTTCGCGAACCACGTCATCAATGCTCCGTATTTGATTAACAAAGCGGACTTTGTTGCGTGCCACCACTTCCCGTTCTTGGAAAAAATCGACATGCTGGCGCAGGCGAAAGACGGCGCCGTGTTTCTGCTGAACGCTCCGTTCAAAGCGGAAGAAGTTTGGAACCACTTGCCGGTCGAAGTTCAGGAAGAAATTATCAAGAAGCACTTGAAACTGTATTCGATCGACGCTGTCGAAGTCGCCAAACAGACGGGCATGGGTCGCCGCATCAACACGATTATGCAGACCTGCTACTTCGCTTTGTCCGGCGTTCTGCCGCGCGACGAAGCGATTGCCGCCATTAAGAAATCCATTGAAAAGACCTATTCCAAAAAAGGTCAGGCGCTGGTTGAAAAGAACTTCGCCGCTGTGGACGCTTCTCTGGCTCACCTGCATGAAATCAAGGTAACGGAAAAACCAACTTCCAAACTGCACCGTCTGCCGGGCGTTCCGGAAACGGCGCCGGAATTGGTGCGCAAGGTTGCCGGAAAGATTTTGGAAGGCAAGGGCGAAGAACTGAAAGTTTCCGATTTCGGCTGGACCGTTGACGGAACATGGCCGACGGCGACAACGCAGTATGAAAAGCGCTGCATTGCTTCGGATATTCCCGTGTGGGATCCGAATACATGTATTCAGTGCGGCAAATGCGCCATGGTCTGCCCGCATGCGGCGATCCGCGCCAAAGTCGCAACGAACGAAGATCTGAAGAAGGCTCCGGCCGGCTTTAAATCCGCCGCGTTCAAAGGCAAGGACTTTGCCGATTCCGCTTGGATCATTCAGGTCGCTCCGGAAGACTGCACGGGCTGCTCTTTGTGCACGCGCGCTTGTCCGGCGAAAAACAAAGAAGATCCGACCAAAAAAGCAATCAATATGGAACCGATCGCGCCGCATCTGGAACAGGAAAAGAAGAATTTCGACTTCTTTATGTCTTTGCCTGACGTCGATCGGACCAAGATTGAAAAGAAACTGGTCAAAAACGTTCAGCTGCTGCGTCCGTTGTTTGAATTTTCCGGTTCTTGCGCCGGGTGCGGTGAAACGCCGTATGTCAAATTGCTGACACAGTTGTTCGGCGATCGTTTGATGATTGCCAACGCAACGGGCTGTTCGTCCATTTACGGCGGCAACCTGCCGACCACTCCGTACGCGAAAGACGCGAACGGCCGCGGTCCGGCTTGGTCGAACTCGTTGTTCGAAGACGCCGCGGAATTCGGTCTGGGTATGCGTTTGTCCATCGACTTCCAGAAAAACTACGCTCACCAGTTGATTAAAGACTTGGAAAGCGAAGTCGGCGGCGATTTGACCAACGCGATTTTGACCGCGCCGCAGACGAACGACGCCGAAATCCAAGAACAGCGCGTCCGCGTCGAAGCGTTGAAAGCCAAATTGGCTTCGATGAATTCGGAATCGGCGAAAACGCTGAACGGCTTGGCGGATTACTTTGTTGAAAAATCCGTTTGGACGCTGGGCGGCGACGGCTGGGCTTACGATATCGGCTACGGCGGTTTGGACCACGTCTTGTATTCGGGCAAGAATGTCAACATTCTGGTCATGGATACCGGCGTTTATTCCAACACGGGCGGTCAGCAGTCCAAAGCGACCCCGATTGGCGCGTCCGCCAAATTCGCGGTTGCCGGTAAGTCTTTGCCCCGCAAAGACTTGGGCATGATTGCCATGTCGTCCGAAAACGTCTATGTCGCTCAGGTTGCTTTGGGCGCGAACGACGCGCAGGTCATCAAAGCGATGGTTGAAGCCGAATCCTTCAACGGACCGTCCTTGATTATCGCGTACTCGCATTGTATCGCCCAAGGCTTTGAAATCGGCGAACAGGGCTTGGATCACCAGAAAGCGGCTGTTGAAGCGGGCTTCTGGCCTCTGTACCGTTTTGACCCGCGCCGCGTGCGTGAAGGCAAACCGGGGCTGCAGCTGGATTCCAAGGCACCGTCGAAAGCCATGGCTGACTATATGGCGAACGAAACGCGCTTCCAGATTGTCAAAAAGACCAATCCGGAACGCTATGAAAACTTGGTCAAATTCGCGCAGGAACAGGTGGAAGAACGCCGCAAACTGTACGAACACTTGGCTGCGGAAAAATAAGCCTGTGTGCTATAACGGAAAAGCCCGCGGAAACGCGGGCTTTTTTGTAAGGTAAAGCAAATTCAGTTTTTTAAAACGGCTAGGATGACGGCGTTTGCGGCTTCGTCGGGGGAATGGCTCTGAGCCAGGATATTGTTTAACTGCGTTTCGGACAATCCCGTCATTTTCATCAAGGCGGCAATAAATTCGTTTCGATTCATCGCGGTTGAAGAAAAATTCCGCAAAACGAAATGACTGATCATCCATAATTTATTTTCCGCGTCCGAACGTTTTTCTTTGAACATATAGATGTAAAGCTGACTGGGTTCGTATTCTTCGACCGTATAAGGAACGGTTGGGCGGATGATTTCGGATGACGTTCCCAAAACCATGGAAACGGGAAAAGAAACCATATAAGAGAGGCATGTCCAAACCATCGTTGACATAAAAGGATTGTTGCCGTCGCAGCCATGCGGAATAAAATCGAAATCACCGGTCGCCAGCCCGAAACGGTCGACTGGCGGATCGCCGAATGTGGTTGACATGGTAGATTTTTGAATGTTTTTGCCTTGATACACTTTGATTGTGGCGGGAAGATGTTCCGCGGCTTTCAAAGTCAAGGTTAAGGAAACGCCGTCCTTTTTTATCAGACGGGGAGTTTTGCCTTCGGAAATCTCTGAATTATTGACGTAAATCTCTGCGGGAATGTTCGAACTGACATAAACGGATGTCGAATGCAGATTTTCTTGCGTAACGCAAGCGGATAGGGCAAAGGAAAGAAAAAGCGCGCTCTTTTTCATTTGTTCATTGCCAGCCAATGTTGTTGAGCCGCCAGCATCGGGCTGCTTGAACCGCCGCGCTGCAAAGCCCGCACAGTCAGGGAATACGCTTTGTCGTACTCTTTCTTTGCCATTTCCACGGCGGCTTGGGCGGCTAAACCTTCCCATGAATCGGGTGTTTCCTCCGCCAGCCCGTTCGCCAATTCTGCGGCAAGCTCCGTTTCGCCCGCGCGCGCCAATAAACGAATCAAACGGTAGTGTGCTTGCGGTGTTTTAAACAAAGCCGTATTCAGATATTTGTCGGACAACACTTCAATCAAGCGCATTACCGCAATGTGATTGCCTTTTTCGCTTTGCATTTCCGCAACCAGCAGCAAAGTATCCTGCAAATCGGAACACAAAGGCAGCCAATTGGCGCAGTCCTTGCCGTTCGCAATCAGCGCCGCCGTGTAGTACGCCAGAACGGGCGCGTCGGATTTGTTTGTGTCATCGACGGCTTGTTTCAAAAAGCTTTCCGCCTGTTCTGTTTCGCCCGTCATCAGCGAACACAATCCCGCCTGCGCCGACGCGATGACGCAATGCGGGTCGATTGCCAGACATTCTTTCAGCGCTTCAATGGTTTCGGGCAGCTTGAAAGCTTGTTTCAGCAAACGGGCTTTGTTCAGTTTTTCCGTCAGTTTCAGATTCATGGCGTATCCTTTCAGGGCGTCAGTTCCATACCCGTGTAATAACAAGCGCGGGTGTCAATCTTGCGGGCGTGAATTTCGTTCAAAGCGGCGTCGCGGATGGCTTCGGGACGCCAGTTTTTGGTGGCTTGGCATAAATCCTTGAGCGGTGCGGTTTTCGCCCATTCGCGTGCTTCGACGGGCAAGGCGTAGCGGCGTTCGTAGAAAGGTTGTTCATGCGATTCAAAAATGGCGCATCCCGTCAAAGCCAGCGTCAAAACAAAAGCGGCGCGGTTCATTCGGCTGCCCCGAACGGAGCGGTAACGCGATCCAGTACGCCTTGCACGGCGGACAAAGCCATGCCGAAATTGGTAACGGGAACGTTTGAACGCACACACTCATTCAAACGGCGCAAGGTTTCCTGTCTGGTCAGCATGCAGCCGCCGCAATGAATAACCAAGTCGTAGTCGCCCAAATCGTCGGGGAAATCAATCCCTGCGCACCAGTTGAAGTCGATTTTTCCCGCACAGGCTTTTTGAATCAGCGCGGGCATTTTGACGCGCGCGATGTCGTCGTCCTGAACGTGGTGAGAACACGCTTCCGCAATCAAAATACGGCTGCCGTCCGTCAAATGTTTCAGTTTTTGCGCACCGTTCAGCAAAATTTTCAAATCGCCTTTATAGCGTGCGAACAATGTCGAAAACGTCGTCAAAGGAACGTCCTGCGGCACGGTTTCGGCAACCGCGCGGATAAGCTGGGAATCCGTAATCACCAGCGCGGGCGGATTTTTCAGATTGGCTGTGGCGGCTTTAAAGTCGTTTTGATTTTGCACGGTGTAAGCGTATGCGCCTGCGTCCAAAATGTCGCGGATGACTTGGACTTGCGGCAAAATCAGGCGTCCTTTCGGCGCGGAGGCGTCAATCGGCGCAATACAAACGACCGTGTCCCCCGTTTTGATCAGATCCGCGACCAAAGGCGGGCGTTTTTTGAACGATTCGGGGACAAGGCTTTTCAGCAAAGCTTTCAGTTCTTCGATATTCGCGCCGTCTTTGGCGGAAACGGAAATCGTCGGAAAATCGAAACCGTAGCCCGTGATGTTCACTTTGTCGCATTTGTTGAACACGACAACGAACGGAACGCCCAGCTCCTTTAATTCCTTGATTAAGACGTCTTCCTCCGCTCCGACGCCCGTTTCATCGGTGATGACCATGGCAATATCGACTTTTTTCATCACGCGCATCGTGGCGTTGACACGCTTTTGCCCGATTTCGCCCTTGTCATCCACACCCGCCGTGTCAAAGAACGTTACGGGACCGACGGGGATGAGTTCGTAAATTTTGGAAACGGCGTCGGTGGTCGTTCCAGCGACATCGGAAACAATGGAAACTTCCTGTCCGCACAAAGCGTTCAAAAGGGATGATTTGCCTGCGTTTCTGCGTCCGAACAAACCGATATTCAGCCGTTCCCCGCGCGGAGCCGTTTGAGTCATGGAATCCTCCTCGAAAAAGTGTGATTTTGTGGGAAATATACCTGTTTTACGAACCAAAGTCATTTGTTTTCTTTAGACTTTTTTAGCTTTTTTCTGAAAAGATAAATCGATTGGAGATTCAATTTATGCAAACGCGCTTGACTCACATCCGCAACAATTTGAAAACAGTCGCTTTTTTGTCGGCGGTGTTGTCGGCTCAACCTTGTCTTCCGCAGGAAAAAACGGCGTTTTTGACGCCGCAGGACAACACTTTTTCATTGCAAAAAGTGTTTGTTTTTCCTTTTTTGCAAACCCGTCCTGTTGATTATGTTTGGAATGCGGGGACGGACGCGCATGCTTTGGCGGAGTACTTGAAAAGCGCGTTTGTCAAGGAACAGGATTTTGAACAGCAGGCGGAAGCTTTGATGTGGCGGCTGTCGGCGGCGGAACAAAAACAGGAATTTGATGACGAACGCGCCGAAGTAAACGATGCCGTGGACACGCTTGCCGACTTTTCATCCGCCGTTTATCCCGAAACGGATGCGCTGGCTTTGAATTTCATCGAAAATTTGGACAGGGTGGATTTGGAAGCCTCCGATATGATTTCCAGTTTCGAAAGCAGCAGGTCGGCTGACGAAAAAGCTCAAAACTGGGCGGAATACACGCAGGGCATAACGGGACTGGCTTTGATCGACGTCGTTTATGCGCAGCTGGATTCCGTTATGGGAAAGCTGAATCGCGCTGCGGATGCGGCTTTGTCCGAAAAAGCGGATGACGTCGTTGACGACTATGCCGCCAACCCCGATATTTACGCTGCGGAAACGCAAGGGGCGGGGGCTTTGCGGGATTTCGAACTGGCGGATTTGGGATTGCTGGTCAACGACTTGGTCGATATCGGCACAGGATTGGATGTAACGGAACAAGACGCGGCTTTGTGGGACAAATACGATTTGGCGCTTGACACGCCGTCCGATTTTGCGAAAATCCGAAAATCCGAAACGGATGAAAAAGAACGGCTGCTGAATATTTTGAAAAAAGCCATGAAACGGAAAGGTGAAAAATGAACAACTTCTTTGCAAAGCAAAAAAGATTTTGGAAAAGGACGTCATTTTTAACCGCCGGTGTTGCCGTGGCTTTTTCCGCCGCATGCACGGTCGAACCCGAACCGCTCAGCGATTGGGAGCGCGCCGTCCGCGTCGATCGCGACATTCAGGAAATGTTTGCCGATCAGCGCACGGATGTCGTGTTCAAACCGATGACGCTGTACGACGCCATGGCGCGCGCGCTGAAATACAATCTGACCGCGCGCTTGAAAATGATGGAAACGGCGCTGACGGTCAAACGGCTGGACTTGAGTTCGACGGACATGCTGCCGCAGATCGCCGCGAACGCGGGGTATGCGGGACGCAGCAATTACGAAGCCGTCGTATCCAAATCCATGAAAACGGGCGTGCTGTCCGATCCGACGGCATACGGCGAAAAAACGCACGGATTTGCGGATATTCAGGTGTCTTGGAACATTTTGGATTTCGGCGTCAGCTATTATCAGGCGCGCCAAGATATGAACAAGGTCTTGATTTCCAAAGAGGAACGCCGCAAGCAAACGCAGTCTTTGCTGCAAGAAGTGCGGGAAGCGTTTTGGCGGGCGGTTGCGGCGGAACGCCTGATTCCCGAAATCGACGATTTGACCGAAGAAGCCGTCGCCGTTTTGGAAATGCTGCGCGAAGGGCAGGGGGAAAAGCCCGCATACGTTTTGAATTACCAGATGACCCTGATGGAAACGATGCGCGATCTGAGCGAAATGAAAAAAGAATTGCAGATGGCGCGCGAAAAACTGGCTTCCCTGATCAATCTGAAGCCCGGCACGCGTTTCCGTTTGGTCGCTTCGGAGGACGGAAATTATGTTTTGCCTGAAATCCGTTCGAATTTGGACAGACTGGAATGGCTGGCGCTGATGAACCGTCCCGAATTGCGCGCCGAAGACTACAAGCTGCAAAATACCAGATTGGAAGCCAAAAAAGCTTTGGTCAAACTGTTGCCGAACTTGAATTTGTTCGCTTCCGCCAACTATGACAGCGATTCGTATTTGACCAACTCGTCGTGGCTGCAAGCGGCTGCGGCGGTCGGAATGAACCTGCTGAACCCGATGAAAATGCAGCAGACGGTAACAACTTCCGAGGTCAAAGAAGCGGTTGACAATCTGAATAGGCAAGTCATTGCCATGGCTGTTTTGACGCAAACCCATTTAGGATGGGCGCGCTATCAGGGGGCGAAAGAAACTTATCAGCTCAGCGTCGAAATTGCGAATGTGGCGCAGCAGCTGGCTCAGCAATCGTCCGACGAAAATGCGGGAAACGACGATAAGATTGCTCAGGCGACCGCCGTTTCGTCCGCCGCGCGCGCTTTGTTCGCAAAATTGCGCATGGCGATGAATTTCGCCGAATTGCAGGATGCGACGGGAACCATGTTCGCAACGCTGGGGCTGGACGCTTTGCCCGAAGATTTCGCGTCAAACGATCTGAATACGATTTCCCGCGCGCTGGAACGCGTGATGGGAGCGTGGGATATGGGACGCTTCACTAACGAAGACGCTCCGCGTTTGCCGCCCGTGCCGATGCATCGTCCGCCCGTGTTCCTGAACGTGACTTTGCCGATGAAGCGGGTTGTCGAGGATGCGCGCTTTGTCGTCGTCATTCCGCCGACCGTCTTTGCCGAAGCGGATTTGGGCTGGGATGTCGCGTATACGGCGACGCTGATTGACGGATCGCCGCTGCCGCCGTGGATGTTCTTTGATTCCAAAACGATTACCCTGTCGGGCAGACCGCCCGTCAATGCGGAGGGATTCTATGAAATCAAAATTTCCGCCCGCAACAAAAAGAAAATGTCCGCTTATGTCGTGATGACCGTCCAGGTCGTCCGCGGCTATAAAACGATTATGGATATGCGCGGTGCGGAACGGGATTCGCGGGTGACCGTCATTCAGAAATGTCAGGCGGACGAAGTTTGCAAAAACGATCAAAACGTTCGCTTGATTGACGTTTTCCCCGAAAGGGTCAAAGTTTCCCCCGTGCCGCCGAACAGAAAATAAAAGGATATGGCGCGGATTCGTCTGAAAAACAGAAACTATGTCAAAAAGGAACGTGTCCTTTCGCCGCCGTTTTGGCGGACAAAGGGGTTCTGGCTGGCAGGAGGATTGGCGTACGCCGTTTGGATTTACGGACTGCGCCGTCCCGTTTATCTGTATTTGTTCGGCGCGCCAGCCGCCGCCGAACCGACGGAAGCCATGGAGGAGGCTTTTGAAGACGTTGACGGGCAGGAATGGCAAAGCTCTCAAATCGGCGGGTATGGGATTTTATACAAAATTCGAAAGAAATACGCTGTTTTCGGTCGGATCGTTTATGTCGACTGGTACCGCAATGCGGTCGGGACGTGGTTTCGTTCGGCAATGTCGCGCGGAGTGTACTTGTACGATGCCGTTGTTCCTGTGGACGTGTCGATTATTCACGGCGCAACGGCGGCGGACGGCAATTGGCAAAAGATAAACTTTTCGCACGAAGAACGGCTGCTATGGACGTCGTACCGCTTTGAAGACAGGCCGGTTTTTAACCAAAACGAAATCAACAACAATCACGTTATTCCCGCATCGCCGAATATTCTGCGTGCGCTGAAAGTCGTTAAAAAGGGCGAATCAATTTATATGGAGGGGTATTTGGCGGACTGGAAAGGAACGGGGGAATTTTCCGAATACGCCTTTGATACGGCTTTGACCCCCGGCGAAATTTCAAAAGAAAAAGCGGGCGGATTGCCGACGGGATTGTGCCGCCAGTTTTATGTGACGAAAATTTCTTTCGGCGGATACGTTTTTGAATAAAACAAAACCCCTGTCCGAACGGGCAGGGGCTTTGATTGTCAAAGGATTTCTTAGAATCCGTCGCGTTCCAAACGTTTGCGTTCCAATTTGCGGGCGCGGCGAACGGCTTCGGCCTTTTCGCGGGCTTTCTTTTCGGACGGCTTTTCAAAGTTGCGGCGCAATTTCATTTCACGGAAAACGCCTTCGCGCTGCATTTTCTTTTTCAAAGCTTTCAAAGCCTGATCAACGTTGTTGTCACGAACTACGACTTGTACCATTTGATATCATTCCTTTTCATAAAGAGAGTGGGGCAAAACCCCGTTAAAAACATATCGCTTGGACGGCAAGATAACCGATCCGAAACGAAAACTCAACGATAAAAATCCCTTTCACCCTTGGAAAGAGAAAAACATACCCCCTTTACGGAAAAAGTGTTTCTTTAGCTTCAATATACAATTTCGCTTTCTGCTTTGCAATAAAAATTTTTGGACAAAAATCTTGACAGGAAAAGTTTTTCACGCTAAAAAATCATCAAGAATGATTTTTAGGACGCGCCGCTATGACCGAACAAATTTTAAGCACCGTTTTCCCCAAGAAAAACAAATCAAAAAAGCCCCAAAAACAATATCCCGATCAAAAGCCTTTGGTTGAGCTGGGACTTTTGGCGGTCAGTAACAATGCGGAGCGCCGTTTGATCAGCTTTATCAATACGATTGCGGAAAGCTCCCCGTTCGGCAAAGCCGTTTTGCAGGACGCGGCGGACGTGGGCTATACGCTGGCGTTCGAAAACCAAAAAGATTCGCTGGGCTTTTGCGATCCCGAAACGAAAATGCTGGTGCTGAACCCCAAAATGAACGACAACACTTTGATTGCGACTTTGGCGCACGAAGCGCGCCACGCGCAGCAGTTCATTCATGGGGCGGAGGGCAATTTCGGCGCATACAACCTGAAGTGCGACGTGATGTACAACCGCGCTTTGGAAGCTGATGCCGAAACAGCCGCCGCCGCGACATGCCACCAGATCAAAGTGTTCGGCAACAACCCCAAACCGTGGGATAAATTCGAAGAAGACGCGCCCGTTATGGCGGAATGTTTCGCAAACGCCATGCCCGATGCCAAAGCGCCGGTTTCCGACAAGGTTTTGCAGAAAACCTTTAACGGATGGTATCAGGACGAAATTATCGTCGAAGGGTACGAAGAGGGCTATATTCAAGACGTGATGAACGACGCGATGAAGGACAAGTCGGAAGCGGATTTGCCCTACCAAGGCGCGGTTTCATCCAAGGAAATCGTCAGCAAAATCTGTTTGAACGCCAAAGGGGAATGCTATTGGGCGGACAACCTCGGCGTATTGGAAGATCCCGAAAAACTGTCGTTGTGCGCCGCTTCCGTCAATACGGCGGACAAATTTTTCAAACTGCGCGAAGTCCGCACGGGGATGAAGCCCGACACCAGCTACAAATCCATGCCCGTTCGAGATCCCGAAAATTTAAAAGGCGCGAAAAACAAGTCGTTGGCGTCCAAAAAAGGAAAATCCGCGGCGGATGCTCTGCGTCAAGCAAAAATCGCCGCCCAAATTGCGGGCAGGCGCGCTTTTTAAGGCTGCATAAAACGGTTTTTCTCCCGAAAAAGGGGCTTTGGTTTCAAAGCCTCTTTTTTTATGGCAAAACGCTGCTTTTTATTGACAAAAAAAGTGTACGGAAATACAATCCTTTTCAGAAATAACCGAAAGGACGCTTGCAATGTTAAAAGAAGCTTTTGAACTCCCCTTGTCCGATTCAAAATATAACCCTGCGGAAAAGCCCGTCGTTGATATCGATATGACGGAATGCAAAGAAACGGACAAACCGCGCATGGTTGCGTTGGTCAACCGTTTGGCGAAAAGCCCGTGCGGACTGGAAACGCTGCAAATCGCGGCTGACAACGGATTCAAGTTCAGCTTCTTTGACGACGGCGTCCGTTGTTGCGGCGCGTGCGACGAAGCGGGACATTGGGTTCGCTTGAACCCCAAAGAATCCGATGCGAAACTGGTCGGGACGCTGTGCCATGAATGCCGCCATGCGGGGCAGTTTGTCCGCGGCGCGCACGAGGCGTTCGGCGTGATGGACGTGCGTTCGGAACTGATGTGTTTCCGCGCGATGGAAGCCGACGCGCAGACTTACGCGATTACGGCGTGCAAGGAATTGTCCCTGCAGGGCGACCGTTCGCCGTACAACATTTTCGCCGACCGCTATCCCGAAATCGAGGAAGCTTTCCGCGCGTCTTACGATAAGCACGGCAAAGTCAACCACGAAGTCATGACGGACACAAACGAATCGTGGTACGACCAAATCCGCACCAAAACGGTGTACGAGGAAGCTTATCAAATCGAACCGATGACCAAGGAAATTTACGATTTGAAACAGGGTAAAAAGCCGACTTTGTTCTACAACAAGCAGAAAATGACGGCGGAAGAAGTCGTCGCTTTGGCGTGCTGGACAAAGGACGGCAACTATTACACCAAAGACCCGAAACAGTTGGAAAGCGGCAAGTTTATGGATGTCGCCAAACAGGCGATGGGCGATATGCGCGACTTTTTCAAACTGCGCCAAGAATTGACGGGTATGGAACCCGATTCGTCGTTGGACACGATTCCGACGCGTCCCGACTATATGCACCGCGAACGCCCCAAAATGGGTGAAAAGCCGTTGGCGGGCATGTTTGAAAAGAAAACGGCAAAAGCCTTGAATCCCGCGGTTATGTCCGCTTTGTCGGCGCGCCGCGGTCGCTGAGGAGTTTGAATTATGGAAATAATGACGTCTTCAATGCTGCAAAAAGTTCTGGATGAACCCAAGCAGAAAGTTTCTTACGATCCGAATGAAAAGCTGACGGTCGATGTCGATTTGTCGCTGTGTTCTGACGAAGAAATGCCGCGCATGATTCATATCGTCAACCGCTTGGCAAAATCAGAAGCGGGACGCGAAACGTTGGAAATCGCCAACAAAGCGGGTGTGAAGTTCGGATTTTTGGATGCAAAGACAAACTGCTTCGGATGTTATTTCGGCGGTGATATGAAGTATATCGGTTTGGGGCCCATGGCGTCCGACGACAAGCTGGTGTCGACCTTGTGCCACGAATCGCGCCATGCGGGGCAGGCGGAACGCATGAAGGACATCCCCGACCGCGACCAACTGAACGTCGCGTCGATTATTCGCTATTCCCGCGCCAAGGAAGCCGACGCACAGGCGTACGCCGTCAAAGCATGCAAGGAATTGGAAATGCAGGGGGACAAAGGACCTTTGGCGACGTTTGCCAAATTCTATCCGCCCATTTACAAAGCCTATGAAGCCTCGATTGCCAAAGAGGGCGTTTTGAACGACACAGTCGTCGCCGACGTGTTCAAAGGCTGGTACGACCAGACGGGTACCAAACAAAACTACGAAGAAGGCTACATCATCGAACCGATGCACGACGCGATTAAAGGAAACTTTACGCGCATGTACACCTTTGCCGAAAACGTCGATTCCAAAACCGTCGTTGAAAAGGTGGGCTGGACGAAAAACGGCAACTATCTGTCGGCGGAAAATCCGGATTTTCTGGACGAACCGCGTTTCGCGTCCGTCGGCGAACGCACAAAATCCGACGCGCAGGCTTTCTTTGAAATCCGGCAAAGGTGCGCGGGTATCGATCCCGACAAATCCGTCGACTCTTTGCCGACGAACAAGGACGCGTTTGCGCGCCGCTTGCCCGAAATGGGTCAGCCGCGCGGCAACGTCGGCGAAACGATGAGCATGGGCAACACGATTGAACGCTGGAAAGCCATTCTGGCTCAGCGCAAGCTTAAAGGAATGTTGGGAACGTTGGGGCAGGCGTTCGAACCGCCCGGAGGAAAAAAAGAATATCCCGACGAAAAGCCTGCCGTTGATGTTGATTTGCGTTATTGCGCGAAAAAAGACCGTCCGCGCATGATTGCGCTGATTAACCGCTTGTCGCGTAGCAAAGTCGGCTTGGAAACGCTGCAAATCGCGGCGGACAACGGATTCCACTTCAACTTTATCAAAGGTGAAAACCGCGCTTTCGGTTTTGCGGATCCCGAACATAAACGCATTGCTTTGAATCCGAAGTTCTCCGATGCGAAGCTGGTCGGAACGATGTGCCACGAATGCCGCCATGCGGGTCAGTTCATGCGCGCGTCCAATCTGGAAGAAAACAGATGGGACGTCAAAACGAACTTGATTTACATGCGCGCGATGGAAGCCGACGCGCAGGCGTACGCGGCGACGGCGTGCGAAGAAATGTTCCGTTTGGGCGACGAAGCTCCGAAACAGGAATTCTACAGGTATTATCCGCCGATTGCCGAGGGCTTTACGAAAGCGCTGATTAAAAACGACGCGCAGCTGGGCGATCAACTGCTGACCGACACGTTTAAATCGTGGTACGATCAACAGGGAACGAAAACGGTTTATGAAGCCAATTATTTGTTGGAGCCGATGCAGCAGGATTTGCACGACATCGCGAACGGCAAGGACAAAGAACATCAGATGAGCTTTGATCAGTCGATTTCCGCGCAGAAAACGATTGCCGAAATCGCGTGGACGAAGCACGGAAACTATTTCAAAGACAATCCCGAAATTCTGAACGGCGGCAAGTATTTGGACGTGTGCGACCACACGATGACGCAGATGAAAAAATACTTTGAAATCCGCAAGGAAATGACGGGCAAGGACGATTCCAAAGCTTTGAACGGCATTCCGACGCGCGCCGACAGCATTCCCGCGCGCACCAAAGGCATGAAAAAGCCCGCGGCAAAGAAAGCCAAACAGCAAACCGCCGTTGCGCAAATGCTGCGCGGGCGAAAAAATACGGGACGATAAAAATACCGTATGGGATAAAACAAACGCCTTGCTCCAAGAGAGCTGGGCGTTTTTTGATTGGACCGTTTGGTGACATTAAATTGACCAACGGAGATGTCAACAAAGTTGTCGGTGTTGATAGAAATTTCAAAAATTTTATTTTGTTTACAAAAGATTATATAAGAGTTTACGGATACTGATAATGAAAAGAGCCGCTTTTGGGCGGCTCTTTGCGTTGAATTATTTTTTTGTTTTATTGGTTTTCGAAGAGGCTGTCTTTTTTGATTTCGTCGTGCCTTTTTTGGTTTTGACAGGCTTTTTAACAGTTCGTTCCGCTTTTTTGTCGCCGACCGCCGTTTCGTTCGGCACGTCTTTATCAACACTTTTTTCTTTGTCAGCAGTTTCGATATTCGCTTTGGAAGTGCCGATGTTGTTGTTGATAACAACGGTGACCGGTTGGTTGTTGGATGCCGAAGCTTCTTTTTTATCCTCGGTCTTGGCGGTCAAACGGGATTCAATCAAGTCGCGGTCTTTGGCGATTTTTTGTTTGATTTTTTCAAAAGCAACCTTGTAGCTGGACAGCGACGCTTTTGTTTTGTAATCAGGCGAACCATACCCCCACCACATAGCCATATATTCCGTTTCTTCCGCGGTTTCGCGGTAGATTTTAACGGGATTGCAGTCGTTATTCAGAATCCGAACTTCCATTTCGGTTTCATATGTCGCAGAGGACATCGGCATGCCGAACAAGTTTAAAACAAACGGCGGAATTATACTGAAAAAAGTCCAGCCGTTGCCGCTGCCCGTTTGAGTCGAAACGTAATTCAGCTTGATATAGCCGGCTTTGGGCGTGTAATAGTCGGAAATATTTTTTTCGACTTCACGATAAAAAATTCTGGCATAAGGGCTGTTGCTTTTAACAACGGAAGAATTACATTGACGTGCCAAACCAGCTTGTGCAACGCGGCTTTCGTAAACGGCCTCCAGTTGCGGCAACTGCAAGGACGAACTTTCTTCCACTTTCGTCAATGCGCGCATATTAATGGAATGACAAGCTGTTAATCCCAGCGTTGTCAATAAAACAAGGCTTTTTTTCATGCTTATTCTCCGTAAACGCGAACGCAATGGCGACCGAACAGCAAATAATATTCGTATCCGGATTCAACAAAATTGACTTTTGTCAAATTGGCATCCTGCACCGCTTCGATAAAGCGCGCTCCGGGCGTTACCGGCAACAATCCCAGCAAAGAATAGGAGCAATCCGATCCTTGTTTGAATTCATAGCTGTTTGAAAAATCGACCTTTGATAAATCAGTCGTGTTGGAAACGGGCGTAACGTAAGCGCAACCGGACAAAAAGGTAAGCGCCGCAAAGGACAATGCAAGCTTTTTCATTGTATATCCCCTCGAATGGTTAAAAGACTATTAATGATACCATCGACGAAATATCTAATCAAGATATAATGAAAAGAGCCGCTTTAAGCGGCTCTTTAGATAATCGGTTTTGAGATATTGCAATTATTTCAGCAACATCTTGAAGTCTACGACGACCGCGCGGTCTTTGGTGACCAAAACGGGGTTGCCGTCGATGGATTTGATTTCGGGGATTTCCAAAACCAATTCCTGAACTTTCTTCAGCGTTTCCGCCAAAGGTCCGACCGCTTTGGGTTCTTCGCCGCGGACGCCGTTCAAAATCGTGCCGACTTTGGTTTCTTTAATCATCGCGTCAAAGTCGTTCGCGGGCAAAATGCGCATTGTCGTGTCGCGCATGACTTCCGTATAGATGCCGCCCGTGCCGAAAATCATCACGCGGCCGAAGTTTTTGTCGGAATTTACGCCGATAATCGTTTCGGTGGCTTTGACAATCATTTCCTGAATCAGGACGCTGGCGTTCTTCAGCTGGAATTTGGCAATCGTCGCGGTCAGTTCGTCAAACGCGGCGTTGAACTTCGCTTCGTCGTCAATGTTCAGGTAAATGCCCTTCATTTCCGTTTTATGCAAAGCGTCCGGAGCGGACAGTTTCAACACGACGGGAGCGGGGAACAGCTTTTTGCAGAACGCCAGAGCTTCCGCTTTGTCGGTGAAGTTGCCGCATTTCGGATAGTCGATGCCGTAATGATCCATGATTTTGTTCATCGTGGACTGGGGCAGGGAAGCCAGACCGTCGGCGACCGCTTTTTTGACGTCTTCGCGGATTTCGGCGGGGACTTCGCGCAATTCGGCTTTGACTTCGGGCATGCCCTTGAACGCCATCTGCGCTTTCATCAATCCCAGCAAACGGATGCAGTCCGTCGGGTAGTCGTACGCCAAGACGTTCGCCGCTTTCAGCAAGTTGACGGCTTTGCGGACGCGCTGACCGCCGATGAACGAACAGAAAATGTTGACGTTCTTGTATTCTTTCGCCAATTTGATGACGGCTTCGGCGGTTTCCGTGGGTTCGGTGGACATCTGCGGGGTCAACAGAACGATGATGTTCTTGTATTCGCCGGATTCGCACAAAACGCGCAGAGCGTTTTCATAACGGTCGGCTTTTGCGTCGCCGACAACGTCAATCGGGTTGCCGACGGACGCTTCCGCCGTCAGAACAGCGCGCAGTTTTTCAATTGTCGCTTCGGACGGGCGAGCCAAATCCAAGTGCGCTTCTTCGCACAAATCGGAAGACAGAACGCCGACGCCGCCCGCGTTCGTCAAAATGCCGACGGAACCCGAAAAGTCCGTGTGGTTGACGTGCTGCAGCAATTCCAAAGCGCCGAACAGTTCACGCGTGGTGTAAACCTGGATTGCGCCGCTGCGCTGCAAAGCGATTTCCAAAACGCGGTAGTTCGGAGCCAGCGAACCCGTGTGGGACAGGCTGGCGGCTTGCGCTTTGGACGATTTCCCCGGTTCCATGATAACGCAGGGTTTCGTTTTGCTGACTTCTTTCAAAACGCGCAGGAATTCCTGACCTTTTTTCAATCCTTCCAGATAGAAAACGAACGCTTTGGTGTTTTCATCGTGCTGAATGGCTTCCAGCAAAGACGCTTCGTTCAAATCGGCTTTGTTGCCGATGGAAATGAAGTGCGAGAAACCGATGCCTTTTTCTTCCGCCCAGTCCAAAATCGCCGAGCAGTACGCGCCCGATTGCGAAATGAACGCGACGTTGCCCTGCAGGGGGAAGCACGGCGCAAAGCTGGCGTTCAGTTTGTCAAACGTGGAAATGTGTCCCAAGCAGTTCGGTCCCAGCAGGTTGATGCCAGCGTCCAAGCATTTTTTGGCAATGCTCATTTCCAAATCCTTGTGTCCCGCTTCGCCGAAACCCGCGGTGATGATGCTGACGTTCTTTGCCCCGTTGGCAATGGCGTCGTCAACCGCGGCTTCGCAGAAACGCGCGGGAACCAGCAGGACGACCAGATCGACGGGTTCGGGAATGTCGCGGACGGAAGCAAAGCATTTTTTGCCTTTCAATTCCTGTCCCGCCAGTTTCGGGTTGACACCGTACAGCGTTCCTTCAAATCCGGCTTCGATCAAGTTTTTGAAAACGACCGCACCCAGTTTCGATTCATCGGCGGAAACACCGACGACGGCAACGGAACGGGGATTAAAGAATGTGCTTAAAGACATTATTTTTCCTTTCTGAAAGCAGAGTAAACAACTGGGCGACAATATGAAGCATTTATAGATATAAAGTCAAGGCGAAATTGACATTTCGGCGACGTTTTTTCGTTTAAAATCCGCGCGGAATTTGGTATAAGAATGCTATGAAAAACAGATTGCTTTTGACCGCTTCGATTTTGGCGGCTTTCAATGCCGAAGCCGCGACTTTTTCCGCCGCTGTCGTCGTGCCTGCGGACAAACCCGTTTTGGCTGAAGAAATCGCGTCGGGATTGAGCAAAGCGTTTACCGAAAAGGGGCATTCTTTGAAAATTTCCTATTTCGAGGAACGCTGCGAACCGCACAAGGACAGGGTGTTGTTCGGCAAAGTCCTGCGCATGGCGCCCGATTTCGCTTTGGGGTATTCGTGCGACGAGCCGCAAGCGGTTGAACGCATGCCCGAATTTCCCGTGTTTCTGTTGGGCGGAACCGTTCCCGAAAATGCGGGCGGGCTGGTCAAACTGACGCCCGAACCCGCCGTCTTGTACGATGATTTCGTCGAAGCGTTGACCGAATTTAAAGACAAACGTTTCCTGCTGCTGAACGATATGTCGGGCAAGGCGGACGAGCTGCTTCAAAAACTGCAGAACGGACTGCCCGAGGATGGCTTTACGGAAGTTGCCCTTCCTCCGCATCAATTAAACGACAACATTAACAATTTATTGCAATATGTTGATTCAAAATATGATTTTATTCTTGTCCCGTCTGCTGATACCGCCAATGCGGTGCGATTGGTTTCGCTGGTTATGGATGCGGGGCTGAAGCAGCCGATTATCGGAACGGGCGTTTTGGGAAGGGCGGATTTCAGCGCAAAAATCGGCAGCGTCAAGCCCGAAATTCACTTTTATGCCGCTCAATGTCCGCGTTTTTCGCTGGACGCGGCGTCCGTCGTTGCCGATTTGCGTTTTGAAGACAAGCCAGCCGGGGATGCCGCCGTTGCCGCTTTCGCCGCCGCTCAAATCTTTTTGAAACAGCCTAAACGTATTGATTTCAAAGGAAAAAAGTTTAAAACCCTCTTGGGGACGCTGGAATTTGACAGCAAAGGCGCGATGAAAAACGCTTTGCCGGGGCATTTCTTTAAATGGGTGGACAATCAGATTAAGTTTGACTTTGAACTGATTGAAAAATAACATTTTATTAAATTTGAAAAAGAAAAGCTTTCCTTTTTCGTCCGTTCGGTGTACAAACAGGTAACTTTTTATCTTTTATAAGGATATTCAATTATGGCAGGAAGTGTAAACAAAGTCATCCTTATCGGAAATGTCGGTAAAGACCCCGAAGTGCGCCAGTCCGCGGACGGACGCAAAATCGTCAACCTGACGCTTGCCACATCCGACACTTGGAAAGACAAAAACAGCGGCGCGAAACAGGAAAAAACCGAATGGCACCGCATCGTGATTTTCAATCAAGGCTTGGCGGACATTGCCGAACGCTATGTCAAAAAAGGGGCGAAACTGTATGTCGAAGGGGCTTTGCAGACCCGCAAATGGACGGACAACGCAGGGCAGGAACGCTACACGACCGAAGTCGTTCTGGGCGCTTTCCGCGGTGAAATGACGCTGCTGGACAGCCGCAATGCGGGCGGAGCTTCGGACGGCGGATTTGCTCCGTCTTTTGACGCGCCTGCCGCCGCGGGTTGGGATTCCAAACCCGCCGCAGCTCCCGCCGCCGGCGGTTTCGATGACGAAATCCCGTTCTGAGACGACATCCGCTCAAACTGTTGAAATGGTGTAAATCGTGGAAAATACCGTAAAAGAAAATTCGATATCGCCCATCGGTATCGAAGAAGAAATGAAGAGTTCCTATCTGGCTTACGCGATGAGCGTTATCGTTTCGCGTGCTTTGCCCGATGTGCGCGACGGCTTGAAGCCCGTTCATCGCCGCATTTTGTACGCGATGCACGAAGGCGGATACGATTACGGCAAGCCGTTCCGTAAATCCGCCCGCATCGTCGGGGACGTGATGGGTAAATACCACCCCCACGGCGACGCCGCCATTTACGAAGCCATGGTGCGTATGGCGCAGGACTTCTCCATGCGCGTCCCCTTGATTTCTTCGCAGGGCAACTTCGGTTCAATCGACGGAGATTCCGCGGCGGCGATGCGTTACACAGAAGCCAGATTGGGGCTTGCCGCTCACGTTTTGCTGGACGATATTGACAAGGAAACCGTCAACTTTGTTCCGAACTATGACGAAACGGTCTTGGAACCGTCCGTTCTGCCCGCGCGCTTCCCGAACATTCTGGTCAACGGGGCGGGCGGCATCGCCGTCGGTATGGCGACTAATATTCCGCCTCATAACTTGGGCGAAGTGATTGACGCCGCCGTCGCTTACGTCGACAATCCCGAAATCACTTCGGAAGAACTGATTGACATCGTTCCGGGACCCGATTTTCCGACGGGGGGCTTGATTTTGGGGCGTTCCGGTTCGCGTTCGACCGAATTGACGGGACGCGGCTCCATTATCATGCGCGCCAGAACGCAGATTGAGGAAATCCGCAAAGACCGCTGGGCGATTATCGTTACCGAAATTCCGTATCAGGTCAACAAAGCCGCAATGATTTCCCGCATTGCCGAGCTGGTGCGCGACAAAACCATCGAAGGCATTGCCGACATCCGCGACGAATCCGACAGGCAGGGTATCCGCGTCGTGATTGAAATCAAGCGCGAACACCACCCCGAAATCGTGCTGAACCAGCTGTTCAAGTACACGGCTTTGCAAACGAACTTCGGCGCAAATATGATTGCGCTGAACGGCGGGCGTCCGCAACTGATGAACTTGCGCGACATGATTTCCGCGTTTGTCGAATTCCGCGAAGAAGTCATTCGCCGCCGCACGATTTACGACCTTGGCAAAGCGCGCGACCGTGCTCATTTGTTGGTTGGCTTGGCGATTGCGGTCGAAAACCTTGACCCCGTTATCGAGCTTATCCGCAAAGCGCCGAACAGACCCGAAGCGAAAGCGGGGTTGATGGGGCGGACTTGGGACGCTCGCGATATCGTGCCGCTGATTGATCTGATTGACGATCCCGAATACGAAGCGGTTGACGGCATGTGCAAGCTGTCAGAAAAACAAGCCGACGCGATTTTGGATTTGCGTTTGCACCGTTTGACGGGCTTGGAACGCGAAAAGATTCACAACGAATTGATTGAATTGGGCGGCGAAATCAAAGAATTGCTGTCGATTTTGGCTTCGCGTGAAAAACTGTACGGCATTATGCGCGACGAATTCGTTGCCGTGAAAACCGAATTTGCTACTCCGCGCCGCACGACGATTGAGGACGCCGAATTCGAACACGACATCGAAGATTTGATTCAGCGTGAAGATATGGTTGTAACCGTGACCAACACGGGCTACATCAAACGCGTGCCGCTGTCGGCGTATCGCGCGCAAAAACGCGGCGGCAAAGGACGTACGGGCATGAACACGCACGAAGAGGACTACATCACAAACCTGTTCGTTGCCAGTACGCATGCGCCGATGCTGTTCTTCTCGAACGCGGGATTGGTGTACAAGATGAAAGTCTACCGTCTGCCGGTCGGTTCGCCGCAATCGACGGGCAAGGCTTTGATCAATCTGCTGCCTTTGAAGCCCGATGAACGCATTACGACGATTATGCGTTTGCCCGAGGACGAAAAGGAAGCCGAAAATCTGGACGTGATGTTTGTTACGCGTTCGGGCGGCGTGCGCCGCAACAAGCTCGCCGATTTTATCGACGTGAAAGCCAACGGCAAAATCGCGATGAAGCTGGACGAGGGCGACACTTTAATCGACGTGAAAATCTGCACGGACGATCAGGATATTCTGCTGGCGGCGAAAGGCGGCAAAGCCATTCGCTTCCCCGTATCCGATGTGCGTGTGTTTTCCGGCAGAACGTCGACGGGCGTTCGCGGCATTCGGCTGCTAGAGGGTGACGAAGTGATTTCGATGTCCGTTTTGCGCCATTCCGATGCCGATGTGGAAGAACGCTATGCGTATTTGAAGATGGCGCGCGCGCAAAACCGCGAAGCGGAAGAAGCGTCCGATGATGCCGAAGTGTCGACGGATATGATTCTGTCCGACGAAGAGTTTGCCAAAATGCAAGCCGAAGAGGAATTTGTTTTGACTGTTACCGACAGCGGTTACGGCAAGCGGACGTCGGCTTACGAATACCGTATCACGGGACGCGGCGGGCAGGGCGTTACCAGTATAGACACGACGAAACGCAAAGATTCCGTTGTGGCGTCGTTCCCTGTTACCGATGCGGCGCATGTGATGCTGGTGACAGACGCGGGCAAGCTTATCCGCATGCCTGTCAAGGATATCCGCATTGCGGGGCGCAACACCGTGGGCGTCATCATGTTCCGCTTGAGCGATGCCGAACACGTCGTTTCCGCAACATGCATCGAGGATTACGACGACGAGGATATCGAAAACGCCGAAGAAGCGGAAGAAGTGTCCGCTGTTGAAGCAACGGAAACGGTTGAGGGCGAATAATGGAACGGATAGGCGTTTATCCGGGGACGTTTGACCCGATAACGTACGGGCATTTGAACTTGGTCGATCGGGCGGCGGGTTTGGTAGACCGCCTGATTATCGGCGTAGCGGTCAACGAGCAGAAAAATTCGCTGTTTTCGGTGGAAGACCGCATCGAAATGACCAAAGCCGAAGTGCAGAAATTTGCCCACAAAAGTTCGATTGAAGTCAAGCCTTTGGTCGATACTTTGCTGGTCAATTTCGCCAAAGAAAACAACGCGCAGGTCATTTTCCGCGGGCTGCGCGCCGTATCCGACTTTGAATATGAATTCAAAATGTGCGTGATGAACCGCAGATTGGAGGAAAACATCGAAACCGTGTTTTTGATGGCGTCCGAAAAACATCAGTTCGTTTCATCCGTCTTTGTCAAGGAAATCTGCAAACTGGGCGGCGACATATCGACTTTTGTTACGCCCGCCGTTGCCGAAAAACTGATCGCACGTTTTAAAGAACTGGGGGAGATCAAATGAGCGATAAAGAAATATTGTTGTTGGAACTGAAGGACGGTACGGTCGAAATCGAACTGCGTCCCGATTTGGCGCCGAAACACGTCGCCCGCATCAAGGAACTGGTCAAACAGGGATTTTACGACGGACTGACGTTTCACCGCGTTATAGACGGCTTTATGGCGCAGACGGGCGATCCTGACGGTGACGGTTGCGGCGGCAGCGGCATGCTGTTGCGCGCCGAATTTTCCAAAGAACCGCACGTTCGCGGGACGTGTTCCATGGCGCGCGCGATGGATATTCACAGCGCGGACAGCCAGTTTTTCATCTGCTATGACGATTGTCCGTGGCTGAACGGTCAATATACCGTTTGGGGCAAAGTCGTTAAAGGCATGGAATTTGTCGACAAAATTAAAAAAGGATCGGGCAGCAACGGCATGGTCAAAAATCCCGATAAAATCATTTCGATGAAGCTGAAAGACTGAAAATCCCCTATTTGAAAGGAGATTGCCATGAACGAACAGGATTTGGTCGCTGAATACAAAAAAGCCAGAAAAAACGGGGATGCGTCTCGTGCGGCGGCTTTGGAAACGGCGGCGATGAAGCGGCTGGACGATTTTTTAAACGACGACAATCCCGTCGATTCGGATGATTCTCCGCTGTTTTTTTCGTTTATCCATGCGTTTTCCGAAACCGATAATGTCGATTTGAAGCTGAATTGCAAAAAAGCGGAAGCCAAGCTGCTGCCAATGCTCAAAGAATTTGACAATGAAATGGGCTTTGATTCGAAAGAACCCGTTTCATCGGAAATTTTGGAACGCAACCTGAACGATTTGGATGCTTTTGAACGGCAGGATGTTTCCAAAAATCCGATGTTTGGACAAATCTATAAGCTGATGGGCAAAATCGAACAAATCGACGATGACGGCAATCCGTTGGATTCAGCCGATTTGGCGGAAACAATCACCGATGCGGGAAAATTAAAAACATACTTGCGTTTGTGTCTAAATTTGGATAAAATAACTTCAGAGGCGTATTTCGAAACGTTGCTGGAGGAAATGGAAAAAACGCTTATCACTTTGTTTGTGATGGATACGGCGGGTTCTTCCTTTGACGAAAACGAGGTGCGCGCGGAATTTGAAAAACTTTTGGATGCGATAGACTGACCATGAATTTGCGTGTTCATAAACGGAATGTAGACCTTTTAATGGTTTTGGCTGCGCGGAAAATGACCGCGGCGGCGGAGCGTGTCGGGCAGAAAACGGACAGCGCCATTCAGTCCGTTCCCGTGCTGAAGCGCATCAGCGACAAAATCAAGGCTTTCGATACGAAAATGACCGAAAAACACGGGCATGTTTACACCAAAATCCGCGATTCGATTAAAAACACGACGCGTACCGTTTTGGCGTACCAGCTGTTCGGGATTCCGGGCTTGATCGGAATGTGCGCGTACAAAACGGGTGAAAAGGTTTATTCTTTGCTCAAACCCGCTTACGAAGCCAAAAAACGCGGAGAAACGAAGAGTATTTTGAGCTATTTCAAGCAAAACAAGCAGGAAAGCGCGTTTACGCTGACCTCCGCATCATTGAGCATCGCCTCGGCATCCTGCACAGCGGCAGGCGTTCCTGCGGCGGTTGATGCGATTCGCGTGGGCAAAGCGTCATTGTTGGCGTATCCCGAAATGAAGCATGTCGTCAAATCGTTCAACAGGTGGATGAAAGGCAAAGAAAGCTTTAAAGAAGTTGAACGGGATGCCGCTGTGCTGGGCGTCACCATTGCAACTTACTTTGCGGGTCCTGAGGGCGTTCCCATGACGCGCGGCAAGGGCAAACCGCTGGTTGAACCCAAGAAAACAAAACCTGCGGAAACGGAAACGCCGAAGCCCGAGATTCCTGCCGAAAACAAACAAAAAATCGGCGCAATCGTTGCGGCGTTAAAACAAAAGGCAAAATAAAGTTTAAAAAAGGCGGTTTGAATTCCGCTTTTTTTGCTATCCCGCTTTCAGCGTTTTGACGGCTTCGTCTTTGCCGAACAGATACAGCAAAACGCGCAAAGCCTTGCCCCGTTCGGATTTCAGTTCGGGGTCGATGTTCATTATATATTTGGCGTCGTTGCTTGCCATTTTCAACAAATCCGTGTGCGCCGCCAAATCCGCGATTTTAAATTCGGGCAATCCGCTTTGTTTCGTTCCCAGCACTTCGCCCGCGCCGCGCAGAATTAAATCCTGTTCCGCGATTTTAAAGCCGTCTTGCGTTTCGCGCATGGCGGTCAGGCGGGCTTTTGCGGTTTCGCCCAGCAGATCGGTGTAAATCAATAAACAAGTGGACGCTTTTTGCCCGCGTCCGATGCGTCCGCGCAACTGGTGCAGTTGAGCCAGCCCGAACCGTTCCGAATGTTCAATGACCATAACGGTCGCGGCGGGAACGTCCACGCCGACTTCAATAACTGTCGTAGCGACCAGAATATCCAGTTCGTTGCCTGCGAATTTTTGCATAATCGCGTCTTTTTCCGCGCTTTTCATCTTGCCGTGAACCAGCCCGACGCGGTTCGGATAAAGCCGCGACAAGTATTCAAACCGCTGTTCCGCGGCGGCAAGGTCGATTTTTTCGCTTTCCTCGACCAGCGGGCAAACCCAGTAGGCTTTGTTGCCGTCCGCCAGCGATCGCCCCAAAGCGGCGGCAACTTCGTCCAATCGCGCGGCGGGCAGAACGCGCGTGGCGATTTCCTTGCGCCCCGGCGGCAGTTCGTCAATCTGCGACACGTCCATGTCCCCGTAACAAGTAAGGGCGAGTGTGCGCGGAATAGGGGTCGCCGTCATCACCAGCATATCGCTTTTCGTTCCTTTTTCGGACAGGCTCAAGCGCTGATGCACGCCGAATTTGTGCTGTTCGTCAATGACGGTCAACGCCAAGTCCTTGAAAGTCACGTCTTCGGAAAAAAGGGCGTGCGTGCCGACGATGATGTCGGCTTGTCCCGACGAAATTTTGTCCAAAATCTCCTGCCGTTTTTTGCCCTTGTCGCGTCCCGTCAGCAGAACAATGTCAACAGCGTCGCCCGCGAATTTTTGCAGCGTCGCAAAGTGCTGGTTTGCCAGAATGTCCGTCGGCGCCATCAGCGCGGCTTGCGCCCCTGCTTCAACGGCGTTCAGCATTGCAAACAGAGCGACCAAAGTCTTGCCGCTGCCGACGTCCCCCTGAACCAAACGCAACATTCTGTCCGATGATTCCATATCGGCGTTGATTTCTTTTGATACACGGATTTGCGCGCCTGTAAGCGAAAAGCTTAAACCGTCAAGGACGTGTTTGCGGATTTTGCCGTTTCCTTTGATTTGTCTGCCAGACAGCTTTTTCATACTTTTTCTGACCAAAGCAAGGGCAAGCTGGTTTGCCAGCAGTTCGTCATACGCCAAACGGGCGCGCGCGGCAGGCAAAGCGGACAGGTCGTCTTCGCTTTTCGGGGCGTGGACGGTCGCCAAAGCGGCGTTGAACGGCTGCCATTTTTCGCGCACCGTCATTGCCGTATCCTGCCATTCGGGAAGCGTCGGCAGCTTGTCCAATTCGCTGCGGATTGCCTTGTTCAACACCTTGCCCGACAGTCCCGCGGTCAGCGGATAAACGCACTCTATCGCCGGAATTTTGTCTAAATCTCCGACGGGGACGATATAGTCGGGATGCAGCATTTGCACAAAGCCGTTTGAGCGTTCGACCTTGCCGCTAATCAGCCGCGGCTGTCCCAAGGGCAAGGCTTGGGCGGGGTAATCGCCGAAAGCATGAAAGAAAATGACGCTGATTTCACCCGTTCCGTCGCGGCATATTACGCGGTAAGGGCTTTTGCGCGTGGCGGGCTTGCGGTGTTCGACGGCGGTGACTTCAATCGTGGCGACGCTGTTTTCGGGCGCGTCGGCAATCGTTGTTTTCAGCCTGCGGTCGATTACGCCCGTCGGCATGTGCGTCAACAAATCGAAAACGACTTTGCATCCCAGCTTTTCGCACAAAGCGGCTGTTTTCTTGCCAATGCCCGCAGCGCTGTCCAAATCGGCGAAGTACGGGTATAAAATTTCGGGGCGCATGGGCGTTTCCTAAAAATAACAGGTGATTTTCTTTTGTTCCTATTGTAATTTATCTGATTAACGGAGCAAGTTTAAAAATGCCGAAATTTACAAAAAGTCCTCAAAAAAGCCTGCTGGCAGGCGTTCCCGAAAGCTTTGCGCCGATTGCGCTGGGCGAAATCGCCAAACAAACGGGCGATGTGCTGTATGTGTGCCGCGATGAAATGCAGCTGGCGCAAACGGCGGCGAATTTGGCTTTTTTCGATACGGCGGCGGAGGTTTTGACCTTTCCCGCATGGGACACCGTTCCTTACGACCGCGTGTCGCCCAACACCGACGTTGTGGCAAAGCGGCTGGAAACGCTGACCCGACTGCACGGCGGCAAGGGCAAACAGCCCCGCATCGTGCTGACGACCGTTGCGGCTTTGCTGCAGCGTGTGCCGCCGTTTGACTTTTTCGCCGCATCCCTGACCGCCGAAGCGGGAAAGCCGTTTGACGAAAACGCGTTTAAGGCTTTTTTGGAAAAGAACGGCTACCAGCGCACGGAACAAGTCATGGAGGCGGGGGAATACGCCGTCCGCGGCGGCATTGTTGATGTGTTCGCTCCGGGGACTGCCGAGCCGCTGCGCCTTGATTTGTTCGGCGACGAACTGGAAAGCATTCGCACGTTCGACCCGATGACCCAGCGCACCAGCGGCGCGTTGCCCCGCTTTGTGTTCCGTCCCGTCAGCGAAGTCGCGCTGGATGACGAATCCGTGTCGCGCTTCAGAACGCGGTACCGCGAGCTGTTCGGCGCGGGGACGAACGATATTTTATACGAAAGCATTTCCGAACACCGCCGTTTCCAAGGCATGGAGCATTGGCTTCCTCTGTTTCACGACGGCATGGATACGCTGTTTGCGTTTGTTCCCGACGCGGTCGTCGTTTGGGAATATCAGGCAGACGAAGCCGTCAAAGCCCGCTTTGAGCAAATCGAGGAATTCTATAACGCCCGACTGGACGCGGAAAAAAACGGATTGAGTGAAAGCGGCATGATTTACCATCCCGTTCCCGTCGAACGGATGTTCATGGGGGCGGACGAATTGCAGGCTTTGCTGAGAACCCGCGCGGTGTATCAGCTGTTTCCGTTTGTCGCGCCCGATTATGACGGCGAACTGCCCGCGCAAGATATGGGCGGCAGAAACGGCAAGGATTTTTCCGCCGAACGCGCTTTGCCCGAAATCGACATTTACGACGCGGTGCGCAAGTTCATCGTTGCGGAACGTCTGGCAAAAAAAAACGTGATTTTAACCGCTTTTACAAGCGGATCACGCTCCAGAATCGCGGGCTTGCTGAAAGAACGCGGCGTGCCGACAACCGAAGTCGCGACATGGGCGGACGCTTTGGCGACCAAGGACGGCACGGCTTTTGCCGTATTGCCGCTGACCGAGGGCTTTAAGACGGACTCTTACACCGTATTGTCCGAAGCCGACATTTTCGGCGACCGTTTGGCGCGTCCCGTGCGCAAAAAACGGCGCGGCGATCAGTTCATTTCCGATGTGTCCGCTTTGAACGACGGGGATTTGGTTGTGCATATCGACCACGGCATCGGGCGGTACGAGGGGTTGAAAACGATTCAAGTCGGCGGCGCGCCGCATGACTGCGTGTGCTTGGTGTACGCCGACGACGACAAGCTGTTTGTTCCCGTCGAAAATATCGAAGTCCTGTCCCGCTACGGTTCCGACCAAGCCACCGCTTTGCTGGACAAGCTGGGCGGTCATGCGTGGCAGGCGCGCAAGGCGAAACTGAAAAAGCGTATTCGCGACATGGCGGACGCGCTGATAAAGGTTGCCGCCGAACGTCATTTGCGCAAAGCCGAACGGCTGCCCGTGCCCGAAGGCGTTTACGATGATTTTTGCGCGCGTTTTCCTTATGCCGAAACGGAAGATCAGGAAAAAAGCATTCAAGACGTGCTGTCCGATTTGTCCGAAGGTCGTCCCATGGACAGGCTGGTGTGCGGCGATGTCGGTTTCGGCAAAACCGAGGTCGCTTTGCGCGCGGCGTTTGCGGCGGCGATGAACGGGGCGCAGGTCGCCGTTGTCGTGCCGACCACTTTGCTTGCCCGCCAGCACTATGAAACGTTCAAAGCGCGCTTGGCGGGATTTCCGCTGCGGCTGGCTCAGCTGTCGCGCTTGGTCAACGCCAAAACGACGGCACAGACCAAAAAAGAACTTGAGGAGGGCAAAATCGACATTGTGGTCGGGACGCACGCTTTGCTGTCCAGGAATATCCGCTTTGCGAACTTGGGACTGCTGATTGTGGACGAAGAACAGCATTTCGGCGTCGCGCACAAGGAACGCTTGAAACAGCTGAAAGCCAACGTTCATGTTTTGACTTTGACGGCAACGCCCATTCCGCGCACTTTGCAAATGGCGCTGACGGGGGTGAGGGAGCTGAGCATCATCGCAACGCCGCCCGTCGATCGTTTGGCGGTACGCACGTTCGTTTTGCCGTTCGACCCCGTGATTATCCGCGAAGCTTTGATGCGCGAACGCATGCGCGGCGGTCAGACGTTCTATGTTTGCCCGCGCATCGCCGATATGGACGAAGTCAAAAGAAAACTGGATGTGCTTGTTCCCGAAATCCGCGTGGTCGCCGCTCATGGCAGGATGACGCCGACGGAACTGGAAGACATTATGACCGCTTTTGCGGATAAAAAGTACGATGTTTTGCTGTCCACGACGATTATTGAATCGGGGCTGGACATGCCGTCGGTCAACACGATAATCATTCACCGCGCGGATATGTTCGGCTTGGCGCAGTTGTATCAGCTGCGCGGGCGCGTCGGACGCGGCAAAACGCGCGGCTACGCGTATCTGACTTTGCCGTCGAACCGTTCGGTCAACAAAACCGCGCTGAAGCGTATGGAAGTTATGCAAAAGCTGGATACGTTGGGGGCGGGCTTCACGCTTGCCAGTTATGACTTGGACATTCGCGGGGCGGGCAATCTGCTGGGCGAAGAACAGTCGGGACATATCCGCGAAGTCGGTATCGAGCTTTATCAAAAAATGCTGGAGGAAGCGGTCTCTCAAGCCCGTGCGGGTGAGGCGGAAACGGACGAAGAATCCGATTGGTCGCCGCAGATTTCTGCAGGTATGCCCGTTCTTATTCCCGAAAGCTATGTGCGCGATTTGGGCGTGCGCATGGGGCTGTACAAACGATTGGCGGATGTGCAGGAATTGGACGAAATCGACGGTTTCGCCGCCGAATTGGCGGACAGGTTCGGTCCTTTGCCGCCCGAAGTCGAAAACCTGCTGGAAATCATCGCCATCAAGGTTTTGTGCCGCAAAGCCAACGTTGAAAAAATCGAAGCGGGTCCCAAGGGCGCGGTGCTGACTTTGCGCAACAACCGATTCCCGAACCCCGCGGGTTTGGTTACCTTTATCGCCCAAAACCGCGGCGCGGCAAAGCTTCGTCCCGATCAGAAAATCGTGTGCATCAGGGCTTGGGAAACGCCGAAAGACCGTATTCGCGGCATGCGCAAGCTGATGACGAAAATCGCGCATATCGCCCTTGAAAATCAAACCGACACCAACACTTCTCGATAAAAAGGAGCAAGCAAAATGGCTTTGGAAACACATATTTTGACACTCAGCTGTCCCGACAGAACAGGCATTGCGGCGCGTGTCTTTTCGAAAATCGCGGCGGAGGGCGGATTTGTCAAGGAAGCCGCGCAGTTCGGCGATGAACTCAGTCGTTTGTTCTTTATGCGCATCGTGTTTACGACGGACACGGCGGAAAGCATGCGTCCCGTTTTGCGGGAATCGTTCAAGCCGCTGGCGGCGGAATACAAAATGGACTGGAAACTGCACAACGGCGACCGTCCCGCGCGGCTGCTGCTGCTGGTATCCAAAGAAAGCCATTGTTTGAACGACTTGCTGCAGCGGTGGCGGACGGGGCTTTTGAATGTCGATATTGCGGGTGTTGTTTCCAATCACGAAGACATGCGCGAATTTGTCGAATGGAACAAAATTCCGTACCATTATTTGCCTTTGCCCGCGGGGTCAAGCTTTGAAGCCAAACGCGAGCAGGAAAACAAGATTTTGACGCTTGCCGCCGATTTGCGCGTCGATTTGGTCGTGTTGGCGCGTTATATGCAGATTTTGTCCGACGATATGTGCCGCGCTTTGCAGGGGCATTGCATTAACATTCACCATTCGTTCCTGCCCAGCTTCAAGGGGGCAAAACCGTATCATCAGGCGTATGAACGCGGGGTCAAGCTGATTGGCGCGACGGCGCACTATGTCACGGCGGATTTGGACGAAGGTCCGATTATTGAACAGGCGGTCGAACGCGTTGACCACACGTTTACGCCCGCGAAACTGATTGCCGTCGGCAAGGATTTGGAAAACATTGTTTTGGCGCGCGCGGTGCGCTATCATACGGAACGGCGCATTTTGCTGAACGGTCACCGCACCGTTATCTTTAAGTGAGGGAAAACATGAACAAAACCCGTCTGTTTTTGCTGAGCGGAATTTCAATGGCTGCTTTTTCGTCTGCGGCGTACGCGACTTTGCAGGAAGCCGAGGACGCCATTCGGGAAAAGGATTACGTCTTTGCCGTACAGGAATTGAACCGATTGATAAAAGTCGAGGACAACGAAGAAGCCCGCTATCATCTGGCGCGTTTGTACGAAAGCGGCGCAGGGGTCGAAAAGGATGAAAACGTGGCTTTGCTGCTGTACAAACAGGCGGCGGAAGCGGGCGTTGAAAAAGCGGCTTTGAAATTGGGAAACGCGTACTATTTGGGCAAGGGAACCGTCCGAAATTTCGCGGATGCGTTCAAATGGTACAAACAGGCGGCGGAAAAAGGCAACTATGCCGCTCAATACAACATCGGATTGATGTATGCCGAGGGAACGGGCATTAAAAAAGATGCCGTCAAGGCTTTCGAATTTTACAAAAAAGCGGGGGAGCAAGGTTATGGTCCCGCGCAGTACGCATTGGGTACAATGTTTTTGAAAGGCACGGGAACGCCGCAGGACTTTACCGCCGCCATTCGCTGGTACAAGCTTGCCGCCGATCAGGGCGACAGCACCGCGCAAATGGATTTGGCGAAACTGTACGGAAACACGTCTTTGCGCGGGCTTCCGTTCAATTTGATCGGGGCGCACATGTACTACAACATCGTATCGGCTTACGCTCCCTCACCGCTGAAAGAGGAAGCCGCCGCTTTGCGTGAGGAAGTTACCGCGAAAATGCAGCCCGCCGAAGTGCAGGAAGCGCAAATGCGGGCGCAGCGTTGGCGCAAAAANNNNGAATCCATTCCGTCCATGCAGGACACCGCCGAATTGGAGGAAGATTTGGGCGTCAACAAAAACACCCGCCGCAAAAAATCGGATGCGGAAAATATCAAATTGACCGTTCGGACCGACAAAGAAACCATGCTGGTCGCTGCGGGAATTTCCCGCCGTGAATTGAACGGCGCGGTGCGTTCGAACAACTTTAAACCCGTGCTGGACAAGCTGCTGCCGAAAGCCGAAAAAGGCGATTTTGTGGCTCAGCTGGCTTTGGGGGATTTGTACACGCTGGGGCAAGGAATGGAAGCCAATTCCGCCGAAGCGTTCAAATGGTATTCCAAAGCTGCGGAAACGAAATCACCCATCGCGTTTTTCAAACTGGGTCCCATGTATTGCGAAGGCGAAGCGGTCGAACCCGATTTGTCGAAATGCTATATGTACTTTTTGCTGGCGAAAAAATATGCCGACGAAGATTCCATGCCCGCCGTAGAGGAAACCATTAAAATGCTGGATGAAAACTTTAACCAGCAAATCCGCGACGCAGGCGTGAAAATGGCGGAAGAATACGACAAGGAAGCCGTGCAGCCGCAAAAAGGACTGTTGGAAAGCTTTAAAGAAAAACTGTTCAAAAAAGACGATGATGTCGAAAATGAAGTCGTAAAACAACAGCCCGAACCGAAAGAAGCGTCCGACGCGGACGATTTCTTTGCCGACATGTAAAAGGTGAGATTATGGAAGGTACTTTGGAATTAAACGACGGCAAACAGCTGTCCTATCGCTTCAACCACGGAAATTCGGAACCGACCGTTGTTTTTATGCACGGCACGCTGTCCGATAAAAACGGAACAAAGTCCCTGTTTTTGGAGGATTTTTGTGAAAAGCGCGATATTTCCTATGTGGCTTTCGACTTTACGGGGCATGGGGAATCGTCGGGGGAATACACCGACGGGACAATAGGAATATGGTTCAAAAACGCGTTGGATGTCATTGATCGCGTTGCCGTCGGCAATGTTGTGCTTGTCGGCAGTTCGATGGGCGGATGGATATCCCTGCTGACGGCGCAGGCTTTGCCCGACAGGGTAAAAGCCGTTATCGGATTAGCCGCCGCCGCCGATTTTACCAAGGATGTTTGGGACGGCTTTTCCATCGAACAAAAACAGGAAGTGCTGGATAACGGCATCATTTATACGCCGAACGGCTGGACGGAGCAGGGGGATCCGTGGACAAAGCGGCTGTTCAGCGATGCCGAACAGTTTTACGTTCTGCATGGCAAAAACAGTCTGAACATCACTTGCCCCGTTATTTTGATCCATGGGGAAAAGGACGACTGCGTTCCTGTTCGGAAGTCTTTTGAAATAATGGATGCCGTTAAAACAGATGACTGTAAAGTCATTGTTTTGAAAAACAGCGGACATCGTTTGTCCGATGAAAAAGATTTGGCGGTTTTAAACAGTGAACTGTCTGCGATTTTGGAGAATATGGAATGAAAAAATGGTATGCCGAGGAATATGAATTTGAAATCGAGGTAACGGGATTCCTGCGCGGCGACAAAACGGAGCGTTATTGCCGCAACGGCGAAGAAATCGGCGACAAATACAAATGCACCTACGGCTGCCCCGTCAATCAATGCGGACAGGGAATTTGTTCGAAAACGATGATGATGCTGTATCCGATTATGGAAGCGGTCAGAAGCGGCGGCGATTTGGAAAACGTCGGCGGAGATGGAAAATACAGCAAAACAATCGTTTGCCCCGACGGAAACGTCATTTTCAAATTAACCGCCAAAAAAACGGGCAATCCCAATTTCTTTAAGGGAAAGTTTTTCGACTGATTATTTGTAAACGGGATCCATGCGCAGCAAAACGCGGCGGTTGCGCTGCTGATTGTGGCGTATCGGGTTGCCGTACGTGTCGCGGTTCGGATAGCGCGGCTGGATGTCCGCCATGCCGACGGCGCGCAAACGCGTCGGATCCAGTCCGCCCGAAATCAATGCGCGGGCGACGGCGGAAGCGCGTGCGGACGACAGTTCCCAGTTGGACGGGAATTGTTCCGTGTGTATCGGATCGTCGTCGGTGTGTCCTTGGACTTCGAAACGGAACAGGCTGTAGCGCGGTTCTTTTAAAGTTGCGGCTAATTTTCTTAAAATAGGATACGCCGCTTCTTTCAATTTTGCAGAACCGCTGTCGAAAAACGTATCCGCTTCCAAATCCAAAGTAACGCCCACATGATCGCTGCCCAGCAGAGATTCTTTGTCCAGTTTCAGCGATTTGATGTCCGAACTGAGATCGGCAACCAGCATGCTGACGGGCTGTTCGACCTTTTTATCCATAAAGTCGCGGGAAATGCCCGTGCGAATTTGCTCGAACATCACGGTATCGACTTTCGACGCCGCCAGCAGCATAACGAAAAAGCACAGCAGCAGCGTTACCATGTCGCTGTACGTCGTCATCCATTCTTCCAGATTTTCGTCGGGCTTTTTCGGGGGCATCGGCATATCGGTCGTCCTTAGCGCTGCATGTCGCGGTCAATCAGGAAGTGCTGCGACGGGTCGAGATACGCGTTCAAACGGTCCTGAATATAGCGGGGGCTTTTGCGTTCCGCCAGCAAAACAAGGCTTTCCGTAATCAGCAGGTTGCGGAACAGCGTGTCGTCGGCATGTTCGCTCATTTTGCTGTAAGCGGGCAGGTAAATCAGACGCGCCGCCAAAATGCCGTAAAACGTCGTAATCAAAGCGACCGCCATTCCCATGCCGATGGCGCCGGGGTCGCCCGACATATTGCCCAGCATCACAATCAGACCGATAAGCGTTCCCGCCATCCCGAACGCGGGGGTGTTCGCGCCCAGCTGTTTGGCGACTTCGGTCAGTTTGCCGATGCGCTGGTATTCGCTGAAGCTGGCTTCTTTTAAAATATCGCGGACTTCGTTGCCCGTATAGCCGGAAATCACCAATTCGATACCGTAGCGCAAAAACGGATCGTCATTTCCGACAGATGTCAAAGCTTCGTTTTCCAAGCCCTGCAAGCCGTTTTTCTGCGTTACATAAGCCCATTGAACAAAACGTCCGACTTCGTTTTTGTACGACCGTTCGGAATCCTTGTGCGGTTTGAACAGGCGCAGGATTTCCTTGGTCGCGCCGATGACGTCCTTGGCTTCAAAGCAGATGAACATGGTCACATACGACCCGCCCAAAACCAAAACCGCGCTGGATATATCCGCGAACAATCCGAAATTGTCCGTTGCCAGGCGCATGCTCATCAGCACCAAAAACCAACCGCCGATAAAACCGAAAATCGTTCCGCGAGACATAGCGTTTCCTTATAAACAAACATACATATTCCTTTTTTTATGACAGACGGCGGCAAAAATCAACGTCTAAGTTTCAAAGCCGCTTTTCTTTTCGCCAAAACGACAAATTTTCTTTGATTTTCGGAGCGGGTCGTTATAAAAGAATAAAAACGTTTGATATTTATGGAGTTCCGACCCTGCCGTCCATTCTGGAAAACAGCCAAAGTCCGGTTTTGAAAATCGCCGCGAACGGAACGATTGTTTCGGCGAACGGGGCGGCTTTGCGGTTGTTCGGATACGGGCAGGACGGCGTTGTCGGCAAACCCGCGCGAATCCTGTTTTCCGACAGCGACAATCCGAACGAACCGTTCGGTTCGCTCCGCCGCCTGCTGGGGCAGATCGCTTTGGCAAATACGGCTGAAACGGTCGGATTGCGCGGCGATGATACGGAAATCCCCGTCGAGGTTGTGCTGATTCCGTCGGACGACGGCTTTGTCTGTCAAGTGCGCGACATTTCCCGCAACCGCCTGTCGTCGGCGATGGATGCCGTTTTACACGCGACTTTGCGCCGCGTGATGCGCGGACAGACTTATGAACAGTTTTGTCCTTATATTTGTGAAAAGATCGTCGATTTGCTGGGCTGTCCTTTGGCGTGGATAGGCAAAAAGGAAAAAGACGGTTCGGTCACGGTTTGTGCGGCGGCGGGAACGCTGGCAAAAGGTTTTCCGGCTCATCCCATCCGCTGGGACGATTTGAGCGAACAATTCGGACCGACGGGGCAGGCGATACGCACGAAGCGCACGAAAATCATTGAGCTTGCCGACGATAAAATCGTCGATTCCGACGGGCGCGCACATATCCGTCAGATATTGGTGTTTCCGCTGATCACGCATGACGGTATTGAAGGCGTGCTGGAGATTCATTCCAAGACGGGCAAGCTGGATTCGGCGACCGTTCAGCGGTTGGAAACGTTTTCTTTGCGCATTGCCATGGCGATGCAAATGGCGGCGAATCAGCGGACTTTGCGGTTGCAGGGCGCGGCGCTAGAAACATCGCCGAACGCATTTGTTTTAACGGATAAAAGCGGCACGGTTTTGTGGGTCAATCCCGCTTTTTGCCGTTTAAGCGGCTATACCGAAAGCGAAGTCGTCGGACAGCCGCTGGCTTTGTTGGAAACGGAAACGCAAAACGAAGCTTTCTACGACGAAATGTGGGCGTCGCTCAACGCGGGCAACAACTGGTGCGCTGAAATCACGGAACGCAAGAAAAACGGTGCGCTTTACACGGTTGAACAGCGGATTACCCCGATTATGGGGCAGGACGGAAAGCTGGCGTACTGCGTGTTTGTGCGCAACGATGTGACCGCGCGCAAGGATGCCGAAGGGCTGATTATGCACCTTGCCAACTACGACCAGCTGACGGGATTGCCGAACCGCAGTCTGTTTTACGAGCAGCTGCGTCCGATTTTGAAGCGCGCGGCGGCGCAGGAGCAGAAAGTCGCGCTGATTTTCGCGGATTTGACGAACTTCAACCGCATCAACGACACGCTGGGGCATGCGGCGGGCGACGAACTGCTGAAAATTGTGGCTCAACGGCTGTCGAAGCTGGGGACTAACAAAGATTTTGTCGCCAGAATCGGCGGGGATGAATTCACCGTTATTGTCGAAGGCGTCAAAAACGCCGAAGCCGCCGCCATCCGCGCCCGCACAATGATCGAATCGATTTTGGAACCCGTATTCATCGAAAATACCGAAGTTAATGTCGGCGCAAACATCGGCATTTCCATCTTTCCCGACGACGGAACGGAAGCGGACAAGCTGGTCAACTTTGCGGATATGGCTTTGCGCACGGCGTCCCATTCCGCGCCGAACAGCTATTTCTTCTTTTCGCAGGAAATGAACGAAGAAACAGAGGATAATCTGGCTTTGGAGCGCGATTTGCGCAAGGGGCTGATTCAAAACGAGTTCGCTTTGTTTTTCCAGCCGCAATATGATGTCAAGACGGGAAAGATTTTGTCCGCCGAAGCCCTTATCCGCTGGTTTCATCCGACGCGCGGCATGGTGTCGCCCGTCCGCTTTATTCCGATAGCCGAGGATACGGGGCTGATTATCCCGCTGGGCGACTGGATTTTGCGCGAAGCTTTGCGTTATATCAAGCTGTGGGACGATATGGGGCTGCCGAAAATTTCGGTCGCTGTCAATTTGTCCGCCATTCAGTTCCAGCAGGAAGATTTGGCGGGGTCGATTGAAAAAATCCTGAACGAAAGCGGCGTTTCCCCCGACAGGCTGGAACTGGAGCTGACGGAAAGCGTTGTTATGCAGGACGCGCGCAAAGCCGACAACATTCTGTCGCGGCTGTCGCGCATCGGCATCAAGCTGGCGATTGACGATTTCGGCACGGGGTATTCGTCGCTGAGCTATTTGAAGCGTTTCGACGTCGATCGTTTAAAAATCGACCAATCGTTTGTGCGCGACATGACAAACAATTATGACGACGCGGAAATCGCCCGCGCCATTATAAACCTTGGACACACTTTGGGTTTGGAAATCGTGTCCGAAGGTGTTGAAACCAAAGAACAGCTGGAATTGCTGAAACAACAGGGATGCGATGTCATCCAAGGCTACCTTATCAGCCGACCGATACCCGCAGCGGAAATTCCCGCGTTCTTAAAGAAAGAGAAGTTTTACGAATGAACAAGACTGTATTTGCTTTAACGATGTTGGCAAGCGGTATTGCCAACGCCGAAAACATCACTTTGCCCGTACCCGAAACAACGGGTGGAAAACCGCTGATGCAAGCCATGGCGGAACGCAAAACCGTGCGCGAATTCGCCGACAGGCCTGTTTCCGCGCAGGATTTAAGCAACATTCTGTGGGCGGCTTACGGTTTCAACCGTCCAAACAAACGCACCATTCCCACCGCCCGCAACGAGCAAGGTATGGACGTTTACGTTTTGACGGCGGAGGGCGCTTTCCTGTACAACGCCAAAGACAACGTTTTGGAACAGGTCGTCAAAAAGGATTTGCGCGATTTGTTGGTGCCGCAGGATTTTGCCCGCAAAGCGCCGCTGACGCTGCTGTTTGTCGAAAAACAACATAAATACGCGGGAATGCATGCGGGATCGGCATATCAAAACGTCGGCTTGTACTGCGCTTCGGCGGGGCTGAACAACGTTGTGCGCGGCATGTACGATGCCGACGGTTTGGCAAAAGCTTTGAATCTGGGCGACAGGGAAGTCATCGTTACCCAGACTATCGGCTATCCCGCTTAAAACAGCTTTTTAATCAGCTTGTTCAAAGATTGGGCGCCCGATTTCAGGGTTTCTTTCGCCGAACTTTGAACGGCTGACAGCGTTTCTTTCGAAAACACGGACAGGATGTCGGCGAACGCTTCTTTCATGGATTTGGATTTGTGTTTGCCGATATCCGTTAAATGAATGTCGGGCAGAGGCATTGTCGCCCCGATGCCCGCGAACGAAGCGGATACTTCCGCGTTTTGCAATGTGAATTTGTCGATAACGACTTGCTTTTCTGGCTTCGGGGTTTTATCGGCGGGTTTTGCCGTTTTGTTTGCTCGCGGCTTGGCGTCGCCCGCGACGTTTTGCTGCAAAACGGCGATGTTGGAAACGCCGTGCGCGGATACGGCGTAATTGACCGAAACGCCGTCGATGAAAATGTCGTGAATGACGATTTTGTCCGATAAAACCGTTGTCGGGTCAAGCGTAACTCTGATGTCCGCCAGTTTCAGCATATCACCGCCGTATCCCGCGGGATTGCCCAAAGTCAAAGCTTTGATTTCCGCCCGTCCCGCAAAAGGATTGAAATCGACCGCGCCGACCGCAACCGCCGTTTGGGTGATTTTCGGCACGACCGTTTCAATCGCGGACGCAATGATTTGATTGCGGAATAAATAAACACCGCCGCTTAAAACGGCTGCAGCACCAATGCCGCAACAGCAGATTTTTATCGTTCTTTTCATTGTCGGCTCCTTTTTCTTTGCAGTTTACACTTTTCCGACCGCAAAGAAAATGTCTGCTTTGGGTTATCTGAACCACCCTTTGACCGTGGATATCCAACCGTCGATGGTGCCGTGCATGCCGCCGATATCGGCGAAATAAAGCACCGCCAAAACAACCAGAATTACCCAGAAATACATTTTGATGACCGTCAGCGTTTCACCGATGAATTTCAGCAGTCCTTTGAAAAACGACGGAATCAAATCGTGCAGCAGATAATCGAAATAATGTTTCATGACAAAAAATCCTTTGTGGATCAAAGTTGAAAACTCTGAAAAAGAATGAAAGAAATCCGTTCGAAAATCAAGGATTTTTCCGCCGCCTTTGTCGGTCATCGGTCTATGTGGCAGATTGTCTAAGTATTTTTTTGCCGCGGTTTCGCATACAATAAGCCGGAAAACAGCAACAAGGAGAATCGCCTATGTCCGCCCAAGAACGTCATATTGCCTGTAAAATGGCAAAAGCCGTAGCCTTTATGTGTTTGAAAGACCTGATGCACAAATCTTATGTCGCGGGAACGGAACCCGTGTCGGTTGCGGGCGATTTCACCGACGTGTTCGTCACAGACGGGCAGGGGAATCAAATCGCTTGGACGGAATGCCGCCGTCTGTCGCGCGACGAACAGGAAAAGATACAAGCGGAAATCGTTTGCGGCATTTACGAATTTTTGCTGAATATCGAAAGCGAAAAATACGGCGATGTGATGAAAGAAGCGTACACGCATACCGTCGGCTGGAAAGATCCCGAACGCAGAATCCGCGGCAGGCGTTAAAAAGTTGTTTCCTTTCAAATCGATTCGGGGTAAAACATAAATCAGAGATTCGACAGCCTTTGGATTGACTGAAATGAAACATGCCGCTGCAGCCGGATTGCTGCCCGTGGGAATGACCGATGTATTGCCGCCGTTTGCTTCGAACGAAGCGGACGCGGTTGAAAAAATACTCGGATTTTTCGGTCGTTACGCCTATCAAAGGGTTTCGCCGCCTTTGGCTGAGTTTGAAGAAACGCTGTTTTCCCAGCAAAACGACGATTTGAAAAATCAAACATTCCGCTTGATTGATTCATTGTCGGGCAAAACGATGGGCATACGCGCCGATATGACGTCGCAGATTGGCAGAATCGCGCTGACTCGATTGTCCGACGAGCCGCGCCCGCTGCGTTTGGCGTATGCGGGGCATGTCTTGCGCCTGAACGGCACGCAGCTGAACCCCGCGCGGCAGATCTTGCAAGTCGGGGCGGAGCTGGTCGGGGCGGATGTCGCACAAGCCGACGCCGAGGTTATCCTGCTTGCCGCGGGGGCGTTGAAAGCCATCGGTTTCGAACGCGTTTCCATTGATTTGAATTTGCCGACTTTATATCCCGCTTTGTGCGGCGCGTACGGTTTTTCACGCGAAGAAACGGACGCTTTGGCGGGCTTTGTCAATCAAAAGGATTTTTCAGCCGCTCATGAATTTTTAAACGCCTCGGGCAAAAACGGGCGGGCGGCTTTGCCCGTGTTTGACGTTTTGTTCGATGCGTACGGCGATTGCGATCGCGTGTTGGCTTTGCTGAACACGCTTGATCTGCCCGACGAAGCGCGCGCCGAATGCCGCCGTTTGGCGCAGGTCGCCGATTTGCTGAAAAACAGCGGCATTGCTTTGAAGATTACGGCGGACGCTTTGGAAAACCGCGGGTTTGAATACCATCGCGGCATTGCTTTTTCCGTGTACGATGCGGATACGTTCGTCGAATTGGGACGCGGCGGGCGTTATATTGCTTCGCTCAAAGGAAAAGCGGGCGAACCCGCTGTCGGCGTTACGCTGTTGATGACAGAAATTCTGTCTGTTTTGAAAATCCCCGCTGCCGAAAAGCGGGTGTATGTGCCTTTGGACACGCCGTTTGCCGAAACGGAAAAATTAAGCGGCTGTGCAATCGTTTGCGGTTTGTCGAACGATGCCGAAGGCGAAGCGCGGCGGTTGTCGTGCGACTTTATCTATGCGGGCGGTACGCTTCGTCCGTTGTAACAAGGAGCTGAAAACAAAAATGACCAATATCGTAATCATAGGCGCCCAATGGGGCGACGAAGGAAAAGGTAAAATCGTCGATTTGATGAGCGAAAAAGCCGATGTCGTCGTGCGCTTCCAAGGCGGAAACAACGCGGGGCATACTTTGGTTGTGGACGGTGTGACGTACAAGCTTTCCCTGTTGCCGTCGGGCATCGTGCGCGGAAAACTGTCCGTTATCGGAAACGGCGTGGTTGTCGATCCGTGGGCTTTGCGCGACGAAATCAAGCGTGTGTCCGATTTGGGCGCGAAAGTATCCCCCGATGTTTTGAAAATTTCCGAATTGGCGACTTTGATTTTGCCGCTGCACCGCGAATTGGATCATATGAGCGAAGAAGCCGCCGGCAAATCCAAAATCGGCACGACGGGACGCGGCATCGGTCCCGCTTATCAGGACAAAGTCGGTCGCCGCGCCATTCGCGCGGGGGATTTGTTCGAAAAAGAAACTCTGCCTGCCAAGGTTGAAAATCTGCTGCGTTTCCATAACGCTTTGCGCAAAGGCATGGGACAGCCGACGGTCAATGCGGACGATTTGCTGAAACAGCTGAACGAAATCGCCGACTTCCTTGCGCCTTATGTCGTTCCCGCGTGGAAAATTCTGGCGGACAAGCTGGACAACGGCGCGTCCCTGTTGTTCGAGGGGGCGCAAGCCACTATGCTGGACAACGATTTCGGAACATATCCGTATGTCACTTCTTCAAATACGATTGCGGGACAGGCGGCTGTCGGTTCGGGCGTCGGCATGAAATACATCGACAAAGTAATCGGCGTGGTCAAGGCTTACACGACCCGCGTCGGCGCCGGTCCTTTCCCGACCGAATTGTTTGACGAAGCGGGCGACAAAATCCGCGAAGTCGGTCGCGAATTCGGAACGGTGACGGGGCGTCCCCGCCGTTGCGGCTGGTTTGACGCGGTTTTGGTTCGTCAAGCCGTGCGCGTCAACGGGATTCATGAATTGGCGGTGATGAAGCTGGATATCCTTGATCAGTTCGACGAAATCAAAGTCTGCGTCGGCTACGAACTGAACGGTCAAAAACTGGATTGCTTCCCCATGCAAATCAAAGCGGGCGCTGATGTCAAACCCGTTTACGAAACTTTGCCGGGGTGGAAATCGTCGACTTACGGCATCCGCGATTACGCTCAGCTGCCCGAAAACGCGAAAAAATACATTGAGCGCTTGGAACAGCTGACGGGGATCAAGGTCGGGATGATTTCAACCAGTCCCGAACGCGAAGACACAATCATCCGTGTTGACCCGTACAAAGCGTAAAAAACAGTTTATTCCTTAAAAACTGTTTGATATACTGGGGAAAATTTACAATTCAAGGGGTAAGTTTTCCCCTTTTTTCAAGGGGGCGTCCGAATATCCGATGGCAGAGCTGGAACAGAAAGTAAAAGAGGCTACCGAGGCGGAACAGAAAATCGCAGGCGTTGCATCCAAAACGGACAATTCCGAACGGGAGGACTTCGTTGCCGTCGTCAACGGAAATTACCGCGTTTTTCTGCATTTGCCGCTGCCGCTTTTGGACTTGCCGAATGCGAAAGCGTACCAAGCCGAAGATGTTTCGTCCCCCGACAGACGCATATTCGCTTATGTCTGCCGACCCGATTTGCCTGTGCGCAAAGATCACGTCCGTTTGCGGGCGGGGGCTAAAACCGAGGGGCTGCTTCCTTTGGTTGACGGCGGCGTTGCGTATTGGAAACCGATGCAGCGGCATACTTATTTTTTAATCTATGAACGTCCGCTGGGCGGGCATGTCGTTATGGGCAAGAAGTTTACGCCCGTTCTGTCAAAAGAAGAAGCCGATCTGGTTTCAAAATGGGTGCGTCCTTTGCTGGCGGGCATCAACAATTTAGCGGTTTGCGGATTGACGCACCGCTCCATACGCCCCGACAACCTGTTTTATATGGATGCGGAAAAAACGCAAATCGTGCTGGGCGACTGCATTTCCGTTCCGCCCGCTTACGATCAGCCCGGCGTGTGCGAAACCGTTCCCTCGATGCTTTGCCAGCCCGAGGGGAGGGGCAACGGCGTTGCGGCGGACGATCTTTATGCCTTGGGGGCGTCGCTGATGTGGCTGGGATTGGGGCATAATCCCGTCGAGGGACTGTCCATTCCGGAATTGGCTGAATTGAAAGTCCGAAAAGGCTCTTATGCCACCATTATCGGTGAAGAGCGCATTGCTTTGGCTTTGATTGAACTGTTGCGCGGACTGCTGTCCGATTCCGTCGAGCAGCGGTGGGATATTTCTTCGACCCAGCAATGGATTGACGGACGCCGTTTGACGCCCGTTCAGGTCAAATCGGGAAAATCGTCGCAAAGACCGTTTATTTTCAACAATCAGGAATACTTTTCCTACCGCAGTTTGGCTTTGGCGTTCTTTTACAACTGGGATTTGGCGGCGGAAGCCATTCGGTCGGAACGTCTGATGACATGGATTTTGCGCGGATTTGAAGACAAGCAAACCGCAGAAACCATTGCAAAAACTTTGGAAATGGCTGTCGTCGCTTTTTCGCAAAAAGAACGGCAGGACGACTTTATCGTTTCCAGAACTTGCATGCTTTTGCAGCCCGACGCTCCTTTGCATTTAAGGGATTGGTCCTTTATGCCCGATGCGCTGGGATATGTCATGGGAACTGCCGTCTTGCAGGATCGGGATGTCAAACCGCTGATCGGCATTATTTCGACGGGATTTTTGGAAAGCTGGTACAGCTTTAAAAACGACCGCGTTTCCGCTCAGCAGGTCAAAGCTATGCAGGTGACGCTGAAAAAGCCAGATTTGGGCATGGGATTTGAACGGCTTTTGTACGAAACGGCGGAAGGATTGCCGTGTCAAAGTCCGTTGGTTAAAAAGCACTATGTCGACAATGTGCGCGATTTGCTGGAAGCATTGGAAAGCGTTTCCAAAAAAGTCGATGCGAAAACGGATCCCGTCGACCGCCATATCGCGGCGTTCATTTCCGTCAACTTCGGCACGAAACTGGGGGAACAGATTGCTTTGCTCAATTCGCCGAAAGAAAATGTTGCCGCTCAAGGAATGCTGAGCCTGTATTCCACTTTGCAATGGACGTTCGGTCCCGAAAAACTGTACGGAATGTGCGCTTGGCTGGGGCGGCATATCGCGCCGATCATCGGCAATTACCACAGCTTGGAAAAACGCAGACAGCTGGAAAAGGACATGCCGAAATATATCCGCAAGGGCAGTCTGCCGGAACTCTACCGCTTTTTGGACAACAAAGACGAACGATTGTCCGATATGCGCAGTTTTGAACAGGCGCGGTGCGACTATGCCAAAATATCGCAGGAAATCGATTTTTTGGACGGCAATCGCGAAAAAAGAATTGAACACGGCATGCTGCTGGGCTATGAAGTCGCGGCGATCGTATCGTTTTCCATTGCTTTGCTGGTTATGCTGTTGCTGCTGGTTGCGCGTTTTTTAAAGGGATAGAAAATGAGCGAAAAAAAAACAGGCAAATTCAGAACGTTCATTACTTGTATTGTGCTGTTCCCGATTCTGTTGGTTCTAAAAGCGACAGTGCTGTTTTTCCTGTTGGCTATGTTGCCGACGCTGGTTTCGCTGGTTTTGGAAAATAAATACAAACTGCGCTATAAATACAAATGGCTATGTATCGGCGGAATGAACTTTGCGGGAACTTTGCCGTTTTTATTTCGTTTGTGGTTTGAAGACAATTCTTTGGAAGGTGCCATAGGGTTGTTTTTTGATTTCAAAACGATATTTGTGGCTTTCGGAGCCGCTGTCGTCGGCTTTATTTTTTCCCGCTGTATTCCGCCTATCATTTTAAGCATTGTCGAAATGGCGGATCAGCGCCGCATACAGTTTTTGCGTGATTTGCAACGCCAATTGGTTGACAAGTGGGGGGATGAAGTAACAGAAGCGCCCGCAGGAACGGTTGCCGCCTCCGCCCCTAAAAATCAGTAGCTTTTCTTTTCTTTTCGCCACGCCAGCGGCAGTAAAACCACAAAAACGGTGATGAATTCCAGACGGCCGAGCATCATGTCGGCCGACAAAATCCATTTTGCCGCATTAGGCAGGTTGGCAAAGCTTCCCGTTGATCCGATAACGGAACCGAACGCTATTCCCGCGTTGCCCAACGCTGAAAGCACTCCCGTTACAACGGTTACAAAATCCAATCCCAACAAAGCCAGCGCCAGCATCGATATCATTGCGGACATCAGAAAAATCGCCAAAAATACGAAAACGCCCGACGTGATTTCTTCGGTCAGGGGGCGTCCGTTGTACTTTGCGATGAAAACGCCGTGCGGCAAAAGCTTGTGCCGCAAATACTGTACGGAAAACAGGTAGATAATATTAAAGCGAAACAGCTTGATGCCGCCAGAAGTCGATCCGCTGCACGCTCCGACGGGCATCAGGAACGTAAAGAACATCACGGCGAAAACACCGAAGCTTTCCAAATCGCAAACCGCAAAGCCAGTCGATGTCAACACGGTGACAATGCTGAACGTCATATCCGTCAGCGCGCGTGACACCGTCATTTCCGGGTGCGTTGCCAACAGCCAGACGGTCAATCCCAAAGCGGCGGCAAGGGTAAAAACGATATATGTTTTGATTTGCATGTCGGCTTTGATTTGTTTCCAGTCTTTTTTCAAAACGGAATAGGACAAAAGCAAAGGCAAACCCGATATGAACATAAAAAACACCAGCACCCATTGCGCCGTAAAGGACAAATCGGCGGCGGACGAAGCGCGCGGGGCAAATCCGCCCGTCGAAACGGTCGCCAAGCTGTAGGCGACGGCTTCAAACGGCGAAAGTCCCGAAAAGCTTAAACAAAGGATGCAGGCAGCCGTAAACGCGATGTAAATAACCATCATCGTAGCGATGATTTGGGATGTCTTCGGCATTTTTTTGCCTGATTTATCCGAACTTTCCATGGAAAACAGCTGCATGCCGCCGATGCGGAGCAACGGCAGAACGCCCAACGCGATTACGATGATTCCCAAACCGCCTATCCATTGCAAAATTCCGCGCCACAGCAAAATTCCGCGCGAAAACAGCGAATAATCGCGGATGACCGTTGCGCCCATGGTGGTCAAGCCCGACATGGCTTCGAAAAACGCATCTGTATAGTCCATCGGCACGGGGGCAAAGTAAAACGGCAAAGCGGCAAATGCGCACGCCACGACCCAAACGATGGACGTCGTCAGATACATTTCCCGTACGGACAGTTTTTCATAACGGTTGTAAAACGTCAAAAACAACAGCGCGCCCGAAAATCCCGTCATCAAAGCGGAAATGCCGAACGCCGTTCCAGCCGCCGTTTGCCCGTCCGCAAAATCCAGCACGGTCGGAACAATCATCACTGCCGACAGCAAAATCAGCAGACAGCCCGACACGAAAAACGTAATGCCCGCGCGCATGAAACGACCTTACAGCGGGGCGCAGGCTTTGGACAGCCATTCAGCCGTCGCGCAGTCGACCAAAGGCGAAATGATGCGTTTGATGCGGGCGTGATAGCCGTCCAACCACGCCTTTTCACGCAAAGTCAGCATTGTTTTGTCAATCAATCTGCGGTCAAACGGTGCAAGACTGAGCGTTGAAAGTCCCAAAACTTTCATTTCCGCGCCCTCGGTCGGGGGCAGGGGTTCAACCATGACGACGTTTTCCAAACGGATGCCGAACGCGTTGGGCTTGTAATACCCCGGTTCGTTGGAAACCAGCATTCCGGGGGCAAGGGCGACGCGGCTGCCCCCGCGCGAAATGCGCTGAGGTCCTTCATGCACGCTTAAATAACTGCCGATGCCGTGTCCTGTGCCGTGGGCGAAATCCACGCCGTCGCGCCACAGAAATTGACGCGCCAGAATATCCAGCTGCGCGCCCGTCGTTCCTTCGGGGAACGCAATGGTCGCCAAAGAAATATGCCCTTTCAGCACTTGGGTAAAGCGTTTCCGTTCCAAAGGCGAGGGCGTTCCGACCGCGATTGTGCGGGTGATGTCGGTTGTGCCGTCCAAATACTGCGCGCCAGAATCAATCAAAAACAGCGCGTCTTTTTGGACGGGGGCGTTGTGATTTTCGTCCGTGTGGTAATGAATGTACGCCGCGTTTTTGCCCGATGCCGCGATTGTCGCAAAGCTTTCGCCGCGGTACAGCGGATTTTCGGCGCGGAAATCGTGCATTTTCAAAACCGCGTCCATTTCGGTCAAGCCGCCTTTGGGCGCTTGTTCGTCGAACCACGCCAGAAAACGGCAAACCGCCGCGCCGTCTTTGACGTGAGCATTGACCGCACCGTTGCGTTCCGTGATATTCTTGCAGGCTTTGCGCAACATGCACGGGTCTTCCTTGTCATGAATGACTGCGCCGCCGTCGGACAGCTTGTTATACGCCCATGCCGAACAGTTCGTCGTATCCAGACATACTTTGGCATGCTGAGCCGCCAAAACGTCCAGCACTTGCGCAAAAGCGGACATCGGCACGATTTCCACCAACGGGCTGAGCTGCCGCTTGAGCGAATCCGTTATTTTGTTTGTATCGACAAACCATTGAAAAGTCCCGCTTTTATACAAAATGCCGAATGACTGAACCAACGGGATGAAAGGAATGTCGTTGCCGCGGACGTTTAAAATCCACATAACGGATTCGGGGTTTGTCAGCAACAGCGCGTCGTCTTGGTCAACGCCCAAAGCCGCCGTAATGTCCGCGATTTTGGACGTGCTGTCCAATCCCGTGTACTGTTCGGGCAAAGCGACCGCCCAACCGCCGCCGCCGCGCGGTCTGTCCTGCCACAAAAGGTCAATCGGGTCAACGGGAACGGGGGCGAAAACGGCTCCGTTCTTTGATCCCGCGGCTTTCATTTTGTTGACTTTGGACGGGGTGTAGAGCCAAGAATTGTAGCCGATGACCGCGCCTTGGGGCAATGCGGCAAACAGCCAATCCCCCGCCTGCGCGTCGGGCGTTTGAATGACGGTGATTTGCTTTTCATCGGTTTCCTTTTGCGCCTGCAGGATATAGCGACCGTCGACGAACAAAAACGCGCGGTCAAGGAAAATCACCGCTTCTCCCGCCGACCCCGTGAACCCCGTCAGCCACGCCAGCCGTTCGGATGCGGGAGCGACGTATTCGCCTTGGAATTCGTCGGCGCGCGGCACGACCAATCCGAAAAATCCGTTTTTCAGCATCCATTCGCGGATGGCGGTCAAGCATTCATTCATGGCAAATCCCCTTTATCGTCCGACTATCAGCGTGCTCCAGCCTTCCAAGCGGTAGCGTTTTTTCAACTCCAAGCCCACGCGGCGATGCGCGCTCAGCACCCATTCTTCCTGTCTGTTCAGCAGACCCGATAAAATCGCCAAGCCGTCGGGAGCAAGGTTTGCCGCCAAGTCTTTCGCCATCAGCGTCAGCGGGCGGGCAAGGATGTTCGAAAACACCAAATCGTACGGACCGTGCGTGCGCACAGCGGCGGGTTTGTAGCCGTTGCCTGCCTGTGCCGTAATATAGCGCGCCAAGTGGTTGTTGCGGGCGTTTTCCAAAGTTACGCGAACGGATTCGGGATCAATGTCCGCGGCAAAAACGTGCGTGTGGAACGTCGCGGCGGCGGCAAGTCCCAAAATGCCCGATCCGCAACCCATATCCAAAATTTTGTTCGGGCGGCGGTAATGCGAGATTTCCTCCAATCCCATCAAACAGCCTTTGGTCGTGAAATGTTCGCCCGAACCGAATGCGGTCGCCGCGTCGATTTTCAGCGCGATTTTCGTCGGAGGAGGCGGTTCTTTGATGTGCGATCCGTAAATGTAATAGCGCCCGATGTCCACGGGTTTGAAGCTGATAAGGCTTTCGCGCAGCCAATCGCGCTGAGCCAGAGCCGTCAGTTGATACGGCGGCAGGTCAATCCCCGCCATGGTCGCCGCGATTTCCAAATTGGCGCGCAAAGCGGATTCGTCGGGGCGGTTTTGGAAAATCGCTTCCAATTTCCATTTTCCTTTGTCCGCGCCCGTTTCGATTTCGCTTGCCAGCAGGGCAGTGTCGTCGCCGTCCAAAGCACGTTCAAAAAACGGCACGGCATCAGCCGCCAAAACAAAAGAAAGTTGCCAGTTGTCCGCAGGTTTTGTTTCCATTACAGTTTTTCCAAATAATCAGCCATGACTTTTTTCGTGCCGTATTCGTCAAAGTAGACTTGGACGGTTTTTCCCTCCGCCCCTGTGACGCGTCCATGCCCGAAACGTTCATGATACACTTCCGTTCCTTTTTGAAAAGCGGGCTTTTCGGGTGTGTTGAAAAATCCCGTCTTTCGATATCTGTAATTATTTTTATAGGAATAATCGTCGTTTGTATAGCTTTTATTGTATCCGCCGTACCCGTAGTTGTCCGATATCGCGCTTTGCAGGCGGACGTGTTCGGTCGGCAGTTCGTTGATAAACCGCGACGGCAGATTGTTTTGCCACTGATTGTACATGCGCCGCGACCCCGCAAAGCTGATGTAGACTTGCTTTTTCGCGCGGGTGATGCCGACGTAAGCCAGACGGCGTTCTTCCTCCAAGGCGTTTGCGCCGCCTTCGTCCAGCGATTTTTGGTGCGGGAAAATTCCTTCCTCCCACCCCGGCAGGAAAACGCAGTCGAATTCCAGCCCTTTGGCGGCGTGCAAAGTCATCAAAGACACCGAATCGCCCGTCGCCGCCGCCGTGTCGTTTTCCATGACAAGAGAAATGTATTCCAAATAATCGTCGAAATTGTCGTATTCTTTGATAATGCCGACCAATTCCTGCAGGTTTTCGACGCGCCCCTCGGCATCGGGCGTTTTTTCCGTGCGGCGCATTTCCATATAGCCACTTTCGTCCAGCATGCGGCGCAGCAACTCCTCGGGCGGTTCGCCCTGATGCAGCAAATCGCGCCAAGAATCAAACAAAGCGAAAAATTTTTCCAATCCCGTTTTTGCCGTGCCTTTAATCGCTTTTTCCGCCAGCAAAGCATGAGCGGATTCAAACATGGTCGATCCGTCGGCGCGGGCGCGGACTTGAATGTTCTGCAAAGCCGTGTCGCCGATGCCCCGCCGCGGTTTGTTCACGATGCGCAGGAAAGCCATGTCGTCCTTGGGGTGAACCAGCAGACGGATGTACGCCGACGCGTCGCGGATTTCCTCGCGTTCATAAAAGCGCATGCCCGCAATGACTTTGTACGGAATGCCCGCGTTCAATAAAACGTCTTCAATCGCGCGGGTTTGAAAGCTGGCGCGCACCAAAACCGCGATTTGCGACAGCTTCGTTCCGTGCCGCTGTTCGGCTTCGATTTGGTCGCAGATTTTGCGCGCTTCGTCGTCGCCGCTCCATACGCCCGTGACAAGAACCTTTTCCCCGACGGCGTTTTCGCGTCCGGGGGCGGTGTGCAAAGTTTTGCTCAAACGGTGGACGTTGTTGGCAATCAATCCCGAAGCCGCCGCCAAAATGTGTGCCGTAGAACGGTAGTTGCTTTCCAGCCGAATCAAAGTCGCGTTCGGAAAATCCTGTTCGAAGCGCAGGATGTTGCCGACTTCCGCCCCGCGCCATGAATAAATGGACTGGTCGTCGTCGCCGACACAGCACAAGTTGTGATGATATCCCGCCAGCAGCCGCAACCAGAGATATTGAACGACGTTCGTGTCTTGGTATTCATCAACCAGAATATAGCGAAACTGCCGCTGAAAAGCTTTCAGCACTTCGGGATATTTCTGGAACAATTCGACGCAATACAGCAGCAAATCGCCGAAATCCACCGCGTTCATCGCTTTCAGGCGCGTTTGATACGCTTCGTACAGCCGCATCGCCAAAGGCGATACGGGATTGGGCGACTGATTGGCTTTGTCGGGCGTCAAGCCTTGGTCTTTCAGCCTTTGGATTTGTCCCATAATCAGCTGCGGCGGGTTTTCCTTCAAATCCAATCCGTCGGCGGTCATGATTTGCTTTAACAGGCGTTCCTGATCGGCGGCGTCCAAAATCGTAAAACCGTGGGAAAGCCCGACTTTTTCGGGGTGATTGCGCAGAATCCGCAGACCGATTTTGTGAAAAGTTCCCAGCCACAAAGCGCGCGCGTCTTCGCCGATAATCGTTTGCAGACGTTCGGTCATTTCGTTGGCGGCTTTGTTCGTGAACGTTACCGCCAAACATTGAAAGGGCAGGGCTTTGCCCGATTGAATGATGTACGCCAAACGCGTGGTCAAAACGGTGGTCTTGCCCGATCCCGCGCCCGCCAAGACCAAAACGGGTCCCTCAGTGGTTTCGACGGCTTGACGTTGTTCGGGATTCAATCGGCTGAGGTCAATCGCTTGCATTTTCAATCCTTTTGTTCTTTGTCGATTGTTTTAAAGACAAAAGGTTAAAATTTCAAGAACAAAAATGGTACATTTGATTTTGTTTTGCATAAAATCCTTGACCGCGGCGGGGAAAGTTCTTAGGATTTCACTCACGATTTAACAAAAGGAGTTGACTTATGAACAAATCTGAATTGGTTTCCAAAATCGCCAAAAACGCCAACGCGTCAAAGCTGGCTGTCGAATGCATTTTGGACGAAGCGATCATCGCCATTACCGAAGCGATGAAAAGCGGCGAAGAAGTCCGTCTGATGGGCTTCGGAACGTTTGATGTCGCGACGCGCGCCGCCCGTGAAGGGCGCAATCTGCGCACGGGTGCGAAAATGACGATTCCCGCGTCGAAAGCCCCGCGCTTCAAAGCCAGCAAACTGCTGAAAGACGCCATTCGCTAAAAAAGCGATGCGGAAAATCAAAAAGGCGGAGGTTTTATCCCCCGCCTTTTCGTTTGTCAGAATTTGACTTTCAGGTTGACCATACCTGTGTGGTCTTGATAATCCGGCTTGAACTTGCCGTCGTAGGACAGGGACAATTCGGCATCGTTTCCGAAAGAGATCGTCAACCCCGCGCCCGCTTCGACGCCGAAGCGTTTCAGGCTTTCGCCTTTAACAGTGTAAGCCGCGCCGTTTGGCAGCAAAACGGCAACATCGTTTCGGTTGCGGGCTAGATCGTATGTTGCGGCGGCTTTCAGTTCCGGAATGAATGCCGTTTGCGGATTGGCTCTCAAACGATATCTGTGCGACAACTTCAGTCCGCCTGTTCCCGTCAGAGTGCTGACGTCTTTGGCTTTCGACTTTGCCCCCAAAGCGTCCTCAAAGGTTGACTGATGGACATTCATATAGCGCAATCCGATTTCGGGCGTCAAAAGGGAGGCGTAGCCCAATGCGATTTGCGCGCTGACGGAATCCGCATAGTAGTAACTTTTCAACTGCGCCAGCTTTGTCGTGTCTTTGTATCTGGAATGACCGAATGCCGCGATAAAGTTAAAATAAGCGCGCTGCGGCTGCAAATGTCCGTAAACAAAGCCTGAATGGGTTTCCACATTGTTTTTCGACCGTTCGGATTTAATGTTTGTGTCGGTATAGGCGTAACCAAAACCAAACTTGAAATATTCCGCCGCATTGACTTCAACGCCTGCGGCAAAGCCGCCCGAATTGGCGGTGAACGGTTGTTCCGCTGTCGATTTGACGCGGTTGATCATGCCTTGCGCCCACAAAGAACCTTCGCCGACGGCATAATCGCCGCCCGAACGACCGTAACCGTAATAACGGTTGTAATATCCGCCGTTGTATCCGCGACGCTGCGCCGCGGCGGGAGTGGAAAAACGCAAACCCACAATGTTCAACAGATTTAAAGCATTGGCTTCGGCGGAACGCATGTCGGAATGCGACAAATCGGGAGCGACTTCGCGCAGAATCTGATGCGTGTTTTTGCTGTCGCCGTCAAACTCTGTCAATAAATCGTCAACCGTGTCCAAAGCATCCAGCTGTTTATCCGTCAGCTTTTCCAAATACTTGTCGTCCAGATCCAGAATTTGCGCCGCTTTTTCGAAAACGGGATCGACTTTGACGCCGTTGTTTTCCAAATCGTCAATGATTGGGGCGGCAGAACCGCTTAAACGCAAGATGTACAAATCTCCGCCGTTCCAATTTGTTAAGGCTCCGACTTTTGCGGCGTCCGCAGGGGCGAAGTAAGTTGAGGAAACGGCATAGCGTGTTGTCGAGTAATCGCTTAGTTTGAAACCTGTGCCTTGAGTGATGTGATACCGCGTTGTTTTTGTGTTGGACGCCACGCTCATTCCCAATTTGATTGTGACGTTTTTCGCATCGGCTGTAATAATGGGCGTTGTTTCGGCGGCATCGGTCAAAATCGCCGAAATCGTCCCGCCCGATATTTTGTCCGCTTTCAGCGCGGTTGTTCCGATGTCCAGCGTTTTGCCGTCCAGAATGGTGATGTTGCGGAATTCAAAATTATTTGAACGGTTCAGATTGCTTAACGCGTAATCGGCGTTAAAGTTTACATCGGCAGAACCGGACAAAGTACCGTTCAGCCGCGCCGCGGACGATTGAATAGCGATTATTGCGCCGGTTTCAGCCGCTACGCCGCCCGTCATTTTGCCGTTCAGCGACAAAGTGCTGCCGCCGTCCAAATGCAGCGCGCCGTCAACGGATGAAAAAGTCAGCACGGCGTTGTCGGAGACATCCAAAACAGAGCCGACAAACTGAACTTTGCCCGAACGGACGGACAATTCGTTGTTGCCGTTGACGGTAACGGTCGATGACGTTATCGTCATATCGCCCGATTTGAAACTGTCGTTAATGAGCTTGGCGTTGTCGTTCAATACGAACGTTGAAGCGGATATATTCACAGCCGCACCCGTTTCGCCCAGCCTGGTGTTGAAATCGGCATATTTTTGCCGCAAATCGGCTTCGATTTTGGTAAAGTCCAGCGTATTCCAGTCGGTTGAGGAGTCAATAATTGTTCCAAAGCTTGACCGTGTAATGTCCATTAAATCGTCATAGGATTTCGCGCTTTTTAAATCCGCCATAAAGACAGCGACGGAGGTGTCGATTTCCGAAGCCGTCAATTTATCGCGAAGCAGGGCATCTGTAATAGCGTCATCATCCCAGTTGCCGTTGGCGTCAATTCCGCCTGAATACATATAGTATCCGCTGCCGGCTGTTGAATTTCCGTTTAATGTGATTGTCGCGTTTGAAAAGGACGTGTCTTTTTTATCGGACAAAGCCGGAATATAATTAATACCACTATCACTGCTGTGTACGGTTTTCCCGTTAATTGTGTATATACTGTGCCCCGTCTCCGTAAAATTACCTGCAAGAGAATCCCCGCTTGCCGTTATCTTTCCTGATGTGCGCAGAGAGCTTACAGTTGTATTTGTAACGGATATTCCTCTTGTTCCCGTAATGACTAAATCATCTGCATCAATTCCGGGACGTTCGGTGGGTGGCGTCAAATTCAACGAAGCTTTGTCAGAATCGATTGAAATATTTTTTCCGCCAAGCCACAAGGAATCGTAGAAAGAGCCGCCTGTAAGGGTGATATTGTCGCCCATAACATCAATTATATTTCTGAATGTTCCGCCTGTAATCGTAATTGATGGTGCAGAAAAGTCAACTTCTGTAAAAGTTCCGCTGTTGATAAAGAGTTCTTCCGTATCTGAAAAAGATTTATTTGTATAAATTCCGTCCGGAACGGTCGTCCCTGCCGAAACGGGCAGGGGAAGCAATATCAAATTCGCCAGAAAGCATTTGATTAAAACTATACGGTAACGTGCGGACAATATGCCTGATGCGGATTTGGTCAACTTCATAAAAAACTCCCCTTAAAAATAAAAAAAAGACCGCTGAAAGAGCGGTCGGGGAGTTAAGAAAATCAGCTATGTGTGATCCTTTTAACCTTTAAACACCCCCGTTCTGCCAGAGATAATGACGGGGTGTGTTCTGAACATACGTCAAAAGCTCCCCGACCCTTAAAAAAGAAATCGGGGGATATTTTCCGTTTTACAATGCGCAAAACGGCATTCGCGCATATCTGCGCCAACATAGCAAGAGCTTCTTACGACTCCGCGCCCCTCTCAAGGCACTGGCGTATTCCCCTTCGGGGAACACGCTTAAAAGTAAGGATAGCCTTAAAAAGAGACGCTTGGCAAGAAGTTTTTACGATTTTTTCTTTTTGGCTTTTTTCTCGAACACGGGGTCGGGCAAGTCGGGTTTGAAGTCCAGCACTTTTTCCAAATGTTCACACAATTTGCGCATAGCGGTGATGCGACCGTATTTTTTGTTGTTGTCCGCAATGACGAACCACGGCGCGTATTTTGTATTGGTTTTCGCCAGCATGTCGTCGAACGCCGTTTCGTATGCGTCCCATTTTTCGCGGTTGCGCCAATCCTCTTCGCCGATTTTCCACGTTTTGTAGGACACTTCCTCGCGCGCTTTGAAACGGGCAAGCTGTTCGTCCGACGAAATGTACAGCAGGAATTTGACGACGATGTTGTCGCCTTTGGTCAGCTGCTTTTCAAACGCGTTGATTTCGTCGTAAGCGCGTTCCCATTCCGCATCCGACGCAAAGTGTTCAATGCGTTCGACCAAAACGCGCCCGTACCAAGTGCGGTCGAACACGGTCAAAAGAACCTGTTCTTTCAACCGCGTCCAAAACCGCCATAAATAATGGTGGGCAAGCTCTTCCTTGGTCGGTGCGGCAATCGGGAAAATGTTGCAGTCGCGCACATACACCGACGACGCCAAACGGCTGATAACGCCGCCTTTGCCCGACGCGTCGGGACCTTCGAACGCCAAAACGACTTTTTTATTGCGGCGTTTGGCTTCCATCAAAAGGGCGTTCAGGCGCGCTTTCAAATACGGCAGACAGACGCGGTATTCTTCTTTGGAAATGTTTGCGTCTAGCTTTAAGTCTTTCAAAAATTCGGCTTTTTTATCCGTTTTGATTTTCTTGTATTCGGGCTTTTTGGATTTTTGCTTCAAGAACAAATCCGCTTGCTTGTCAACGCGCGCGCAGATGTAGTGCAGGGCGGCGCGCATGCGGTCGGTCATTGTTCCGTCCTTGATTTCAAACCACGGCGCATAGTCTTTGTCCGTGTAGCGGATGATTTTGCGGGTGGTCGATTCAAACTTGTCGGACAGACAGCAGTTTTTCCAATCGTCGGGAAATACGCGCCATTGTTCATACGGATTGTCGTCCATGGTGCGTAAAAAGTGCTCTTGTTCCGCCGTTGTTTTGTAAAACCAGATTTTGACGAAAATCGCGTTGCCGTCCGCCAACATTTTTTCAAACAAATTACATTCGTCCAGACGTTTGTACAGCTCGTCATCGTTGATGCGGCCGTAAGCGTGTTCAACCAGCGGATCGGAATACCACGAGCTGACAAACAGTCCCGTATGTCCCTCTATCGGCGTATCACACCAATAGCGGCGGTATTCGATGGTGTCTTGGCGGATGTTGCGGCGTTCGTAAGCGTGCAGGTCCAGATGACGCTGATCCAGCCAGTCGCGCAGCAGCCCCAAAGCCGCGTTTTTGCCCGACCCGTTCGCTCCGCACAACAGCAAAATGACTGGAACTTTCGCTTCCTGCACTTTTTCCTGCAGCTTGATAAGCGCGGTGCGGATTTCGGTTTCTTCCTTGTCCGAAAAATCCGGCTCGAATTCAGCAATGTCCATCATGGTTAATTATCCTTTTTGGTTGTTTTTTCTTCGCGGCGGACGGCTTTTTTCTGGCGGGCGACAATGTCGCGCAGTTTCGCCGTTCCGCGTCCCGACAAGCTGGGGTGCGTCATAAAAAATTGGTGGCAGGAAAAAGCTTGCGGGCTTTCCGACAAGCGGGTGTACGTCATATCGGGATGCAAAATCCAGCTGTTGGCTTCGTCTTTGATGTTGCCCTGCATGATTTGACCCAAGATTTGTTCGTGTACCGTCGGATTTGAAATCGGAACAAGCGTTTCGACACGGTGAATTGTGTTCCTTTGCATCAAATCCGCCGAGGAAATAAAGACTTTCGCTTTGGGCGAGGGGAGCTTGTTCCCGTTACCGAAGCAGTAAATCCGCGCGTGTTCCAAGAAACGCCCGACAATGCTTTTGACCTTGATGTTTTCGGACAATCCTTCAATTCCGGGGCGCAGGGCGCAAATGCCGCGCACGACCAGATTGATTTTCACGCCCGCTTGGGATGCGCGATAAAACGCGTCGATGATTTTGTCGTCCAGCAAAGAGTTCATTTTGCCCCAAATGTTGGCGGGTTTGCCCGCTTTGGCAAATTCCATTTCCTTGTCAATCAGTTTCAGCAGTTTGTCGCGCAGGTTAATCGGCGCAATGGCAAGCTTTTTCAGTCCTTCGGGCTGGGCGTATCCCGTCAGATAATTAAAGACCAGCGCGGCGTCGTTGCACAAATCCTTGTCGCAGGTGAAAAAGGACAAATCCGTGTACAAGTTGGCGGTGACTTCGTGATAGTTGCCCGTGCCAAAGTGGGCGTAACTGCGCAAAACGCCGTTTTCCTTGCGCGTCACCAGCGATATTTTGGCGTGCGTTTTATAGTTCATCAGTCCGAAAACGACGTGAACGCCCGCTTTTTCCATATCGCGCGCCCATTTGATGTTGGCTTCCTCGTCGAAACGGGCGCGGAGTTCGACGACGGCGGTTACGGCTTTTTTGTTCTTCGCCGCCGTTATCAAAGCCTTGACAATCGGGGAATCTTTGTTCGTGCGGTACAGCGTTTGCTTAATCGACACGACATCGGGATCTTTCGCCGCCTGCTGCAGGAATTTGACGACAACTTCGAAAGATTCATAAGGGTGGTGGATGACCATATCTTTTTTGCGAATTGCGGCAAAGTGATCGCCCTTGAAGTCGCGGACGCGTTCGGCATGGCGCGGCTTGTAGGGCTTGAACAGCAAATCCTTGAAATCGGGCGTAATCAAGCCCGACAGCGCGCGCACGCGGATAATGCCCGAACGCCGCACAATACCCCAGCGTTCAATGTCCAGCTTTTTGGTCAGAAAATCGACCAAAGCATCGGGCATGTCCTGCGACACGGTCAACGCGATGACCGCGCCGTGCCGCTGCTTGTCCAAAGCGGTTTCAAACTGCATCATCAAATCTTCGGCGCGTTCGTCCACGTTCAGCAAGCTGTTGCGGATGATTGCAAACAACCCGTGTTCCTTGACTTTTGCATGCGGAAAAATGCGGTTGATGAACAGCAAAACGATGTCTTCCAGCGCGATATAGCGTGCGGGCTTTTTGCTGACGCGGATAAAGCGGGGCAGGGCGGACGGCAGAGGAATTAAGGCTTTTTCGCCGTTGGACAGTTCCAAAATCAGCGACAGCGACAGGTTCGGCAAAAACGGGAACGGATGCGCGGAATCCAGTGCTATCGGCGTTAAAACGGGGAAAATGGTATCCTCGAAAACAGGCAGCAGCTTTTCGGCTTCCTTTTTTGAAAGCGCGTCGCGGTCGATAATAAAAATCTTTTTCTTTTCAAGCTCTTTTCGTAAAATCTTAAAGTAATCGTTTTGCTTTTCGCGCAGCAAATCGACCTGTTCGTTAATAGCATCCAGTTGCTCCTGCGGGGTCAGTCCGTCGTCGCTGCGGTTGGTGATGCCCGCGTAAATCTGTTCCAAGATGCCCGCAATGCGAACCATGAAAAACTCGTCCAGATTGGATCCCGAAATCGCCAGAAAGCGCAGACGTTCCAACAAAGGATAGCGGGGATTGACGGCTTCCTCCAGCACGCGGCGGTTAAACGCCAGCCACGACAGCTCGCGATTGAAAAAACGTTTGGGCGTGTTCAAATCGATGTCTTCCGTAACAACAGAGGAGTGCATGTCTTTTCCCTTTGCAAAGTGATTCCCGATACGGCAAAAATAATCCGTTTTCGGTTTAAAGGAAAGCTAAAAAGATTGGCTATCTTTTTTTTCAAAACTATGTCGCTTACTCTGAATGTAACGAAATTGTTGAAAAGGATGAATGCGATGACCAAACAACCAAAAAAGACTGGGACAGTACCCGCCGTTGCCGAAGAACCGAAACATTTGTACCTGATGCGCCACGGCAAGGCATCCAAAAAGGAAAAATACCTTGACGCAGACAGACCGTTGGCAAAGCGCGGTCGCAAAGATGTCAAAAAACTGAAGAAAATGCTGCGCGCTATGGAATTGCAGCCGGATTTGATCTTGTGTTCCTCCGCTTTGCGCACACGCGAAACGTTGGAACGCGTTATGGATGTGTTTGACGGGACGGAGGTCGTTTTTACCGATATGCTTTACAATGCGGAAGCCGATGAAATCGTCGGCATGCTGCATCAGCTCGCCCCCGAAAAGAAAGAAGTGCTGGTCATCGGACACAATCCGTCGCTGGCGGAACTGGTGGCTTTGAGCAAAGGGCAAGAGCGGGAACGCTTCCCGACGGCATCTTTGGCATGCATCGAAATCAATGACGGTTGGGACGGGTTTTCAATGGAAGACGCGCGCTTTATCGGTGCGGCGCGGCATTAAACCTTGCTGACAGCGCAAAACAGGGTAAGGGGAATTTCCGTGATTTCGGAAAAACTCTGTGGAACGACTGCAAGGGATTGATTTTAGCGGGCAGGGCGGGTAATATAGTCCTTGCTCATATGTAAACGAAAGTCCTGCTTCGGCAGGGCTTTTTTTTGCTTGCAATCCATAGAGAGAAATGGCATTATAATAAGTGCTTATGCATCATACAAAAGAAACAAGCCCCCTGCTTAAAATGAGTTCCATTCATAGAAAGAGGGGGCTTGCTTTTCTCACTTAACCTACCAAGCTTCTTTTATAAAGCTTAGCAAGAAAAGTATAGCTAACACAATGAGTGTTAGCGGGTTTGCTTGCTTATGCATCTTTCCTCCTTTTGTTAGAGGTGGAAATAAAGCATCGAACAAGCAAGTCCGGGAATCGGACTCGCTGTCCGACACCGAGGACAGTTCTACAACAAGAACCGTCCGAACGCAACGCTTTTTGATAAAGTGGCTGTTGCTCTCATTCAAAAAGGGCAATGACTTTAAAAAAGAAGCGTCAGCGTACTTTTTTGAAGGCAAGCCCTTCGGCGAATGAGAAAAGCGGTTTGTCAAGGGCAAAAAGAGGAGGGGAATCACCCGGTCTGCAGGGCGAAGCCCGAAGATTGGGGAAACCTCTTTTTGTTTATTTACCCTTGAGCAAACCAAGACAAGCCCCTTTGGGGCGTTTCGGGGGCCAAACACGGCGCAAGCCGTAAAGCGCAAGCTTTAAAAAGCAAAAAGCGACAGCTTTTTACAGCGAAAATCCGGCTACATCGATGACCGAAAAATCTAATAAAAACAAACAGATAAAATATTAAGAGCCCCGTAGGGCTCTTATATCGTCAAACGATAATCATCGACATATTGCCGAAAAACGGCAACGTGTTGCCGATATAGATAAACATGCATTGTAGCCAAATCATTTTCCTAAGTCCTTATGCAAATACTCTTGAAGACTTCCAGTTGAAATATCTACGATTTTGCAGATATTGGAACGCGTAAAACCTTTGTCCCGCAGAAGCTGACAGCAATAAATTTTAGCGTACCGGTCTAAGCCGCGCCGATGGATTTAGCGCGTGACCAGCAGAACGTCGCGGCTTCGTTAGTCATTTCCAAAGCATCACGCGCATCTTCGACGGCGTCGGCTTCGGGAACGCCCAAAGCCATTTGGCGATCGACTTCACGAATAAACAAGGCAGGTAAAGTCTGTTTGCCTCTGGGCGTAGTTGTCACAAGATTGTTTGATAACAAATGAACTTAGCGCGTCAGTTCGTGGAGCTGAGACGCCAGCAAGTCAAGCTCTTTCTTAATCCTGTCGGGATCGCTTGCGTGTATGAACATAAAAACATCCTTTCATAATCGAGTTAAAACCGTTCAACAAAAATGAGCGGTCACTTTAAAAAATCAAGCATTACCACCCGTTATAGAGCCTCCTCCTCGCCATCATTCTCACATAATATACATTATGCGACAATTTATACAGTGAGGCGCAGAAAAGCTTGGCTTTTGAAAATTTATGAAGCTTTGTCAACAGTTTTTCGTACATTGATTTTGCGACAATATCGCTTTGTATGACTGTTTGTTATGGAAGGATTTTAACGCTATGTTCTTCAAATATATCGATGCCGCCGACATTCGACAGGCTCTTTTTGCACTTCGCTTCGAACTGAAAGATTTTGAGCAGAAACTTCAAAAGCTGGAAAGTCGATTAAGTCTTTATACCGACACGGAATACAGGCAGGAGCTTGTCATCGTCGAAAAAGCCTCTGCCCTGTTCAAGCAAGGCATTCCCAGCCACTTGGCTTTACAGATGGTTGCCCGCGAATTGGGGGTTTGTTTATCCACCGTCGAATATGTCTGGGGCTTGAACAATCAAAAATTCAAGTGGTTTAAAGAGCACGCTATCGCTTATTTGGTTCAGCAAATGCACAAAAACGGCGTGGATGAGCGGATTATCCGCCACATTCTGGAAATCAGCACGCACCGCAAATTTTTGGCATATATGAAGAACGACCCTGAAACATGTTTGCATTATATCTAAGCTGTCTGTTTGTTTTTGTTCGATTTTTCGGACATCGATGTAACGAATTGTCATTGTAAAAAGCTGACGCTTTTTGCTTTTCAAAGCTTTCAGCTTTACGGCTTCGCCGTGTTTGTCCCCCGAAACGCCCCCAAGGGGCTCATCTTGGTTTGCTCAAGGGTAAATGAACAAAAAGAGGTCTCCCCAATCTTCGGGCTTCGCCCTGCAGACTGGGTGATTCCCCTCCTCTTTTTGCCCTTGACAAACCGCTTTTCTCATTCGCCGAAGGGCTTGCCTTCAAAAAAGAACGCTGACGCTTCTTTTTTTAAAGGCATTTGCCCTTTTTGAATGAGAGCAATCGCCACCTTTATCAAAAAGCGTTGCGTTCCGACCGTTCTTGTTATAGAACTGTCCTCGGTGTCGGTTTCCTTTTGTTCCGGCACCGCCTAAAAAATAAACTCCAGCCTATTGAAAGGAGGTGATTTTAGGTGAGTTTGAATGTGCTCAACTCAAGAACCGGAAGGTTGCTGATATTCTTGGCGATTTTCTTTCTGTTAATGTTCTACACTAAAGTAGTTGCCCCCCTTAGAGCGGAATTCTAAGGGGGGTAGGTTCTTTTTGCTGTCTTTTGTTTTTAGAGTTCTCAGCATCTCAACTCTGTTATTATAATGTCATTTTTTGTTACGGATTGCAAGCAAAAAAAAGCCCTGCCGAAGCAGGACTTTCGTTTACAATATGAGCAAGGATTATATTACCCGCCCTGCCCGTTAAAATCAACCTCTTTTCCGTCCTTATCCAAAATTTTCAGCCGCTCGTCAATCAAGCTGATTGCCGCCTGATACGCTTTTCCGTCCGCCTCGAACGGCACCAGCACGCCCGTTTCGTTCGGTCGTGCCTTTTTCGCGTGTTCTTTCACTTCCGCCAGCCAGCGGATAAAGTCGTTTTTCGTCATTGTTTCCCCCTACTCCATAATTTTTTCATATCCAAGCTGAGGATAATCTCTGTTTGGTCGTTTGTGTTGGATTTTGCCCTTTACACATCCGTTTCAAAGCCATCGTACCCAGGTTCGACGTCTGCGGGCAAGCTGTCTTTCAGCGTGTCGTAATCCAATCCCGCAGCCATGTGGGTCAAAATAATTCTTTTGGGTTTCAACATTTCCCGCCATTCCAAAACGCGCTGAACGGAAGCGTGGCTGGGGTGGTCTTTGTTCGACAAACAGCCGACGACCCACGTTTCGACGCCTTTTAAAATGGAAAGCGCGGAATCGTACAGATGCACAACATCCGTCGAATAGGCAAAATCCCCAACCCTGAAACCTATGCTGGTGGTGTATTCGTGATCTTGGGCAAAAGGAATGACTTTCAGGTCGTTTAAATAAAAGGCTTCCCCCGGGATGATAAGGTTTGGTTCAAGCCATGGGTGAAAGAACCCCTCGCCCGTTTTGACGGGACGAAAAGCGTATCCGAAGCGTTCTTTCAAAGCGTTCAGCGTTGTTTGGTTGGCGTAAACGGGAATGCCGCATTGCATAACGCGGTTGATTTCGCGCAGTTCGTCAATACCGTGCGTGTGGTCGGCGTGTTCGTGCGTATACAGCACGGCGTCCAAAGCGGTAATGTTGGCGGACAGCAGCTGTTCGCGCAAATCGGGTCCCGTGTCAATCAAGACGTTCATTTTGTTGTGTTGAAGCAGCAAAGAAGTTCTCAACCGTCTGTTTTTGGGATTGTTCGGGTCGCAAGCCCCCCATCCGCGGCTGATCATGGGGACGCCGCCCGCCGCTCCGCATCCTAAAATTCTGATTTTCATCTCAGTACGCCTTTGTAAACAAAGTTAAGAAGTTTTCGGTTGTGATTTTCGCCAGTTCTTCCAGCGAAACGCCTTTGATTTCCGCCAGCATTTCAGCCGTTTTGACGACAAAAGACGGCTCGTTGCGCTTGCCCCGATACGGAACGGGCGCCAAATACGGCGCATCGGTTTCAACCAGCAATCGATTAAGCGGAACATCGGCGAATATGCCGCGAAGTTCTTGCGCTTTTTTAAAAGTCAGTATGCCCGAAGCGGACAAATACCACCCTTGCTCCAGCCCGAATTTTGCCAATTCGGCATTGGAGGAAAAGCAATGCAAAACGCCCGTAACATCGGGAAATTCAGTCAAAGCGTCAATCGTGTCCCGTTCGGCGCAGCGCGTGTGAAGCACCAGAGGCAGCTTTGTTTCCCGCGCCGCAATCAAATGATTTTTGAACAGCTTTCTTTGAGCTTCTCGGGTGTCGGGATCGTAAAAGTAATCAAAACCCGCTTCGCCCAAAGCAATGATTTTTTCGTCCGAAGTTGCCGCTTGGGCGATTTCATCGGCGGAAACATCGCGTTCCGCGACATATTCAGGATGAACGCCGACGGTGGCGAAAACTTGCGGATATTTGCGCGTCAGAGCGATCAATTCCGCCGTATCTTCCAATCGCGTTCCGATGGTTACAAGGCGGCTGACCCCCGCGTCAAGCGCGCGCTGGACGACGGCATCCGCATCATCGCCGAAATCCGCATGGTTCAGATGGCAATGACTGTCCGTCAGATTAAGCATTTGCGCCCCTTTGCAGCTTTAAAACCGCGTTGACAAAGACTTGCTTTCTGTCCAAATCAATATCGGCAAAGGATGCTGTAATGTCGCTTAAAATATCCATCAGCGTCAAGGTCGGCACAAAGCGGCAGATTTTGCGAACGGCATCAGCTTCCCCCGGAATGATTTCGTCAAAGCCTGCGCCACTTTGCGACAGAACGCACACGCGCGTCAGCCATTGCACAAACAAATCCAGCAACAGTTGGAAGCGGTCTTTGTCTTTGTAAAGTTTATCCGCCATATCGTACAGTTTCGGCACGGAAATCCGCGGAAAATCGGCAAACAAATCCGTCAATCCGACGAACAGCCGAATGCCGTTGCTGTCCGCCAAAGTCAGCGCTTTGCCTGCGCTGCCCTCCGCCAACAAAGCCAAAGCATGCCGTTCCGCATCCGTCAAAGCAGGAACACATGCTTTAAGAAAATCAGCCAACATATTGTTTTTCAACGGTTTCAGGATGACTTTCCGACAGCGGGAACGAATGGTCTGCAACAGCTTTCCGGGGGCGTGGCTGAGCAATAAAATCACAGTTTCGGGCGGCGGTTCTTCCAATGATTTCAATAAAGCGTTGGCAGCGTGAATATTCATATCGTCAGCGGCATCGATAATCAAAACGCGCTTTTTCCCCGCCCCCGCCGTCAAGTGCATAAACGCTTCGGCTTCGCGGATGTCGTCAATCCTGATTTCCGAAAACCGCTTGCGGGCTTTTTCGACCGCGGGGTCAAGGGCGTCCCCGTTTTCCAAAAGCTTTTGACGGGCTTTCAGTTCGTCGGGCTTCAATGCGCATTCAATGACTTTCAGCGCGGGACTGCTGCGCTGCGCAACGGCTTTGAAAACGGCATCCGTTTCGGGAACAGCCAAAGATGCAGGCTTGTCGCCGAACAATCCGCCGTCCGCTTTTTCTTCGGACAGCAAAAAACGCGCCAGCCGAAACGCCAAAGTCGCCTTGCCCACCCCTTTCGGACCGCAAATCAGCCAAGAACCGTCAATCGTGTTGTTTTCAATGGCTTGCAAAAACAACCGTTCGGCGGTTTCGTGTCCGAACAGTTCCGTTTGTTCTTCCGGTGATTTTAGCGAGCCGTCCGTCATTTGCCGCCTTTTTCAAGCAAGCGTTTTCTGACAATATTTTGAATGTCGTTTTGGATTGTTTCAATATCGCCCGTCGCATCAACCACGGCGCAACGAACGGGATCTTGTTCGGCGATCGTTAAAAAAGCCCGCCGCAGATTGCGGTGAAAATCCAACCCCATGCGTTCGTAGCGATTGGACGACGCATCCCGTTTCAAAGCGCGTTCCAACCCTTTTTCGACGGGCATGTCCATAATGATTGTCAAATCGGGTTTGAAGTTGCCGACAACAGTATCGTACAGCGTTTGAACCGCTTGCTGTCCCAAACCTTTGTCCGCGTATCCGAAGCCTTGATATGCCATTGTTGAATCGGCAAAGCGATCGCAAATGACGGTTTTGCCTTCATCCAACGCTTTCCAGATTGTATGGACCAAGTGATCGCGGCGGGCGGCAAACATCAGTAAAGCTTCGGTCATGGCGTCCCAGCGACCGACGGCGCCTTTAACGACCAGATTGCGGATTTCCTCCGCGCCCTCAGATCCGCCGGGTTCGCGAGTCAATACGCATGAATATCCTTGTTTTTCGAAAAAATCCGCCAGCAATCGGGTTTGGGTCGATTTGCCCGTTCCCTCCCCGCCTTCAAACGTGATGAAAAAGCCTTTTGCCATCTTATTGCGCCGTTTTTGAACCAAAGCCGAACAAAACGTGTTTGACCGTTTCCTTTATTCGCCCGAAATAGCCCAATTTTTTAACATCCCGCGCCGCATACAGCGGAATAATTTTTTCGGCTTTATCCGGAGCGGAAAGCGTCAATATCGCAATTTCCTGCCCTTTTTTGACAGGCGCGTTTAACGGCGATTTGTATTTGACATGCGCCACGATTTCCTTTTGCCGCCCTTTTGGCAAAGTCAGCGTCAGATTTTCGGCAGGAACGGCGGCGACATCTTTTTGTTCGCCCAGCCAAACAGGAACGGAAACTACTTTGACATCCTGTTTCAAGACGGGATAGTTTCCAAATTCGCGGAAGCCCCAATTCATCAAGCGCAAGGATTCGTCGCCGCGCTCTTTCATGGTTTTCAACCCGTTGACAACCATAATCAGCCGACGACCGTTCTTTTTGGCGGAACCCGTCAAACCGTATCCGGAAACGCTGGTATGTCCCGTTTTAATGCCGTCGGCAACGCCCGGCATCAGCAACAGCAGCGGATTCCGGTTTTCCTGCGTGATTTTGTTGTAAGTAAAGCTTTGTTCCGAATAAATGCTGTAATATTCCGGAAAATCGCGGATGATACGGTAAGCCAGCGTTGCCAAATCTTTCGCCGACATCTTATGGTCGGGATTGGGCCAGCCCGTCGCATTGGCAAAATGGGAATGTTTTAAACCGAGTTCCGCCGCTTTTTGATTTGCCAATTCGGCAAATTCAGCTTCGGATCCCGCAATGTTTTCGGCTGCCACAATACAAGCGTCGTTCCCCGATTGAACGATAATTCCGCGCAGCAGATCTTTGACTTTAACCTTGTCTTTGATGCGCAGGAACATCGTCGAGCTGCCTGTTTTCGCTCCGCCTTTGCGCCAAGCGTTTTCGCTGACCGTAAAAACGTCGTCCATGGACAAACGCCCGTCTTTCAGCCGTTCAAAAATCAGGTACGCCGTCATCAATTTGCTCATGGATGCGGGCGGCATCGGCTCGTCCGCGTTTTTTTCGTAAAAAAATTCGCCCGTTTCAAAATCCATCAATACGGCATGTTTGGCTTTTGTTTCAATCGCATCCGCAGAGGTTGCCGCAAAAACAAGGCAGGTCGTCGCCAGCAAAAATTTCCAATTTTTCATCCGCATCATTCCTTAAAATGCTTGATCCAGCCGCCGCCCGACCGCAGACGTTCCCTTTTCTTCCACCAAGCGGGCATCCCCGAAGCCGGCATTTGTTACCTTATCCATCATTTCCAACGCTTTTTTCGCGTTTGCGGGTCCCAAACGGACACGATACAAAGCTTTTCCGTTGACGGTAACGGGAATAATCAAAGCCGTGCCGTATTTTGAAACTTTCGTCCGCATTTTTTCGGCATTGCTTTCGCTGCCGAACGCGCCGACTTGCACATAGTATCCGGGGGCAACGGAGGCGGAAGCGGTTACAGCCGCTTTTTTAGCGGAAGCCGTCTGCTTTTTCGGTGCGGGTTTGGCAATCGGCTTCGGTGCCGGAGCAGGCTCTTTTTTGGCTTGAGCCTGAGTCAAATCCTCGTCCCAATCGTTGTAGCGGGCGGAATCCGATGCCTGCGCCGCCGCGGAAGCGACCAAAGGAACCTCTTCCGCCAAAACGGGCGGTTTGTTCGCCAAGCGCGGGTAATTCAAATTTTTGGGCGGTGCGGGTCTTTTTTCTTCAGCGTCGGTTGCCGCCGGAACAACGGAGGACGCATACGTTTCGCCCCCCGTCCGTCCCGCCAAAAGCTCGGCTTTCAAAGCTTTGCTTTCTTCAGGCAAGACTTCGACCTGAACCTGTGTCGTTCCCTGATCTTTAAAGCCCAGCAATTGCGCCGCTTTCATGGAAACATCGATAATGCGGTCGTTTTTGAACGGTCCGCGGTCGTTGACGCGGACAATCAAAGAACGCCCGTTCTGCAGGTTTGTGACACGAACCATGCTGGGCAGCGGCAAAGTCCTGTGCGCCGCCGTCAAATCGTGCATATCGTACAATTCGCCGTTTGCCGTGATACCGTTGTGAAAATCCGCCCCGTACCATGAAGAAACGCCGACTTCTTTGTAGGCATAGTCTTCTTTCGGATAGTACCAGATGCCGTCGACCTGATACGGGTTTCCGACCTTGTAGTATCCGCCAGATTTGTCCGCGGACGATACTGCCGCAGACGACGGAGAGGACGAAAACGATCCGATGCCGTCGGAACAGGCGGACAACGCCAATGCTGTTGAAATCGTCAGGATTTTCATCAAAGAACGCATTTTTCGGTTTCCTTTCTGGGCAAGAGAATAACGGCTTAACGGTTAGGAATCAAGGCGGATGTAAACTTTTTTTCCGATTTTCGGCGCAAGCTTGCTTTTTTTGCGTTTTTTCGGTTTAACTTTTTTATTCAAACTTTTGGTTTTACGCGATTTTTTCAGTTTTTCCTTTTGTTTGACCTCTTCTTGCTTCCAAAATTCGGCAACCAAAGGGTCTGTGTTTCCGCTCTCCAAATTCCGCGCCGCCTGAACGCGCATTTTCGCCAAAAGCTTGCGATTGATTTCCGCGCCTTGCAGTCCGTAAACTTTTTTATACAATTCGATTGCCGTTTTCGTCGACTTGCCCAGCTTTCCGTCTACGGGACCTTTGTAATAACTGCCCTTGGACAGAATAATCTGCAATTCGCGCACTTCATCGAAAGTCAGTTCCTTGCGCTCCGCGCCGCCGCTTAAAACCAAACGCATGAAATGCAGCAAAGACGGGCTGGCGTATCCGTCGGCGGGCAAATCGTACATTGCTTGAAATTTCCGTACGGCTTCGCGGCTTTTGCGTCCCAAAATACCGTCGGCATCCCCTTCGTAGAGCTTCATTTTCGCCAAAAGTTCCTGAACTTCCAGCGAATTTTCCAACGAAAATGTTTTGCCCGCCGCATATTTCTTTTTAAAAGCGGGATTGCCTTGGATTCTGTCAGCCAGATGCCCGACGGCGATGGCGTATAAAACGGAGTTGTTCCATTTCAAAATCACATGAAAGTTGGAATAAACCAAAAAAGCAGGACCTTGAATACCCGCGGGCAAAAACAGAGCCGCCTGAGTGGAAAGCGGTGTGGCATCCGATGTAAATTCAATGCCCTCGTTCCGCCATTCTTGCAAGGTTTTTCGTTGTTCTATCAAATTCCAGTCAAAGCGTTTCGGCAGGAAAACTTCCCTGCCCCAGCCGATGGATTTGTTCCATCCCTCGGACGACAGATAGTTGGCGGCGGACGCCAGCGCATCGGGCAGACTGTTCCACAGGTCCGCAGTACCGTCGCCGTCATAATCGACGGCAAAAGCGTGATAAGTGGACGGCATGAATTGAAAATTTCCGAAAGCCCCCGCCCAAGACCCTTTCATTTTTTCAGGCAAAATACCGGCTTGAACCATTTTGACGGCGTGAAACAGTTCGGAACGGAAAAAATCGGGACGCCGCGTGTCGTATGCCAAAGTCGACAAAGCGCTGATAATCGGATAATCGCCTTTGCGCGTGCCGAAATCGGTTTCCATTCCCCAAAATGCAATCAGATAAGCGGGGGGAACGCCGTATTTTTTATAAATTCCATTAAGCAGAGCTTCGTTTTCGGACAGCAGCCGTTTGGCTTTGCGAATGCGCGAAACGTTAATGGCGTTGTCGATATAAGACTGGAAATCTTTGCGCAGTTCGGGCTGTTTCCGATCCCGCGTAATAACGGACGGGAGCGTTTTTTGTTCGGCAAAAGCGATATCCAGCGTTTGCGCCGAAATGCCTTTTTCGACGGCTTCGCGGCGAAATTCCTCGTACCATTCGGCAAAAGTCAGACTTTCCGCCCCGCAAGCGGGAAACGAACAAGTCAACCCCAACAAAAAAAGCCCTTTGCCCAACCGAGACATTGCAACCGCCTTTCACCCTTATTTGTAAAAGACAGTTCTTATTTTTTCGTTAAGGACAAAAGAAAAGCACCTATCAAACGGTGCTTTTCAAAGGTTATTTTTTCAAAGCTTCACGCAATTTTCTGTAAAGCAGGACGGCTTTGAAATAAGTATCGACGCCGTTTAAAGTTGTTTTGATTTCCCCCGCGCCGGTCAAAATCGAAAAACGCCCGGCGGCATCATTGCGCGGCGGATTGATGGAAAACGCCGCAACACTTGCCAAGGGATAAACGGCAGCGGCAAACTGGTCGGATGCGCGCGTAAAAAACAGCAATGTTTTGTTGGTCAAAATCAAATAAGCGGGATCGGTCGCGGATCCTGTTTTGATTTTGCAAACAATCGTTTCCCCCGGGATCAGATCGGCAAGTTCGGCATTGATGACGGGCGGCAGCGCATCGGCGGAGGATTGGGCTTTTTGGAACAGCTCTTTGGCAAGCTCTGCGGGAATTTCTTCACGCGGTTGGGCGGAGGTTTCATTTTTCCCCGTGCTGAGTTCGGATGCCATGTCTTTGACTTCACCGACCTTTTGCTTGGCTTTTTCGGTCAAATCCTTGACATCGATGTTTTTCGCCTTTTCAGCCAATCCGCCCAAAAATCCCGTCAGCTTTTTGCCGACATCCTGCACTTTTTCTTCGGTGTTTTTGATTTCGTCAGTCATTTGCATCCTCTTTGTCAAATTGAATCTATAAATATAATGCCTGATTTTAAACCAAAAAGCATCAAGAAACATTGTTTATATTTTTCTTGCATTTCCGTTGAAAATCGGCAAAAATGCATTTGCTTTGCGGATAGGTGGCAGAGCGGTTGAATGCACCGGTCTTGAAAACCGGCGACTCTTTACGGAGTTCGTGAGTTCGAATCTCACCCTATCCGCCATTCACAAAAAAAGCCCCGATTACGGGGCTTTTTTTTGTGAATAATGAATATAGAAGTGTGAGATGAGAACTCGCGAAGTAAGTTCGGTCAGCGAGCTGACGACGCACAGGGCAAAGCCCGAGCGTCCCCCTTGAGGGGTGAGCGAAGCGAACAACCTCACCCTATCCGCATTTTATAATGCAGCGTGAGTTCGGCGACAAACGGGAGCGACGTTCGTAATTTTTAAAATTCGTATCTCAACCATGTGAACAACACATTGAACGTGTTGTACGGTCCGGGGATGTAAGTCGCCTGAACGGACAATTTCCCGTATTTTATTCCGAAAATAGGCAAAGGGGCGGGAATTGGCAAATAATTGTATTCATGGCGGAATGTTACGCCCAAAGTATACCCCGCTCCGACGGAAAAGTCTTTATCATTGTCAAAATAATAATTCCATTGGCGCAGATATCCGACAATCGGTTCGACTTTGCTGTGGGAATCGCTGAACGCCATGGCGTATACTCCGCGCATCGTATTGCCTTGATAAATATGCTTTCCGATACCGAAGCCCCACGGCATTTCATTGTAGGAATCCGTCTTTTTCTTGTCGTACATGTCCCGATTGTGCCAAGTGTTGACGGGGACATACATATCCCAGTTGCCGCTTTTTAAAATCTTTCCGACATCATGGCGCACTTCAGCCGCATATTCCTTGACAGTAGCTTTTACGGGAAAAGCAAACAGAAAAACCGCCGAAAAAATCAATAAAGCAGCGCTGTTGAACATCGGTTAAAATCTGTTGCTTTTCGGGAACCCGACAGGCGGCATTTTGCCGACCTGGGCGCGATGCCCCGTCCAGCCGACCAGATTGGTTTCAATCCGCGTTCCGCCGCCGCACGGATATGCCAAGCCGTCGGCTTTGTTGAACAATTTGATGTCGGAAACGGAAACGCCTTCGGGATATTTCTGCATAAAGACGCCCTGCCCGCGCGTCATTTCCGGAATTTCCAACGCATCGAAAATCAGCAGTTTTCTGTTGTCGCCGACAACGGCAACCGTGTCGCCTTCAAACGGCAGGCAAAACTTCGCCGTATCGCCTTGCGCCAAATTCAAGATGATTCTGCCGTTGCGGGTTTGTGCAACCAAGTCGTCTTCCTTGACCGCAAAGCCTTTGCCGCGTTTGGATACAATCAAGCGTTTCCGCCCCGTTTGATACACGAACATGCAAACGATGTCGTCTTCTTCGGGCAAATCGATGGACAGGCGCAACGGTTCGCCGAATCCGCGACCGCGCGGCAGTTTGTCCGCCAGCAGCGTGTAGAAACGCCCGTTCGTCGCAAACAGCAAAATTTTGTCCGTCGTCTGAACATGCAGCCCGAATTTCAGTTTGTCGCCGTCCTTGAATTTGATGTCGTCGTCCAAAGCGATATGCCCTTTGACGGAGCGTATCCAGCCTTTTTCGGACAGAATAACGGTAATCGGTTCTTTTTCGATCATGGCTTCGACGGGGACTTCGATTTCCTCGACCGCGCCCGAAATCAAAGTGCGGCGTTTGCCCAAAGCCGTCGTTTGACCGAATTTCTTTTTCATTACGGCGACTTCGGCGGAAATGGCTTTCCAGCGCAAAGCTTCGTCAACCAGCAAAGCCTCCAGTCCCGCTTTTTCCTGCGCCAAAGCGGTGTGTTCGTCCTTGATTTGCATTTCTTCCAGTTTGCGCAAGGAACGCAAACGCATATTCAAAATGGAATCCGCCTGAATTTCCGTCAAGTTAAACGTTTTCATCAAGCACGCTTTGGCGTCGTCTTCTTCGCGAATAATGCGGATGACTTCGTCCAAGTTCAGATAAGCGATAAGGAAACCTTCCAAAATCTCCATGCGGTGGTTGATTTTTTCCAAGCGGTGCGTTGAACGGCGGATAAGCACGTCTTGGCGGTGGTCCAAAAACGCCTGCAGCACTTCTTTCAGATTGCGCACCCCTGGAACATGGTCTTTGTCCAGCACATTCATGTTCAGGTTGAAGTTAATCTGCAAATCGGTTTGCTTGAACAAATGTCCCATCAAATGTTCGGGTTCGATGTTGCGGTTGCGCGGTTCCAGAACAATACGCACGTTCTCGGCGGATTCATCGCGGATGTCCGCCAGATACGGCAGCTTCTTTTCCAGCAGAAGCTTGGCTATTTTGGCAATCAGTTCGGATTTTTTAATGCCGTAGGGAATTTCCGTCACAACGATTTGATACAATCCGTGCGACAGCTCTTCCTTTTCCCATCTGGCGCGGATTTTCAGCGCGCCACGTCCCGTTTCGTACACTTTTTGGATGTTTTCGGGGGCTTCGACAAGCTCGCCGCCCGTCGGAAAGTCCGGACCTTTGATGTGCTGCAGCAAGTCTGCGACCGTGCAATCGGGCTTTTTAATCAGCAGCTGCAAAGCGTCCGCGATTTCGCCGACGTTGTGGGGCGGAATGTTGGTTGCCATCCCGACCGCAATGCCCGAAGACCCGTTTGCCAGCAAATTCGGAAAAGCGCACGGCATCACGGCGGGTTCCTGATTGTCGCCGTCATACGTCGGATTGAATATGACCGTTCCGTCGTCCAGGTTTTCCATAATCGCCATCGCAACATCGGTCAGGCGCGCTTCGGTGTAACGCATGGCGGCGGCGTTGTCCCCGTCAACGTTGCCGAAGTTCCCCTGCCCATCAACCAGCGGATAGCGAACGGCAAAGTCCTGCGCCAAACGCACCATGGCATCGTAAACGGCGGTATCGCCGTGCGGGTGATACTTACCAATGACGTCGCCGACGACGCGGGCGCACTTTTTAAAACCGGAAGCCGGATTCAGCTGCAATTCGTTCATCGCGTACAAAATGCGGCGGTGTACGGGCTTTAATCCGTCGCGAACGTCGGGCAGCGCGCGGTCGGCGATGACGCTCAGCGAGTAAGACAAATACCCCTGCGACAAAATATCCTTAAAGGATTTGTCGCTGATTCTTTCCGTAACTTCCATTTTTACACCTTTTCGATTAAGCGATTCCTGGCAACAGGAATACGGTAGTCTACCGTCTTTGCCCCATAATTTTCAAGGAAAAAACCCGTTAATTTTAATGCTTTTTTAATTTCCTCGCGATTTTCAGCCGATTTTTCCCCGTCTGTCAAAAAAGCGGGCAAAACCAGCAGTCTGTCCGCCCACGGCGCGCCCGCTTCACGGCTGACGGCGCGTCCGCTTTTGGGCGAAACATAGCACAAATCCGACGTTTTCCCCGTCAAAGCGCATGCCGACAAATCCAATCCGAACCCCAATGCGGACAGTAAATCGACCTCCCAGCGGGCATACGCTTCCCAACAGCCGTCGAACGGCAAAACCGCCAGCAGCTTGACCGTTTTTTCAAAAAAATCGGGGTTGGGCTCACGTTCGGGCAGCAACAACAGCAAAGCGCACGCCGACGCCAAAACACTTAACCGTTCGGCATCAGCCAAAACAGCGGCGGCGTAAGGCGTCAACAGCTCGACTTTCGCCGTGCCGAGGTGTTCTTCCAATCGGGCGTTCCACGCGATTTGAACCAAGTTGCCGACTTGGAAAGTTCCGCTGTTGCGTTTGGAAAACGCGCCTGAACATAACGCGTTGTGCCGACCGTGTTCTTGGGTAAAGAAAGTGACGACCGCGCCCGTTTCGGCATATTTGCGGACATTGACGATAACGCCGCAATCCGACCATTCAGGCATTGAAATCCAGTCCCCACGGGCGGTAAAGCTCGGGATTGTCGCCCCATTTTTCGCGGACTTTAACAAACAAAAACAGATGAACGCGGCATTCGAACAGGTCTTCCAGTTCTTTGCGCGCCTGCATGCCGATTTTTTTAATCATCGCCCCGTTTTTGCCCAGCACAATCTGCCGCTGTTTTTCGCGTTCGACAAAGATTGTCTGGTCAAGCCGTATCGCACCGTTGTCCAAATCTTTCCAAGAATCCGTCAGAACGGTCGTGACATACGGCAGCTCTTGATTCAAGTTCATATACAGCTTTTCGCGCGTAATTTCAGCCGCCAGCAAACGGTTCGGCAAATCGGAAACCTGATCTTCGGGAAACATAAACGGGCTTTCGGGCATTTGCAGGGCTAGCCAGCTTTCAAAATCCTTGACGCCCTCGCCTGTTGAAGCCGAGAGCATAAACGTTTCCGTGAAATCATGCAAAGCATTCAGCTGCGCGGACAATTCCAACAGTTTTTCGGGCTTGACCAAATCGGTTTTGTTCAAAACCAGAACGGCTTTCAGCTTGTTTTTTTGCAGCGATTCCACAATCGCGCGCGTATCGTCGTCCAAACCGCGGCGCGCGTCCACCATCAAAACGCGCAAGTCGGTGTATTCGGCTTCCTGCCAAGCGGCGGCGACCATCGCCCTGTCCAAACGGCGTTTGGGTTTGAAAATCCCCGGCGTGTCCACCAATACGATTTCGCAGTCATCCTTGACCACAATGCCGCGCACTCTGGCGCGCGTCGTCTGCACTTTGGGCGATACAATCGACACTTTCGCCCCGACCATGGTATTGACCAAAGTCGATTTGCCCGCATTCGGCGCGCCCAACAAAGTAACAAAGCCGCACCGCGTCATTTTTTCATCTTTCCCAACATTTCCGCAGCAGCATTTTGAGACGCTTCGCGTTTGGACGGACCGCGCGCCGTGCAAGGCTCAAATCCCTGCACTTCAACCTGCATAACGAAAACGGGGCTGTGATCGGGTCCCGTCCGTTCCAGTTCGGTATAAACGGGCAAAGGCAGTTTGCGGGCTTGAGCGGCTTCCTGCAAGCGGGTTTTCGCGTCGACAGGCGGCAAAGCCAGTTCATGCATCAGCTTTTCCCAATGTTTGCGCACAAAAGCCGCCGCCGTTTCAAAGTCGCTGTCGCGGTAAATCGCGGCAATAACGGCTTCGCAAATATCGGACAGCACCGCTTTGGTCACATCCGCTTTCGTCCCCGAATGCAGGCACGTCAAATAATTTTTAAAGCCCAGTTTTTCCGATACGATCGCCAATGTTTCGGCGCGGGTCAGCTGCGCGAAACGGCGCGCCAAGTCGCCCTCGGGTTCATTCGGGAAACTTTCGAACAGCATCGTCGCAACGGTCAGCCCCAAAACGCGGTCGCCCAGAAATTCCAGCCGTTCATAGCCGTTGAAGTGATCCCCGAAACCCAAAGTCAGCGCACGGCGCAAAAGGGTTTCGTCTTTGAACGAATATCCCAAAACGCCGTACAGCTCCGAAACATTGACCTTTTTCATTATTTGATTCCGTTGAACAAGCGCGACCAGCGGACAGCCATCGGCCACTTGTAGATCTGCCACCACGCGACGGAATCGTCATGCGAGAAAAACAGGAACTTCGCTTTGCCGACCAGATTGTTTTTCGGCACAAAGCCGACTTTGACCGAACGGCTGTCCAACGAATTGTCGCGGTTGTCCCCCATCATAAAGAAATGATCTTCGGGAACGGTAAATTCTTCGGTATCGTCGAATACGCCCGTATCCGACACTTCCAAAATCGGATGTTGTACTCCGTTCGGCAGGATTTCCGTGTATTTTTCGAAACGCATCGCTTTGCCAGCCTCATCGCGCATGACATATTCGCCTTCGCTTTTGCGTTCGACCCTTTCGCCGTTGATGTACAGTCTGCCTTCTTTCATCTGAACCTTGTCCCCCGGCAGCCCGATCAGACGTTTGATGTAGTCCGTTTTATTGTCGGAGGGCATTTTGAACACAATCACATCGCCGCGTTCGGGTTGCGTGTAAAAAATGCGCCCTTTGATCAGCGGCATGCTCAGCGGCAGGGAATGTTTGCTGTAGCCGTAGGACATCTTGGACACAAACAGGTAATCCCCGACCAGCAAAGTCGGAATCATCGAACCCGACGGAATGCTGAACGGTTCGGCAAAGACCGTGCGAATGAACAAAGCGATCAAAACGGCATAAACAACCGTTTTTGTCGTTTCCCAAAAACCGCCCTGCGTGTTTTTTTCTTCCATAATGATTCCTCCTGTTTTCAAGAATCGGTACTCAAGATGACGGTAGCCATAGCATACGGCGATTCATCCGTCAAAGAAACATTTAAAAAGCCTTTCTTTCCGCCCGTCAAAGCATGCATCCGTTTTAACGCGCCGCCTGTCAAAACCAGCTCGGGCTTGCCGCTCGGCTGTGACACGATTTCCATTTCCGTCCACGAAATTCCGCGCATTCCCGTTCCCAAAGCTTTTGAGCAGGCTTCTTTGGCGGCAAAGCGCGCGGCATAGGCGCAAATCCGTTTTTTTTCGGGCTTAGCGTTGCAATACGCCTGTTCGCTTTCGGTAAAGATGCGGTTGGCAAATGCGTCTCCGAAACGGCTGAAAGCTTTTTCAATACGGCGGATGTCCGTCAAATCCGTCCCCAACCCGATAATCATCGTCAATCCTGCGAACGGCGGACGGAACTGATGCCGGGACTGGCGCGCAAAGCCGCCATAATGTCGTTTAAGTGACTGACGTCATGCACTTCGATATCCACGGTCAGTTCAAAAAAGCCCAAAGAACGCTCTATAATGTTCAAATTCGCGATGTTGCCGTGATTTTTGGCAATCACGTTCGACAAAGTCCCCAAACTGCCGGGCTGGTTTGCTAAAACAATGCGCAATCGGGCGACATGGCTTTGCCCTTCCAGCGAATCCTCGTTCCACGACACGTCCAGCCAGCGTTCGGGTTCCGCCGAAAATTTTTCCAGCGTCGGACAGTCGATTGTATGAATGGTCACGCCCTTGCCCGTTGTGACAATGCCGACAATCCTGTCGCCGGGCAACGGATGGCAGCATTTGGCAAAGTTAATCGCCATCCCCGGAATCAAGCCGTTAATCGGGCTTTGTTTTTTATGGTCGGTCTTGTCGCTGATTTTCTTGGCGCCGCGTTTCAGCGCGTCAACCGCGCGGGCGAAACGGGACTTGTGCCCCGGAAAAACGGAATCGACAACATCCGAAGCCTGAATGACGCCTTCCCCGACCGCCGCCGCCAAATCCTCGGCAGTAGCCTGCTTGAAATTCGTCAAAACGTTTTCAAGGCTTTTGTCGGTGTATTCGTATCCCTCGGATTTATAAGCGCGCTGCAGGATTTGCCGTCCGACCTCCAAGTACTGTTCGCGTTTTTGCGCGCGGACGAAACGGCGAATGGCGGCGCGCGCCTTGCCCGTTACGGCAAAGCGTTCCCATTCGGGCGACGGGGTTTGCGTTTTGGACGTCAGAATCTCGACTTGGTCGCCGTTGACCAAAACTGTACGCAAAGGACGGATTTTCCCGTTGATTTTAACCCCGACGCAACGGTTGCCCACCCCTGAATGAACGGCGTACGCAAAGTCAATCGCGGTCGCGCCTTTGGGCAGGGAAATCAAGTCGCCTTTCGGGGAAAAGCAAAACACTTGATCTTGGAACATTTCCATTTTGGTATGTTCCAAAAATTCCTCGGGGTTGTCGGACTGTTCCATAATGTCCAACAGCTCGCGCAGCCAAGCGAACTGCCGTCCGTCAGTTTTGTAATCGCCCTGTTTGTAACGCCAATGCGCCGCCAAACCGATTTCCGCGACTTCGTGCATTTCGCGCGTTCTGATTTGAATTTCAATGCGATGCTTTTCGGGACCGATGACACCCGTGTGCAGCGAACGGTATCCGTTCGGTTTCGGGGTCGAGATGTAATCCTTGTAGCGTCCCGGAATCATCGGATATTTGGTGTGAATGACGCCCAAAACATGATAACAGTCCGCAACCGTCGGCACGATGACGCGGAACGCCATAATGTCGCACAGCTGTTCAAACGTCGCGTTTTGCCGCTTCATCTTGCGCCAAATCGAATACGGCGATTTTTCACGCCCCGTAACTTCGATATCCAGCCCCGTGTCTTTTAAATCGTCTTTCAGCCGCGCGATGATGCGCCCGACCAAATCGCCGCCCTCCTGCCGCAGGAAAGCCAGACGCGCCGTAATGGATTCGTAAGCTTCGGGATACAGTTCCTTGAAAGACAAGTCTTCCAGCTCGTTTTTCATTTCCTGCATGCCGATGCGTTCCGCCAAAGGCGCGTAGATTTCCATCGTTTCGCGGGCGATACGCTTGCGCTTTTCGGGGTTTTTGTGGAATTGGAGGGTGCGCATGTTGTGGACGCGGTCGGCAAGCTTGACCAGCAACACGCGGATGTCGTCCGACATCGCCAACAGCAGTTTGCGGAAATTTTCCGCCTGCTTGGTTTGGTCGGACTGCAGCTGAAGCTTGCTCAGCTTGGTCACGCCCTCGACCAGTTTGGCGACTTCCTCGCCGAACATTTCCTTGATGTCGTTATAGGAAGCGGCGGTGTCTTCAATCGTGTCGTGAAGCAACGCGGTGATAATCGACGCGCTGTCCAGTTTGTATTCGGTCAGAATACCCGCGACCTCGACGGGATGGGAAAAGTACGGGTCGCCCGACGCGCGTTTTTGCGACCCGTGCATTTTCACGGCAAAAACGTACGCCCTGTCCAGCGCTTCCTCATCGACATTCGGATCATACGAGCGAACACGCTCGACCAATTCAAACTGACGCAACATAGGGGCAATTTTCCCGTTTTAACGAAAAATCACTCTTCCGTCGTTTCAGCCGTTACTTCGGAAAATCCGGCTTCGGCTACGGCCTGTTCGTTATCGTTCAAATGCGCGAATTCATCGGTCAAAGCCGCCAATTCGGCGTCCGCCGCTTGGATTTCGGTTTCGGAAGCGATATCTTCTTCTTTGTAATTTTTCTGCATTCCGGTAACCAGCGTATTTCTCAAATCGTCCAAATCCACCTTGTCTTCGGCGATTTCGCGCAAAGCGACGACAGGATTCTTGTCGCGGTCGCGGTCAACGGTCAGCGCCGCGCCGGCACTGATGTTTTTGGCGCGCTGAGCCGCCATTAAAACCAATTCAAAGCGATTGGGAACTTTTAAAACGCAATCTTCTACAGTAACGCGAGCCATTTTGTATCTTCCAAGTTTATAAGTGTGCACAAAAAACCTTTAGGAAATTGTTATATCGTCTTTTTATTCCGAATTGCAAGCGTATTTTAAACATTTTTAAGGTCGCCTCAAAATCAGCTTGGCAGAATCTTTTTTTCGTTCTAAACTACGTCCGTTATCGATAATTTTTAATGAAAGGATGTATTTTATGCGTTGTTATGCCGGTGAAAAAATAGCTTTATTCATTGACGGATCGAACCTGTACGCCGCCGCGCGCGCGCTGGGTTTTGACATTGATTACAGAAAGCTTTTGGATTTCTTTTCCACAAAGGGGCGCTTGATTCGCGCTTTTTACTATACCGCCTTGGTTGAAGATCAGGAATATTCGCCGATTCGCCCGCTGGTCGACTGGTTGGACTATAACGGCTATACCATGGTAACCAAGCCGACCAAAGAGTTTACCGACGCTTCGGGGCGCCGCAAAATCAAAGGTAACATGGATATTGAACTGGCGGTTGATTTGATGGAAATGGCGGAAAGCATCGACCATGCTATTCTGTTTTCGGGCGACGGGGATTTCCGTTCTCTGGTTGAAGCCGTTCAGCGCAAGGGCGTCCGCGTGACCGTCGTCAGCACCGTTCAGTCCCAGCCGCCTATGGTCGCGGACGAACTGCGCCGCCAAGCCGACCATTTCACGGATTTGTGCGATTTGGCGCCGAACATTTCCCGCACGCCGCAAAGCGCGAAGCTGGATCCAGCCGTCGCCGAAGCGCAGCAAGCGATGTATGCCGAAATCACAAACGAAAATTCCGACTATGTGCCGTGATTTCGTCTGTCCCGACAGGGATTGCGCGCTGTGTCCGCGCTTAAAAGCGTTCATCGACAACAACCGCAGGCTTTATCCCGACTTTTTCAACGCGCCCGTTCCGTCTTTCGGCGATTTGAACGGCGAGTTGCTGATTGTCGGGCTTGCCCCCGGTTTGCGCGGGGCGAACAGGACGGGACGCCCCTTTACGGGCGATTTTGCAGGGGATTTGCTGTATAAAAGCCTGATTGACTACGGCTTTGCGGCGGGAACTTATCAAGCCCGCCCCGACGACGGCTTAAAGCTGATCAACACGCGATTGACCAACGCCGTGCGCTGTGTTCCGCCCGAAAACAAACCGACGGGCGGCGAAGTCAAAACCTGTTCCGCTTTTTTAATTCGCGAAATCAACGCCATGCCGAATTTGAAAGTCGTCTTGGCTTTGGGCGGTTTGGCGCACAACGCCGTTTTGTCGGTATTCGGCGCAAAAAAATCCGCCTGCAAATTCGCGCACAACGCGCTGCACTCCGTTTCGTTCGGCGAACGGGAAATCAAGCTGTTGGATACTTACCACACGTCGCGCTACAACGTAAACACGGGCAAGTTGACGCCTGAAATGTTCGACGCCGTATTCAAAACGCTGGCGGCGTTAATGCCACGGGGTTGAATCATCGTCAATACTTGCGAACAAGCCGCCTGTCTTTCGGGCGGCTTTTTTCATGCCGTCCGATTTTATTCCGCCAAGAGCTTTGATGCGGTCGTCAAGCCCGGGATGCGTCGAAAACAGTTCGGCAAACGACGGCAGGTCAACCACGCCGAACGCCCGCATTTCCGACGGCAAAGGCTTGACTTCGCCCTGCCCTAAGGCTTTCAAGGCGGAAATCATATCTTCGGCGTTTGTCAGTTCCGCCGCGCCCGCGTCCGCGCGATATTCGCGATGCCGCGAAAAAGCGCACGCCACAATCGACGCCAGAATCCCGAAAATCACTTCAAAAATCTGAATCAGAAAGTACGATCCGAAACCGCCGCGTCTGCGCCCGTCCTCGTCCCTTTGATTGTTAAGAAATATCGTCAAAACGCGCGCCAAAAAGAACACAAACGTATTTAAAACGCCTTGAAGCAAAGTCATCGTCACCATATCGCCATTTCTGACATGCGACATTTCATGCGCCAAAACCGCTCTGACCTGCGGGGGCGTCATGGATTGCAGCAATCCCGTCGAAACGGCGACCAAAGCGTCGTTCTTAAACGCGCCCGTCGCAAAAGCGTTTGGCGAGCCTTTGTAAATCGCGACTTCGGGCATGGCTACGCCCGCTTTGTCCGCAAGTTCCCGCACGGTTTCAAGCAGCCAAGCCTCGGTTTTGTTTGCGGGCGTTCGGATGACTTGAGCCCCGACCGACATTTTGGCAATGGATTTCGACATCAGCAATGAAACGACCGCGCCGCCAAAGCCCCAAATGGCGCAAAATGCCAGCATGCTTTGATAATCGATACCTTCCGCCGTCATCCAGCGGTCGACACCGAACAGCCTCACTACAACGCCGATTGTCAGCAAAACAACAAAGTTAATCACCAAAAACAAAGCGACACGTTTTAACATTCTTCCCCCTTTTTCGCGCGAACGGCGATAATCAGCCAAAACAAGCATAGCACGGCAAACATCGCGCCGATATACAAACTGAAGTGGTACGCCCCCAAAAAAGCGTTTTTCATATCCGCCCCTTGCGTCAGCAAGGCGGCTTTGTATCGTTCAAACATCGTCACGGACAAAACGCTGCCCGTCGCAATACCCGTATTGCGGAACAAAGACATAATCCCGCTTGCCATGCCGATATTCTGTTTCGGCACGCAGCTTAAAATCGCGGCGTTGGCAGACGGCTGAAACAAAGCGTTGCTGACGCCGATAAGGATTTGCATTAAAATCAACAGGATATTCGACGTTGTTAAAGTTGTTTGTGCGAACAAAAGCAACGCCGCGCCCATCAATGAAATGCCGCAAACCATTCTTTTATACGGCGGCAAAGTTCCCGTATTGATGGAAGTAATCAGATAAAACAGCGAAAAGGGCAAAATCAGCTCGCCTGTCAGCTGAGCTGAATTTTCCAACGCGCCTTGCGAATAAAACGGAAACAGCACCGTATTCGGATACATCGCCCAATACGATGTCATCAGCGCCAGATTGCCAAACAAAAACGCTTTGTTTTCAAACAGATGAAAGTTGACCAAAGGAGCCGAAACTTTCCGTTCATGACGCAAAAACAGTGCGGCGGACGCAATCAAAGCGGCGGCGATGCCCCACGACGCGCCTTCCGCCAGCATATAAAGCAGCAAAGACACGCTTGCGGCAAGCAGGAACGTTCCGCCCACATCGACGGCGGTCTTTTTATGATGAAACGACGCGGGAATGAACCTCCACGACAACAAAACGGCGGCGGCAGAAATGAACACCCCCGGCAAAAAGATGCACCGCCATGCGAAATGTTCGATGATAAAGCCGCTGACGACAGGGGCGCTCATTCCCGCCAAATGCGTTACCGCCCCCATGAAACCCAAAGCTTTGCCGCGTTGTTTCCCTTTGAAAATCAGCGAAACGATACTGAACGAATTGGCGATAAGGATTGACCCACCGATGCCCTGCACCGTGCGCGCCGCCAGCAAAAACGCAAAGCTCTGCGCCGAATGCGCCGCCAAAGCCCCTGCCCCAAACAGAAAAAATCCCGCCGTGTACAGCTTTTTGCGGTTGGTCAAATCCCCCAAACGTCCGAAGAATATCAACAGCGACGTCAAAACGATTTGATAGGACAGCATCACCCATTGCACGGTGGAAACGGGCAAAGCGAACGAGTTTGAAATTTGGTACAAAGCGATGTTGACGGACGAAAAATCCAGCATCGAGGAAAAATTCCCCAATGTGGTTACCGCGAAAATCGACCATTTCACACTTTGTCTTGTCATAGTCCCGTTTTAATCAAATATTTTCCGAAAATCAATAAACGATTAAGAGTTTTTGCCTATTCTGAACACAGTTGTTTTTCAAGAAAGGACAAACTTTATGAAGAAATCTTTGCTGCTTTGCACCGCTTTGTGCCTGACATCGACATCGGCTTTGGCGGATATGACCAATCCGTTTTACATTCCCGAACGCGCGTTTTTGACGGACACCAAAATCGAAATCGGCAGAAAGAATCTGGATGCCAGCGTCAAAGCTCCGCACGGCAAGTACTTGCAGGACGGAAAGTTTGTCAAAGTGTCCGAAAAGGTGACTTACGGCATTACGGGAACTTGGGCTGTTTACGCCGGGGCAAGCTACGATTGGATGCGCAAAAACCATGACGGTTCTTTCGATATCGGCGATTGGACGGTCGGCACGAAAATCAACACGATTGACGAAGCGTGGCGCGTTCAAATCGGCGGCGAAGTCACCCGCACGAACTACGAAAAATGGCGCGGCGTGTCGAACGACGACCGCAAAGACACCAATCTGTACGTTATGGCGGGAACGGAAACGGGCGCAAACGTGTTCTTTTACACAAAATTTTTGTATCAGGACACGGATTACAATTACGGACGCGGCTATGACAATTACGCTTTGACGGGCGCGGTGCATTTGACATCGGGCAAAGGCGCGACGGGCGATTTCGGCATGACGTTCAATTTCGACAACATTTCGCACGTCCGCGACCGCGACTTTACATTTTTCGGCGCGGGATATATCAGCGTCAACAACAATATGGCTGTGGGATTGGAAGCAGACTACGTCCTGTCCAGCACGAACAGCATCAAAACCGCCTACGCCCCCGACAATCAGGGCAGCTATTCGCTGGGCGTCAAGCTGAAATACGAATTTTGACCCACCCCATTCGGCAAAAGCGGAGGAGAACCCCTCCGCTTTTTTATTGCCAAGATAAAAAAATTCTTGCCAACAACAACGTAAGGCTGTACGCTTTTAGTTAAGCGTATCCCTTAAAAGGGGAATACGTTAGTGCCTTGAGAGGGGCGCGGAGCCTTGAACAGCTCTTTTACACAATCGGCGCAGATATGCGTCGTTGCCGTTTTGTTTATTGCGAAACGGAAAATATCCCCCGATTTCTTTTTTAAGGGTCGGGGAGCTTTTGACGTATGTTCAGAGTATTCCCGTCATTATCCTTGAAAGAACGGGATTCTTAAAGGTCAAAAGGATCATGATTGTGTATGGTTGTTCAACTCCCCGACCGCTCTTTTGGCGGTCATTTTTTTATTTTTAAGGGGATTGGGAAATGAAACAATCGAAAACAACACTAAAGGAATTGACACATCGTTATCGTGCAGTTCTGATTAAATGCGCTTTGCTGAATCTGGCTGCGTTCGTCGTCGCGATGCCGGCAAAGGCGGACACTGTTACAATTTCGGCAGGCGCGGAAGATACGCAAATTGACCACACCGGAAAAGACGTAGTTATTACGGACGGCGACTTTAAAAATGTTTCCATAGTCGGAAACAACTTTGAACTTAAAGGCGGTTCTTTTACAGATGACATAACTATTATAAATCATGGCGGCTATCACCAACCGTTTTATAGTCTGTCCATTTCTGACGGTGAATTTAACGACGCATATGTCGAAGCTGCCAACATTTCGGTTTCAAACGGAAAATTCATCCGTACGCAATTGGATGCCCGCAGTTTGGGAGATTTAAATCTAGCCGGAGGAGATTTCAAAGGAATTTATTGGGATGGAGACAACATCACAATAGATACTGATAAAATCAATGTTGAAAACGGCAAATCGCAGTGGATTTCCGCAAAAACACTGAAAGCAGAGGGAAATAAAGGCTTAGATGTTTCAAATATTAATATCTCGGGTGAAACTGTTTCAGGAAAGCTGTCATTAGGCAAAGACTCTTTCATCGGCTCTTTCGATGCCTCTCTTGATAAGTGGACAACTGCTTCCGGAAAAACAATCTACGGATTGGGAGATGTTTTGTACGGCAGCGGTCCCCTTACCCCTAACGCGCAAAACATGGAAACTAGCTTTTCAAAAGCAAATGTCACTTTAAACAACAATGCTCAAATAGGCGCTGGATTTATCAATTTGTCCTTTCCTCCGGAAGCCGAAGATTATGCCGCCGGAAACTATCAAGCATTTAATAGGAAGCTGACTGATACGGAAATCAACGAATCTATCGACGCTATTGTTTCTGAGTTAACTATCGTCAAACCTACGTCTAAGAGTTTTGATGATATGGATGCTGTTCTTGATGGACTCAGTCTTGCTGTTCAAGATTCAATATACGTTCCTTATTTTGGAAGCTTGAAGTATTCTGAAACGCCGCAACTGCAAGAATATATAAAAGAACAATGGGCTGACAAAGGATTCCTTGACGAAACGGCAATTAAAACGATCAAAGCTACATTGACCGAAGCATACAAGGTTATCTTCAACGAAAGCTTCGACAACACCTCCGCCCAAGTCAACATCAAGGACTCGACGATTACGATGAACGGGACTTCGGGGCTGGTGAACGGATCGGCGAAAGACGGAAACATCGTTGTTTCGGACAATTCGACCGTTATTGCGAAAGGAACGAACGAAATCACGGCGAAAAGCGGCACGGTTTCGTTTGCGGACTCGAAACTGGTTGTATCGAACGGCGCGAATTTGACGGTAGCGACCAAAGACGGCAACACGCTGAATTTGACGAACGGCACGGTTGATTTGTCGGGTGTTTTGAACGGCAACGTTTCCGGCGGGACTTTGGCGTTCAATTCCGCCAATGCGCGGCTGAGCGGGGCGATTTACGGCGCCGTTGACATAAAGTTCAATGACGATTTTACTTTGTCGAAATCAACGGTAACAGGCAAAATCGCCGATTTGGGTGATGTAACCGTTTCTGAAGGAAAGCATTTAACTGCCCACCTGGAAACGTTCGGCAAAAACCTGCCGGATGACGATTTGAATATGAAAAGCTTTGTCATGGGAAAAAATGCAAAGCTGACTCTGACGGGAAATGCTTCACTTGAAGCGGAAGATCTTGATATTGAAGCATCGGACAAAGTTTATCTGACAGGACAAATCAATGTGAACAACGCCGGCGTAAAATTGGGCAACATTGAGCACGCCGATGTGTCGCCGACGGGGACGTATGCGATTGAAAACGCGACCTTGTCGACAACCGGGAATCTTACTGAATTTGCTGCGCGTTCCAACGAAGACATGGTTGTGAAAAACTCGATTTTGAACTTTGGCAGTCAATATACATATTTTGGCAAGGACGGCGGAACAAGCGGCGATGTGGTTTTGGAAGCGACAAAAGTAACAACTTCCGGCGGTTTGTATCTGGACAACGAAATCGGTGGAAATATCCGCTTTACCAATGGAAGTACAATCTCCTTAAACGCCTCCGACAACCTGATTATCGGAAATGAAGAAAATCATTCCGGCAAAGGTAGCATCATTGCGGACAATTCTTCTTTGGTTTTAAACGGAACAAAAGTGTTTGTCGGACAAGAAGCCGATGATGCCTTGAAACTGCAAAACAAAGCGTCAATGACCGCCAACGGAACCGTTTCCGTTAAAACCATTAACGGAAAAACAGGATTGATAAGCGTTGCCGACAGTTCGTTGAACATTGGCGGAACGTTAGAAGGAAATGTAAGCTTTATCGGCAACGGAACGCTGAATTTATCGGGCGCGTTGAACGGTGATATGAATATTGCAAATACTGCCGAAATCTCTTCCTCCGCGGACGCTTTTTCAAAAATCCGCGGAACGATAACAAACAACGGCACTATTTCCTTGACGGGCGGTACTTTGGGACAAACCTTGTCGGGAAAAATCAAAATCGCGGGCAACACCACTTTCGGCGGTTCGTTTACAACGAACGACATCACAATTTCCACGGGCAAAACACTAGACATCGGGGCGAACAATTTGACCGCTTCGACCATTGCGGGCGGGACGATTTCGGCAATTTTGACCGACGCGGCGAAGAATACGGCGATTGTCACGGCAACAGCGACCGATGTCACTTTGAAACTGGACATGAGCCAAGCTTCCCGCGACGAGGTGACGCAATATAAAATCACAAACGGCACGGGCTTTACGTTCGGCGACTATGCGGCCAACCGCTACGCTGTATCCGCTTCCGTATTTGATAAAACCAATGCCAAAACGCTTGAAAAGCTGAGCGGCTGGAACGGCGGCGATTTGTGGAT
>DEDN01000020.1 GCA_002349565.1 Alphaproteobacteria bacterium UBA2903 | reverse complement strand
TTATTCCGGCGGTAAAGCGTGCGGCAAGTGTGAAGAGGCGAATTGTCCCGACGGCTATTCGACAAGCGTCACATCGTGTACCGGCAAAGAAAAACTGGAAACCAACGGTTCTTCCGGCGGCAAGGCGTGCGGCAAGTGCGTGTTGAAAACCTGTAAGGAAATGGGATATGCCACCTCGTGCGGTTCCGAATATTACAGTCAAGAGGGGGCATACGTTGTCGGTTCGGACGGTCCATGCTTTATCTGCAACATGTGCCCGCCCGGGTATGCGACAAGCACCATAAATTGCGGTCCCGGCACTTATTTGGACACAAAGGGCAGCTTTAATGGAGCTCCGTGCGGCAAGTGCTTGTCATCGTCTACTTGTGAAGCCTTGGGCTATCACACCTATGGACCGCAAATGGTTTGCACTCCGCCTATTGAAGTGACCGTTAACGGGTTGCGTTGCTATAAATGCGGCGGCAGTAGCGGCACCAGCTGTGAAAAGAAATATCCGTCACCTGACGGCACTTACCGGGACGGAGCCGCTTTCTGCTACTTTATAGGTTCAGCCGCTAAAAATGCATGGGAGACCAGCAAATGTGCAAGTCATCTTTTTTGTTCGAGAGTTAAAAACGGTGCGTCGTACTATGTCACCATTAAAGACGGTTTTATGATTGATAGTAACTAATCTGTTCCGCCGCGTTGCGAAATCGCTGTAGAAAAAAAAGGGGGCATGTTCGTTATTCGAGCTTGCCCCCTTTTTTTGCCAAAATTGTCGGGTTGAGTTCAGTTAATTTCCTTGGAATTTCAGGGGCGGGAAACAATTCCCGCCTGTTTTTTGTATTGAGAAAACCCCGCGTTTTACGCGGGGTCTCTTTTTTATTATGCCAATCAAATCGAATTCAAAAAGCCCGTCATCAATCCCGACTAATCGTCATGACTTTCTGCGCGGATTCACGCAACGCCGCCAAGCTTTCCGCCGTCGGGCGCCAGTTAATCATAAACGTCGGTTCGGGCATTTCCCAATTCAGCGCTTTGACCGTGTCTTCGATTTGACCCAAAGCGTCCTTTTTCCACCCGTAAGACCCGAACACAAACGCCGTTTTGTTCTTGGGCGCCAATCCTTTGATATACGTCATAAAAGCCCCCATCGGCGGCATTATTCCGTTGTTCAAAACAGGCGAACCGAAACCGACATACTTGGCTTCGACCATCGCGTTCACGGCGTCGGAAATATTCGTCGTTTTCAAACAGCACAGCGTAACGCGCAACCCTTTCGCCGTCCATGCGTCGGCGATTTCATTCGCCATTTTTTCCGTTGATCCCCACATCGAATCAAAAATAATGACGGCTTTATCCGCATCGGTTTCATACGCCGACCATTTCTTGTACTTGGCGACGATTTCGGGAATATGTTTGACCCAGCAAACGCCGTGGCTGGGACAAATCATATCAATCGGCAAGCCTGCCGCCGCTTCCAATACTTTCTGCACTTGCGCGCCGTAAGGCAGCACGATATTGCCGTAGTACTTTTTGGCTTGATCGATGATAATGTCCAAATCCTCCGAATCTGTCAGCGTATCCGTCGCATAATGCTGACCGAAAGCATCATTCGGGAACAAAATCTTTTCATCCGCCATATACGTCAGCATCGAATCGGGCCAATGCACCATAGGCATCAAAACGAACGAAAGCGTGTGTTTGCCGATTGACAGCGAATCGCCCGTTTTCACGGTTTTGATATTCCAGCCTGCCGTGTCATAGTGCGCTTTCAGCCCGCGTTCACCCGCCGCAGGGCAATACATCGTCGCGTTTTTGGCAATCCCCATAATATCGGGCAAAGTCCCCGAATGGTCCATCTCGACATGATTGCAAATCACAACGTCGATTTTCGCGGGATCGACAACGGATGCGATTCGCGCCAGAAAAATATCGCGGAACGGAGCTTTTACGCCGTCTATCAGCGTGATTTTTTCATCCATAATCAAATAAGCGTTGTACGTCGATCCCTTGTCCGTCGTATAACCGTGAAATTCACGCAGTTCCCAGTCTTTGACGCCGACCCAGTAAATACCTTCCCTGATTTTGACAGCTTGCATAATGCGGTTTCTCCCTTAATTTAAAATTATTCAAAAGTTTTAGCACACTTTTGCTCTTTTGAACAGATATAAAAAAGTATTTGATTTATTCGGCGTCGCCGACTTTTTTCTGCATGTATTCGGGTTCGACGGACATATCTTCGGGCGGCGGCAGTTTGTCTTCCGCGTTGCGCTGATTGTAAATCGAGGGCGGCAAAGGCGGCGGAGGGGCGATTTTTGTCAGTCTGACCATTTCCCTATCTTTGAAATACAGCGGCGTTTTCAGTTTTATCGGGTGGTTGTGGTGCTTTTGAATCAACGCGTACTGACGCCCGAACGGCATATTCATAATGCTTGTTGTCGCAATCACGGGCATAGCCGATTCATTGTACATGACAAAATACGGCGTCATGGGCGTCGTTCCCGATCCGATGCCTTCGTCGCGGGCGGTTGCGTGAGTCACAACCGTTTTCGTTTCGATCAGCGAACTCATCCGCCCCGCTGTTTCACGGCTGTTGCAGCGCATAAAGATTTTGCATCCCGTATTGCCGATAATGGTTTCCAGTTCGCCGCCGTACGCGCCCGACAGCTGCGACAAATCCTGACACGTCAGCAAAAACGAAAACTGTTTGCTCATCCCCGTACCGATGGCATCCGCGACATGAAACGTCGACATTGATTGATATTCATCCAAAATGTACAGCAAAGGATACGGACCGCACGGACCTTCGGACGGACCGAAAATCGTCAAAGTCCCCGAATACATATTGATGAACATCGTTGCGACTTTGTTGGTCATGCCGTCAATCGGACAGGACAGATAAAACGTAACAGGCTCCCATTTTCCCGTAACGGGATTTTTGATGCCGCGCTGCTGAATGCTGCCGAAATCGCTGGAAGCCATGCGCATGCGGATAGCGGCGTTTTTAAACGGCGCCAGTCCCGACAAAGCCATGGAAAGCACGGACGACCTTTGCGATTTGGGCAAAGCCAGAATTTGGCTGATTTCGACAATGGCGCGGCGGTTGTAGCCGAAGTATTCGGCTTCTTCGACGATATCGTTCAGAATCGTCGCCCAGATATCGGTTTTGTACGCCACGGGATCGCCCGCGTCGCGGCGGGCGCGCAATTCGGCGGAAATGTCCAGCTGGCGTTTGGTAATCATATCCATCATCAGCGGAAAGCTTGCCTGTCTGCCTATCCAAGCTTCGGGAATCGGATCCCATTGCCCGATGGGCAGATAGTTTTTGAATGTCAGCGTACGCTTGCGGACATGCCCCAACGCCTGCTTGACGGCAATGCTTTTGTCCATAGCTTCGTAGTACGTTTCCAAAACGTCGTAGTCTTCCTCGTCCATGGCGTCTTCGTACAAACGCTGCAGGAAATAATCGTTGGCGCGCGCCTGTTCGCATTTGTCGCAAATATAGTTGATAAAGCCCTCCAGCGCGGCGCGTCCCGCCTTGATCCAGTACGGGTCGGTTCCCGTCGGTCCGTCGCCCAGCAGGAAATAAGCCAGCCCGCCGATATAGCCTTGCCGTCCCGGCGACGGCGGCGGCAGGTCTTGGTCACTCAAAGGATTCCACGTCGGCCAGAAAACGCCCTGATCGGGTTTGTCGATGCCGAAAAAGTTGACGTTGAACACGGGACCGAGTTCGGCGCGGTGTCCGCCCGTCAATTCAAACAGCTCGCCTTTCATGTCGTTGATGAACATGCATTTGTCGTCGTTTTGCAGAATGCTCGGCACAATGACGCCCGCGGTTTTTCCCGTTTCGGGCGCACCGACGACCAGCACGGACATATAATTGTTCAGCCGCAGCAGCCGCCGTTCGTTCCACAACCCCAAAACATAGGTAAAGCCGTTCCACAGCCCCATTTTTTTGACATCGTTTTCGTCCGCCAGACGCCCCGACCCCATTCCTTGACTTTCGAAGTAATACGGATTCGTTCTGACGGCAATGATGCACCCCGCAATAAACGTAAAAAACGGCAAAGCGGGAATCCAAACCGACCAGCTTTGGAAGGGTCCTTTCACAAAAGTCCCCATCCATCGGACATAGGATTTCAGCAAATAAAACGGATGGGATTTCAAATAAGCGTAAAACTCTTTGACACGATCCCACGCCGCGTCCGTAAAGCCGTAAAACGCCAGATATCCCAAAGGATACGCAACCGCGGACAGCAGCAAAGACACGGCGAACGATATCGCCACGCCTTTTATCACCCAGTCGACGGCTTGGTAATGTTCGGCATAAGACCCGTCTTTTCGCGTCGGGAAATTGGCGTATTTATCCATCGCGTCAGCTCCGCTGTCTTTGCCGCTGGCGTTTGACTCGCACACGGCGGACGGGCATCAATTTATGCACCACGGTCTTCACCTGCTCCACAACGGCGGAGGAAACTTCGCGCACCACGGATTTTTGCGGTGTTTTTTCGTCTTCGTCGACAGGATACAGAATCGGAAAGTCGTATTTGCTGGGCGGCAATTCCTCTTTGCGGCGGGGGCGGCGGGTAACCAGCGATTTCGCACCGCTTTTCAGTTCGGGGCGTTTTTCGAATACAACATCCTGCAAACGGCTTTTCAGTTCTTCGGGCGAAACCTGATTGAGCCTGCGTTCCCGCAGCAAAGCCAATTCTTTGGACAGCTCCGTTTCATCCTCCCGCGGGGCGGGCTGTTCGTATTCCCGCGCAAACCGCACAGGTTCGGGTTCAGCTGCGGGGGTGAGCGGTTCGTATGCGGAAAGCGGCTGTTCATCGACATGTTTTTGTTCGGCTGCGGGCGGCATTTCTTCTTTCAGCCGCTGCTCCTCCGCCATGCGCGCCATTTCGGCGACAGCTTGTTCCTCCGCCTGTTTTCCCGCCAGCCGTTTTTGGCGCAGGATTTCCAAGTCCGTCAAGGACGCTTTGATTTGGTTCGCTGTCGTCAAATCCAGTCCCGCCGTATTGCCCTTTTGAATTTCGACTTTGCGGTTTGTCCCTTGTTTGAACGCATACGACCCGTCCAAATACATCGGGTCGATTTTAACCCCGCTCAAATTCACGCCGACCAAATTGACCCCCGACAGATCGACGCCCGTCAAATCGACGCCGCGCAAATCCAAACGGCGCAAGTCCAAATACCGCAGATTGACCTTGCGCAAATCAAGAATCCCCTCCTCGGCTTCGCGCTGAAGCTGCTGCATTTTTTCCAGTTCGTTCAAAGCCTGTTTGGACAGCTTCGCCCCTGCGATGACGGCGTTTTTCAAGTATGCGCCGTCCAGCTTCGCACCCTCCAGATTCGCCCCTTCCAGATTGGCTTCTTCCAGATTGACGCCGCGCAGGTCCGCCCCCGACAAATCGGCATTGCGCAAATCCGTTCCCGATAAATCGGCGTTGCGCAAATCCGCGCCTTTAAAGTTGACGCCCGTCAGCTTTGCGCCCGAAAAATTGACATCCGTAAAGTCCGCCCCGTCGAATTTCGCGCGTTCGCCCGTTTCCAAAGCCCGCACGACCAGCTGCGCGTCGGGATCGTTTTTCCACCCGTCGAACTGTCGCCGCCGTTCGGTCAAAGCATCCGTCAGCCGCACGCCCGCCACATACGACGACGTGTCCGAATCGTCCACGACTTTGGGCGCGGGACGGTTCGTCAAGGCGCTGTAAGCGTTTTGCTGCGGCGTTTCGTTGACCATTTACTTTTTCATTTCCTTGACCAGTTTGGCGCGTTCGGCATTGTTTTCAGCCGCGTTTTTGCGCACTTGCTCCATTGTCGGCTTTTGCTTGTCCTCGGGTTTTGCGCCCTCCAAACGCGCGCCTTTGACCAAATCGGGATTCAGCACGCGTGCGGAATAAGAGATCGCTTCAGCCAGCACGGCTTGCGGCGACGTATAATCTTTGCCGTTGACCCGCGCCGACGAAAAAGACACCCCGTCCAGCGATTGATTTTTGACGGATTCAAACGCGGCGGCGGATAAAACAACGTTTTTGAACACAGCCCTTTGCACGGCAAAAATCTTGGAACGCACAATGTTGTTCACAATCGTTTCGTTGATGATTTTTTCGGAACGCATGCCGTCAACGGCGATTTCCGTGAAATTGCCCTGCTTTTCTTTCATAAAAGCCATGCCTTTTCCCTGGAAGACCACAGCGTCGAATGTGATTTTCCCGACTTTGACGGAGTTTTCGTTCCACACGGGAACGTCCAGCTTGGACAAGCGGATTGTCCCCGTTTCGTTTTGCGGCGTTCCATAGATTTCGCCCAAGTTGAAACCCGCGAAACGCGCTTCCTCCGCTTTGAAATAATAAGGTATCTTTTCGGCGTCCGGCGTTTTTTCGCGCGGTTTGAAGACCAGATTTTTAAAGCTCAACTCATCCACGGAATCGTCGTAGTCCCAACTGTCGAAACGGACGTCGTACTGTCCTTGCGGCAAATGGGATTTGAAGCTTTCGACGGATTTTGCCTTTGCCTGTTCGGCGGCGGCGGCGGGCGACGGTCCCGTGTAAACGCGCTTTTTGAAAGTCGTTTTGTAGTATTCCTTTTTCTTCGCCTGTTCTTTTTTGACATCTGCGGCGGTTCTGATTTTTTGCTTTTTGAAATACGGATTGCTTTCGTTCGGATCGTCCCACAAAGACCCCGAATCGGCTTCCGCGTCGTACTCGAGCATTTGAGCCGACGAGCCGTTTGCCGCAAACATTATCAGCAACGCCAGAAAAATACTTTTCATCCCCGCAAATCCTCGTCAAAAGATGTCGATTTTTTATTTATATCAGAAAAGGCAATGTTTTGACCACAAAATAATAAACCGCCGACAAATTTGCCGACGGTTTATCGTCAAAAGGTCCGTCTTCAGCGGTCGCGCTGCTTTTGGGCGGACATCGCCAGCGTATTGACCACAGGTGTTTTCGCCCCGACGTTCTGCAGCATCGCGAAATGCGCTGGAGCTTTCGTTTTCTTCGCGCCCGACACATAGGTTTTGACAGGCGTTTTTTTCAAGAACGCGTCCGTTTTCGCCTGTTTTTGCGTCTTGGCTTTGTTTTCCAAGATTTTGGATTTTCTTTCGTCGGGTTCGCTCAGCGATTTGGACACCAGTTCGTAAACGTTTTTGGACAGGTTGGGCTTTGCCAGCACTTTTTCCAGCGCGCCTTTCATCATTGCCTGACGTTCCGCGTCATAGCGTTTCCACGACGTCAGCGGTTTAACCGTGTCGGCGGCGACCTGCGGGTTCAAATCGTCCAGCTTCATCGCCATTTGCGCCACAAATTCGTAGCCCGAACCGTCCTTGGCGTGCAGAGCGGATTTGTTGCCCGCAAAGTTGCGCATGACGGCGCGGACTTTGTTCGGATTCGTGATTGCGAAAGCGGGATGTTCGACAACGGCTTTCGCGCTGTCCAATCCCTCGGACGCCACAACGCCCAGCCATTTGTTGACGACCAGTTCTTCATCCTTGAACGTTTCGTAGAAATCGGACACGACGGCTTTGCCGTGTTTCGTCCCCGCGGCGATGCTCATCGCGGCGAAACGGTCGGTCATGTTGTTGGCGTTGTTGTACTGCGCCGTGATGCGGTCGTCGATTTCGGGTTTGTCCAGCGAAGCCAGATAGCCCAAAGCCACGTTTTTCAAAGCGCGTTCGCCCGCGTCTTTGGCGACGGGTTCAAACGGCTTTTCGACGTTCAGCGAATCGTAAACCGCCTTCAATTCGGGTTCAAACTTTTTGACGAAAGCCTTGGATACGGCGGAACGCGCCTGATGCACGGCATCCACGTCCACAACGTCCATCTGGTCGGACACATACGCTTCGGACGGCAAAGCCAGCGCTTTGGCGACAAAAGCCTTGTCCAAAGACGGATCTTTCAAATACGAGCCGAGCGCGTCCAAGTATTTTTCGTCGACGCGCGGTTCTTTGCCCGCCTGAATGTCCTTGACCATGCCCAGCATCTGCTTGACGCCGTACTGCTGCGCCGCGTCCCAGCGGTTGAACAAATCCGAATCGTGCGCCATCAAATGCGCGCGCTCATCGTCCGTGTAATCCATGTGGAAGTTAATCGGCGCGGTAAAGTCGCGGTTCGCGGACAAAACAGGCTTTTCTTTGACATTGACGAACGTCAGCGTCGCTTCACCCTTGTCCAAGGTGAACACGCGGGACGTTCCCTGCGCCTTGTCTTCGCCCTGCAGCTGCAAAGGCATATCCTTGCCGTCCTTGCCCAGCAGTCCCATTTCCATCGGAATCACGAACGGCAGTTTTTCGGGCTGGTTCGGCGTCGGCTTCGTTTCCTGCCGCAGTTTCAGCGTGTAGGTCTGCGCCTTTTCGTCATATTCGCCCTCGGCGAACACGGACGGCGTTCCCGCCTGCGAATACCAGCGTTTGAACTGGGTCAAATCCCTGCCCGAAACGTCCTCCATGCATTTGGCGTAGTCGTCGATTGTAACAGCCTTGCCGTCGTTGCGGTCAAAGTGCAGATCGTTGCCCTCGCGGAACTTTTCCTTGCCCAGCATTTTTTCGTACATGCGGATGATTTCCGCGCCTTTGTTGTAAATCGTCGACGTGTAAAAGTTGTTGATTTCCACATACGATTCGGGACGGACGGCGTGCGCGGTCGGACCGGCGTCCTCGGCAAACTGCCCCGCGCGCAAAGTCGCGACGTTTTCAATGCGGTTGACGGAACGCGAACGCATGTCGCGCGAAAATTCCTGATCGCGGTAAACGGTCAAACCCTCTTTCAAAGACAGGTTGAACCAGTCGCGCACCGTCACGCGGTCGCCCGACCAGTTGTGGAAGTATTCGTGTCCGACAACGCCTTCAATGCCCGCATAGTCGTGATCGGTCGCCGTGCGGGCGTCCGCCAGAACATACGCGCTGTTAAAGATGTTCAAGCCCTTGTTTTCCATCGCGCCCTGATTAAAGTCGGAAACCGCGACCAGATTGAACAAATCCAAATCGTATTCGCGCCCGAACGCCTGTTCGTCCCACTTCATCGACCGCTTGATACAGTCCATCGTGTAGTCCAGCTTGTCCTTTTGCCCTTTGTTGGCATAAACGCCCAAAGTGACTTCGCGTCCCGACATCGTTGTGAATTTGTCGTTGATATAGTCCAAATCCCCGCCGACCAAAGCGAACAGATAGGACGGTTTCGGGAACGGGTCGTTCCAAGTCACCGCCGTTCTGCCGTCGTCCATTTTTTCCTCTTTGATCATATTGCCGTTGGACAGCAGGCAGGGCAGTTTTTCCTTGTCGGCGCGCAAAGTCGTCGTAAAGACGCTCATCACGTCGGGATGATCGGGGTAATAGGTGATGCGGCGGAAACCTTCGGGTTCGCATTGCGTACAGAACATGCCGTTCGACACATACAGTCCTTCCAGCTTCGTGTTGGCTTTCGGGTGGATTTCCGTGCCGATGGACAGCTCAAATTCCTTGGGCGGATTCAAAATCGTCAAGCCCTTGTCGTCGACGGTGTATTCCTCGGGCTTCAAAGCGCGTCCGTCAATGGCGATTCCCGTCAAAGTCAGCTCGTCGCCGTCCAGACGCAGAGGACGAACCTCGCCCGTCGTCGTGTCGTAATCGCTTTTGACTTTCAAAGTCGACGCGACCTGCGTGTTTTCCTCGTCCAAATCGAAATCCAGATGAACGGATTCGATTTTGTAGTCAGGCTTTTTGTAATCTTTTAAATGCTTGACTTTCGGTGTGTTTTCAGCCATTTGACAGCTCCTTGAATCGCGGTAGTCCGCCGTAAATTTTTATCCATACTAACGGTGTTTTTTGTCTAAATCAAGCAAAAAAGCTTTTGTATCCGCCTTTGTCGGCGACTTTGCGCATCAAGGTCGAAAACGGGAAATTTTTAAAGTTCCCGGGGCTGACGAACCGTCCGTTCCAATCGGCGGGAACGGCATCGGCGGTCAACGCGACAAGCGTCAGCGTCAAATCAAAGTGCGTAAAAACATGCTTGACTTTTTTGCGGGTGATTTTCCAATCGGCGGGAAACGGCAGCGTTTCATCCGTATTCCACGGAAATTCGGTCAATCCGTGCAGCAATCCCTTTTCCGAACGGGTGCGCAGGAAAACTTCGCCTTTGGCGTTCGTTATCAAAAACACATAGCCTCTGCGCGCATCGCGCTTCAGCTTGACGATTACGGGAATTTTATCCGCCGTTCCGTCTTTGAACGCTTTGCAGTCGCCGCGCAGAGGGCAAAGCAGGCATTGCGGCGATTTCGGCGTGCAGACCGTCGCCCCCAAATCCATAATCGCGGATGCGTAATCGGCGGGGCAAGCGGCGGCTTTTATCAGCGCGTCGGCGCAGGCGTTGATTTTATCCATAATTTCAACGGTCGGCTCATCCCATCCGTTCAGGCGCGTTACAACACGAATCACATTGCCGTCAACGGGCGATTCGGGCAGATTGAAAGCGAAAGCCGTAACACTGGCAGAGGTGTACGCCCCGATTCCCGGCAGCTTGGCAAGCTCCGCACGGCTGGCGGGAAAGCGCCCGCCGTATTGTTCTGTGACGACTTTCGCAGCCTCGTGCAGCTTGCGCGCCCGCGTGTAATACCCCAAGCCCTGCCACATCAGCAAAACATCGTCAAGCGGCGCGGCGGCAAGGCTTTCGACCGTCGGAAAGCGGCTCATAAATCTGTCGAAAAACGGCATCACCGTTTTGACGGTCGTTTGCTGCAGCATGATTTCCGACACCCAAACGGCATACGGGGACGGGTGTGCGCCGCCTTTTGTGCGCCAAGGCAGATCGCGCCCGTTTTTTTCATACCATTTCAGCAGCTTTTCGGTTACAGTCTTCATAACGGACACTTTAGAAGAAGGAGCTTCATCATGCAAGGAATCGTTTTAAACATTGATTTGAAATCCGATACGGGATTGGTTCGCGCGGCCGACGGCAAACGCTACGGGTTCAAACTGTCGGACTGCGAAACGGGCAGCCCTTTAAACGGCAACACGGTTGATTTTGAAATCGACGACGACAACCGCGCCGTCAAAATGCACGTTGTCGGAACTTCCGTCAAATCGGCTTTGGACGGACTGTATTGGCTTATGTTTTCGACGCGGGGCAGAATTTCGCGCGAACAGTTCATCGCGTTTTTCGCCGTCGCCCTGCTGCTGCTCCCCTTTCCCGCAATCGCCATGGCTTGGGCGGGATTGCCGCTGCTTTACTTTGTGCTGATGTGGGCGGGATCGGCTTACGTCTGCTTTGCCGTTACAGTCAAACGGTTTCACGATTCGGGCAGTTCGGCGTTTTGGCTGGTTTCGACGGCGCTTATCGGCGCGGTTGCCGCGTCCGCAATGTTCAAAGTCGTCGCCTTTCCGTTTTTAAGCGACGCCGTGATATCCCTGCTTTGCACGGTGTTCGGGCTGTTCGTCCTGTTCTGCCTGTATTTGTGCTTTGCCAAAGGAACGATGGGCGAAAACCGCTACGGCAAAGAGCCTGCCTCTTGCAAAACAATTCGTTTGAAATAAATAAACAAAAGGGCTACCTTAACGCCAAAAACGAATCGCTGAAGTGAGGTTGCGAAAAATGGAAAAGAAAATCAAGTATTTGAAGGATTATCACAAACCCGATTACAAAATCAGAACCGTCGATTTGACGTTTGATTTGGACGAACAAAACACGACCGTCAAATCGGTGCTGCATCTGGTCGCCGACTACGATGTTCCCAAAGGCGGGCATTCGCTGGTTTTGGACGGACGCGAACTGGAACTGAAATCGATTAAAATCGATGGCGAACCGGTTGACGAACGCGCGTACAAACTGGACGACGAATCGCTGACGATTTACAATCCGCCCGCGGATTTCAAGCTGGAAATCGAAACCGTCATCCACCCGAAAGCCAACACAAAGCTGGAAGGGCTGTACGTTTCGAACGGCACTTTCTGTTCGCAAAACGAACCCGAGAGTTTCCGCAGAATCACTTATTTCCTTGACCATCCCGACGTGATGAGCGTTTACACGACGACTTTGATCGCCGACAAAAGCAAATATCCCGTCATGCTGTCGAACGGCAACCCGATAAAGGAAGAAGTCCTGCCCAACGGCAAAACGGCGGTAACGTGGTTCGACCCGTTCCCGAAACCTTGCTATCTGTTCTGCGTGGTTGTCGGGGATTTGGGTTCCATTCACGACACTTACACGACGAAATCGGGACGTTTGGTCAAACTGGGGCTGTATGTCGAACACGGCGAGGAACCCAAAGCCAAATGGGGACTGGAATCCCTGAAGCGCGCGATGAAATGGGACGAAGACATCTACGGTCTGGAATACGACCTTGACCTGTTCAACATCGTCGCCGTTTCCGATTTCAACATGGGCGCGATGGAAAACAAGGGGCTGAACCTGTTTAACAGCAGCTGCGCGCTTGCCGACCCCGTAACCGCGACCGATATGGACTTTGCCCATGTCGAAGGCGTCATTGCGCACGAATACTTCCACAACTGGTCGGGCGACCGCGTAACCGCGCGCGACTGGTTCAACCTGTCCTTGAAAGAGGGCTTGACCGTTTACCGCGACGAAGAATTTTCACGCGACATGCGCGGGCGCACTTTGGGACGCATCAACGACGTGTTCAACCTGCGCACGTTCCAGTTCCCCGAAGACGCGGGTCCTTTGGCGCACTCCGTCCGTCCCGAATCGTACGTCGAAATCAACAACTACTATACGGCGACCGTGTACGACAAAGGCGCGGAAGTCATCCGCATGTACGAACGCCTGCTGGGCAAGGAAACCTTTATCAAAGGCAATCAGCTGTACTTTAAGCGCCATGACGGACAGGCGGTCACGATTGACGATTACGCCAAGTGTATGGAAGACGTTTCGGGCAAGGATTTGACGCAGTTCAAACGCTGGTATTCGCAGGCGGGAACGCCGACCGTATACGCCGACGGCAAATACGACGAACAGGCGAAAACCTACACGCTGACCTTGCGTCAGGAAACCAAGCCGACGCCGAACCAGCCTGAAAAGCTGCCGTTCGTGATTCCTTTGGGAATCGGGCTTATCGGCAAAGACGGCAAGGATATGCCCCTGCAGCTGCAGGGTGAAGCAGAAGCGCAGGGTACGTCCCGCGTCATCGTGCTGGACAAGGATTCCGACACGTTCACTTTCGTCAACGTCGCCGAACAGCCCGTTTTGTCGGGCAACCGCGATTTCACCGCGCCGATTCATTTCGTTATGGATTACACGGACGCGGAACGCCTGCACCAAGCGCGCTACGATTCCGATCTGTTCAACCGCTGGGACGCTTTTCAGCAATACGGCGTCGAACAGATTTTGAACATGGTCAAAGACATTCAAAACGGCAAAGAACCGACTTTGCCCAAAGCGTACTTTGATGTGTGGGAATCGTATTTGACGGACAAGACGCTGGATAAAGGATTCGTCGCCCGCGCCATTACGCTGCCTCAGGAAAACTATTTGGCGGATCAGATGGACGTGGTGGACGTCGATGCGATTCACAAAGCCCGCTATTTCGTCAAACAGGCGATTGCGAAACGCTTTGAAAAGGAACTGCGCGCCGTTTACGACGAAAACAACTCGGACGCCGAATACACGCCGTCGCCCGAACAATCCGCGCGCCGCGCGTTAAAGAATATGGCTTTGTCGTTCTTGGGCGATTTGGGAACCAACAACGAATTGGTTGAAAAACAGTACGCTCAAGCCAACAATATGACCGACAAACTGGCGGCGATGAATATCGCGTCGAATTCCAAAAATCCGAAACGCGAAGCGATTATGGACGATTTCTATCAGACCTACAAAAACGAAAAAGCGGCAGTCAACAAATGGATTTTCACCAACGCCTGCGCCGACAGACCCGACGCGGTCAACGTGGTGCGCAAACTGTTGACTCACCCCGCGTTCAACATCAAAAACCCGAACAATGTTCGCTCTTTGATGGGGGGATTCGCGTACAACCAGACAGAATTCCACAAATTGGACGGTTCGGGATACGACTTTGCGGTCGAAATGGCGTACAAAATGGACGATATGAACCCGCAAATGGCGGCGCACATGGTCAAACCCTTGACGCGCTGGAAACGCTTTGATGCGAAACGGCAGGAAATGATGAAAAAAGCTTTGGAAAAAGTTTTGGAAAAGAAAAACCTGTCCAAAAACGTTTACGAGCTGGTCACCAAATCTTTGGCGGCATAAAAACTTTTCAAAAAGGCGGCTTTTCAGCCGCCTTTTTTATATCTTCGAATCGGCTGAAAGCTTGCCTTTTTTGTTCCTTGTCACCAAAAAATTGATTTTTTGTGAAAAAATCATTACACTATAAAGAAAGCTTACAGGAGGACTGTTTATGGACATTTCCGATACGGCTCAGCAAATCGTCGCAGCGCAAATGCAAATGATACAGCAATCCATTGCCATGGCTGCTTTGAAAAACAATGTCAATCAACAGCAGCAGTTGGTCAATGCGGTTGCCGAAAATGCCGCCCCTGCCCCGACCGCGATTGACGGGCGCGGCGCGGTTCTGGATATTCTGGTTTAAGCGTTTGTCCTTATAAACTTAAAGCCTGCCCCTTTCGGGACAGGCTTTTTTTACAAACACGGACAAGTCTGCGGTTTGGGCTTTGGTTTGGATTTCGCCTTGACCGCTTTTTTCTTGGGCGCGGGCTTAGACGCGGCGGGGCACGGTGTCGCGGGCGCGCTCAAGCATTTTTGAATACACTTCGCCGCGCTCGGCGTTGCCTGTCCGCCGCCCGTCATGCCGATTTTGGCGTACGTCAGCTTTTCAATCGCCGCCGCTTCCGATTTGGCTTCAACGGGCGTAATCAGCCCCGCGCTTTTCAGCATTTCTATGCGACGCAAAGCCGTCGCGGCTTCCAAAATATCCTTGGGCGGAGCTTTGGGATTCATGCGGTAAAACGGATTGGACGGCAGCAAAGCTTCCAAAATGATTTCGCGTTCGGCGGCGTGTTCGCGCGGCGTAATCGCGCGCATTTCCAACGCATTGCGCAAAGCGTCTAACCGCCCGACAATAACGTTTCCGTCGGGCGCGGGCAAATCCAGCCCCAATCCCGCAGGCGTCAAAGTATAAGGCAACAGTCCGCCCAGATTGACCGTGCGGCGGTTCAGCCATTCCTGTTCCGTCACATAGCGTTCGTCGCGCAGCCGTTTGAACGTCAGAAAGCGCATCACGATATTGCGGTCGCCTTCGTTCAGCATATCAAAGCCGCCTTTGATAGCTTGCGGCTGTTCGTTATGCTTGACGTTTTTCGGCGCATCGGTAAAGGTCGGCATTCCCGTTTGGGGATTGACGACGGCGAACGGACGTTTTTTCAGCTCCATCATTTGCAGGCGTTCTTTCGCGCCTTTTTTCAAATCTTCCGCGGGCATGGATTTAACAGCGGACAATACGCCGACGGCGGTCGTGTCGGACATCAGAATATCCTCGTAATACCGTCTGGATTGGTTGGGATAGCCCAAACTGTCGTACGACATCCCCGCAACCATCAGCGCGTAAGCATCCTGCGGGTTGTCTTTCAGCGCTTTTTGCGCGTAATCGACCGCGCGTTCGAAATTTCCCGTCGACCAGAAAATCAAAGCCTGCTCCGTCGCGGTTTTGCGCCACGTTTCGCCGGGGGTCGAGCATGCGGCGGTCAAAGTCAGCGCCGCGAACGTTCCGATTTTCAACAAATTTTTATTCATTTTACCCCCCATTTCTTCAGCAAAGCGGCTTTGTTCAGCATCAGCCACTGCAAAGCGATAATCGTAATGCCGTTATTGATTTTTCCGTCAGCCACCAGTTTTTCGGCTTTGGCGAAATCCATCACGACAATGCGAATGTCTTCGTCCTCCGAATTCAATCCCGCATAAGCGGGCAAAGTGCTGACATCAACGCGCCCGCAGAACAGCTGCAGCGTTTCGGTTATGCCGCCGGGCGACGAATAATAGCGCGTTATGGGTTCAATCGCCGTTACCGACGCCCCCGCTTCTTCCTCGGCTTCGCGCAAAGCGACCTCTTGCGGCGTTTCGTTTTCGTGGTCAATCATGCCCGCAACGATTTCCAGCACCCACGGATAATCGCCGTTCAGACAAACGCCGCAGCGGAATTGTTCGACCAAAGCGACTTTATCCCTGACGGGATCAAACAGTAAAATACCGACGGCGTGTCCCCTGTCCATGACTTCGCGTCTGACGGGATTGCTCATTTTACCGTTGTACTGCGGATAGCGCAGCAGATATTCGTCAACCTCGAAAAACTTTTTGTAAAGGCTTTTCTTTTCCAAAATTTCAACGTTTTTCAGCGTTCTTTCCGTCATGGCTCAAAATGCTCCCAAAGTCTGAACGATTGGAGTATAGTGGACAAAGATTAACAAAGTAAAAAGGAATCCTTGCCGTGGAAATTTTGACCGCCGCGCAAATGTACGCCGCCGACAAAGAAACGATTGCAAAAATTATGCCGGAAAACGATTTGGTCGAAAACGCGGGCTTTGCCGCCGCGTGCCAAATCGCGAAAAGATACGGGAAACAGCCGATATTTGTCGCTTGCGGCGCAGGCAACAACGGCGCGGACGGCTTTGTCGCCGCACGCGTTTTAAGCAATCGCGGATACAGCGTCAAGGTCGCTTTTGCCGGACAAAAGGACAAAATGTCCCCCGCCTGCCGCTTTGCCGCCGAACGCTTTGACGGCCTTGTTACGCCCTTGTCCCCCGACTGTCTGCGCGGGTTCAAAGGCGTTGTCGTCGACGCCTTGTTCGGCATAGGCTTGTCCCGCCCGATTGAGGGCGAACCCGCGGCTTTCATCGCCGCTTTGAACGCGTCAAACCTGCCCGTCGTTTCACTTGACATCCCGAGCGACGTTTTTGCCGACACGGGCGCGGTCGCTTCCGCCGCCGTCAAAGCGGATTTGACCATCACGTTCTGCCGTCCGAAACCCGCGCACTTCCTTTACCCCGCCAAAGAATACGTCGGAGATTTGATTGTCTGCCCCATCGGCATTACGGACGAAATCGTCGCCAACCGGCATCCCCGCTTTATCGTCAACCCGCCGTTCAACCCGCCTGCCCCGACACCGTACGACCACAAGTATTCGCGCGGCGCGGTTTTGGTTGCGGGCGGGGAAATGACGGGCGCGGCGCGCTTGGCGGCAGGCGCGGCGCGGCGTTTCGGCGCGGGATTGGTCAAAGTCGTCTGCGCGCCCGAAAAAGCCTTGTCATACAGCGTCGATTCGGCGGGATTGGTTGTTTCGACCGAACCGCTTGAAGCCGCCGCCGCCGACAAAAAAATATCGGCAATCGCGTTTGGCATGGGCTTCGGATTGTCCGAAAAGACGAAAGCCGCGCTTCAAGCGGTCGTCAAATCGGGCAAACCTTTTGTCGCAGACGCGGACGCTTTGGCTTGCATCAAAGACTTTGCCCCGCTGACAAACGCCGTCATCACTCCGCACGAAGGCGAATTTTCCCGCCTGTTTCCCGATTTAACGGGCGACAAGCTTTCCCGCGCCCTTTTCGCCGCCGAAGCGTTGGGCTGTGTCGTGGTGCTGAAAGGCGCGGACACCGTCATCGCCGCCCCCGACGGACGCGCCGCGATTGACGCGGACACAAGCTTTTGTCTGGCAACAGCGGGCAGCGGCGACGTGTTGAGCGGCATTATCGCCGCAATGCTTGCCAAACACATTCCGCCGTTTGAAGCGGCGTGCGCGGGCGTGTTTTTACACTCCCAAGCGGGAATCCGTGCGGGCGCAAACCCGATTGCCGAGGATTTGATTCGATGAAATATCTGTTTTATCTGTTGCGCCACAAATTTTGGGTGTTTTGCTTTTGCTCGCGTTACGGGCTGGTTTGGCGCGGAATAACGCACGATTGCGACAAACTACGCCCGTCAATGTTTTTTGTTTATGTTCGCAACTTTTCCCTTGCGGAAAAAGCGCGCGACAAATCGGGGCATTACAATCCGAACGACGTTCCCGCCGACTGCCGGCGCGTTCTGCTTCGCCATTTTCATCATTCGCGCCACCATTGGCAACACTGGCTTTTATCCTGCGACACGGCAATCAAGCCGCTGGACATGGGTGAAACGGACGTGCGCGAAATGCTGTGCGATTGGGCGGGCGCGGGCAGAGCGCAGCGCGGCAAAAACTGGAAACGTACCGACGTGCGAAACTTCTACGCGACAAACAGGGACAAAATGGTTTTGTCCGCAAAAACGGTCGAATTGATTGAAAAGAATTTGGATTCGATGGGCTTCTAAAGCAGCTTTTCAAAAGCGGCTTTGGTCAATTCCTCAACATCTTCGCCCCGAGCGATTTCGGCAATGTAAGCATTGTCGATTTTAAACGCGCCGTCTTCCCACACATACGCCGCCCGCGCGCCGTATTGCGAATATTCGACTTTGACGGGAACGACACCCACTTTGAAATAACGGAACGACTCAGCCATTGCGTCCCCCCTGTTTCGTTTTCATCATGACGGCGGGATTCAAAGCCGTAATTTTCAGCTTGCGTCCTTTGGTGCGTTTATTGTAAGCAATCGCGGCGTTGATGTACAATTCTTTGCACCGTTTCTGACGCAAAGCGATTTCCTTTTGCTCCGCATCGGTCAACGGACGGTCTTTCGCCCCTGCGGTAATCGAACGGATTTTTTCGTATTCCTTGTGCGTTTGCTTGTCCGCGCGGTCAAGATCCGTCAGCTGGATTTGCATTTCGACAACCCCGCCGTTGCGGGTGGGCAGAACGTATTTGACATCGCGGTATCCGTTTTCGGTCGGTTTGTCCATACGGTCAACCGCGCGAACGGGCTTGACGCGGGATTCGATGATTTTCTTTGCCGCGTCGATTTGTTCCAAAGAATCGCAAATCAAGCGGCCGCGCGCCAAATCCTGCAGCTGAGTCAAATCGCCGCGGTATTTGGAGTTCAGCTTTTCCTCGGCGCGCTCGCGTCCTTTTAACGGAGCGGTTTCAAATTTCACGCCCAAGCTATCAGCCAATTCCTGTCCGAACGCATCCAGCGCGGGTTTTGATTTCGCCGCGATTTCATACGCTTCATCCAAAGTTTTCGGCACACGTACTTCCGTCATTTTTGCTGCCTTTCAAGCTTTTCAGCGTCCGATACCCCTGTAATCGAAGCCCGCCTGACGCGCTTCGTCGGGGTTCAATATGTTCCTCAAGTCCACTATTTTAGCGGATTTTACGGCGTTTTTCAAGGCTTTCAAATCAATCGCCTTGAAATCGTCCCATTCGGTCAAAATCGCAACGACATCGGCGTCTTTCGCCGCGTCGCAAGCGTCCGAAGCATATTCAATCGCATCGCCGACCAGCAGTTTCGCCGTAGGCATCGCTTTCGGGTCGAATGCGCGCACAACCGCCCCGCGTTCAATCAAAGCGGCGACGATTTCCATCGCGGGACTTTCCCGACAGTCGTCCGTGCCGCCCTTGAACGCCAGCCCCAACACCCCGATTTTCGGAGCCGCAACCCCTTCGGCGGCGGACAGGATACGTTCCGCCATTTCGATTTTGCGTTCGTCGTTGCGGCGGATTGTCGTTTCGATAAGCGCCATTTCAACGCCATATTTGCGCGCCATGTAAGCCATCGCGTTCGTGTCTTTGGGGAAACACGATCCGCCGTACCCCGGACCGGGGTTCAAAAACTTGGAACCGATACGGGTGTCCATGCCCATGCCTTTGGCGACTTCAAACACGTCCGCGCCCGACTTTTCGCAGAAATTCGCCATTTCATTGATGTAATTGATTTTCATCGCCAGAAAAGCGTTCGACGCGTATTTGATGGTTTCGGACGAACGGCGTTTGACGAACAGCATGTTCGCTTTGTCGCCGAACGGCGCATAAAGAGCTTTAACCACATCCTTGGCGCGTTCGGTGTTCGCGCCGACAATCACACGGTCGGGATTGAAAAAGTCATGCACCGCAAAGCCTTCGCGCAAAAATTCGGGCAAAGACACCACATCGAAATCGGCATGCGGATTTTCGTCGCGAATCATCTTTTCGACTTCGTCGCCCGTGCCGACGGGAACGGTCGATTTGTTCGCCACGACCGTATAACCCGTCAGATGCGGAGCAAGCTGCCGTGCCGCGGCGTGAATGTATTTCATATCGGCTTCTTTGGTAACGGGATGAGGGGGCGTTCCGACCGCGATAATCACGATATCGGCATCCTCGACGCCTTCTTTCATATCGGTCGTGAACTTGATTTTTCCGGCGGCAAGGTTTTTGTGGAACAATTCCTCCAGCCCCGCTTCAAACAGCGTGATTTTGCCCGCTTTCAGCGCTTCGATTTTTTCGGGGATTGCATCGATGCACACGACATCGTGTCCCAATTCCGCCAAACCGACGCCCGTGGGCAGTCCGACATATCCCGTTCCGATAATTCCGACTTTCATGCTTTATCCTTTCCCTCAACAGACTTTGATTTTATGTATACTTTTTTTCACGCTTTTCCGCAACCGAAAAAGCCGACAACGCTTGCTTTGCCGATAAAAATCCTTTAGAATTTGTTAAAAATTTTTCAAAGGAGCTTTGCCATGAAGAAATCCCTGCTTGCCGCCGCCGCATTGTCCGTTTTGGCTTCAAACGCTTTTGCCGAAACGAACGTTCCCCAATCCGCCGTCAAGAATTTAAGCGTTACCGTTTACAACAACGGCTTGGGATTGGTCAAAGACACGCGCGGCGTACCGTTTGAAAAGGGGAGGAACACTGTTTCGTTTGCGGGCGTTTCGGCGCAAATCCAGCCTGAAACCGCGCTGTTTTCGGGCGACGGAGTCAGGGTTGTCGAACAAAACTTCAATTTTGATTTGTTGAACCGCCAATCCCTGTTGCAAAAGTTTTTGGGCAAGCAGATTAAAGTCGTTTCCACCAACCCCGCGACGGGTCAAGAAACAACCGAAGACGCCACCGTTCTTTCAGCAGCCGACGGCGTTGTTTTGAAAATCGGCGACCGAATCGAAACGGATTCCAAAGCGCGCTTGATTTTCCCCGACGTCCCCGCGACTTTGCGCGACAAGCCGACCCTGACCGTCGATCTGCTGTCCGACAAAGCGGGATCGCGCGATGTCAATCTCAGCTATCTGACGAACGGCTTGACATGGCGCGCGGATTACGTCGCCGAATTGAACGACGCGGAAGATTCGATTGATTTGAACGGCTGGGTTACGCTGACGAACGATTCGGGGGCGGACTATAAAAACGCCGACATGCAATTTGTCGCGGGTTCCGTCAACCGCGTCCGTCCGGTGACACGCGCCCGTCCGATGATGATGATGGCGAAAGCCGCCGCCGTCTATGATTCCGTTTCCAATATGGCGGAAGAGGAACTGATGGACTATCATCTTTATTCTTTGGGACGCAAGACGGACATCTTGTCCAATCAGACCAAACAGCTGGCTTTGCTGTCGGGATCAAACATCCAAGCGCGCAAAGAATACCGCTTTGACGACATCACCCCCGTTTATTCCCCGCGGCAAAAGGAATTCGACACCCGCAGCGCGGCGATTTACCTGCAGTTTGTCAACGACAAAAAATCGAATTTGGGAATGGCTTTGCCCGCGGGCACGATGCGCGTATACAAAGCCGATTCTAAACAGCGGATTTTCTTTGTCGGCGAGGACCGTATTTCCCACACCGCCGAAAACGAAAAAATCAAGCTCAATCTGGGCGAAGCGTTTGATGTAACCGCCGAAGGCAAACAAGTGTCTTACACCCAGTTTTCGCCGAAGGCTTACGAAGCCGTTTACGAATTTACATTCAAAAACGCCAAAAACGCCCCCGTCAACGTTCAATACCGCCAGTCGTTCCCGAACGGCTGGACGATTGCCGACAGTTCCGCCGCTTTCACCAAAGAAAACGCGGGACAAGCGCTGTGGACGATATCCGTTCCCGCAAAAGGCAAAACCGTCCTGACCTACACCGTCCGCGTCAAAGGCGAATAATGCTGACTCTTTTGCTGTTTTTGGCTTTTCTGGTTCCAACAGCGGCGATTGCCGAATCGCCGCTGGACTGGACGGCTTTGGAAGTTACAGCCGAAGACGAAGAAGAAATCCCCGAACGCCCCGAAGCCGACAAAGGACGGCTGACGGGTTTTCTGGGAAAAATGCACAGCGATTTGATGGCTTACAAAGCCGAAAAAAACAGACGCGTCCCCGCCGTAGCCAACAAAGAAACCGTTTTTTCCGCTTTGGAGGAAGTCATTGCCGACGCGTATCCGGGCGGTGTGAACGCCTTGATCGAATCGCAGGAAAAATCCGAAGAAGACTTGTACCGCCTGATAAAAACGCTGCCCTCCTACGCCTATCAATACGTCGGACCGTTTTTGCATGAATTGCCCTATATGTCCGAACGGATTTTGAATATGCCGGGCATCAAGGAAACCAAAGGCAAATTCCCGACCCGCATCGCTCCGCAAATGCAGGCGTACGCGAAAAAGTACGGCAAATATATGTCGAAACACCTGTACATTTACCTGATGCCCGAAGCGTGGGCGACCGAAGACAGGGAACCCGAAAGCTTCAAAGGCTATACGAAAGTCGTCACCTTGGGCGACAATGCAAAGCCGTCGGATCTGTTCATTTTGAATCAGGCTTCCCTTGTTTCCCGTTACGGCATGCCCTCCCCCGACGACTACAGAACGGGAAAAGCTTTGCAAAAAAACGTCCGTCCGCAGACGCCCGCGAACAAAGTTACCGCAAAATCACCGCTGACCGAAGGCGATGTGGAAGCGTCGCTGGCATCGTTCGCCGAAATCAGCCAGGTTTTCGGTTCAAACCGTTTTGACGCGTTCCACACGGCGATTCGCGATTTGTCGCTGACGGACAACAATCTGATGGAAGAATTGCGCAACCCCATGCAGACTTTGGCTGACAAGATCAAACGTTTGCCCGAAGCCGAAAAATTCTCAAGAATCGTCGCCAAACACGGCTTTACGCTGAACAGCTGGGCTTTGACCGCGGACAAGATTATCAAAGCGCGCCGAGTCGCCACAATGACGCCCGCCACGGCGCTCAGCGTCGGCGAATGGCGGAAAATGAAAAAAATGCCGCGGGAATTTCAAACTTTAAGCCCGCAAGACCGCCAAACCGCTTGGGATAGCATCAAGCTTTACGTTGATTTATATACATCGACGGAACAAAACGTGCTTGCAGTCAGAAATTATGGTGATAATATCCGAAAAGAGTTTGCTACGCGGGATATGACGGTATTGGAAGCTCCCGTTTACGGAATTTACTGACAAAAGGAAACAACAATGGGCTGGACTGACGAACAGGTTGAAGAATTAAAACGTCTGTGGAACGAAGGATTGACAACGGGGGAAATCGGAAAAGCGTTGAACGTGTCGAAAAACGCCGTCGTCGGAAAAGCGCACCGTTTGGGATTGAACAGCCGCCCGTCCCCGATTCGCCGTGAAGACGAACCGGCGGAAGCCGTTGCGGATCAGCCCAAAAAAGCGGTAAAGCCCAAAACCCCGAAAAAATCGGAAAAGCTGTTTACCGTCAACGATTTGACGCATTCGTCCTGCCGTTGGCCCATCGGGGACCCGAAAGACGCGGATTTCCATTTCTGCGGCAAGGAAGCCCTGCCCGACAAACCGTATTGCGCGGAACATGCCGCCGTTGCGTATGTGTCCGCGAAATCCGTCCGCTGAAAAAAATTCTTTTCATAACAAAACCGCCTGCTCGATTGACCAGGCGGTTTTCGTTTTGCCGTTTTTTATGACAATTCGGGAACGGGCGGCAGTTTCGCCAGCATGTCGGGCGTCACCAAAACGACCCCCTTTTCCGAAACGTAGAAATACTTGGCGTCCTCTTCGGGATTTTCACCGATGACCAGTCCGCGGGGAATGACGCATCCCTCCGCCAAAACGGCTTTGCGGACGCGGGCGTGGCGGTTGATGACGCAATTCGGCAACACGACCGAATCTTCAACCAAAGAAAACGAATGGACGCGCACCGCCGAAAACAGCAGCGAACGGCGAACCGTTCCGCCAGAAATGATACAGCCCGCGGAAACCAAAGATTTGACCGCCATGCCCGTGCGCAAATCGCTTTCAAACACGAACTTCGCGGCGGGGTGCTGTTCCTGGAACGTCCAAATCGGCCAACGCGTGTCGTACAAATCCAAATCGGGAATGACGTTCGTCAAATCCAAGTTGGCTTCCCAATACGCGTCCACCGTGCCGACATCGCGCCAATACGCTTCGTCCGTTTTGTTGTAAACGCAGCTGTCTTGGAATCTGTGGGCAATCATCTTTTCCTTGCCGACCAGCGACGGCAGCAAATCTTTGCCGAAGTCGTGGGACGAGTTTTTGTCCTGCGCGTCTTTTTCCAGCAAGTCGATCAAGAAATCGGCGTTGAAGATGTAAATCCCCATGCTGGCGAAAGAACGATCGGGCTGTCCGGGGATGCAGGGCGGATTTTTGGGTTTTTCGACGAATTTGATGATGTTGCCGTCCGCGTCGGCGTCCAGAATTCCGAATTCGTGCGCTTTTTCAATCGGCACTTCGATACAGGAAACGGTCGCCACCGCGCCTTTTTCGATGTGCTGTTTCAGCATTTGGGAATAATCCTGTTTGTAAATATGGTCGCCCGCCAAAATCAGAATGTAGCGCGGATGATGCTGACGGATGGTTTCCAAGTTCTGGTAAACCGCGTCAGCCGTGCCTTGATACCACACTTCGTCCGAAGTCTGCTGCTGAGCCGGCCAGATTTCCACAAATTCGTTCAGTTCGGGCTGCAAAAAGCTCCACCCCTGCTGAATATGCTTGATCAAGCTGTGCGCTTTGTACTGCGTCAAAACGCAAATGCGGCGCATGCCCGAATTGATGCAGTTCGACAGCGGAAAGTCGATGATTCTGAATTTTCCGCCGAACGGAACGGCAGGCTTAGCCTGCGTTCCCGTCAAGTTTTTCAAACGCGACCCTTTGCCGCCCGCCAACACCAAAGCCAGCGTTTCTTTGCGTGCCAAATTCAAATCGACTTCGTCCATGCCCAAGCTCCATAAAAATCAAAAATATGCTTTCAAACGAAAACAATCCGTTTGAATCATCTTAACGGCTTCTTTTTAAAAAGAAAAGCGGAAAAAGCGGTCAGATTAAATAACGCACTTTCAGCGTGCCGGTGATCTGTTCCAGTTTATTGCGGATTTCCAAAGCGTTCGCCAGCCGCCCGTCAACATCGACCACGACATAAGCATATTCGCCGTCCGTGCGCAAATACTGCCCGCTGACGTTCAATCCCGCATCCGAAAACACATGGTTGATTGCGCTCAGCACGCCCGGAACGTTGCGGTGGATATGCATAAAGCGCGTCACTTTCCCCGGTTCCTGAACGGGCAAGGACACTTCGACGCAGTTGACCGCCCCCAAAGTCGACCCGTTGTCCGAATATTTGACCAGACGTTCGGCGACTTCCAATCCGATGTTGGCTTGGGCTTCCAGCGTCGAACCGCCAATGTGCGGGGTCAGAATGACGTTCGGCATGCCGCGCAAAGGCGACACGAATTCTTCGTCCTTGGTCGCGGGTTCCTTGGGAAACACGTCGATTGCCGCGCCTGCGATTTGCCCTTCGTCCAGCGCTTCTTTCAGCGCATCGATGTCAACGACGCTGCCGCGCGCCGCATTGATGAAGAACGCGCCTTTTTTCATCGCGAAAAATTCGGCGTGCGAAATCATATTGTTCGTCTGTGACGTCTGCGGAACATGCAGGCTCACCACGTCGGACACGCTCAACAGTTCGGACAGCGAAGAACACGCTTCGGCGTTGCCCATGGCAAGCTTGTCAACAATGTCGAAATAGCGGACTTTCATCCCCATCGCTTCCGCCATCACGGAAACCTGCGTCCCGATGTGACCGTAGCCGACAATGCCCAGCACTTTGCCGCGCAGTTCCATCGACCCTTTGGCGTTTTTCAGCCATTGCCCCGCATGGGCGGCGGTGTTTCGCTGCGGAATGCCGCGCATCAGCATCACGATTTCGCCGATGACCAGCTCCGCCACCGAACGCGTGTTTGAATACGGCGCGTTGAAAACGGGAATGCCGTGACGCTTGGCGGCTTCTAAATCGACCTGATTCGTGCCGATGCAAAAACATCCCGCGGCGATCAGCTTTTCGGCGGCGGCGAAAACATTAGCCGTCAGTTTGGTGCGCGAACGGATGCCGATGATGTGGACGTCTTTGATCTTTTCGATCAGTTCCTGTTCGCCCAACGCGCCTTTCAAGCTTTCGATATTGTTGTAGCCGTGCTTTCTGAAATAGTTTTCGGCGTTGGGATGCAAGTCTTCCAACAGCAGAATTTTGATTTTGTCTTTGGCAAGCGAGGTCGTCAACATCATACTTTCCCTTAAAAAATTGAAAAACTGCCTTTTCTATACACCAACTCGGCGCAAGAAGAAAGGATTGTTTTTGTGTTTGCACCGCGCAAAAAAATCGGCTAGAAAGTAAATAAAGTGTTTATATGCGGATGCAGGATTATGGCAAAGGGCTTTTTATTCGTTTTTGCGTTGTTTTCGATGCTGAGCGGCGGCATGCCGCCCGCGGCGGCGCAGGAAAACTCGCTGAACGCCGATTTGAACAAAATTCTGGCGTCGTTCGATACGAAACAGGGCTTTGATCCGCATAACGCGGGCGGTTTGGACAAAGTTATCAGCGCGCGCGGCACGCTGGTGTTTTTCGACAACTCGCATTCAACGGGACAGACGCCCGATCTGAGCGGCGTTTTCGGAAAAAAGAAACCCAATATCGTCCGCCGCACGCTTGAAAAGGCGAAAGCGCGCCTGTTCGGTTCTTCGGCGGAGCAACCCCGGCCGACGCCGTCGCCTTTGCAGCAGCAGGAAATTTACGCGTCGCAGCCGACGGGACCGAAGCTGATGACTTTGGATTATACGGGGGCGAAGACCATTGCCGCGATTCCGCCCGATACCTATGTCGAAGTGCCTTTTGTGCGCCATATTCCGTATTATTTCAGCCGCATAGAAGTGTTGGCGAACGATACGATTTCGGTTTCCGAAACCATCCAGCGCGTCGTTGATCCGTCCGAAGAGGATTTCACGGGAATCGACCGCCTGTTTCCCAAATACCACGCCGACCGTTCGGGCAAAAAGCACCGCACGGATCTGACGGTTTTGAGCGCGGAAATTGACGGGAAGCCGGTCGATGCCGCTTTGAAACCCGACAAATTCGGCGTTCGGATAGCGATGCACGGGGACAAACCGCTTGCCCCCGGTGTTCACGTTTTCACGCTGACCTATCTGTTTGCCGACAAAATCGCCGAATTTGACAATACGGCGGGCGATTCCCGCAGTTTCAAAGAATTGATCTGGAATGTTACGGGACAGCATTGGGACATCCCTGTGACACGCGCGGGGGCGATCGTCATTTATCCGCGCGGCGCAAAGATTTTTTCCCGTTCCGCTTTGACGGGCGACATGCGCCAGCCGCAGCACGACGTCCGCATCAAACGCGACAGCGAAAACGACACGGCTTTTACGCTGACCTATCCGCTTGCCCCGTTTGAAGGACTGATTTTGATAACCAACTGGGCGGAAAGCGATGCCGCTCCCGTTTACAACGCCGCGCTTGACCGCTTTTTGCGCGAACACGGCACGGCGCTGACGGCGTTTTTGGCGTTCCTGTTCGTCTGTTCTTATTATCTGGCGACATGGATAAGCTTGAAAAAGAATCAAGTCCCCGCCTCCACGCAAGCTTTGTCGGTCAAAAAAGACGATTTGAATCCCGCCGTCGTTTATTACGCCCGCTGTCGGCAAACCGTTCCGAAAACGCTGTTCGTCCTGCTGCTGGACATGGCAGGCAAAGGCTTCCTGTCGTTTGAGCAAAACAGCCAAAAACAGCTGACTTTAATCAAACAGACCGACAGCACGAAATCCCTGTCCGCCTTGGAAAAAACGGTTGCGAAAAAACTGTTCCCCAAGGAAGAAACCGCGTTCAAAATGACGGCGGCAAACGCGTTGCGCCTGACGCGCCTGCTGCAGACCCTTGACGGCAAAATGAAGCGTGAATACAAATCGAAGTTCGTCACATTCCAGCAAACTTATTTCTGGTTCGGCATTTTAATGGCGGCGATTTCGGTCGTAACCGTGGCGTCCCTGTCCCCGTTCGCGCTGACGACGGGAATAACGGCGTTTATTGCCGTTGCCTGCTTTGTTCCGCTGTATTTTTCGGGCGAAAAACTGTTTTCCCTGTTGAAACGGGGGGCTTTTTCGAACAACCGCCGCGCCTTGACCGTCCCGACGCTGACCTCTTTGGCGTTTTTGGCGGGATTGTCGCAAGCATTGCATTGGTACGCCGTCGAAACGACTTGGGTAACGGCTGTCTGGTTTGCGGCGGCGCTGATCTGCATTGCCGTGTTTTACTCTTTGCTGCAATCGCCGTCCCTGCTGGGCAAAACGCTGGCTGAAAATCTGGAAGGCTACAAAATTTATCTGTCGTCGCAGGATGACACGCTGCTGGCGACCATGCGCAACGCCGACCGCAAAATCAAAACGCTTTACAACAAACATCTGCCCTTTGCGGTCGCTTTGGATGTTGACCGCCTGTGGACAAAGCGTTTCAGCGCGTTTGCGAACGGCAATGCGAAGCTTGCCCCCGATTGGTACGCGGGGAATCTGCCTTTCGACGAAAACTTTACGGACGCGCTGTTCACCGCTTTTTCAACGGTGTTTCCCGCCCCCGCCCGCAAAAAGAAAAATTCATAACTCTGACTGAAGTGAAGCATAATGGCTGAAGATCTGTTTAACGAACAAACGCTTTCGACAACATCCGACTATTCGGCGAAAGACATCGAAATTCTGGAAGGGCTGGAACCCGTCCGCCGCCGTCCCGGCATGTACATCGGCGGCACGGACGAAACGTCCTACCACCATTTGGCGGCGGAAATTCTGGACAACGCGATGGACGAAGCCGTCGCGGGTTACGCCTCCGTCATTGAAATGGAGCTGTATGCCGACGGTTCCGTGCGCGTCAAAGACAACGGACGCGGCATTCCCGTCGACCCGCATCCGAAATATCCCGACAAATCGGCTTTGGAAGTCATCATGACTTCGCTGCATTCGGGCGGCAAGTTCGGCGGCAAAGCGTACGCGGTTTCGGGCGGCTTGCACGGCGTCGGCGCGGCGGTCGTCAACGCGCTTTCGTCCGAAATGACCATTGAGGTCGCGCGCGACAAAACCCTGTGGGTGCAAAAGTATTCGCGCGGCGTTCCCGTCACGCCCTTGCAGAACATGGGTCCCGTGTCGAACAGACGCGGCACGACGGTCATCTTCAAGCCCGACACGGAAATTTTCGGCGAACGCCAAACGTTCAAACCGGGAATCCTGTTCCGCATGGCGCGTTCCAAAGCATTTTTGTTCAAGGGCGTCGAAGTCCGCTGGAAATGCGATCCGTCCCTGCTGACGGGCGACGACAAAACGCCCGCAGAGGAAACGCTGAAATTCCCCAACGGGCTGGAAGATTTCTTGAAATACCAGCTGCGCGACGAACCCGTTGTTACGCCGAAACCGTTTGCGGGACGTTCCGAACTGCCCGACGGCAAAGGCTTCGTCGAATGGGCGATGACGTGGCTGGAGGACGGGGAAGCGGGCTTCATCAGTTCGTTCTGCAACACGATTCGCACACCGCAGGGCGGCACGCACGAAGCGGGCTTGCGCTCGGCTTTGACCCGCAGTCTGCGCGGTTACGCGGAAATGCTGGGGAACAAGAAAACCGCCGACATTACGACCGAAGACGTCATCGGATCGGCGGGAATCGTCTTGTCCCTGTTTATGAAAGATCCGCAATTCCAAGGGCAAACCAAGGAAAAGCTCGGATCGCCCGAAGCCACCCGTCTGGTTGATACGGCAATTAAAGACCAGTTTGATCATTGGCTGTCGGGCGACACCAAAACGGCAACGGCTCTGCTGACTCATGTTTTGGAACGTTCCGCCGAACGCCAGCGCAAGAAAAAGCAAAACGAAACCGCGCGCGCGTCGGCGACGAAACGCCTGCGCCTGCCGGGCAAACTGTCCGACTGCTCGCGGTCGTCCGCCATCGGCACGGAAATCTTCATCGTCGAAGGCGATTCGGCGGGCGGTTCGGCGAAACAGGCGCGCAACCGCGAAATCCAAGCTATTCTGCCCCTGCGCGGCAAAATTCTGAACGTTGCCAGCGCGTCAAACGACAAAATCCATGCGAACGAAGAAATCAACAACATCACCGAAGCTTTGGGCTGCGGACGGCGCGAACACTACGACGAATCGGCGCTGAGATACGAAAAAATCATCATCATGACCGATGCGGACGTTGACGGCGCGCACATTGCGTCCCTGCTGATGACGTTTTTCTATCGCGAAATGCCGAAACTGATACAGAAAGGACACCTTTATCTGGCGGTCCCGCCGCTGTACCGCTTGGCGTATGCAAACAAAGTGTTTTACGCCGTGGACGACGCGGACAAAGACCGCATCATCAAAAAAGAGCTGAAGAACGCCAAAAAAGTGGAAATCAGCCGCTTTAAAGGGTTGGGCGAAATGCCCCCCGCGCAGCTGAAGGAAACAACCATGGCGCCCGATAAACGTTTGCTGATTCGCGTTTGCGTTCCCGACCCCCGCAAAGAAGAGGATTCGCACGAAGTCGCGGCGACAAACGACCTTGTCGAACAGCTGATGGGCACGCATCCCGAACTGAGATTCCAATATATTCAAGAACATGCAAAATTTGTTGAGGATTTGGATATTTAATTGTTGACATCCCCGTAAAAGGGTGTATATTCGCTTTTGTTTTGAGAGCCCCTGTGGCGGAACTGGTAGACGCGGCAGACTCAAAATCTGTTGATCTTACGATCGTGCTGGTTCGATTCCGGCCAGGGGCACCATAAAACAAAAAATCAAACGCCGAGCAATCGGCGTTTTTTTTTTGCTTTTCCGAAAAGAAAACTCAGGCATTTCCTTTGGCGCGGTTATGTGTTTTACACAGCATTTCGCAGTTTTCGATACTTGTCGCGCCGTCCTTGCTCCATGCCTTGACATGATCGGCATCCATTTCGGACAACTTCCAAATTTTCGTTTTGTTCGCATTGTCGCCGGCGGCGCAAAGGGGACAGTTTGAAACGCCTTCTTGCTTGGCTTTTTCCGTTTGGCGGGCATAAACGGTTCTTTTGGTCGGTTCGTCGAAAACACGAATATGCAAAAGCTTTGTATCCGTTTCCCTACCCAATATATATTCAAACACTCCTCTTTTATTTGTCACGAACGGATCGGAAAACAAAGCGTTTACCCGTTCGGAAACCTTTTGCGGACTGTAGGGCGTTGCGTGATGCCGTTCGTACAGCCGTCCCCATTCCAAACCGCGCATTTCGTTTTCAACATCAATAAAAACAGCGGACACCCAATCTATGACGCTGTTGAAATAGGTTTTCAGTTCCGTAATATCCAAATCTTGCCGATGCGCCGACATATAGCTTGAAATATTGCCGCGGCTGACCCAATCCAATGCGCGTTCCAGATAATCCTGTCTGTTGACGGCTCCGTTGATATACGCGCTCCATTTTTGGACATTTGAATTTCGGGAATTGCTAAACTCCTGTTTTGCCAATGTAACAAACGGTCCCGAATAAACGGCATTCAGCAATTCTTGATTATTCAGCGGAACACCCGCGATATTGATTGTTTTAAACCATTCTTTGATTTCCGTTTCCGTCCCCGAACACTCATACACCAACAACCCCGTATCCAAAATTCTCTTTTGCGTTTCAACGTTCAGTCCGTCAAAGTATTGCTCCATACCGTTACAGTCTTTGACGGCAAAGCGGTTTGTCAAAAAACGTCCGATACTTGTAATTCTCTGCTGCCCGTCAAGGACTTCATAAGTATCGTCCCCCGTCTTGTTAAAATAAATCAGCCCCAAAGGATAGCCTTTCATCATTGAATCAATCACGGCGACATCTTTTTTACCGTCGGCGTAAATGTAATTACGCTGATATTCGGGCTGAATCGTCAACCGCCCGTCCAAACCGAACAATCCCTTGCCCTCTAATTCGTTATAGACAAAGCCCTTACATAAATCGGACACGGCTATTTGTTTCAAAAACGTTTCCATTTCACCCTCTTTTTCTGATAAAAATTCTTTTGTATTTTTTAATGCCGCTCACCAAAGGTTGGGCTATGCGGCTTTCCTCTTTCCACAACCCGTTTGAAAAGCCGACACCTTCGCTTTCGGTCGCGCCGATGATTTCAAACTGTTCGGGATTGTATTTGTCCAAAAAACTGATCGGGACGCCCATCGCGCCATTATAATCGGACGGAATGGAATCGGTGAACGGCACTTCGATTGCATTGTAGTTGTCATATTTTTGATAACCCGTTTCCCGAATTTCCTTGTGTTTGCTGTATTTCAGGTTATCCGCCGTTGTCATTAAAGTCAGCGGCTGATGCCGCCTGCCATGCTCAAGGGATGTAAACCAACGCACTCCCATGACTTTTTGAAAATAAACAGATTTTCCTTTTTCATCTTTTCGAACAACTCCTGTAAAACGGGAAAAGTCAACAATTTCTTCAGGAATTATGAATTCTCTGTCTCCGCTTGAAATACTTGCTCCAAGCCAAATTTTATTAGCCTTAATCAAAGGAAAAACTTCTCTGTATGTTAGTGCATTAATATTTCCAATAATGGAAAAATTTTTAGGGACTTCCATAATCCATTCCAAAAAACGCCGAAACAAAGAAAACGGCGGATTGGTAATGATAACATCCGCTTCATCGCGCAGTTTCGTCACTTCCGTACTGCGAAAATCGCCGTCACCGTCCAAATACCGCCATTTCAAAGCGTTAATGTCCGCTTTCGCGTTTTCACCGCGCGTCAAAGTAAAAATTTTTCCCTTAATTCCGGTTTTATCCGCATCAAAAGCGGGATTTTGACGTTCAAACAAAGTCGGCTGCCAATCGGTTTTATATGATTTACTTTCGGCGGCGAAGCTTGTGCTGATCAGCTTTTTTAATCCGAACGCCTCGAAATTTTGGGCAAAAAACTTTGTAAAATTGCTCCATTCGGGATCGTCGCAGGGCAACAGAACCGTTTTGTCGCGAAAAACATTCGGATTAAAATCCAAATAAGCGTTCATTTCCCGCTGAATATCGGCATATTGCGTATAAAATTCATCGTTTTTGGCGGCTTTGGCGTGATGAAGCTTTTCGTTTGCCATAAAAAATTCCCCGTGAACCGCCTGTCAAGCGGCTCGGGGAGTTGAGAAAATCACATAGTACGATGATCCTTTCAGCCTTTAAAGTTATCCGATTCAAATCGGGACTTCTGAACATACGCCAAAAGCTCCCCGAACCATAGAACGGATTCGGGGATATTTTTCCGTGATTGTATTTCAACAATACGGATTACGGCGCATATCTTGCACCGGTACTATGAGAGCTTTCTCACGGCTCCGCACCTCTTTTTCAGGCACTAAACGCAGGAAACCCTACGTCTCCCGCACCTAAATGAAAGAATAACCTTGAAAATTGATTTTTGCAAGGCGTTTAGTTTTTTAAGAATATAACCTTTTGTTGCTTGTTTTCACGATTTGTTTTACACCAAGGATAAACCCTTCGTTTCTAAATCAATTAAAAAGGAGTTCAAAATGAATAACAAATCTTCCGAAAAATCTCTCATAGATTACTTTGATACTGTTGTTAAACCAACTGTCGAAGAATTCTTAAAGCAACAAAATGATTTACGGCGGGCAAGATTGGCTTGCATAGTTCTCTATCACACTTTGGATTATATAAAATATGTTCCAAAAATAGATATAAGATACATAACAAACGATACAGACTTTATCTATGTTCGGGATGTTTGCAATGCAACAAAGCATTTCAAATTAAAGCGCAACAAGGTTTCAAGAAAAATAAATTCTACCGAACAGATAAAATATCATCCTCACACGGGGGAAGGGTTGTTTACTGCCCCGTTTGGTGGAGCAACATTTGACAATTCCGGAATTTATGTTGAAACAAATGATCATAAGGATGTCTGTATAATGTATTCTGTTAGTAATATTATGAAAATACTAGAAAAAGAAATCTCGACATTCAGAGAAGCAAATAATTTCTTGAATAAATAATATCAATCCCACTATGAACAAAAGAGAAACTCACCTCTGCATTTTATAGTTGTATTTCAAGTAATACATCACCACAAACAAAGACACAACCCTTTCGAGTTACAGTCTGATAGATCCTATAGCAACCTACACTTCCGTTTTCTGACGTCAATAGAAGTAACATAAAAAGCGGCTTTCGATTGAAAGCCGCTTTCCGGTTTTTGTGAATTATTCACCGTAAACGATGGTTGTCTGTTTCGTGTACAGGAACAAAACCGTCGTTGTTTTGTAATCGACGTGGTGAACTTTGGTGATGTTGCCGTTTTTCATAGCGGCTTCAATGGACGCATCGCCCGTCGAGAACAAAATAATGCCCGTCTGGGTCGCTTCGCCACGTTTCTGGGGACGGACATCGTTGTTGACAAACGCCTGATTCGGCGAAACGGCATCAACGGCGACCGGAGAAAAGATAGCCATATTCGACGGAATGACCGCGCAGGCGGACATCATCATCGAACCGATTAACACCGTCAATAAAGCAAGTTTTTTCATAAAAACCTCATCAAATTTTGAAATTAAATCGTCGGTACTGTCCCTTCGGACTTGCCGAGTATAACCGTTTTGGCGTATAAAACCAACACTTAATCTTACGAGGTTGTTAAATGATAGTGTTGCCCTCGCCCAACTTTACCGAACGCAAGCTGCCCGTCAGCCTGCTGATTATGCACTACACGGGCATGCAAACGGCGGCTCAAGCCCTTGACCGTCTGCGCGATCCCGCGGCGCAAGTCAGCGCGCATTACGTCATTGACACCGACGGCGTCACTTATGCTTTGGTTGACGAAGCTTATCGTGCGCATCACGCGGGGGTGTCGTATTGGCAGGGCATGACGGACATCAACAGCGCGTCCATCGGTATCGAGCTGGTCAACAAAGGACACGAATTCGGATACACGCCGTTTCCCGACGCCCAAATCGACGCTTTAATCGCTTTATGCAAGGACATTCTGTCCCGCCGCCGCATTTTGGCGGTTTTGGGACATTCCGACGTCGCCCCGACGCGCAAGCAAGACCCCGGCGAGCTGTTCCCGTGGTCAAAGCTGGCGGAAAACGGTATAGGCTTTTGGACGGACGACTTTTCTCCGCCTGTCGATTCGGCTGAAAACATGCTAAAGTCAATCGGCTACGACACGACGGATTTGAACGCCGCTGTGACGGCTTTTCAGAGGCATTTTTACCCCGCAGCCCTCTTGTCGGGCGGCACGCGGACTTTGGAACGGATAAGCGCGGTTTTGAAAGGAGTTTCCCATGACTTATAAAATGGTATTCAGCGACATTGACGGCACTTTGGTCAATTCGAATCATTGCCTGACCCCCGCGACAATCAAAGCCGCGCAGCACGTCGTTTCAAAAGGGATTCCTTTCATACTGGGATCGGGACGCCAGCCGTCTTCTGTGCGCGAAATCAATCAAGAGCTGGGAATCAAAATGCCCGTCATCGGCTTCAGCGGCGCCTTGATTTGGGACGAAAACGACAACAAAGTTTGGGAAAGCGGATTAACCAAAGCTTTGGCGATTGAAATCAAACGCGCCGTCAATGCCGAATTTCCAGATTTGTGCTGTTCGACCTACAGCGACAGGCTTTGGATTGTCGATGACGCAAGCCTGCCCTCGCTGCGTTTCGAACAAAGCATCACACACGCCCCGATGACCGAGGGCAACCCTGCCGAACTGCTGGCGGACAACGCCGTCGTTCACAAAGTCCTGTGCACGGGCGACGCCGATGTTTTGGACAAAGTTCAAGCGCACTTTGCCCCGCTGTATCCGATGTGCCGCATTTACAAATCCCAACCGACGTATTTGGAAGTCATGAACATCTCCGCGTCGAAATCCGCGGCGGCGGCGGTATTGTGCGAACGCTTCGGCATTACGGCGCGGGACGTCATCGCGTTCGGCGACAACTACAACGACGTAGACATGCTGAAATTCGCGGGCATGGGCGTCGCCATGGGAAACGCCCCCGCCGATGTCAAGCAAATCGCGGACAAAATCGCCGATACAAACGACAATGACGGGCTTGCCGCCGTTTTAATGCAAGAATTCGGTTGACGCAAAGCCTTAAACCCCGTACTGTACGCCCCGTGTCAGACGATCGGACGATTGCTGCATGGCTTGTCCATGTTGAGGAAAGTCCGGGCTTCACAGAAACACGATACCGGATAACGTCCGGCTGGGGCAACCCAAGGGAAAGCGCAACAGAAAAAATTCCGCCGACGCTTGATTCAAGCGGGCAAGGTTGAAATGGTGCGGTAAGAGCGCACCGCTTTTCCGGCAACGGAAAAGGCACGGCAAGCCCTATCGGAAGCAAGACCAAATGAGGCTATTCTTAAAGGGGGCGTTTCTGACCCCGCCAAAGGTAGGTCGCTACAGACAATCGGCAACGATTGCCGCAGAAGAATAATCGTCGATTACAGAACCCGGCTTACAGATTGTCTGACACGCTTTTCTTTCCGATTCGAATCGATTCTTTTTTACAGCCCGAGAACATCACGGGAACAAATGCGATTCCCGATTTTCGCCCGAAAAATTTTTGATTTTTTTTGTCCGTTTTTTGCGTCCATGGCAAACGGCTGAATCCCTTGTCATTTTTAAAAACTCCTCTGCCCGTTTTGCCGCCTTATCCCGTTTTAAACCATTTTCACCCATTGACGCGCCATAAAATCCCATGCTATCCCATAAGAGTCCACGGGGCAAAATTTGCCTACCGAACCAGAAGTTCGGAAAACGGACGGAAACGAAAGGGTTTTGACACATGCCGAAGACTGACAGAAAATACAGTCTGTTTCTCGACACCACTTTGAACAAAGTGGATGCCAAGGGGCGCGTGTCCATCCCCGCGGATTTTCGGGCTTTATTGGAACAAAAGGAAACGCAGTTGACGGCTTTCCGGTCGTTCAGCCAGCCGTGCATTGAATGCCGCACGTCCGAAATGATGGAAAAAATGGCAAACGACATCGAAAGCTCTTTCGACGCTTTTTCCGACGAGCAGGACGATTTGACGGACTTGATTTTTGCGGACGCCAAGGAATTTCCGTTCGATTCGACGGGACGCATCGTTTTGACCGAAAAACTGCTGAAGCATGCGGGCATTACGGACAAAGCCCTGTTCGTCGGCAAAGGCAAAACGTTCCAGATTTGGAATCCCTACACTTACGAAGAACTGGCAGCGAAACGCCGCGAACAGGCGCTTGCCAAACACTTCAAGCTGAAAAACGGGGGCAGCGATGACTGAAAAAGCGCCGCACATTCCCGTTTTGTTAAACGAAGTCGTTGAAAACATCGCCCCCAAGGACGGCGGAATTTACGTTGACGGCACGTTCGGCGCGGGCGGCTATACCCGCGCGGTTCTGGACGCCGCCGACTGCACCGTTTACGCCATCGACCGCGACCCCGACGCAATTCGCGAAGGGCAAAAACTGGTTGACGCTTACAAAGGACGCCTGCACTTATTGCACGGCACGTTCGGCGAAATGGCTGAACTGGTGCGCGGAGAAGGCGTCGATTTTGTTGACGGCGTTATGCTGGACATCGGGGTTTCCTCGATGCAAATCGACCGCGCGGAACGGGGCTTTTCGTTTCAAAAAGACGGCGCGCTTGATATGCGGATGAGCCAAAACGGTCTGTCCGCCGCCGATGTTTTAAACACGTTCGGCGAACGCGAAATCGCCGACATCATTTACAAATACGGCGAAGAACGCTTTTCCCGCCGCATTGCCGCCGCCGTTGTCGAACGGCGCAAAACAGCCCCGTTCAAAACGACTTTGGAATTTGCCGATTTGATTCGCCGCGCCGTTCCGCACAAACGCGAAGACATCGACCCCGCGACCCGCAGCTTTCAAGCTTTGCGCATTTACGTCAACGACGAATTGGGACAGCTGGAAAGCGGTTTGAACGCCGCGCACGATCTTTTGAAAGCGGGCGGCAGAATGGCGGTTGTGTCCTTTCATTCATTGGAAGACCGCATCGTCAAAACCTTTATGCAGGAAAAAAGCGGCAAGACCGCCAATCCGTCGCGCTATATGCCCGTTGTCGAAAAACAGGCGGCAACTTTGAAAACAATCACCAAAAAGCCGGTTTTGCCGACCGAAGCCGAAACGCTTCGCAACCCCCGCGCGCGCTCCGCCCGTTTGCGCGTTGCCGAAAAAGCGGAGGGCTGATTCATGGCGCGTTTTGTTCTGATTATGATGTTTGCGGCAATGGCGACGGGAATGTTCGTCATCAAAAACCGCGTTATCGGCTTGGAAAAGGAATTGGCGGCGGTCAACGCTCAAATCGAATCCGACCAAAAAGCCATTCATGTTTTAAAAGCGGAATGGACCTATTTGAACGACCCGCAAAGGATTCGGAATTTAAGCGAACGGCATGCGAAAATGAAGCCGATTACGGGGGAACAGATTATTTCTTTCGCCGCAATTCCGTTTAAAAACAAACAACCGGAAACAGGGCTGATCCGCGTTTCGCTCGCTTCGGTGCGGGAGTAACCGCCCATGTTCGGACGCCGCCGCAAAAAAAACGATATCGCGTACAAACTGGGCTGCGAGCTTCCCCTGCCCGAACGATTCCGTTTTGCGGACAAACAGGCGGGAAAAACATTGGAAGCGGGCAAAGGGCGGCTGCTGGTCACCATGTTGGGCTTTTGCGTCGCGTTCGCAATCGTCGGCGGTCAGCTGTGCCGCATTTCCCTGCGCGGCGCCGCCCCCGCACTCCGCAGAGAGGAAAAACCGCAAACCCGCGCCGTTGACATCAAAATGAACCGCGCGGACATCACCGACCGCAACGGCGTTGTTTTGGCAACCAGTCTGCCGTCCGCGGATTTGTACGTTGACACGGAAAATTTGAAAAACCCCGAAACTCTCGCCGCCGCTTTGGCAGAAACCCTGCCCGACGTCAAATACAAATCTTTGCTGAAAAAACTGAAAAGCGGCAAAAAATTCGTGTACGTCAAGCGCAACCTGATTCCCCGCGAACTTTACGAAGCCAACCGGCTGGGCTTTCCGCAGCTGAACTTTGAAATCAAAGAAATGCGCATTTACCCGCAAGGATCGCTGTTCGCCCACGTTTTGGGATCAACGGACATCGACAACAAAGGCATTTCCGGCGCGGAAAAAGCGTTCAACAAAAAACTGTCGGAAAGCAAAGAAACCGTCCGCCTGTCGCTAGATGTCGGCATTCAGTCGTCGGTGCGCGCGGTGCTGAGCGAAAATATCGGAAAATACTCCGCCGAGGGGGGCGCCGCCGTTTTGATGAACGCGAAAACGGGTGAAATCGTGTCCATGGTTTCCCTGCCCGACTTCGATCCGAACAACCTGCAGAACGCCGCCAAAAGCAACCTGTTCAATGCGGCGACTTTGGGGGTTTACGAAGTCGGTTCGGTGATGAAAATGTTTAACACCGCCATCGGGCTGGAAACAAAGAAAATCAAAGTAACCGACACCGTTGACGCGTCCCACCCCGTCGTTTTGGCAAACTATACCATTCAAGACGTGCCGAAACTGCGCCGCGAACTCAGCGTCCCCGAAATCATGATTCATTCGTCGAACATCGGATCGGCGAAAATCGCTTTGGCGGTCGGGGCTGAAAAACAGCGCGAATATCTGCAGAAATTCGGATTTTTCAATGCGCCCCAAATCGAACTGCCCGAAAAGGGACGCCCGCTTTACCCCGAAAAATGGCGCGATGTCAGCACGGCGACCATCGGTTACGGCTACGGGCTGTCCGTATCGCCCCTGCATGTCGTCGCGGCGGCAGCGGCGGTTGTAAACGGCGGCGTTTATCACACGCCGACATTGCTGTCCCGCCGTTCCGGCAAAGAAATTGTCGGTCACAGAGTCATTTCTGACAAGACATCCAAAACAATGCGCGCTATTATGCGCGAAGTCGTCATCAAAGGTTCGGGTCGGCGCGCGAACGTCGCGGGATTTGAAGTCGGCGGCAAAACGGGATCGGCGCGAAAGCTGGTCAACGGCAAATATGTCGAAGGATCTTTGCGCACGTCGTTTTTGTCGGCTTTTCCGATGGACGATCCGCAGTATGTTTTGATGGTCATGCTTGATTCGCCCAAGAAGATCAAAGAAACCTACTACCTGAACACCGCGGCGTGGAACGCCGTGCCGACGGCTGAACAGATTATTACGACGGTTGCGCCGCAGCTGGGAATCATGCCCCGTCCGTTCGATCCCAAACGCGAAGCGCCGTACGTCAAATCAGCTTTAGAAACGCAGGAGTGAACCGCTCCTGCGCACGAAGGAGAAACAAAACGTGCGACTGACAGACCTTTTAAACAAAGCAAACATTCCTTACACGGGCGCGGATTGCGACATTGACGGCTTGACGGCGGATTCCAGAAAAGTCGGCAAAAACTTTCTGTTCGCCGCTCTGCCCGGCGTCAAAGCCGACGGCACGGCTTTTCTGGCGGACGCAAAGGAAGCGGGCGCGGTTGCGGCTTTGGTTCCCGAAACGGCTGAAAATCTGCCCGACAACGGCTTGATTTACATCAAAGCCGACGACGCGCGCCAAGCTTTGGCTTTAATCGCCGCCGCGTTTTACGGCAAACAGCCCGAAACGGCGGTGTGCGTCACAGGCACGAACGGCAAAACCTCCACGGCGAATTTCTGCCGCCAAATTTGGGATTGTTTGGGCAAAAAAGGCGCAAGCGTCGGCACTTTGGGCGTTTTGACGGCTGAATTCGCGACATACGGCTCGCTGACCACGCCCGATTCGGTCACGCTTCATTCCGAACTGAAAGATTTGGCGGACAAAGGCTACAATCATCTGGCGTTCGAAGCGTCTTCGCACGGCATCGAACAGCATCGAATCGACGGCGTCGCCATTGCCGCGGCGGGCTTTACGAACATCACGCGCGACCATTTGGATTATCACAAAACAATGGAAAACTATCTGGCGGCGAAGCTGGGCTTGTTCGACCGCCCGCTGTCAACGAAAACCGTTGTTTTGAACGCTGACATTCCCGAATACGACCATATCGCCGACTATTGCCGGCAGCGCGGCTTGAAGATTCTCGACTACGGCAAAAAAGCCAAAGCTTTGCGGCTGATTTCCGCACGCCACGAAACGAACGGGCAGCATTTGGAACTGGAAATTCTGGGCAAAGCGTATTCGATTCATCTGCCTTTGGCGGGAACGTTCCAAGCCATGAACGCCCTTTGCGCTTTGGGCTTGGTTCTGGCGACGGGCGAAGACGCGGACGCGTGCGTCAAAGCGCTTGAAACGCTGAAAGGCGCGCCGGGGCGTTTGGAACATGTCGCCGACCGCAAAAACGGCGCGGCGGTGTATGTCGATTACGCGCATACGCCCGACGCTTTGGAAACCGTTTTGAACGCTCTGCGCCCGCACACAAAGAACCGCTTGTGCGTCGTGTTCGGCTGCGGCGGCGACCGCGACCCCGGAAAGCGTCCTCAAATGGGCGCGATTTGCAACGCTTTGGCGGATGTGGTTTACGTCACGGACGACAACCCCCGTTCCGAAGAACCGGCGATTATCCGCGCCGCGATTTTGCCCGCCTGCCCCAAAGGCATCAACGTCGGCAGCCGCGCTTTGGCAATCGAGGAAGCCGTCGAACAGCTGGAAGCGGGCGACATTCTGGTCGTCGCGGGCAAAGGACACGAAACGGGACAGCTGATAAAGGGCGTCATGCATCCTTTTGACGACCGCGAGGAAGTCCGCAAAGCCGTCGCTTTGGCGGATACGCCGTTATGGACGGCGGAAGCCGTGGCGCACGCGACAAACGGGCGCGCGGGCAGCGACTTTGCGATAACGGGCGTTTCGATTGATTCGCGCACCGTCAGGGCGGGCGATTTGTACATCGCTTTAATCGGCGAACGGCTGGACGGACACGCTTTCGCGGCGCAAGCTTTGGAAAAAGGTGCGGCTGGCGTTCTGGTGTCGAAACTGCCTGAAAACATTCCTTTGGAACAAGTGATTCTGGTGTCCGATACGACCAAAGCGTTAAACGATTTGGCTGTTGCCGCGCGTTCCAGAACATCGGCGAAAATCATCGGCGTTACAGGCAGTTCCGGCAAAACCAGCACAAAGGAAATGCTGAAAATCGCGTTGTCTTCGGTCGGACGGACTCACACGACCACGGGCAATCTGAACAACAACATCGGCTTGCCTTTGACGTTGGCGCGCATGCCCGAAAAAACGGATTTCGCCGTGATTGAAATGGGTATCAACCATGCGGGCGAAATGGCGGAGCTGACCGCCCTGACCCGCCCCGACATCGCCGTCATCACCATGATCGGCACGGCGCACCACGAATTTTTCAAAACCCCCGACGACACCGCCCTTGCCAAAGCCGAAATTTTCGAAGGCATGACCGACAAAGGCATCGTATTTTTGAACGCCGACAATCCGCAATTCGAACTGTTGGCAAAAGAAGCCAAAAAAGCGGGACTGACGGACATCCGCACGTTCGGCACGCGCGCCGAAAACAGCGTCGGGCTGATTTACTGCGCCGAAACGGCTGACGAAACGCTTGTCACCGCCCGCGTCGAACCTGCGCGCTATTCCTACACCCTGCACATGCCGGGGAAACATCAAGTCATGAACAGCCTTGCGGTCGTGGGTGTTTTGGACGCTTTGAACGTCGACATGGCTTCGGCTTTGCAAAGTTTGGGGCGGCTGTACCCGACGGCGGGACGCGGCAAGCGTTACGTCCTGCCCTGCGCGGGCGGCGAATTCACGCTGATAGACGACGCGTATAACGCCAACCCCGAATCCATGGCGGCGGGACTGGAAGTCCTCGGCACGCTCGCCCCCGAAAAGGACGGTCGCCGCATTGCCGTTTTGGGCGATATGCTGGAACTGGGCGATGAATCCGAAAGCCTGCATCTGGGATTGAAAAAAAGCATTGAAGACAATCACATCGACCTTGTGTTCGCGGCGGGCATCGAAACGGGCAAGCTGTTTGACAATCTGCCCCCCGAAAATCAAGGCGCAAAAGCCTTGACTTCCGCGGAATTGGCGGATACCGTCGCCCAAGCCGTCCGCCCCGGCGACGTCGTTTTCGTCAAAGGATCGTTCGGCAGCAAAATGACGCTGATTGTCGAAAAATTGAAAAACTTGAACAACGGATAATTCGTTATGCTTTACAACCTGCTTTATCCCCTGTCGTCGCAGTATTCGTTTCTGAACATCTTTAAATACCTGACGTTCAGAACGGGCGGCGCGATTTTCACGGCTTTGATTGTGTGCTTCATCATCGGTCCGACGCTGATTCATTGGCTGAAAGACAAACAGCATTGCTGTCAGCCGATTCGCTCTGACGGTCCCGAAACCCACTTGAAAAAACAGGGAACGCCGACCATGGGCGGGCTGATGATTCTGGCGTCGCTGACCGTTTCGACCGTGTTGTGGGCGGATTGGAAAAGCGCGTATGTCTGGCTGGCTTTGGGATTGACGCTGTGTTTCGGCGTCATCGGTTTCGCGGACGATTATCTGAAAGTGTCGCGTAAAAGCTCGGGCGGCATGCGCGGAAAGTTAAAGCTGGTCTGCGAATTCGCGGTTGCGGGCTTTGTCGCATGGTACATCACGAAAATCACGGTCGCCCCGACGGCGACGACTTTGACGTTTCCGTTCTTTAAAAACTGGGCTGTCAACCTGTGCTGGGCATATTTGCCGTTTGCGATGTTCGTCATCGTGGGATCCGCCAACGCCGTCAATCTGACCGACGGACTGGACGGATTGGCAACCGTTCCCGTGATGATTGTTTCCGCCGTGTTCATGATTATCAGCTATGTTGCGGGACATGCGGCTTTTGCGGCGTATCTGCAGCTGCCTTATATCGCGGGATCGGGCGAATTGTCCGTCTTTTGCGGCGCGCTTATCGGCGCGGGCATGGGATTTTTGTGGTTTAACGCGCCCCCTGCCAAAATCTTTATGGGCGACACGGGATCGCTGGCGCTGGGCGGCGCATTGGGCGCGCTGAGCGTCGCCACGAAGCACGAAATCGTTTTGGCGATTGCGGGCGGACTGTTTGTCGCCGAAACCCTGTCGGTCATCATCCAAGTTCTGGCGTACAAGACGACTCATCACCGTGTTTTCAAAATGGCGCCCTTGCACCATCATTTTGAAAAGCTGGGCTGGTCGGAATTGACGGTCGTCGTCCGTTTTTGGATTGTCGCCATGATTTTGGGCTTGATAGCGCTGTCAACTTTGAAAATTCGGTAAAGCATGAAAACAGCGATTGCCAGAACGGACAACAGCATACTGGGGCGTTGGTGGTGGACTGTCGATCACCCGCTGTTGGGGGCTTTGTCCGTTTTGTTCATCGTGGGAACGGTTTTAAATTTTTCCGCAACCCCCGCAATCGCCGCGCATTTAAAGCTGGACACATATTTTCTGGTCAGACATCAGATTGTTTTTATGATTTTGTCGGCGCTTGTGATGATAGGGGTTTCCCTTCAAACACCGAAAACGATTCGGCTGATAAGTTTGGCAATGACGGCGGCAATGCTGGTTTGTCTGGTTTTGGTGCTTGTCCACGGCACGCAAATCAAAGGCGCATCGCGCTGGATACGCGTTTTCGGCATTTCCCTGCAGCCGTCCGAATTTGCCAAGCCCGCCTTTGCCGTTGTCGCGGCGTGGCTGATTTCTCTGGGAAAATCGAATCCGCATGTCAAAGGGACGCTTTGGACGGCGGGGCTTTATCTGGTTTTGGTCGGACTGCTGATTAAACAGCCCGATTTCGGCATGGTGCTGACGGTCAGCGTGATTTTCGGCATCGAATTGTTTTTAAGCGGACTGCCGATGTCGTGGATTTCCGCGCTGATTCTGGCGGGCGGCATCGGGGCGACGTCGGCGTATTTTCTGCTGCCCCACGTCCAAGCGCGCATTGACCGTTTCATCAACCCCGAAGCGGGCGACACGTTCCAAGTCCGCACCGCGTTCGAAGCCATCCGAAACGGCGGCTTGTTCGGCATGGGTCCGGGGGAAGGAACGGTCAAAAACATCCTGCCCGACGCGCATACGGACTTTGTGCTGGCGGTCGCGGCGGAGGAATTCGGGCTGTTCGTAACATTGCTGGTTGTTTTGCTGTTCGCCTTTATTGTTTACCGCGGCTTTCTGCTGATTTTGACCAAGGATAAAAACCTGTTCACTTTGCTGGCGGTGTCGGGGCTTTTGACGCAATTCGGCATGCAGGCGCTGGTCAACATGGCGTCGACGCTGAGCTTGATTCCCACCAAAGGCATGACTTTGCCGTTTGTTTCGTACGGCGGGTCTTCTTTGCTGTCGCTGGGGTTTGCGATGGGCATGGTTTTGGGGCTGACGCGCAGCACGAATACGGGAAAGGATACACCATGACGGATACTTACGTTTTAACGGCGGGCGGCACGGGCGGACACGTTTTTCCCGCGCAAGCTCTGGCGGCGGAGCTGACCGACCGCGGCAACGCCGTTTGCTTTATCACGGACAGACGCGGCAATTCGTTTTCGGGACAGTTTCCGCAAAGCAAAGAATACCGCGTGTTTGCGGGAGCTTATGCGAATCTGGGCAAAGTCCGCAAAATCAAAGCGCTGATATTGATGGCGTTCGGTATTTTGCAATGTCTGTTCATCTTGCGCAAAATCAAGCCCAAAGCCGTCGTCGGATTCGGCGGATACGCGTCGTTTCCCGCCGCTTTTGCCGCGGGGATTTTGGGCATTCCCCTTGTCCTGCACGAACAAAACAGCGTTTTGGGCGGTGCGAACCGCGTTTTGGCAAAACGGGCAAGCCTGATTGCCACGACCTTTCCGAACGTTGCCAAGATTCCCGCAAAAATCAAGACCGCCTACACGGGCGTTCCCGTCCGTCCCGCGATTCTGGCGTTAAGCGGCGTGCCGTATCAAGCCCCCGCCGACACGTTCGATTTGCTGATTTTCGGCGGATCGCAGGGTGCGCACATCTTGAGCGAAGTCATCCCCGAAGCTTTGAAAGCCCTGCCCGTTTCCGTCAAATACCGGTTGACCGCCTCACAGCAGGCGCGGGCGGCTGACTTGCCCGCTTTGGAACGGGCGTACGCCGACAGCGGATTGAAAATCGAACTCGCGCCGTTTTTTTCGGACATGGACAAACGGCTGGCGAAAGCAAGCCTTGTCATTTGCCGCGCGGGCGCGTCCACCATCGCCGAACTGACCGCCGCGGGACGCCCCGCCGTCATCGTGCCGATTTTGCGTTCCCCCGACGCGCACCAGCTGCATAACGCCGAGTTTATGAGCCAAAACAACGCCGCTTTTCTGATAGAAGAACCCGACTTTACCCCAGAAAAGCTGACGGCGTTAATTACGGAATTGTTTAACGACGCAAAAAAGCTTATAACTGTAGCGAACAATGCAAAACTTTTGGCTAAACCCGACGCGGCGACGCTGTTGGCGGATGCCGTTATCGAAACAGGAAACGCTAAACAATGACCAATTTGCCCTTTTCGTTCGGAACGCTTCACTTTGTAGGCATCGGCGGCAGCGGGATGAGCTGCATCGCCGAACTGATGCACAACCTTGGCTATGACGTGCAGGGATCGGACATTTCCGAATCCGCCAACGTCAAGCGTCTGCGCGCCATGGGCATCAACATCTTCATCGGACACAAGCCCGAAAACGTCCAAAACGCGGGCGTTGTCGTCGTGTCGTCCGCCATTCACGGGGACAACCCCGAAATCGCCGAAGCGCGCAAGCACCGCATCCCCGTCGTGCGCCGTTCGGAAATGCTGGCGGAACTGATGCGTCTGAAATGGTCGGTCGCGGTCGGCGGAACGCACGGCAAAACGACGACGACATCCATGATTGGCGCGGTTTTGCAGGCGGCGGGGCTTGATCCCACGGTTGCGAACGGCGGCATTATCAATTCCTACGGCACGAACGCGCATTTGGGCGACGGGAAATGGCTGGTCGCCGAAGCCGACGAATCGGACGGCAGCTTTATCAAACTGCCCGCCACCGCCGTCGTGGTTACGAATATGGACCCCGAACATCTGAACTATTACGGCACTTACGATAAAATGAAAGACGCGTATCTGAGCTTTGTTCAAAACATTCCGTTTTACGGATTCGCGTGCCTGTGCGCCGATCACCCCGAAGTCCAAAAGCTTATCGGACATGTGTCCGACCGCCATATCATCACTTACGGCTTGACCCCGCAGGCGGAAGTCAGCGGTCAAATCCAAAACGCCGAACCGGGGATGATTACGTTTGACGCGGTCATCGCTCCCGAAGTGTCGCCGACGGGACAGGAATGGCGAATCGAAGGATTGCAGCTGCCCGTTTACGGTCGCCACAACGTCCAAAACGCTTTGGCGGCGATTGCGGTCGGGCTTCAGCTGGGCGTGAAAGAAGACGCGATTCGCACCGCTTTGGCAAATTTCAAGGGCGTGCAAAGACGCTTTACCAAACGCGGCGAAGTCAACGGCATTACGATTATCGACGATTACGGTCATCATCCGATTGAAATCGCCTCAACTTTGAAAGCCGCGCGCGACGTTGCGAAAAAGAAAGTCATCGCCGTCTGGCAGCCGCACCGCTATACGCGCGTTGCCGATTTGTTTGAACAGTTCTGCACCGCGTTCAACGATGCTGACTGCGTAATCGTCGCCGACATTTACGCGGCGGGCGAAGACGAAATTCCGTCCGCGAACAAACAGGCTTTGGTTGACGGACTGCGCGCGCACGGTCACCGCAACGTCATCGAGCTGGACAAGCACGAAGACTTGGCGGGCATCATCGCCGAACAGGCAAGCAAGGACGACATCGTGATTTGCTTGGGCGCGGGCAGTATTTCCTCGTGGGCAAAGGCTCTGCCCGCCGAATTGGAAGCTTTGTTTGCGGCGAAAGGATAAGCTATGTTTTCGTGGTTTCGACATCTGTTTTCAAAATCCCCGTCGTTAAAGGACTTGATGCCTCCCGTCCGCGGACGCGTTACGGAAAACGCGCCGTTGGCTCAGCTGACGTGGCTGGGGGTCGGCGGTCCCGCGGAAGTGCTGTTTGAACCGGCGGACAAAGACGACTTGGCGTTCTTTTTAAAAGCCAAAGTCAACACGCCCGTCACGGTCATCGGCGGCGGCTCCAATCTGCTGATTCGCGACGGCGGAATCCCCGGCGTCGTCATCCGTCTGACATCGGGATTTAAAAAGATTCGCGTCGACGGCGACAAAATCATCTGCGACGCGGCGGTCAAAAACACGGAAATCGCCCAAGCCGCTTTGGAAGCGGGCTTGTCGGGCTTTGAGTTTATGGTCGGCATCCCCGGCACCATCGGCGGCGCGGTTCGCATGAACGCAGGCGCGCACGGTGGATGCGTCGCGGACAGGCTGGTCGAACTGAACGGATTGGAACAGTCGGGCGCGGAAATCCGGTTGACGCGCGATGAAATTCCGTTCGATTACCGCGAAAACGCTTTGCCGTCGGGCTGGATTTTCACGGATGTCGTTTTAAAAGGCGTTCCCGACACGCAAGAATCCATCGCCGCGCGAATGACGGAATTCAAAAAATTGCGTAAACAAAGCCAGCCGACGGGTGTCCGCACGGCGGGGTCGATGTTTAAAAATCCCGTCGGATTGAAAGCTTGGCAGCTGATTGAAAAGGCGGGATGCCGCGGACTGCGCGTCGGCAACGCGATTGTGTCGGAAAAGCATGCGAATTTCTTTGTGAATTTGGGCGGCGCAACGGCGCGCGACTTTGAAACGCTGGCGGAAGAAGTGCAAAAACGCGTCTGGGAAACCAGCGAAATCAATTTGGAATGGGAAGTCCGCCGCGTCGGTGTGAAACCCAAAGCTTTCAGCACGTTCGGAGGAAAATAATGGCTAAAAAAGTCGGTGTATTGATGGGCGGCATGTCGTCGGAACGCGAAGTTTCCCTCAACAGCGGCGCCAATGTCGCGGATGCTTTGAAACAGGCGGGCTACGACGTCTTCACGATTGACGTGACGACGGACATTCCCGCTTTCATCAAAACAATCGAACGCGAAAAACCCGATGTCCTGTTCAACGCTTTGCACGGCAAATACGGCGAAGACGGCTGTATCCAAGGATTGCTGGATTTGATGCAAATCCCCTACACCCATTCGGGACGCTTGGCGTCGGCTTTGGCGATGAACAAAGACGCGGCGCGTGGTGTCTATCAACAGGCGGGCATTCCCGTCGCCAAAGGGCGCGTCGTCAAAAAAGCCGACATTCTGGCGGGCGACGTTCTGCCCCGCCCGTATGTGTTAAAGCCCGTCAGCGACGGTTCTTCGGTCGGCGTTTACATCTTTGACGCCGACACGCCGAGCTTCACCGCCGAAACGTACCCCTACCCCGACGACGCCGACATTTTGGCGGAGGAATACATTGCGGGGCGCGAAATGACCGTCGCCGTTTTGGACGGCAAGCCTTTGGGCGTTTTGGAAATCGTTCCGAACGACGACTTTTACGACTATCACGCCAAATACACAAACGGCGGAGCTTCGCATATCGTCCCCGCCCCCATGCCCGCCGCCGATTACGAAACGATGATGACTCTGGCGGCGAAAGCACACGACGCTTTGGGGTGCCGCGGGGTGTCGCGATCGGATTTCCGCTATGACGACACGGACAAAACAAAGCCCGCAAGAATTGTCATTTTGGAAACGAACACTCAGCCGGGGATGACAAGCCTGTCGCTTGTCCCCGACATTGCGCGGTATGCGGGCTATACCTATCCCGAACTGGTTTCCCTGTTGGCGGAGGCTGCCCGATGCGGGGATTAAGCTTCCATTTTCCCGCGAAAATCCGCCCGTTTTTGGCGGCGTTCGTTCTGCTTGTTGCGGCAAGCGGCATCGTTGCCTTTACTTATTCGGCGTATTATGCGGAAAAAAAGGAAATGCTGTCCTATCTGGTGCAGCAGGCGGCGATGACCGCGGATTTGCGTCTGAACGAAATTTTCGTGCGCGGACGCGACCGCACGCCGCAAAAAGCATTGCTGGATATTTTGAAAGCCGAGCGCGGCATGCCGCTGACCGCCGTCGATATCGTCAAAGCGCGCGAGGAAATGCAGCGTCTGCCGTGGGTGAAAACAGTCGAAATCGAACGCAGACTGCCCCACTTTTTGCTGGTCAACCTGACCGAACGCAAACCGATTGCCGTCTGGCAAAACCAAGGCATTTACAAACCGATTGATTCGGACGGGCAAATCATTGAAACCACCGTCAGAAAGCTGAACGGTCTGCCTTTGATTTTGGGCATGGAAGCCCCCGAAAAAACGCCGGAACTGCTGAGCTTTCTGGCTCAAGAACCCGAATTGATGCGCCGCGTCAAGGCGGGCATCCGAATCGGAAAACGCCGCTGGAACGTGATCTTGGACGATTTGGACAACGGCATCACCGTCCGTCTGCCCGAAAGCGATCCCGCGTCCGAATGGGGACGCTTGGCGCGGCTGAACAAAACGCAGCAATTGCTGGACAGGGAAATTTCTATGGTCGATCTGCGTCAGCCCGACAAGCTCATCGTTCATTTGAAAGAACAGAAAAAAAGCAAAAAGAAATCCGCTCCGAAGCCCGATTTGGCTTTGGAAGAATCGCTGTAAAGGAGAAGCTCTTGCCCCGCGTTTTGAACAAAAACGGACTGATAGCGGTTTTGGATGTCGGCACGTCCAAAACGTGCTGTCTGCTTGCCCGTCCGCTGGAAGACGAAAAAGTCGACCTCGTAAGCATCGGCTTTCATCAAAGCCGCGGCATCGACAAGGGGGAAATTGCGGATTTGCGCGCCGCCGTTCAATCCGTCATGCATGCGGTCGCCGAAGCCGAAAAGCAAACGGGCGAACGCATCGAAACCGTCGTCGCGGCGGCAAGCGCAAAACAGCTGAACTCCGCGCTTATCGGAGAATCGCTGTCTTTGGACGGCAAAGAGGTGTCGCAGAACGACTTGCACCGTTTAATTGTCAAAGCGCAAAACAAAATTCCCGACAAAAACACGGAAGTCCTGCATTGCTTTCCGGTTGATTACGCTTTGGACGACCGCCATGCTTTAAACGACCCGCGCGGTTTGACGGGGGACAGTCTTTCGTTGCTTCTGCATGCGGTAACGACGCCGCTCTATCCCATGCGCGACATGGATTCATTGTTTGCGCAAAGCCACCTGACCTGTGTCAAAAAAGTCGCGCCCCCCTATGCCGCGGGCTTGGCTTGCCTGACCGCCGAGGAAGCCGAACAGGGATCCGTCGTCATCGATTTGGGCGCGGGATCGACGGGCATCGGCTATTTTTACGGCAAACAATTCATGTTCTGCGACCGCCTGCCCGTCGGCGCAAACGCAATCACCAAAGATTTGACCCAAGCGTTCAAAATCGCGTGGGACGACGCGGAACGCCTGAAAACGCTGAACGGTTCGACTTTGCCGTCCTCGTCCTACGACGGGGTGGAAATCGCCCTGCCTTTGATCGGGGAAAAGGACAAAACCAACAACATCCGCATATCTAAATCCGCCGCCGTCGCCGTCATCGAACCCCGTATTGACGAGATTTTCGGAAGCATCCGCTCCAAACTGGCGGAGCGCGGCTTTTACGATTACTGCCTGAACGCCGTACTGGTCGGCGGAGGGGCGCAGCTGCACGGCATTTGCGAAAAAGCGCGCGCCGTTTTGGGGTTGAACGCCCGATTGGGCAAGGNNGTTGAACGCCCGTTGGGGCAAGCCGCTGCACATTCCTTTGCGCCAGACCGCCGTTCCCGAACACATGTTTCCGACGGCGATGGGCTGCTTCGGTTTGCTGCGCTATACGACGCGCTATTTGCTGAACGCGTCGTTCGCCCAAGACGACGTTGGCAAACCGAAAAACAAATTCGTGCGACTTTTTCATTGGTTTTTAGATAATTGTTAAAGACTTTTCGGATACAATCGCTATCGAATTGTATCGACATCCGCCCTTGAAAGCGCAAAAAATCCGCCGATTCGGGGGCTACATCTTTTAACGGAGAAGTCCATGAGCTTAGACATCAGCGTCCCTGAACAGCAACCCGTCGTTCTTTTAACGCCGAAAATCACCGTCGTCGGAGTCGGCGGCGCGGGCGGAAACGCGATCAACAATATGATCCAATCCAATTTGGAAGGTGTCGACTTTGTTGTCGCAAACACGGACGCGCAAGCGTTGAAAGCTTCCCTGGCATCCGCAAAAATCCAGCTGGGCATCCAAACCACCAAAGGGCAAGGCGCGGGCGCGCGTCCCGAAGTCGGCAAAGAATCCGCCGAAGAAGCCGCCGCGGAAATCGCGGACGTGCTGGAAGGCGCAAATATGGTCTTTATCACCGCGGGCATGGGCGGCGGAACAGGAACGGGCGCGGCGCCCGTCATCGCCAAAATGGCGCGCGAACGCGACATTCTGACCGTCGGCGTTGTCACGAAACCCTTTACGTTCGAAGGTCGCCACCGCATGACCATCGCCGAACGCGGAATCGAGGAAATGGCGCAATATGTCGATACGTTGATCGTCATTCCCAATCAAAACCTGTTTTTGGTCGCCGACGAAAAAATGACGTTCGCCGAAGCGTTCAAACGCGCCGACCAAGTGCTGCAGGGCGGCGTCCGCAGCATCACCGACCTGATTATCACGCCGGGAATCATCAATCTGGACTTTTCTGACGTGCGCACGGTCATGGCGGAAATGGGACGCGCCATGATGGGCATGGGAACGGCTTCGGGCGAAGGCAGGGCTTTGGCGGCGGCGGAAGAAGCCATTGCCAACCCGCTGTTGGACGACGCGTCGATGACGGGGGCGAAAGGCATCCTGATCAACATCGCGGGCGGCAACGATTTGACGCTGTACGAAGTCGACGAAGCCGCTCAGCGCATCCGCCGCGAGGTCGATCCCGACGCCAACATCATTTTCGGCGCGTCGTATGATGAAACGCTGGAAGGTTCGATTCGCGTTTCCGTCGTTGCGACGGGCATCACCCGTTCGCAGGAAAACGCCAATCCGTTCCAGCCCAATTCGGCTCTGTTCGGGAAAACCGAACAAAAGCCCGCGCCGTCGTTCCCGGCATTTTCCAAACCCGAACCCGCGGCAGCCCAGCCGCCCGTCGAACAACAGCCCGATGAAGCCGACGACATTGAAAGCGAAGACGACATTCCGTCCCTGCCCGTACAGGAACATTCCGTTTCCGCTTTGAAAGAAGCTCCGTCTTTCGTGCCGAAGTCAAGCAGTTCCATCCTGCCCGCCATGCCTGCGCCCAGCGAATTGTTCGGAACAAGCGCGGAATCCCGCCATACGGCGGCATTCGAACCGTTCACGCCGAAAACAGCGGGAACGCCGAACCGCTTTCCGTCCTTTATGACCGAACAGCCCGCCCCCGCTCCCCGTCCGCAGGAAGATCTGTTCACCCCGCCGGCGCCGATTGTTCCCGAACCCGTCAAACCCGTCGAAAAGGAAAAGCCGCGTCCCTCTTTGTTCCAGTTTGTTACAAAACGCAAACAGGCGGATTCTGCCGATCAGCCCGCAATCGAGGAAGAAAGCGACCTGCCCGCCTTTTTGCGACATTGACAGCAAACTTTCCGCGACAGCCGCCGGTTTTAAAACCGACGGCTGTTTTTTTGTGCGAAACCCATTGAAAAACTTAATAAAAAGTAAATGTAACAAACTGTAACAAAGCTTGATTTGAAATCCGATCCGATCGTTGCTAAACCTTATGATAGCAGTTTAACCCGCAAGAAGGGGGGCAAGAATCATGAATATGGAAAAATACCAACAAAAAACAATCAAGCACGAAATTTCCTGCGTCGGCGTAGGTCTGCACACGGGCAACAAAATTTCGATGGTCTTGAAACCCGCCGAAATCAATACGGGCATCGTTTTCCACCGCACCGACGTTGCCGGTTTGAACGCGTACATTCCCGCGCGCCACGAAAACGTCGTCGATACCAGAATGTGTACCTGCATCGGCAACAAAGACGGCGTGAAGATTGCGACGATTGAACATTTGATGGCGGCGATTCACGCCTTGGGCATCACGAATTTGGAAATCGACATCAACGGACCCGAAACGCCCGTTATGGACGGCAGTGCCGCCCCGTTCGTGTTCCTGATCGAATGCGCGGGCGTCAAAGTGCAGAAAGCCGCTTTGAAAGCCGTCAAAGTTCTGAAACCCGTTTCTTACAAAGACGGCGACAAAGAAGTTACCCTCTCCCCTGCGGACGAAGGGCTGTCCATGCACTTTGCCATTGATTTCCCCGCCGCGATTATCGGACATCAGGAAACGGATTTGAACCTGTCCGCCGCGAACTTTAAAAATATGTTCTGTCGCGCCCGCACGTTCGGCTTTTTGAAAGACATCGAAATGCTGCGTTCCATCGGTCTGGCGCGCGGCGGTTCGTTGGACAACGCCATTCTGGTCAACGACAACACGATTATGAACAAAGAAGGATTGCGTTACAAAGACGAATTCGTCCGTCACAAAATGCTGGACGCCGTCGGCGATCTGTATATGACGGGCATGCCGCTGATTGCGCGCTTTACGGGCAACCGTTCGGGGCATACGGATACGAACGCTTTGCTGACCGCTCTGCTGGCAGACGAAAGCAACTATGAAATCGTTGATTTGCCGTCTTATATGGCGGAATTGGAAGAAAAGCAAGCCGCCGCTTCAACAGACGACGATGCCGCGTTTATGTGCGCCTGATTTCATTGCATACACCAAGCCCCGCAGTTTTTTTGCGGGGCTTTTTTGTGTTCGGCTTTTACCTTTCGGTCACAAACGCCACGACGCCATTTTGTTTAAAATGCGTTTGACGTTCAGCGGCTTGACTTCCTGTTTGCGGTAATCCGATTCGGATGCTTTGACGCCCTGTTGAATGGACACGGGAACGGGTTTGGAACGCAGCGACTGCAGCAGCTTGGATTGAGGCACTTTTTGTTTACCGAACAGCATATTGATCGTGTTTTTGGCTTTGAATTTTGCCACTTCAAAGCGGCGTTTTGCCAGCATAATCCGTTTTTTCAACGCCCAGCCGTACGGCGTCATGCCGACCGTTTCCGAAACATCGGAAATGCCCGCCGCTTTCAAAACCGAAGTCGCAACCGTCGAACAATTCTTTTCAAACAGTTTGTACGTTCCGGGATTTTGGCGGTGTTCCTCGATTTTTTCCCGAGCCGCCTTATACTGTTCCTCCGAAACATTCCAAACAATCGCTTCATGATAGGGGGAATTGGCGTCTTCGGGCGACATCGCCCCTTTTGAACCGCGAATGACGTTGACCAGCATTTTCAGTTTGTTGTCGGAATAATCCGTATGGGAATACCCCCAGCGTTCTTCCGATTTTCCGTCCGACAAGCCGATAAAAGTATGTCCGCTGACCGCCGACGACAACAGCCCCGGACGCAGCATCGGCAACGGCGAATCGATATAAAGGGTGATTCTGTAATCGCCAACCGATTTTTTTTCCGTCATGACATTTCCCCCTTTTCAGCGTCCCGCTTGTTGAACAGCCTTGACCTTCGCCGCCGTTTGCGCCCTGTTTGCCGCGACGCGGTTGCCGATTTCCTGATAAAATTCAGGCTTGCCGAGCTTTGTTTCGGTCATTTTCATCTTCATGCCTTCGGTGGTCATGCACGGTTCGTAATCGGTTTTCGTGTGAATGGCTTTTGCCGCGCAACCGTTTATGTACTCAAGCTTGACGTAATCCGCCCCCGTGCGCAAATCCCGTTCGGGCAGAGCGTCCAAAATCCCGCGCCGCGCGGCGTAATAGCCGTTCAATACGGAATTGGACAGAAGATCCCCTTTTTCCGAAGAAAGCGGCACAATCAGACCGACGCCGATTGCCTGCTTGGTATCGGGTTTGGCACCGCCGCCCGCCTGATAACAGCTGTCCATTTTCGCCAGCAAAATGCTGTCGCATTCGGCAATCAGTTCTTTTTTCTGTTTTTCGGGAACCTTGGCTTTCAGCGCGTCAATCTCGGCTTGCGACGGACCGAGCGAACAGCTTGCCAAAGATGCCGCCGCAACGACCGAACAGACAAGCATTCCCGCCTTTGCCAAAGCGCGGTCGTATGCGCCGCAGCGGCTTTTGTCCCCCAAAGATTTGTTCCCCGACGGATAGGATGTAACGTCTTTTTTGAAAAAATCGGCAAGCATTAAAAACTCTCCAAGAACATAACTTTTAATATAAAAGTAAGCGAATTTTCGGAAAAAATCAAACGCTTTTTGTCGAAAACGCCGTGCCGAAGGAAAAATCCGCCTGCCCGAATGCTGTTTTCTGTTGACAAAAAAGGTCGGGAAAACCAATATGCAAACAGTTATTTTCTTACTGTCAAAAGGATTGTTTCCATGCATATCTATCGTTCGCACAACTGCGGTCAGCTGCGGCTTTCGGACGCGGGCAAGGAAGTCCGCCTGTCGGGCTGGATTCACCGCAAACGCGACCACGGCAACTTGGTTTTCATCGACTTGCGCGACCATTACGGTCTGACGCAATGCGTTGTTGACGTTTCCAGCCCCGTTTTCAAGGTGTTGGAACGTTTGCGTCCCGAATCCGTCATTTGCGTAACCGGCACGGTTGTCAAACGCGAAGGCGACACCGTCAACAAAAACCTGCCGACGGGCGAAATCGAACTGGCGGTCAAAGAAGCCGAAGTTCTGGGCGAAGCCGACATTCTGCCCCTGCAGGTCGCGGGCGATTTCGAACAGCCCGAAGACGCGCGTCTGCGCTACCGTTTCTTGGATTTGCGCCGTGAAAAACTGCACAAAAACATGGTTTTGCGTTCGCAAGTCATCGCGTCCGCGCGCCGCCGCATGATCGAACAGGGATTTGTCGAATACCAGACGCCGATTCTGACCGCGTCCAGCCCCGAGGGCGCACGCGACTTTTTGGTGCCGTCCCGTTTGCATCCGGGTCAGTTCTATGCGCTGCCGCAGGCGCCTCAGCAGTTCAAGCAGCTGTTGATGGTCGCGGGTTTCGACCGCTATTTCCAGATTGCGCCCTGCTTCCGCGACGAAGACAGCCGCGCCGACCGTTCCCCCGGCGAATTTTATCAGCTGGACTTTGAAATGGCGTTCGTAACGCAGGAAGACGTCTTTGCCGCCATTGAACCCGTTTTGCAGGGCATCTTTGAAGAATTCGCCAACGGACGCACGGTTACCCCCGCGCCGTTCCCGCGCATTCCTTACGCCGAATCCATGCTGAAATACGGTTCGGACAAGCCCGATTTGCGCAACCCGCTGGTGATTTCGGACGTAACCGACATCTTCCGCGGTTCGGGATTTGGCATTTTCGCGAACGCCATCGAACGCGGCGCGATTGTCCGCGCGATTCCCGCCCCCGCCGCCGCCGCAAAACCGCGCAGCTGGTTTGACAAGCTGAACGGCTGGGCGCACGAAATCGGGCTGCCGGGCATCGGCTTCATCACCTATACGACCGAAGGTCCGAAAGGCGCGATTGCCAAGAATTTGGACGAAGAACGCATTGCCGCGATCAAATCCAAACTGGGATTGAAAGACGGCGACGCCGTGTTCTTTGTCTGCGAAAAGAAAGGCAAAGTCGAAAAAGCCGCGGGTCAAGTCCGCAACCACATCGGCGAGCTGCTGGATTTGTACGAGAAAAACACGTTCAAATTCTGCTGGATTACCGATTTTCCGATGTTCGAATTGGACGAAGAAACCAACCAAATCATTTTTTCGCACAACCCGTTCTCGATGCCGCAGGGCGGAATGGACGCTTTGATGAACAAAGACCCGCTGGAAATCAACGCCTATCAGTACGACATCGTTTGCAACGGCATCGAACTGTCGTCGGGCGCAATCCGCAACCACCGTCCCGACATCATGTACAAAGCGTTTGAAATCGCGGGCTACGGTCCCGAAGTCGTCGAACACAAATTCGGCGGCATGCTCAACGCGTTCAAGTACGGCGCTCCTCCTCACGGCGGCGCGGCGCCCGGCATCGACCGCATGGTCATGCTGCTGGCGGACGAACCGAACATCCGCGAAGTCATTTTATTCCCGATGAACGGTATGGCGCAGGATTTGATGATGCAGGCTCCGTGCGAGGTTACCCCGCAGCAGCTCAAAGAACTGCACATCAAAATCGATATGCCGAAAACCGTTTCGGTCGAAAAGAAATAAAAGCGAAAGGCGGGGTCAGTTCCCCGCCTTTTTCTTACAGTTTTGCAAAAAAATTTTGCCGACGCAAGCGATTGCACTTTTTCTTAAAATGGAATATATAAAAAGAACATTTGTCAACATCGGAGTATCCGCTATGAAATCCTTGTTTGTCGCTTTGTTTTTGACTGTTTTGACCGCTTTTTCCGCCCGCGCCGACGGATTGAAAGCCAAAACCGACATCGCTTTGACCGACGGCGTAAACTTTAATTATTCCTTTGTCGAAAAACCCAAGGTCGGCGACGTGATTATGAAAATCAAGCTGTCGAAACCCTCCGATTCCATTCAAGCATTCGCCGAATACGACATGCCGTCCATGCGCGGACACCACGCGTCGGGCAAAGTCGCGTTCAAGCGCAACCGCGCGGGCGACTTCGTTCTGCCGATTCATTTTGCCATGCCCGGCGATTGGGAAATCAAGCTGACCTTTGAACAGGACGGCAAAGAACTGTTTGCCGGCGCGGTCGAACTGAATATCTGATGAAACGCTTAATCGCCGTTTTGACGCTTTTGCCCTTTGCCGCAAACGCCGCCGATTTGCTGTATTTCGAGGCTCAAGGCATTGCCGGTTGGTCGTCCGCCGAAAACAAAGCGGTCTACCATTCGGCAAGCAAGCATGACGTTATGCAAAAAAACTCAATCGGTTTCGATTGGCTGCACAAATTTTCGGGGCAGTCGGGCGATTGGGCAAGTGCGGCGTTGCAAATGCGGTTGGCGTACAACGATTCCGACCATGACTTTACGCCGCAAATCTACAATGCGTGGTTCAAAATCAAAACCCGTGCGGGCGACGTATGGGCGGGACACAACAGGATAGCGTTCGGACTGGCGTCCTATTGGGATACGCACGCCGATTTGTTGGGCGATATGCCGATGCAGGGCGTCGGTTTCGACCGCGATTGGGGCGCGGGGTGGTCAATGGACACGGCGGACGGTAATTTGTCCGCTTCGATAACAACGGGTTCGGGCATGCCGCTTCGGACTTACGGCAACAAGATTTTCGCCGCCCGCGCCGCCAAAGGCGTTTTGAATTACGACAACTATACGGCGGGGCTGTCCGTCATGGCGGGAAAAACATTGGACACCATGGGGTACAAGATTATGGACCGATCCCCCAAAAACCAATGGCTGATAGGCTTTGACGGCGCGCTGAACCGCGACAATCTGGAACACAAAGCGGAGCTTGACGCGGGACAGTACGACAATGAGCCGTTTTACGCGGCGTTGTACCGCCTGACCGTCAAATGGGACGCCGAAGAACGCCTTGCGACCGAAGCGCAGGCGGCTTATGTCAATAAAGCGAAAGCCGAAAACTATACGGCGGGCGGTGCGGTCGCTTACAAACTGACGGGCGATTTGACGGCGCGACTGATGGTTCAGCACCGTTCGGAAAACGCCGAAAACGTTTATATGGGACAGCTTTACTGGTATTTCCCGATGTAAGGAGGACAACATGATAAAGCTTTTATTCGTTTTGATGCTGCTCGGCGGGCGCGCGTTCGCCGCCGTCGGATGCGACTTGAACGATCCCGACCGCGATGTGAAAAGGCTGTTCCCCGACAGTACGGGATACAAAACCGAATATCTGTCCGTCGAAAAAGTCGGCGGAGAACCGCTTTATCAAAAAATGGAAGCCGCCCTTGGCGACAAATTCAGCGGCATTTACGAAAAAATCGACGTGCCGTACACGGTTTACACCGTTTTAAAAGACGGCGCGCCCATAGGCTTTATCCACGGCGTCAACCAAAAGGGCAAATACGGCGGCATGCAGGTCGTTCTGGCTTTGGATACCAAAGGCGTAATACAATCCTTTTATTTCCAAAAGCTGACGTCGAAACAGGCGGCGGCTTTGCGGTCGCCCGATTTCGGCAATCAATTCAAAGGATTAAGTCTGACGGATTTTGCCGCTTACGATGTGGCTAATCACGCTTTTCCGCCCGAATCCAAAGCGGCAAAAATCCAAAACCCGACCGAAGAAACGGACGACTTTTACGCCGCTTTGCGCGGAACGAAAAAGAATCTGATTTTAATGGACAACTTTGTTTTCAAAGCGGAGGGCAAGCAATGAACCTGCTGACTTTGGCATTCAAAAACTTGGAACGGCGCAAACTGCGCACCGCTTTTACAATCGTTGGCATCGCGCTGTCGTCATGGGTTTTGGTGACGCTGCTGGGCTTTAACCAAGGGTACAAAAACGCGCTGAACCGCGATATTGAAGGCATGGGCTTTCAAATCGTTCTGACCGCCAAAGGCTGCCCTTACGAAGCTGCGACCTTGATGTTAAAAGGCGGCACGGGATTGCGCTATATGCCCGAATCGCTTTATCCCGAAATTCAAAACGCGCCCGAAGTCGCCCAAACAACGCCGATGATTATGCATGCGGAATTCGACCCGTACAAAGGCGAAAACGGCGGAACAACCGTTTTTCTGGGCATTGACGCGGCAACGTATCCCGCAATGAAGCCGTACTTTAAGTTTTTAAGCGGCGGGTGGTTTTCCGCTCCGAACGCGCGGGAAATCGTCATGGGGTACGAAGCCGCGGAACTGGAACAGCGCGAAGTCGGCGACGCTTATCTGCTGCCGGGAAGCGAACAGGAATTTACGGTCGCAGGCATTTTACAGCGCACGGGAACGCAGGACGACGGCATGATTTTCCTGCCGCTTCAAACTTTGCAGGAAACTTTCAATAAAAAAGGCGTGCTGACCATGATAGGCATCCGCCTGAAAAACGATGTAAACACGGCGGATTTCGAGGGACAGCTCTATAAAATCCCCGATGTGCAGGTTGTTTCCATGGCGCAGGTGCGCAACACAATCGTATCGCTGGTAACCAGCGCGAAAATCATCGTGATGTCGGTGGCGGCGATTGCGTTCTTGATTGCCGTGTTCGGCGTTTTGAACACCGTCTTGATGTCCGTGTTTGAACGTTATCAGGAAATCGGCATCCTCAAGAGCATGGGCGCGCTGCCCAAGCATATCTTTATGCTGATTTGGACGGAAACCGTGCTGCTGTGCGCGTCGGGCAGTCTGGCGGGCATTGCGTTTTCCTATCTGTTTGCCAGCGTTTCCGAACGCTTGATTCGGGCGTTTTTGCCGTTTGCGCCGCACGGAAACTTGATTGAACTGACGCCAAACCTGCTTATATTTTCATTTCTGGCAATCACGCTGACGGGGATTTTCGGCGGACTGCTGCCCGCAATCAAAGCCGCGAAAATCCGCCCGCTTGAAGCCATCAGGAGCGAAAACACATGACCCTTATTTCTGCCGAACACTTATCTAAAATCTACCGCCGCGGAAACGAAGACGTTAAAGCGTTAAACGACGTTTCCCTGCAAATCGAACGCGGCGAAACGGTCGCCGTCGTGGGACCCAGCGGATCGGGCAAAACAACTTTTGTCAACATTTTGGGCTGTCTGGACAATCCGACAGCAGGAACGCTGACCGTTGACGGCACGGCGATTTTCAAAGACGGCAACACGCTTTCCGAAAAAAAACTGACGCTGATTCGCCGCAAGCTGTTCGGCTATGTGTTTCAAAAATTCTTTTTGATTCCGACGCTGACGGTTCGGGAAAATATTCTGCTGCCGTCCGTGTTTGACGCGGATTTTGCGGCGGATGACAAGCGCGCTGCCGAACTGGCGGAAATGCTGGGCGTGGCGCACCGCTTGAATCACCTGCCCGCCGAATTGTCGGGCGGGGAAATGCAACGCGTCGCAATTGCGCGGGCGCTGATTGGCAAACCGCAAGTCCTGGTCGCCGACGAACCGACGGGCAATCTGGATTCCAAGCGCACCGAAGAAATCAAAGAACTGCTTCTGAATTTGAACAAACAGGAACGTCTGACAATCATCGTTGTAACGCACAACCTCGAATTTGCCAAAACGGCGGACAGAATTTTGACGATTTCCGACGGACGGATTGCGGAATAATGGCGCGAATCGACAATCAGCTAGAGCGCTGTTTGGCGGAATTTGCCGCCGACAAAAGCAAAGACAACTATGTCCGCCTGCTTTGCGCGTTTCGTTACACCGATGTTTTGGTGCCGTCCGCATCGCCCGGCGACGGGGAATTGCCGTTTGCAAACGGCGGGATAATCGAAAACCGGTTCCGCCCTTACGTCGTGTTTTTCCCAAGCTTGAATCGCCGTCTGGTTCCCGTGTTTTCGCGTGAAACGGAAATTCCCGCCGATTTCAAAGCGGGCAAAACGTCCTTTATGCATTGCCGCGGCTGGATGAACGCGATAAAGCTGAGTCCGAACGACGGAGTGATTTTAAATCCGTATTCACGCCAATCTTTTGTTCTGACAAAAGAGCAAATTAAAATTCTGGCGTCTTTTCCTGAAGACAAAAATTTTTAAATCCGCTAAAATACCCCTTCTTTTTCAAGGAAGCGTTATGGACAGACGCGATTTTATCAAATCGGTCGCAGCGACGGCGGCGGTTGCCGCTTTGCCGAAAATCACGCTGGCGGCTGTTTCCAAAAATTCAAGAGAGGATGCGAAAATGAAAGTTTTACTGGTCAACGGTTCGCCGCATGAAAAAGGATGCACTTTTACGGCTTTGAACGAAATTGCCGCCCAGCTGGAAAAAGAGGGCATCGAAGCGGAAATTTTCAATATCGGCGTACAGCCGACGATGCCGTGCATGGCTTGCCGCGCCTGCAAAAAACTGGGAAAATGCGTCATTGACGACAAAGTAAACGAATTTGTCGCAAAAGCGGCGGATTGCGACGGCTTTGTTTTGGGATCGCCCGTGCATTACGCGTCGGCGTCGGGGGTTATCGTGCCGTTTATGGACAGGGCGTTTTATTCCGCCGCTCCCGAAGTGTTCCGCCTGAAGCCCGCGGCGGCGGTTGTCAGCGCCAGACGCGCGGGAACGACGGCAACGCTTGACCAGTTGAACAAGTATTTTCAAATTTCCGAAATGCCCGTTGTGTCGGGACGGTATTGGAATATGGTTCACGGCAACACGCCCGACGAAGTGCGGCAGGACAAAGAAGGACTGCAAAACATGCGCATTTTGGCGAAAAATATGGCTTATCTGCTGAAATGCCGACAAGCCGCCGCCAAAGCGGGCATCACGCCGCCCGACCGCGAACAGCCCGAACATACGAACTTTATTCGGTAATCTTTTATTTGCCGAGTTCTTTCAGAATGTTATAAATACGCTGAATATACACGGGAAACAACAGATACGCTTTTGCAATCACCGCAAATCGGCGGAAGTTGCATCGCAAGCTTCCACTTATCCACCGAAACTTGTTAAACTTCGCCGATTTGCGGATTTGTTTTGAAACGCTTTTTGAAAACAGCAAATCCGCCATTGAACCGCGCGGCAGATTGGGGTGCGCCGCATACAAATCCAAATGATTCAGAATAATGCCCAGTTGGGATTCCCTGTCTTTCCCGCGTGATAGTATTGTTCGGGAAACGGCATGTTTTCGGTAATGAAACAAAGTTTCCGGAATTTGGTAAAATCCGATGTTTCTTTCGACAAAGGACAGCCAAAAATCCCAGTCTTCAAGGGAATGAACCATGTTAACATTATAGCCCCCGACAGCATCCCAGTCGGTTCTGCGAAACAATGCCGATACAAACACGCAGTTGCCGTTCATCATTTGTTTTAACGAAAACGGCTTTAGATCCCATTCACCCCGCTGTGCGCCGAATAAATCCGCCCGACAATACACAACACCCGTTTTGGGATCATTGTCCAGTACCGCAACGGCTTTTTCCAGATAGCTCGGTTCGATTTTATCGTCGGCATCCAATGGGAGAATATACCCCCCCCCCCCCCAGGCATTTGAATCGCCGTATTCCGTGCAGCGCAAACACCTTGATTAAGCGTTGTAACAACCGTTGTTTTCGGACGGCTGTAATTTTTCAGCAGAGCGTTCGTTGCCGCATCCGTTGAACCGTCATTGACAATAATGATTTCAAAATCCGAAAATGTTTGAGCCAAAACACTATCAACGGCTTCATCAATAAATGTACCTTGATTGTAGCAAGGAATAATGACGGATACTTTTGGCATTATTCGCCCTCGCGCAGTTTGGCGGAGCTTTTCAAGCTCATCAGCAGCAGTTTTTCAAACAAAT
>DEDN01000012.1:81536-100592 GCA_002349565.1 Alphaproteobacteria bacterium UBA2903 | reverse complement strand
TCCTTGCCCCCGCCTTGGACACCTTTTTTCAATATTTTGAAGCCAATGCCGCCGCGTCTGTGATGCGGCGATTTTTGAATCTTTGCGGGCGGACTGTCCGTTTGTTGATAAATCCTTTGCTTTTTGACGCGGTTTCTGCCACTAATGTAACCCTAAGGGAGGCGAAAATGGCTGACGAAGACGATTATTCCAAGCAAAGTTTTGAAAAGATCAAACAGCTTTACGACGAGTTTCATCACGCGCGGCTGCTGGAGTACATCGAACTGGTCAATTCCCCCAAAAAACTGTTTTGGCTGAATTTTTTTTCGGGACTGGCAAAAGGGCTGGGGTTGACCATCGGAACGGCGATTGTTCTGACTTTGCTGTTCAAAGCAATGCAGCATTTGATTGCGTTGAACATTCCGTATCTGACGGTATGGATTTCCGATTGGATCGGACAGGTTTCGACGCTGCTGAAAGCGACGGGCAAATAACAGGGGGCAGGAATGAACACGCTTTCCATTCTTTACAGAGTTTTTTACGATAAAAAGCTGGCGGTCGATTTTATCAAAAACGGCACGGGGCGCGGCGGTAAAGTGCTGTTCGTTCTGGCGGTCGTCGCCGCTTTGCGCGTGGCTGTGTACGCGTTCGGCGTGACAGATTCTTTGAAGAATCTGCCTGTTTCCGAAATGGCGAAAGATATCCACGAAATCGTTTTCAAAAATGACCGCATCATTTCGCCTGTTGATTACTATGCGGTGTATTCCAACGAAAAACAATCAATCGGGTTTGTTTTGGACACGACAAGCGCCCTTTTTGTTCCGTCGGGCGATCGCAGTATTGTCATGCGCAAAGACGCCATGGTTTTTCAGGACAAAGGCGAAGTGCGCATTCTGCCGTATCAAAAGCTGCTGCAGGGAAAAAGCTTGACCCTGAATCGCGAAAATATGGAACCCGCGTTCAAAGCCGCGGTCGATTCCTTGCGCATGACTTTTCCGCCTGTATTGTTTGCGCTGGCGATTCCCGTTATTTTTGTCTGGTATGTTTTGTTCAGCTATTTTTACGGCGGAATGTCGTATTTGATGACTTATGCAATGCGTCGGGAATTGCAGTATGACGAACGCATCCGTCTGGCTGTTCTGTCAATGATGCCCTGCGAAATTTTGAACATTCTTGCGGCGCTGACGGATGTCAACATCCGCTTGGGCGGCGGCGCGGGCGTTCTGCTGACCTTGATTTATATGTTCTGTTTCCTGAAAGAGGAAAAAGAAGCGAAAACCGTTTAAAACAGTTCGTCGACGAACAAATACAACGCTTCTGAAAAAGTCGGAAAAGTGCAGCTGTTTGTAAAGTCCAAGCGGTTGATGATGTGGTATTTCTGATCCGCGCTGTCGTAGACGAACAATTCCTCGGCGGCGCGTCCCAACAGCAGCTTTCCCTGCATGGGGGCGGCTTGCGTAAATTCCAGATTGGCTTCGATCAGTCCCGGCAGAGTGTATCCTTTGGCTTCGCGGTCATTGGCGCGCGTGCCGTACAGCTCGACACCGTTCCAGCTGAGACCGTCCGTTTGTTTCAACAGGGCGATGTAATCCAGCGGCAAAGGCGGAAATCTGTGCGATGCCAGCAGAGAACTGACAAACCGCAAAGACCGTTCGTCCACAGGCGGGAAAAACACCGCGCCGTCCTTTTGAATCGTTGTCAAAATCCGTCCCAGCATCCGTTACCGTCCCATCATCGACCGTTGAGCGATGATTTCAAAAGTGCTTTCCAAAAATCCCGCATAAACGCTGCGGTCATGACGGCTGGTTCCGCCCGATGAAATTTCGATTTCTCCGGGGGTGTAGACTTTCCCCGGCGGCGACGGCAAAAACAGCTTCGACGGCTTCAGATTGGGCTGAATCAGCGTTTGCATGTCAATGAAGCGGTGAATCTCGTTATGATAGGGATGCGTTTGAATCAAAACCAAGTTCGAAAAGCTGTTCGTTCCGCCGTAATCGAACGGGACGCGCACATGAACGTTGAAATTTTCGGGGGCTTTGCCTTTTTTGACCAGCTTGATGTCTTCTTCGTCCATGCCTGCCGCAATCAATTCGTTGACATGGTGATAGCCGACATATTTCAAAAAGTCGCGGCGCGTCCGTTTGAACGCTTTGCGCAATTCCGACAGCCAATTCGCATCAAGCATCACATAATTGACTTCAATCAATTCCATGTTGGGCAAATTCATTTGCGAAAACTGCCATTCCCACAGGGATCTGTCGTTTTCAGGATTTCCCGTTGGCGCAGAGGGGCGTCCTTGCGGTGCGTACGGCTGGGGCGCATACGGCTGCGGAGCGGGCTGTTGTGGCATGTAGGGTTGGGGCGCGTACGGCTGCGGAGCGGGCTGCTGCGGCATGTAAGGTTGAGGCGCGTACGGCTGCGGAGCGGGCTGCTGTGGCATGTAGGGTTGAGGCGCATACGGCTGCGGAGCGGGCTGCTGCGGCATGTAAGGTTGAGGCGCATACGGCTGCGGAGCGGGCTGCTGCGGCATGTAGGGTTGGGGTGCGTACGGCTGCGGCGGCTGAGGCGCGTACATTTGCGGCTGCTGCATCATCAGCGGGTCGGGATAGGCGGAAGCAGGAGCGGTCGGCGGCAAAGTTTTGAACATACGGGCATCGCGGTAAATCGGCACAGGACGAACGTCACGGCGCAGCATTCCCTGATTCTGCGCTTCCTGACCCGCATCGCCCCGATTTGCGGCGGGGGGCGGCGTTTTCGTTCCCGACCAATCCCACATAAGCGGTTACCTAATCAATATTTGTCGTCGATAAAGTCATCATAATTCGTATCGTCGAATTCGCCCTCTTTTTCGTCATCCTCCTCATCTTCGTCGGAATCGTCGTCGTCTTCCAAATCGTTGATATCGTAATCGTCGTCATTCTCTTCTTCTTCGTCAAGATAATCGTCGATTTGGTCTTCCAATTCTTTGTCGCTGTTGTCATCGTCCTCGTCGTCTTCGATATCGATCAAGCCCTGCAGGGCGCTGATGTCCGAATCTTCACGCTGAGCAACGACCCAGTACGGAACGAACGGCGACGGCGGAATATTGCACTTTGCGGTCATTTCCTTGTCCCAGAACCAGCGCGGCGCGTCCGCCATAATGGGTTTGTTCATAAAGCCCTGCATCAAAACGATTTGCTGTGTCGACGGCATACTCAACATCTGGGAAGCGCCGATAACCGCCGTTCCCTGCAAAGAACGCGAAACGTTTTTGGAAAACGGCGTCGCTTGTTTCGACCAGCCTTCCGTACGCGAAGACGATGCGATTTCGACGGTTTTCGTCCCGATCATCTTTTCGAAACGCTGTGCGGTCTGTTCGTTGTTTTGCGACAAAATAATCTTTGCCGCCGTGGTGGAAATGATGGTTTCCAGGTCGTCTTTGCCGTATTGACCCGAAATTTGCCCCAAGTCCTGCCCGATCAGCAGATAAGACACTTTTTGACCGCGCCCGACCGCGGGACCGTCTTTCACCGCGCCCAGTTTCGGCATTTGGGGAAATTCGTCCAGCACGAACAAAGCGGGGAACGGACCCGTTTTCGTCCCGTCGCCCAATTTGAAGTTGGGAGGGTTCGCGATCAGGAAGTTCGACATCAGTTCGACGAACGTTCCCGTAATAATGTTCAAAGCGCGCGCATCAACCTGGTTCACGGACAGATAGATTGCGATGGATTTCATTTCCCCCGTAATGGGGTCTTTCATGCCGCGAATGTCTTTAAAGATGAAGTCGCTCATCTTGGTGCGGGAACGAACGGCGGAGTTTTTGAAAATACCGATGCCCGTCAAAGCCGTTGACAGAATGGAGCCGCGTTCCTTGTCGGGCGTGCCGGACAGCTGGTTCAATTCGACGACCGCGCGGTGGGCGTAGCCGTATTTTTTGCATTCCTCGACCGCTTTGTCCAACATGTCGCGCATCGGGTCGGCAAGCGCCGCCATTTGGTCGCCTTCTTCGGTTTTGCGTTTGATTTCCGCCGCCATCTGCATTTGAGCTTCGGTCAGCCAGTCCAGAATCATCGCGATCGACGGTTCCGCGCCGACCCAGTTTTCGGGCAGCATTTCCCATGTGCCGATGGGGACGTAATTGTTCAGATCCAGCGTGCCGTTGCGCAGATTTTCCAATGCTTCCGCCGCGTCCGCACCCGTCATTTCCATATAATAGCCCTCAAGGACTTCGCGGTCCTTGTCGTCTAGCTTGCCTTCGTAAATTTTGCCGATAAAGTAATCGTTCGCGCGGGCGTGTTCGCATTTGCCGACAACAAAGTGAATGAAGCCCGTCAAGGCGTTTCGACCTGTTTTCGCCCAGTGGGGATCCGCGCCGCCTTTGGGTTCTTCAACCAGAACGTTCACCATGGAATCGACGTACATGTCGCGCGCGGGACCAAAGCCCGGCAAGCAGGAAAACGACAGCGGATTCCAGCTGGGGTAATAGATGCCTTTTTCGGGTTCGTCCTCCGCGCCCCAGTTGATAACGAAAACGGGACCGACGGTTTGGCGGTATCCGCTGGTTTTGAAGCACAATTCGGGCTTCGGGTCGTTCACGATGATGCTGATATCGTTCGATTCGAAAATCGTGGGCATAACCACCCCCACGGTTTTACCCGTGCCGGGAGGCGCCAGAACCAGCACCGACAGCGTTTCGGGCAATTTCAGCAGTTTGCCGTGCCAGCGTCCCAAAACAACGATAAAGCCTGTGAACAGCCCCATTTTCTCGATGTCTTTTTTGGTGGCGATGCGACCCGCGCCGTGAATGGTGGACAGCCACGAATGCGGGTTGGTCATAATGCCCGTAATCAAAACGGCGAAAAACGAAAAGAACGGCGTAATCGGCAGCCACAGGCTGATTGACGGACGACCGCTGTATTTGAACAGCTTGACCGCCCATTTCCAGTACGTTTTGATCAAATATGTCGGGTCAAGCGCGATTTTTTTGATGAATTTCCATGTGTAAAGCATGGAATCCTGACTGATTCCCTTGGGAATCAAGTACGCCAAGGCAAACGAAAGAATCGCCAGAATAAACGACGACAGGAACGCCAGAAACACCGTTCCGACAACCCAGTTTACCGCTGCGTCATGTGAAGCCCATTCCTCTCCGCGTTTAGCCATTGTGCATACAGCTCCGTTCTTTGACAAAAATCCAAGATAAGTATAAAGGAATCAAAGATGAAAATCTACATTTCATCGGTTGATTCCCGATAAATATGCCTCATAAAAGTAAAAAAAGATTAAGGATGTCAGCTCAGCAGATTCGAAACGTCGCGCAAAACGGCGTCGTCAGGGGCTTTGACCTTTGAAACGGCGTTTTCCAACGCCTTGATTTCATCGGGACCGCCCGCGCCGGAACGGCAAACGGTCACTTTCAAATTATCCCAAACTTCGAACATATCTTCGGCGTTGATGATGGTGCCTTGATTGATGACGACCATGGGCTTGACTTCCATGCCGCGCGCGGAACCCGTCAGCATCGGCGTCAAAGCGTCGCGGGCGTTCAAAATGACGCGCACGGGCGAAATGCGGTGGTTGCTTTCGGAAAACCACAGCGGTTCTTCGTCGTTGAAGCGTTCTTCGTCGGCAAGCCAGTCGCCGTTTTCCGAATCGACCAAACACAGCAGCAGATGATCCGCGCACATGCCGACATAATCAATCGCTTTGCCCGCGATTTTGACATCCGACAACAGCTTGTACCCTGCAGAGCGCAGAGCGTCGGCAACGGAACCGTCACCGCTCGAGGATTTTTCGGCGGCGGGTTTCGGAGCCGCCTTTTTGGCGGGTTCGGCAGCAGGTTTGGACGGCTTGTGTTCTTTATGCTCTTTGTGTTCCTTATGCGGTTTGTCGTGGGATTTTTTATCCTTTTCCTTGGCGTCGGATTCTTTTTCGACATCCGCCTGCTTCGACACTCTGCCCGTCGAAGCGCGCACCGCCGCGGGACGCGTCTGTTTATAGGATTTGCGTTTCGTGATTTTGGGGCGGACTTTTTGCGCTTTTGCCTTTTTGTGTTTTTCCCATGCTTTTTTTGCAAGCTTGAGCGGGAACGTCAGAATGACTTTGAACCATTTCGACCATTCGACCGTGGACAGAATCGCCCACCCCGTCAGCCAGACGGGGACGGCGGCAAACAGCAGCAGCAGAAACATCCATTCGCGCAGGGACGTAATCGTCCAGCCCGATTGCCACAGCTGTTTCAGATAGCTCCAATGGTATTTGTCAAACGGATTGAACCGCCAAAAGCCCAGCATCAGCTTTTGAAACCAAAAGAAATATCCAATCGTCCAAATCAGAAAAATCGAACAAAAGCGGCAAAAGGACAGAATGAATTTCATGGCTTATTCCTTTCAGCCGCCCGACATCATGCTCAACAGGGCAACGGCTACGACGTCGTTCAGCGTTTTATCCGAAGCGGGCTGAGATTTGATGTATTCCACGATGGCGTTCGTGTCGGGCAGGTCTTGTATCGAACAAGTCGGCATACGCAAAACGGTCAAATCGATTTCCGCCAGATAATTCAGCGTGTCCGTCAGGTTTGCAATTTGTCCGTGATCCAAAAACAAACAGGCGTTGACGTTCAAATTCGCCGCGCCGTTTTCGGCAAGCAGTTTGCGCAAAGCCGCGCGCCCCTGCTGCAAAACAGCCAAAGGCGAGGGGATGACCGCATTCGTTTCCGTCGTCCAAACGGGCGGATTGGCGCGGTCGCGCGTCGTCCACACTTGCCCGTCTTCGGGACCGGCGCACAGCATAAACAAGCCGTCTTGTGTTACGGCAATCAGATTCGTCGGACAGGAACCTATTTTCATTTCACGCAGGACGAATACGCCCGCGTTTTCCAGACGAGCCGCCAAATCGCTCCAAAAATCCCCCGACGGGGCGGACGCGGCGGCAGAAGCCGTGTTTGCCGCGGCGGGCGCGCTGTGCTGCTGAGGAGCTTGCGTGCCGCGCAGACGGCTGAGTTTGTCGGGGACTTTGTGCGCCGCATGCTTGGGCGCGGGGGCTTTTTTCAAATCTTCGGGTTTGCCGACGGCGGCGGCAAGCGACCGTTTTTCCAAAGTCTTTTTCTGCCTGTTCCGCAGCGGGGCAAGGGGAAGCGTCAAAATTTTTTTCCAGCGGAGCTTGTAAAAGACAATCCATACAACCAGCGCGGCGACGGGCAGCATCAGCAGCGAAAACAGGAACAGATATTCAGTCGTTTTGGAAACAACCCAGCCGTTGTTCCATTTGTCCAAAATCAGGCTCCAATGCTTGGGATTCAGGATGTTGAACCGCCAAAACGTTTTGAAGTAAGGACACGCCGCCGCTGCCGTCAGAACAACAGCGGGAACACCCGTGATCAAAAGCCGAAAAAAATTCAATTTTTTCAATTCAATCCATCCCTGAATGAAACCTATCCCATTTAAGATACAGATTACCCGCTATAAAGTCAAAAAGAAAGGGAAAAAACGCCCGTTGGACGAAAAAAGCAGCCCGAACAAGGCTGCTTTTTGGAACTCAATCGGTTTAACGCCCTTCGTAGTCCCTTCTTCTCTTGGGAGTCGAACGGTCGTTGGTTTGCGAACGGCTGTTGTCGCGGTTTTTGTTTTTGAACATGTTTTTCAGCCTGTCCTGCGCCGCTTTTGTTCTGTCCATATCTTTTTTCTTGGCGTCCGCTTTGTCTTTCAGCTTTCTGCCTTTTCTTTGCAGCTGATCTTTGCTTTTACGCTTTTCCCCCGCTTCGTTTCCCGCGGTTTTGATGCTCTTCTTTTCCCGTTTTTTGGGTTTTTCGGCTTCTTTTTCCTTGCGTTTTTTGCGGGTGCGGCGATTGCCGTCGCTGCTTTTTTCTTTGCCGTCCTTGGTTTTCCCCTTGGACTTTGTTTTTTTCTTGCCGTCGTTGGATTTGTTGTGTGCGGCTTCTTTTTGAGCTTCGACGCGCTCCCTTGCGTCATTGATCTGCTTTTCGATTTCCTCGGGCTTTTTGCCTTTGGTTGCCAGCGGTTTTCCTTCGGCGTCGACCAGTTTGTCCTTGGGCTGGATGATATAGTTGTCCAAGCTGATCAGTTTGCCGTTTTCGTCGTACACGCGCGTTCTGGCGGCGGAAACGTTCAGCGATCCGTCCTCGTTGCGCAACGGTTCGCGGGCAGCTTTCTGCGCTTCTTTAAACGCTTTCTTTTCGGCGACCGCCGCCGCGCGGTTGGAAGCGAAGCTGCTCATCTTGTCCAAAGCTTTGCCGCCGGCTTTGCCGAGGAAGGAAAGGAAATTTATGGCGTCATCCAAAGCGCGCCCCGAAAATTCGGCGACCAACCAGTCCGCCAGATTGTCTTCGTTGCCCAGGTTGATTGTAGGCAGTTCCAGATCTTCTTCCGGTTCGCGTTCGGGGACGTTTGCCTGTTGGTCGCTGGCTTCGCCGACGTTTTCTTCGCCCTGTTCCGTTTTTTCGGGAGCTTCTTTCGACGATGCTTCTTTCTGCGGCTTTTTGGCGGTTTCGTTATTTTTTTCCGCCGCTGCTTTTTTCTGTTCTGCCATCGGTTTCCTCCCTCAAGAAATTTCCACCATTATTTAAAGTATACTGGACGGCGTTTTTTTTGTCCATAGTGTCATTAAAAGTTCACACTTTCAGGTTTTTCAGGAACGTTGCCAGCCGTTTGTTGACGGCGCGGGCTTCTTTCGGTCCGGGGGGCAGCAGACCGAAGAATTTTTTGGGCATGCGCTCCATCTGTATCGGCGAAAAATAAAGCGGATTCGTTATCAGCGTTTGGTATGCCTTATCGGGTTCTTTTTTCGCCAAAGTGAAATAATTGTTGATCAGCTTTGTCGCATTGACGGGAAAGCCTTTGCGCTGAATGGCGACGATGAATTCGTGCTTCATCGTTTTTTCATCCTGTTCCATCGAACGGATTTCATCAATGACGTCTTCGCGTTCCCTGTCGATTTCGCGCAGGGCGATTTTGTGCTGAACCATTTTCATGTCGGACAGAATCAGCAGGAAAGCCAGAACAATCTGCTGCGCGGGCGTCAAAACGTCCTGCTGTTCCGCGCGGCGCACTTCCGAATCGATCAGATCTTCGACATCGGCTTTGCTGTGGATGACGCGTTCCAACCCCGGAATGAACGGCGATATTTCCGTAAAGTCGCTGAGCAGGGCGTCGTAAATGTCTTCGTCCACTTCGTCGATCAGCTCCATGGCTTCCAGCGTGTCTTTGGGCAGGTCGATCAGCATGGGCGGGAACTTGTAGCCGTCGCGTTTGGCGTTCCGTTCCGCCAAAGTGCGGGCGAAAATAAACAGCAGGAACAATTTTTCGGGGATTCGCTTGCGCGCCTCGATTCGTTCCATGATGTCGTCGGGAATTTCGTAAATCAAGGGTTTGACTTCGCCGCCTTTGCCGAACGTGCGCGTTCTGCCTCTGGGTTTTGGCGGCGCGGTTACTGCGGGGACGGGGGCGGGAGCCGCCGGCGCGGCGGGTGCGGCGGGAACGGCGGGGCGTTTGACGGGAACCTTGATCAGGACGGGGCGTTTGACGGGAACTTTGACCATCGCGGGCGCGGCGGGGGCAGGCGCGACGGGGCGCTTGACCAGCACCTTGATTTTTTTGACGACGACCGTTTTTTTCATCGGAAGATTGGATTCTGTCATAACCGTTTCCGCAGCCCAAAAATAAACCCTCTAAAATTTATAAAGGAACGGCGGACGGAAGTCAAAGGCTTTTGACGCGCGCAGTCCTTTGTAAAGCAACGATTTTTTTCAAATTGCACAGAAATCAAAAAAATGTCATATTTCAAACGCCGTTTTTATATTACCATTAAGATAATGCTAAAAGTGTAGGCGCAGCGGCGCCGCAGGGGAATCAAGTCTGAAAGGGTTGTTCAAATGATAAAATTTCAGCGTCAGGGAAAACTAAGATTTTTGTTCGCCGTTTGGATTTGGTTCGCTTGCGTCTTTGCTCCGGCTGCGGCGATTGCCGATATCGGCGAAATTACAACAGACAAATTTAATGAAGAATGCATGTCGCTGGGTGAATACACCAGCGAGGCTGACGAAAACCGCTGGTGGGAAAAGCCGTTCGATGTTGTCAGCAAAACGGCGGTCGATTTCGGGAACGAGGTCTTTGACAAAACCGCCCCCGGCATGCTGAAGGTCGCGGGCGTCGGCTTCGGGCTGTGGCTGGCGGTGTTCTGCCTGAAATGGGTGGGCAGCATGACCGAAACCGATCCGCTGGAAAACCTGACAAAAGTGTTCGGCATGATGCTGAAATTGGGGATGGCGGCGTGTTTGCTGAAAAAACGCGATACGTTTTTCACCTATTTCGTTGTTCCGATTCTGGACGCGGGCGCGGGTATGGCGGGCTTGGGCGGCGGCGGCTCCGGCTTGGGCGGCGCGATCGAGCCGCTGCATCAGATCATCGACAATGCTCACAAGGCTATGGCGCAAACGCATGCTCTGGGTGATTTGGCGCAGTGCATTTCCTATGTTTACCACGTCAAACTGTTGGGGATTGAGCTGGCGAGCGGTCTGCCCGATCCCTGCGTGTGGGCGAACGGCTGCGCTGTCGTTGTGATAACATGGATTCTGATGGTTTTTTGGCCGATTTTGATTTTCGACGCTTTGTTCCGTCTGGGCATCACGGCGGCGTTCTGTCCGTTGTTCATCGCGGCATGGGTATTCCCTACGACGACCAGATTTACCCAAAAAGGCTTTAATTCCGTTCTGAACATCGCGTTTTTCTACGTTTGTTTGAATTTCGCCGTCAAAATGGGGATGAAGCTGCTGGAAGGCGCGAGCGGTCTGGATATCCTGAAACCGGGGGACGAAACCGCCAAAACCAGGACCGTCTGCGTGCTGAAAGTCGGCGGCGGCGAAGGCATCAGCCATTGCGAACCGTATATGGGCATCACGTCCAATTCGACGGGACTGATTATTCTGACTGCCTGTGCGTTCTACTGTTTCCTGTTCCTGAAACAGGCGGAGGTGTTCGCAAACTACTTCTCCGAAACCAGCTTTGACAACAATACGGCGTTCAAAGCCGCCAAGGCGACGGGGAACAAAATTCAGAATGCGGCAGGGCATGCCGTCGGTGCCGGCATGTGGGCTGCGGGCAAAATTTCGCAGGGCCGCGACCGCCGCGCCGCGCGTATTGTTGAAGAAGGGCGTAAAAACGGCGGCGTGTTTAAGTCGGGCAAGGAAGAAGTCCGGTATATGGCTGCCGAAAAACGTTTGCGCGACCGCGGTTATTTGGATCGCGGCACGGGTGCCGAAACCAAGGCGTACGGTCAGCTGTTGAAAAACGGCAAACGCCGTCAATTCATGAACGTCGCCAGCCAAGCTGTAAACGCACTGTCGGGCGGCAGAACCAAGGTTTTGTATAAAAACAACGATTACAAGACTTGGGCCGGACCGCGCAAGGCGGAAGAAGTGTCGAATATTCAGACGCAATATCAGAAGTTTGTCGACAATAACTTTAAAGACTGATTTGCGGTGAAAGGATGTCTGCTATGGACGGGGCAAAGGAAAATAAACGGTTTTGGCGGGTGTGCGGAAGATTTCTGTGCATGCTCCTGATTGTTGCGTTCGCCTTTACCCTGTCGGGTTGCGAAGACAACGAAGACGAAGAGGATATGGGATATTTTGCCATCATTCTGGGCAAAAAGGGGAACGGTTCCCAGGCGGTCGAAGCCAAAATGTTCGGCGAAAGCTGTTGGGTTTGTCCGTACTTCAAGCTGGCGATGGACACGTCAAAGCAGCTGTACACGGAACTGCTGCCCAAAGTCGCCGCGGGGGCTTTGCCTTTGCTGGGCGTGCTGTACGGGCTGTTTCTGGCGGTCCATATCCTGAAATACGTCGGGTCGATGAAAGAACCGGACTTGAACGAGTTTTGGAAAGGAATCGGCAAGGCGACATTCTGGGCGGCAATGGGTGCGGCGATGCTGCGCAATATTTCGTGGGTGATTGATTTCGCCAACGGCGTGTTTACGGGGTTTGTCGATTTCGGCGTGGCGGTGGTGGCGACATTGCCTTTGCCGGGGGGCAATATCTCGTGTCCGCAGGGCGATCCGCAGTCAAGCTTTATTTGCCTGATCACGGCGATGCAGAAAAAACTGAACGTCGGTTCCGATATGGCGTGGGTGGGCATTATTTGCGGTTCGCCCATTTCCATGGTGATCGGCGTCGGCTGTTTGATTATGTCTATCATTATGGGAGTGTATTTCCCGCTGCTGCTGATGGACGGCGTGTTCCGCTACGGAATCGTGATGTGCTTTTTGCCGCTGGCGGTGGTCGCCCTGTGTTTTTCGGGGACGCGCGAATGGACGAAGAAAGTGGCGGATGCGGGCATTTCCATCGGAATGCAGATTGTCGGACTGTCCATTTTCGTCGCTATGGCGGCGGGCATTTTGACCAAGTATATTCAAGAAGACGCCGTCGTCCTGCAAAACCCCATCGGCTTTTTGGACAACATTCCGCTGATTGACGGATTCTTGGACGGTTCGGCTGAACTGGTCGGCTTTGTCTTTATCTGCATCTTCTTGATTTTCTTTGCCGGCGTGGTCATGACAATCATGTCGATATTCGGCGGTTTAAGCCCGTCCAGCATGGTCAGCGGCGCGGTTATGGGCATCCGCAATCTGGCGTCGCGGGTGAACAATATTTCGAAATTCGCGACAAACCGCATGAACCGCATTCAAGACAAAAAAGCAAAAAAACTGATTGAAGAAGCCAAAGGCGGCGGCAATGTCGACGCCGTAAAGCTGGAACACGCCAAAAACCGTTTGGAGGATCGCGGATACCTGAAGCAGGACAAAGACGGTAAAATGCATGAAACAAGCGCCTACAGAACGATGGATAAAAGGGGGGCTTTCGCCTCTATGCAGCGGCTTTCTGCGGATTTGGGACTGTCCAGCTCGCAGCAAAGAGAGATGCGCGCCGGCGACGGCAACGAATTGGAAAACGAATTGAAGGTGTAGCGGTTTTGAAATGTCAAGGCTGAAACAGTATTTGGTTTTCGGTGGGGCTGTTTTTCTGGTTCAAACCGATTTTGTACAGGGAGTATTGCAAGGAAGTTCTTTTTACACGGTTTTGTTTTCTTTTATAGGGGTGATGCTGGCTGCCGCCGTCGGGCTGACGCTGTATTACCGCAAAAGGTTGTAAAACGGTTTTCTTGCCGAAAGAAAGGTTCGTGTCATGGTTATATCAAAACGGTTCTGGATCGTAATGATGCTGGCGGCGATGATAGTCCTCATCGCGAACCCCTCTTTTGCCGACGGGGCGGACTGTCCGCCGTATTCCACTTACCTGAAGCAATATCAGGGCGATAACGGCGAATGCTGGATATGCAAAATCTTTATGCTGTTTTTCGACGTGGGCAACGAAGTCGCGGGACATATCGCAAAAGTCATTGAAACGCCTGCCAAAAAACTGATGGGCGTGGGGCTGGGCATTTGGATTTTGTGCCATACGGCGATGTTTTTAAGCAATTTGGTCGACGCCCCCGATATTATGGCGCACTTGACCAATATTTTCGGCGGCATGCTGCGCGCGGGGATTGCGACGGCTTTTCTGTCCGGCGGTTCAACGGCTGCTTTCAATTACTTTGTCAATCCCATTTTGTCGTCCGCGGCGGAATACACGACGGTCGTTTTGACGGATGTTCCGTGTCCCGCGGGCAGCAATAACGGAACGCTGAACCGTCCCATGGGACCGGGGGTGCGCAGTTCGATGGAATGTATGATCAAACAGCTGTCCAACGGAATGGCGCCGACCCAAGCGCTGGCGGCGGGGCTGCGTTGCGGCGCTTTGTACTGGATTCCCATTAAAATTCCCGATGTCAAGGTTTCGATTCCCCTGATCGGTGAAGTCGAGATTATGAAAGGCAAGGAGTTCGGTCACATTCCCAATCCCATCGCTTGGCTGTGGGGATGCTGGCTGGGCGTGTCGTTCTGGGCGATCGGCTTCCTATTCCCGCTGGTATTGCTGGATGTGCTGTTCCGTATCTGCATTATTTTGGGGATGCTGCCGCTGTTCGTGATTTCGTGGGTGTTTCCGTCAACCAGACGGTACGCTTCGGCAGGGTGGAGCATTTTCCTGTACGCCTGCTTTGCCTTTGTCGTTTCGGCGATGATGATCGGCATGATCGTCAAAATGGTTGAAATGTCGTGGGTGGTGTCCGCGGGCAAGACGCTGGGCGCGTTCCGCGCGCAAATCGAAGCGGGGCAATATCTGAAAGCCTTTACCGATTTGGAATTGGCGGGCGGAATCATCAACCTGCTGATGGTGGTGGCGATTGCGTTTTTTGCCATTTACATCGCTCCGCAAACCGATAAGTTTACCGACAAGATTATCGGCGACGGACAGTACGACTTCGGCGATTCCGTTGCTTTGCGCACTGTCAAGGCGATGATCAACGGCGTTATCGACGTTATCTGCTTTGTGCTGACGGTGCTGACGTTGGGCGCGGGCGCGTGCGTGTATTTCATCAAAGTGGCGCAGTATACCCAAAAAACGGTTCAAGAAATTCAGCGCATGCAGAAAATTATTCGCAAAATGCGCGAAGTGCAGCAGAAAGTCAGCAAGTACAAACAAAGGCTGCGTCAAGCCCAGCAGGCGATGTGATTTTGAAAGCCCCGATTCGTTTGGGGCTTTTGAATGTTGATTTTATTTGTATTTTCAATCGAAAAAAGGTATAACTGTCTATCCGCGTCTGTTGTGATGACGTATCAGTTGAAGGACATTAGCCTATGGAAGAGATTATCTTTCCCAATCAAATTCGTATGTACCGCCGCGTTCGCGGGCGTTCAATGCAGGAACTGGCGGATTTCTTGGGGGTCAGCTTATCCGCCGTCAGCAAAATAGAAAAAGGATACCGCCGCATCGATCAGGAACAGCTGGTTCGCATCGCCGAATTTTTGGATTGCCCTTTGCAGGACATCTTTGTCAACGAAGCCAGTTCCCAGCCTGACGTGGTGCAGGCATGGCGGCGCGAACAGGAACGCCGCAACCGTGTGAACGAACGCAGCGGATTGAAAATGCTGGGCGCGGGGCTGCGCTATATTCGCGGACAGAAAAATCTGACTTTGGCGGACGTCGCCGACGGTGCGGAATTGACGTTGTCCGTGTACCACCGCATCGAAATGGGGCAGCGCGAAGTTTCCGAAGACGAAATTTCCCGTATCGCGCGGGCTTTGGGCTATACCAACGAAGAACTGCAAAAACAGATTTACGATTTGGACAAAGCGGGGGCTTTGGACGAGTTCATTCAGCGCAATGACGCCCGTTACCGCGCCGTGTCGGGCGTCAAATCGGGATATCCCGACTTGCCCGTCGCCAAAGCGGGGGCGAAAGCCGAACGGCAGGATGTTGTTCTGTCCGTGTACGGTCAGCCTGCCGAAAACGGCATGGTGGCGATCGACCGTCAGGCGTCTTTGGGGACTGTTTCGTGTTTGGCGAGCATGGTCAACGGGCTGTCCGCTTACGCGGTGTCGCTCTGCACGCGGCGTTTGGGCAATTTGCTGCCGACGCGTTCCGTGCTGGTCGTCGATCCGACAAAGATGGTCGGCTTGGGCGATTTGGCGCTGATGTACGTCAACGAAACTGAAGCGCGCATCATCAGCATCCGCGAAGACATTGACGGCAAGCTGTTCGGCGTTTTGTGGAACCCCGAGGAAAAAATCGAAATTTCCGAAGACCAGATTGCCGCTCTGCACAGAGTTGTTCAGATTATTCTGCCGTAAGGAAAAGCTTTTCATAAAAACGCCGCGGGTTAAAGATATGTTAATCTGCGGCGTTTTAGTATAGAATCCGATTTAACTTTCGTCGGTCGAAACAGGAATGAGCCCGCCCAAAAAGGATGTAAAAAAATGGAAACCGAAGTTTCCCGGTCAACAAAACGACGGGGAAGAGGATTCCTATGTCAAGGCTCAGCGGCTGGTGAACGTTTACCGCCAGCTGCATGTTCTGCGCGAAGATCTGGTCAAACGCTATAACGACACTTTGCTGGACGTCGATTCGGAAACGCGGATGACTTTGGCAGACATTCCGGGCGGACGCGATGTCCGCAACTATCTGGAATATCTGGAAACCGAAAAATACGGCGAAGATTTCGTTCACGAAAACAGCGAAGAAGACGTTTTCGTTTCCCGCGAGGAAAAAGCCAAAGCCAAGGCGATTGCCGACGCTTTGACTTCCGCGCAGGAAAAAATGAACCAAAATCAGCTGCAAGCCATGCAGCTGGCGCAGGAAGAATCCCGCAAAAATATGGAAATGCTGGCGCGGACGCTTGCCGAAGCGCGGCAGGACCCCAACCGCAAAAGCGAAATCGAAGGATTGGCGCAGTCGTTAAAGAAAGCGAAAGCCGATTATACGACTTACGCCGAAAAGCTCAACGAAAGCGCGCAGGCTGCGGCGGCGGAGCAGGACAACGTTCAAAACATCATGCGCGCCCAATATCAGCAGGGCGAAGCGGTTGCCGTTCCCGTCGCCGTCCCGACCGCGGCGGCGCAAGTGCCTGTGACATTCGATTTTTCGAGTGGCGGCGCAAGCGGGATGGAGGCTTTGGTCACCGCGATTACCGAAGCGCAGACGAAATCCGCCGAAGTGCAGGCGAAAATGCAGTCCGAAACGATGGCGAAAATCTTTTCCCAAAGTCAGGAAATGACCGCGCGCGCAATGGCGGAAGCGTTTTCCAAGTCACAGCAGAACGCGGCGGAAGTGCAGGGGACGATCATTGCCAAAGCTTTGGCGGAATCGCAAAAGAACGCCAATGAAACTTTGGCGGCTTTGTTCGCGACGGTGCAGAAAAACGGCGGGGGGGGCGGGCCGCAGNNACCGCAGATCGTTATCGAAAATTCGAACAACGCGCAGGCGGGCGTTCAAACCAACGAACTGCTGAAACAGCAAGCCGAAGCGATGGCGCAGGCTCAGCGCGAAGCGCAGGCGGAATTGCTGAAGTCGCAAAAGGAACTGCTTGACGCACAGAAAAAAGCGATTTTGGAATCGACGGCGAAAGGAACGCCGATGCCGATGTTCGGCGGTTCTTCATTCGGGCAGGATTCTGCGGAACAAGCCAGAATAATCGCCGAAGCCATTTCCAAAACGCAGACCGCGCTTTTATCCGAAACGATGAGCGAGCTTATCCATCGTCAAGAGGAATCGCAAAGGTTCCAAGCGACGCTGATGGCGGAAGCCTTTACCAAACAAACCAAAGCCATTACGGACGCTTTGACCGAATCGCAGCGGTCGGTTCGCACGGAAACTTTGGAAAATCAGGCGAAAATCGTTGCGGAAGCGATGTTCAACGCGCAAAAGGAAGCGCAAAAGGAAACCGTTGCCGCTCAAGCGACCGCGATTGCCCGCGCAATCAACAACGCGAACAGTGAAACGCAATCCAAAGTTTTCGCCGATCAAGCCCGCGCAATGGCGGAAGCTTTAGCCGAAACGAACAAGGAAGCGCTTGCCGAACAGGCGCGCGTTGTCGCCGAAGCGCAGTCGGCTGTTCAGCAAGAGGCTTTGGCGCAGCAAGCCCGCGTCGTCGCCCAAGCCGTCGCCGAATCTCAAAGTTCCGTCCAGCAGGAAGCTTTGGCAAGTCAGGCTCGCGTTGTCGCCGAGGCAATGGCGGAAAAACAATCGGCGGTCCAGCAGGAAGCGCTGGCAAGCCAAGCGCGTGTCGTTGCCGAAGCGATGGCGGAAACCAACAAAGGGGCTTTGGCTGAACAGGCGCGTGTTGTTGCGGAAGCACAATCCGCCGTTCAAAAAGAAGCTTTGGCGGCTCAAGCCCGCGCGGTGGCGGAAGCGCAGTCCGCTGTCCAGCAGGAGGCTTTGGCAAGTCAAGCCCGCGTCGTTGCCGAAGCCGTGGCGCAAAAGCAAAACGCCAATTTGTCCGAAACGATTGATCTGATCAGCCAAAAGCAGATGTCGCAGACCGAAGCTTTGGCAGAGGCGTTGTCCAACAAAAAAACAACGCTGGAAGTCGTGCAGGGGATTATGGAACAGCCTGCTCCGCCTCCGGTTGTCAAGGAAGAAAAGAAAGCCCCGCCGCCCGCCGAGGAAAAAGAGAAAAAACGCAAATGGCATATCCCCAAGATGGATTTAACGGCGTTTACGGCGGGATTGGAAAAAGCATACGCGTCTTTGTCTTCCAAGCCTGCCGCCGAAGAAACGGACGCGGATGACGGCTGGGGCTACGGGTACGCCGAACCGCCGCCGCCCGCCGAATCCGCCGATATGCCGCCGCCCGCTTACAACGTGCAGGAATCCGAAGCGCAGCAATATGCCTATCCGACCGAACAAACCGACAATCCCGAACTGTACGGTTATGTCGCGGCGGGAAATTACGGAGCCTATTCTTATACGGACGAAAACGGCAATCAGATCTACTATGATCCCAATTCCGCTTATCAGGACGAAAACGGCGCGACTTACTATATCGACGCGAACGGAACGGCGTATTATTTGGATGAAAGCGGCAATCCGTACTATATCGACGAAAGCGGAACGGGCGTTTATTTCGAACCCGCTTATCCGCCGGTGTCGCAAACGCCGTATTATACGGATGAAAACGGCAATCCGTACTACATTGACGAAAACGGCGCGGCGTACTATCTGGATGCGAACGGAACACCGTACTATTTGGACGAAAACGGGGCTGCTTACTACATCGATGCCAACGGCATGGCGTATTATGTTGATGAAAACGGCAGTCCGTACTACTTGGACGAAGGCGGGATTCCGTATTATCTGACCGAAGACGGCGTTGCTTATTATTTGGATTCAAACGGCAGTCCGTATTATTTGGACGAAAACGGCAACCCGTATTACGTTGATGAAAACGGCAATCCTTACTATGTGGACGAAAGCGGCAATCCGCTGTATAAAGAACAGCAGGTCGACGTTCCCGACGACAGCATTTCGCTGGACGACATCGATTCCATGTTGGCGGACGTGGGGGAAATGCTGGACGACAAGCCTGCCGAACCCGTGGAGGAAGCTGCGCCCGCCGAACAATCGGAAGTTATTGACGTGCAGGCGGAACCTGCCGAGGAATCTCAACCTGCCGCAACAGCCGCGGAAGAGGACGAGCCGCCTTTGCCTGT
>DEDN01000012.1:55104-81197 GCA_002349565.1 Alphaproteobacteria bacterium UBA2903 | reverse complement strand
CCCGTTGAGGAAGAAGAAGCCGATCTTTTCATGGACGGCGAACCGCAGGAAAACGCTCCCGTGGTCTACGAACCCGTACCGCCGCCCGCTCCGCCGCTCAATTCGCCGCAGGATGTCGCTCAATTGCTGCGTTTGGACGGGGATGTGCCTTTGAAGCGCTTTTTGAAAACGACGACGGCGGTCTTGCCGACGTTCAAAGCGATGCCGCATGCGTTCAAAGCCGCCGTTCCGCCCGACCAAGTCGTCGTGTCCGTCGCCGACGATTCGGACGATCCGTATCTTTGATAAGGAAATGTTTGCTTTTTTGTGTCGAAACATAATATAAATTAAACAAAGGATTTTTATCGGACGGATACTATGGCTGAAAAAGAAATTCCGGTGGCGCTGTCTTCATTGTACGAAGCCCTTTTGGCGTATCAGGATACGCAAGAGGGATTGGGGCGCGTCCGTTCCCTTGCCGAAGCCGTGTGGGGGGCGGAATGGCGTTCAAAGCTGCCGACGATCGTTCAGGATTGCCCCGAAAGCAATCAAGCCAAAGTCAAAACGAATCTGGATCGCGCGCTCAGGTACGAAAAGGCGGGTTCCATGTGGACGGAAGCGTCGCGGCTGGCGGATCCCCGCCGCCCGATTGATCCCGCCAAAGTCAGGGAACAGCTGCCCGAAATGCAAAAATGGCTTGCCGTTTTCGGCAAAGCGGGGGCGGATTTGCTGGCGCGGCTGACAAAAAAGATTGCCGACGCCGAATCGAATCAAGCCGTTGTTGCCGCAAGCGGGGGAAGCAATCCGTACGGACTGACGATTGACCAGTTGTGGAATTTTGACCATTTTATGCGGTTGAAAACCTATTACGACCAAACGATTTCCCGCACCAGCGCGCGATGCGTTCATTTGGGCGGACTGGAGCTGACACAGTATCCTTACTTCGGTTACATCCTTGACTTGCTGGACGAGATTTTGACGTTCGGCATGGAGATTCTGACGCCGCCTTATGCCGCCATCGTCCGCGACCGCTATAAAGGCGGGGATGCCGCTTTGCGCAAACTGCTGGCGGAGTTCAAAAAGGAATTTGAGGACAACGCGCCTCCGGAAATGCTGTCCGAGGAAGAGGAATCTTTGGACGAAGTGAAAAACCGCTTGGGGTCTTTGGCGGACAACTCCGAACCCGAAGGCGACATCGGTCCCGCGCCCGACGGCTTCGTCGCCCCCGACGAACAGCCGGCGCCGTCCGAACCGCAGCCCGCTCAACCCGCTTCGGCGGAACAACAGAATGCTTAAGGAAAACAAAATGTTCCGAATGTTGACTTGTTTGGCAGCACTTGCCGTCTCGATTGCGCTGACCGCTTGTGAAAGCAGGAATATCCGCGCGGGTCGTCCGATCGTCAATCTGGTTCGTCCCACGGATCTGCCGACCGAACCGGCGACGACGCGTTCGGCGCAAATGGTCAGTTTGGAAACTCCGCTGCGCTGCACGATCGAAGATTCGCAAAAAAACATTATGACCGTCATTCCTTTCCAGCAGGAAGCGTTCAAACTTTCCCGCGCGCAGGGGGGCGATTATTTGCCGCGCTACGAAGTTACGGGATTTTCGTTTGACGGGCAGACCGCCGAAAAAGTGTTTTACAAGCTGCTGAGCGGGGCAAAAATCAAAGTCATCGGCGTTGACGGTCCGTTCCCCGAACTTGCCGCCGAAAACATTACGGGCGAATTGGGCGACGTGATGGATATGATTGCTTCCGCCGCCGATGTGTACTACCGCTACGACGCGGCGCAGAAAACGCTGTTTGTCAGCCGCGAAGTCGATTGGAATCTGACCGTTCCTGCCAGACGCGAGGTGATGATTGCCGTGTTGGATTCTCTGCGCGGCGCGGGCATGCACGACTTGATGGTCAATTGGGAGGAAAACGTCGTTTCTTTCAAAGGCGACAAAAGCGTCGAGCAGAAAGTCCGCAAATTGATCGATTTGTTCGACAAAGAACCGAATCTGATCGTGTTCAGCGTTCAAGTGCTGCGCGTCAAGCCCGTCGGCGCGGCAAAGGAAATCAACTGGCAGGATTTGGTCGATACGTTCGGCGCGGGAACGATTCGCGTTACCGTCAACGGGGTTTTGGGGCGCGCGCTGATTACGGCTCATCAGATCAATTCGGCAAGCCTGAACCGCTTTTTGACGACGCGTTCCCAGTACGCCGTGGTGTCCGAAGGCATGTTTATCGCCGCGGACAAATGGCGCGCCCGTTTCGATGTCGGCAGATGCGGGTACATGTCGATGCCCGAAGCGCAGCTGTCGCTGATGGCGCAAACCGAATTGTTCGGCGAACGCAGAATGAAATCCGTTCTGACGCTGGATTCGATGCAGGGTGAAATCACGGCGTTCAAAACGGACAGCACGCTGGGCGACAATATTTTGCTGATCGGCATTCCCGCGTCGTCCTTCGCCGATTCGCTCAAAGGCTATGAAACGGTTGTCGTTTTGACGCCGCACATTGTTCGTTTGGTCAAAGAACTGAACTAAAGGAGTTCGCTATGTCCGATCAAGATCAACAATATCCTCATCCGCCCGTGTACGGACAGGTTCCGCCCGCGCAGGGCGGCATGCCGCGTCCGATGCCGATGAAGATGCCGATGAAAATGCCGCCGCGTCCGATGGGCTATCCGATGCCCGCGGGGATGAAAATGCCGCCGCGTCCGATGGGCTATCCGATGCCTCAGCCTGCAATGGGGCAAATGCCCGTTCCCCCTGTCGAAGAACCGCCTTTGCCGCCCGAACCCGTTGCGGAACAGGTCGAAGCCCCCGAACAGGAAGCCGAATTTATCGATGATCTGGACGAAGAGATTCCTCCGCAGTCGGATGAAGACGAAGAGGATTTCGTCAGTCCGTACGACAAAAATTTTGCGTCCGATTTGGGACTGCCGCCCGCGTTTATCAGAACGCCGATGATTTTGTTCTTTTTCTTGATCTTCATGGCGGTCGGCGCGGGACTGGGATTCTTTTACGGCGCAATGGATTCGCGCGGCGCGGACGAGCTGCCGGGCGTTGTTGTGAATGCCGAAATTCCCAAAGGACGCCCCCGCTGCGGCATCGCCCAAAGGGGACAGGGCTGTGTGTTCTATGTGATGAACGCGCAGCGCAAAGAACTGGAAGCGCGCGACTTTTTCGGCATTGCGTCCGACATGCTGCAAATTCCGAAATTCCAGATCGAAACGGCGAATATCCGCTATGCGACGACGCGAATCCCGCCGGGATACATCGCTTTGCTGAATGTGCCGCCCGTTCAGTAGCGAGGGCTTTTACAGCAAATATTTTTCGACAAAAAATTCCAAGAAAGGCTCTTTCCGCAGGAATCAGCCTTTCTTTTTTTTAAGAAAATTCAATAAATCCGCCAAAGTCTGCCTTTTTTGTTTTTTTGTCAAAAATTTTGAAAATTTTTTCAAAAAGTGTTTGCAAAATGAAAAAAAACAGGTGTAAGATACTGTTAACAGATTTGGGAGAACCAAGTCGCCAAGATGAAAGGAAACGATTCGATGTCATACGGTTGGAAAGATTATTGCGAAATTGCGGATGCTTTGAACGAAGCGTATCCCGATCAGTCGCTGACCAATATGAAACCCGAAGAATTGATTCGTCTGGTCAAGTCTTTGCCCGATTTCCAGGACGATTCCGAACCCAGCGAGCTGGTTTTGGACGCGATTTGGAACCGTTGGGTTTATGTCGGCTATCCCGAAGAATAAAAATTTTTGATATAGAAAGGTACTGCTATGGCTGAAAAAAGAACAGAGTTCGAATCTCTCGGCGGTAATAACTTGGACGGCATCGGCGGAAACGCGAAAAAGATTACGTACACCGCGGAAGACGGAACCAAAAAATCGATTCAGATCGACTGCGGGATGAAGTTTTCCGACAAAGCCCTGACGGGTGTCGACAACTACATTGCTCCGCTGGAATGCGACGATTTGCTGCTGACGCATGCTCACGCAGACCATATTGCGGGGATTATCCATCACATTCAGATGAATCCCGAACGCCCGCTGAACATTTATTCCGACAAGTTCACGCACCAGTTCATGCTTGCCGAAATGACCAAACAGGGATTGCCCATCGACAACATGCCTAAATTCCACGATGTCGAAGACGGCAAAAAATTCAAAGTCAACGGTTTCGAAATCGAACCCGTTCCTGTGACGCACTCGGCGCCCGGCGCGGTGGCGTTCGTTGTCGAATCCCCCGACGGCACCCGCATGATGGATTTGGGCGATTTCAAAACGACCAAAGCCGAATTGGGCAAAGGTTGGGACGACAAACGCATCGGCGAAGTTTTTGCCAAAGGCATTGACGTTTGCTTCTGCGACTCCACGTCCACGACATCCAAAGAAGTCACGCCGTCTTATGACATGGTGACCAAAGGCTTTAAAAAGATTTTGCGCGAAAACCCGAATGCCCAAATGATGGTCGGCACGATTGCGCGTTCCGCCCAGCAAATGATGGCTGACGTTATCGCGGTTGCCGAATACGCCAAAGAAACGGGTACGAAACCCCGCACGTTCATTCTGGACGGCGCTTCTTTGGTTCAGGTCAACGAATGCCTGAACAAAGCGGGCATTGGCATGACTCATGCCTGCCAGCAGCGCACGGGCGTCCGCGTCAACATCATCGACGCTAAAGACCCCGCCGCCCGCGCTATTCCGCCCAGCGAACGCATCTATATGGTAACGGGTACGCAGGGTGAGGAAATGGCGTCCATGGCGCGCGTTTCCCGCGGCGAAAACAGAAACATTCATCCCGCGCACGGCGTTCCCAACCTGTGTGTCAACCAGCAGGCGGTTATTCCGTCGGGCGACAACCAAGCCGTCGTTGATCAAATGATGACCGCTTTGGAAGCGCAGGGCTGGAAAACGATGATTCCGCAGCGTGGCGCTCCGTTTGTCGAAGGCGAAACCTACTACGTTTCCGGTCACGGTCGCGCAGGGGATATGGAAAAGGTTGCCGATTTGGCTGCCGCCAACCAGCCCGCTGACCGCAAGACAACGTTCATCGGCATTCACGGCGACGAAAAACAGACGACGGCGACCGAAGAAATCTTCAAAGGCAAAGGTCAGAAAGTCGATCACATCACGAACGCGCAGAAGATTGTCGTGTCCAAAGGTCAAGTCGAAGTTTCCCCGACCATCGGCAAAGCCAGTCGTATCGCGGTCATCGACCAGAACGACGACTTTATGAACCCCGATTTCCGCTATATCAAGCAGGCGTTCAACCCCGTTGCCAAAAAATGGGAAGATGTCAAGGAAATCGAATACAAGAAGATTCTGCTGTCCAAAACCGAACGCAAAAATATGAGCAAAGGCAAAGGTAAAGGCGGCAAGAAAGGCGGCAAACGTCATAACATCGCTATGATGGCGAAAATGGATCGCACCCGCTGATAATCCGGTTTGAAAAAAGAGCGCCTTGAGAAAGGCGCTCTTTTTGTATATTCGAAACAGAAAAAGTTATTCCGCTTTGAATGGGCGGGCGAACAAGGTCGCAATAACATCATCGACGGACGCGCCGTCGTTCATAATACGCGCCAATCCTTCGCAAATCGGCATTTCGACACCCGCCGTCGCGGCGCGTTCCAAAACGGCGGAGGCGGTGAATACACCCTCGGCAACCGTGTTCTTTTCCGCCAGAATGTCTTTCAAAGCGCGCCCTTTGCCCAGTTCAAGCCCGACGGTGAAGTTGCGGGACTGCGTGCTGTTTGCCGTCAAGACCAAATCGCCCAAGCCCGCCAATCCCATCAGCGTTTGCTGATTGCCGCCCAAAGCGACTGCCAGTCTGGAAATTTCCGCCAAACCGCGCGTAATCAAAGCGGCGCGCGCGTTGTCGCCCAATTTTTTGCCCGCGACAATGCCCGCGGCAATCGCCATCACGTTTTTGACCGCGCCGCCGATTTGGACGCTGACGATATCGGGCGTGTAATAGGGGCGGAACGTCGACGTGCCTAGCGTTTCAACCAGTTTTTTACCCAGTTCCCTGTCCGCGCAGGCAAGGGTAACCAGCGTCGGCTTTTCCAAGGCGACTTCTTCGGCGAAAGTGGGACCCGACAGCAGGGCAAGCGGGGCTTGCGGCAAAGTTTCGGCAAGCATTTCGCTCATCAGCGCGCCTGTTTTCTGTTCAATGCCTTTGGCGCATACGACGGCGGGCAGCCCTTGTTTCCAAACAGCGCGCAGCTGTTTGCAGGTTGACCGCAAAAATTGCGCGGGGACAGTCAGCAAAACAGCTTCCGCATCGTCCAAGCAGGTGTTCAAGTCGTTTGTCGCGGTGATTTTTTCGCTGAGTAAAACGTCGGGCAGATAAAGCGTGTTGCGGTGTTGTTCGTTAATCGCCGCGACCAGTTCGGGTTCGCGCACCCAAATCGTAACGGAATCAACATTTTTCGACGCCGTTTGCGCCAAAGCCGTTCCCCACGCGCCCGCGCCGATTACCGTGATTTTGTTCATTGCAAAAGCTCCCTTTTCATCGTTTTGCGGCGGGGTCCAAAGGCCACCGCGGTCTGGGGCTGAAATCCAAAGAATCGGACAGCCCCAGCAAATGATGCTCCATTCCCGCCCACGCGACCATCGCGCCGTTGTCTGTACACAGTTTCAACGGCGGCGCGGCAAACGTCAATTTATATTTTTGCGACAGTTTTTCCAACGCCCCGCGCAAAGCCTGATTTGCGGCGACTCCGCCCGCGACGACCAAATGCGTCCCCTGCGGATAGTCACGTTTAAAAATCTTGATGCCGTTTTTTAAGCGCGAACAAAGCGAATCCAGAACGGCGGCTTGGAAACAGGCGCACAAATCGGCTTTGTCCCGTTCGGTCATCGGCGAGTCGCCAAACGATTCGACCACGCGCCGCACCGCCGTTTTCAGCCCCGAAAACGACAAATCGCACCCCGCTTTGCCCACCATGGGACGCGGCAAATCAAACCGCTTCGGATTGCCGTTTTTGGCGTACGCTTCGACTTTGGGACCGCCGGGGTATCCCAAGCCCATCATTTTGGCGGCTTTGTCGAACGCTTCGCCCGCCGCGTCGTCGATTGTCGCGCCCAAGCGTTTGAACTTGCCGACGCCCTCGGCGACCAAAATCTGGCAATGTCCGCCCGATGTCAGCAGCAGCAAGTACGGAAAAGGCACGTCTTGTCCCAAACGGGCGGTCAAAGCGTGCGCTTCCAAATGGTTGACGGCGATAAAAGGAATGTTGTGAACGGCGGCAATCGCTTTGGCGGTCATGACGCCGACAATCACGCCGCCGATCAGCCCCGGTCCCGCCGAAGCCGCCACGGCGTCAAGGTCCGAAAAGCCGATGTTCGCTTTGGCAAGCGCGTCGGTTACAATAGACGTGATTTTTTCCAAATGGGCGCGCGCGGCGATTTCCGGCACGACGCCGCCGAACGAAACGTGCTCGGGCTGGGAAAAAACAACCGAAGACAGCAGGTTTTTGTTTTCGTCGACAACCGCTGCCGCCGTTTCGTCACAACTGGATTCTATTCCTAAAACAAGCATTTTGTTTCCTTGAATGTAAAATTATTCTACCCATACTCGGAAAAAATGGTAAAATCCAGTAGATTCAAGCAAGGAGGCTTTCATGGAACCCGAAAAAATCAACGAAACCGCTGAAGAAACCGCAGAAAACAAAGACCCCGAAACGGTCGAAGAAAATTCGGCGCCTGCACCGAAAAAAAGCCGCGCGGGCAAAATCGTCGCTTTGATTTTGGTCGCCGCCGCTCTGACGGTTGCTTTTTCCGTTCCCGAAAGCCGTGAAAAAATAATGACGGCGGCAAAGGAAACGGTCGCGAAACTGAAAAAGCCCGATGCGGGAATGGCGGTAACGCTGCCGATGCCCATTGAAAATGCGCGCCCCGTCGTCGTCGAACCGATGCCCGTTGTTGACGAACAGCCATCGCCCGTTGTGGTGCAGGACATTGATTCGCGCGTGGAACAGCTGGAAAACGCGCGGGATTTTGAAAATGCCGAGCAAGTCATCGCGACCGCGGAACCCGCCGCCGTTTCCCAATTCGACGGGCTGCAGGAGGAACTTTTGGGACTGCGCCGCCAGGTTGAAGCTCTGGAACGGGAAACGCAAGAGCTGCGCAAGAGCATGCCGCACACGGGATTGATCGAGGACTCCGTCCGCCGTTTGACCGCCAAAAGCGACACGTTGACGAACAGCGTCGTCAAACTGACCGAACGCGCCGAAAATGTCGAAAAGAACAAAGCCGATGCGTCGTTTGTGCTGAGCTTGAACAGCCGCATGCTTGCCGCCGAACAGAAGCTGAAAGCCTCCAACGCCGAAAAAGAACGGGCGGGCGCGTTGCTGCTGGCGATTTACCAGATGCGCGACGCCGCCGCCCGCGGGATGAAATTCCCCATCGAACAGCAAGCCGCCGTCGCTTTGGCGTCTTTCAACAAGCCGCTGGCGTCGAAATTGCAGGCTTTGACGCCGTTCGCGGAGCAGGGTGTTTGGACGCAGACCGCTTTGGAACAAACGTTTGACGCTTTTGCCGACAAAGCGCTGTTGAGCGAGAAAAGCGGACAAAAAAAGGATTGGTTCCACCGCGCGCTTGACGCTTTGCGCGAACAGGTCGTCATTCGCCGTTTGGACGCCCCTGCCGAAGATTTGTCCACCCAAGCCGTATTGGCGCGCGCGGGCAAAGCGGTTGCGCGCGGGGATCTGTCCCTTGCCGTTATTCAGATGAAAATTTTAAAAGGCCTTGCCGCCGAAAAAATGGCGCCGTGGATCTCCGCCGCCGAAAAAACGATGTACGTCAACAAGACCGTCAATGAATCCTTGGCTGCCGTGTTGGGGTTGATTTATGCGCAGCAGGGGGAATAAGCGATGATCAAAATTGTTTGGAACGCTGTTTTACTGGCGATTATCGCTTTAAGCGCGGCATGGCTGTCGAATAACCCCGGTTCCGTGCAGATGGATTGGCTGGGCTGGCGCGTACAGACTTCGGTTGCCGTCGTTATCGGTGTTTTTGTTATCGGCTATGCGGTGTTTTACGCTTTTCTGGCAAAGCCGCTGCTGTTGCTGAAAAACAAATTCCTGTATTGGGCGCGGGCGGATTTGCGCGCCGAAAAAATGGCAAAAGCAAAGGTCGGACGCGAAATCGACCGCTATACGCTGCTGGGCAAAGGCTTGACGGCTTTGGCGGCGGGTGATGTGGAAACGGCGAAAAAGCTGCAAAAGGACATTGCCAAAAAATTCGCCGACGACGAAGTAAAAACTTTTGTGTTCAGTGCTCAGCTGGCGGAAGCGCAAAACAATACCGCCCAAGCGATGGAACTGTACGGCAAGCTGGCGGACGCGCCCGAAACGCGGCTGTTGGGCATGCGCGGCAAGATTCGATTGTTCCGTTTGAACGGCGCGCCCGAAAAAGCGCTGAAAGCCTGCGAAGAACTGCTGAACGAAAAAAATCCGATGCCGTGGACGCTGACCGAAGCGTTTGAACTGCAAGTGCAGGAAAAACAATGGGAAAAGGCGATTGCGACGTTGGAAAAAGCGAACAAGCTGGATCTGTTTGACAAAAAAACGTTTAAACATTTGAAAGCGTCTGTTTTGCTGGAACAAGCCGTCGGGACAACCGATGCCGCCGAAAAGGAACGGCTGATTTTCGCTGCGGAGGAAACGGACGATTCTTTGATCCAAGCCGTTTTGACGGCGGCGGCGATCAACGCCGAAAAGGGCGAAATCCGCAAAGCCCGCAATCAACTGCGCAAATTGTGGAAGACCGCGCCGTGTTGGGCGGTGTACGGAGCGTATCAGGCTTTGACGCCTGAAAAAACGGCATTGGAAGCGGTGACCGATTTGCAGGATTTGTTGGATGAAAACAAAGATGCCGAAATCAACGCGCTGGTTATGGCGGACGCGTCGCTGAAAGCGCGGCTGTGGGGACAGGCGAAAGGATTGCTGGACAAGTATTTGGCAATCAAGCCGAATTCCAAACGCGCTTTGCTGCTGATGTCGGAAGTCGCCGCCGCAAACCGCGACGAAAAAGCGGCGGTCGAATACGGCGAAAAAGCCGCTGTTGCGGAAACCGAACCGATGTATTGCTGTTCGGTGTGCAAAACGGCGTTCAACGAATGGCACACGGTTTGCCCGACTTGCCATACCTTGGGAACAATGAGTGTGAAAGTTTAGAAAAAAGCTCTCCGCGCGCGCGAGCTTTTTCTGGATACAATAAAAAAGGGACACCTTTCGGCGTCCCTTTTTTCAGAGCAGATAATTTTTTCAGCGCGAACGGTTCATCGCCTTTGCGATGACGGCGGCGTTTTGACGCGCCTTTTTCTTTTCGGGGCTGACGTAAACCATATCGTCCGTCCACGGGATGATGACTTTTTTCTTGTCGCCCGTCTGCATGTTCTGCACCTGCGGGTCCATGACTTTGTGGTGCAAATCGTCATGTTCCTTGATCGGCATCAGGATGAAGTTGGAAAATTCGTTCTGACCGCCGCCGTGAATCGGGTGTTTGTGGTGAACGTTGTAACCGTTCGGGTTCGTTCCTTTTTTGACCTGTTTGATGTCTTTGTCGGACATACCCATTGCGCGCAGTTCGGCTTCATGGTTGCGTCCCAGTTCTTTCAAAAACTCGACGCGGATTTTGGCGAATTGGGCGCGTTTGCGCTTGCGCACCTGAAGGGGCGGGACTTCCCAATCGACTTCTTTGAGCGTAAAGCCGTGGATTTCCGTAAAGTTGAACTTGCCGCGTTCGGCGTCCAAGCGTTCCTGCGACTTGGGTTCCTTTTGATGCGGGCGTTTCTTTTTTTCGTGAACGTATCTGTATTCAGTCATGGGAGTTATCCTTTCTTATCTGCTCTGAGCCGCGCGTTTTGCCAGCAGCGCGTTTTGAACTTGCCGTTCGGGCGGAATGAAAACGCTGCCCTGCGGCACGGGAATTCTGATTGTACGGGTTTCGCCGTCTTTCAACGCGCGAATCTGCACATCGGAAACTTTGTGAAAATCGGTATGGTACGGGTCGTTTTGAATAAAAATGAAGTTCGCAAATTCATTCTTTCCGCCGCCGCCCAAGGGATGCTTGTGATGAACGTTCCACCCCGCGGGGGCTTTACCTTTGCTCATCAGGGCAATCTGCGCCTCGGACAAGCCTGCGCGGCGCAGCAAAGGCGCGGAGTTTTCCGCCAAATCGCGCAGGAAAGCCGCGCGCATCGGCGTAAATTCGCGGCGTTTCGCCTTGATTTCCTTTTTCGACGCCGCCGTGTAAACCATTTCCGTCAAAGGAACACCGTGTACCGAATCGGGCAGGTTCGCTTCCTGCGCTTGGCGTTCGCGTTCCTTTTGCGCGGCACGTTCGGCGCGGCGGGCTTCGCGTTCGGCTTTGGTCAAAGTATGCTGAACAAGCTCGGTCATTTTAACGCCCCTGCCGTTTGCTTAAAAAAGATTTGACGTAAGCGTCCGCGGTTTTGACGTCCTGCATAAACGGCGCGTCCTGCTTTTTGTCCTGATAGGATTGTCCTTTCGCGCCGTAGGATTTTCTGCCGCGCTTGGCGTCGCGTTCCAAATGTTTGAACTGCCGGGGCGGCACATAAATCGATTCCGACGGATTCGGAATGACGATTTTGCGGGTTTCGCCGCGCTTCATGCCCTGCACCTGCGGGTTAATCAGATGGTAATGAATCATATCGTGGTACGGGGCGCGCTTTATCAGCAGCAGGTTCGAAAAATCGTTCGTGCCGCCGCCGTACACCGACAGTTTGTGATGCGTGTTCCAGCCGTTCGGGGTTTTGCCTTTTTCCATTAGTTTGATGTCTTTGCGCGTAATTCCCGCGGCGCGCAGCTGCTTGTACTGCGTTTGCGCCAGATGTTTCAAAAACGCGGCGCGCGCTTTGGTCGCAAATTCGTAACGCACGGCTTCCTGCCGTTTTTTCGTCGGAACGGTGAAGGTTACCGTTTGGCACGGCATGCCCAGAAAAGTTTTCGGCGCGGGGGCGTTCAAAGGCTTGCGTTCCGAAGCGGCGCGCCGTTCGCTACGGACGCGTTTTTCGTGAACGTAATTGTAAGTTTCAAGGTTTTCCATTTGAATATCCCCTGTGTCTTTGTTAAAAGGAAGTATAACACACCGAACGGGAAGCGCAAGCTTTTTGACAAAAATTTTATTTTTGGCAAGAAAATCGCCTTTTTGGGATAAAAATGCAGAAAAACGAAACAAAATCAATAGCCTGTCAAGGATGCGCCGGAGCTTTTTCGCATTTGGCGGCGCAATCGGTTTTTCCGACGGCGGAAATCGTTTTTTATCCGACGTTCAAGCAGGCTTTGGACGCCGTCGCGCAAGGGGATTCGGACGCCGCAGTCGTTCCCGTCGAAAATTCGTCGGCGGGCAGAGTCGCCGATATTCACAGGCTTTTGCCGCAGGCGGATTTGTTTGTAACGGGGGAAAAATTCATTCCCGTCCGTCATTGCTTGCTGGGGACTTCAGCGGCGTGCTTGTCCGATGTGAAAACGGTTTTGTCGCATCCGCAGGCGTTGGCGCAATGCCGCGGGAATTTGACAAAAAAAGGTTTTGCCGCCGAAGCCTGCGCCAATACCGCCGAAGCCGCCAAAACGGTTGCGGAGCGGGGGGACAAAACGCTTGCCGCGCTGGCGTCCGCCGCAGCCGCCGAATTGTACGGGCTGAAAATCCTTGAAACGGACATGCAGGATTTCGATTTGAACATGACGCGGTTTTGGGTGCTGGAGCGCGCGCCGCGCACGCCCGACACAAAGCATCCGATAACGTCGCTGATTTTCAAAGTGAAGAACGTTCCCGCCGTGCTGTACAAGTGTTTGGGCGGATTTGCGACGAACGGCATCAATCTGCTGCGGATTGAAAGCTTTGTCGACGCGAACCGCTTTTTCGCCAATGCCGCGTTTTTGGTCGACGTCGCCGCCGACACGCGGGACAAAGCGTTTCGATCGGCGGTGGACGAGCTTGCCTTTTTTTCGGACGACATCAAAATTTTGGGAACTTATGCCGCCGATGCCGCGCGGCTGAACGGATTGAACCGCCAATGAAGAAAATCGCTTTTATCTTGATTCTGCTGCTGTCGGGCAATGCTTTTGCCGATGAAAACTTTTACACCCGTTTCGATGCGGCGTACACCGACGGCGTTGAAGACGGCGTGAAAGACGGCTTTTCGTGGCAAACGGGATTCGGCTGGAAATGGTTCGGCGCGCTTCGAACGGAAATGACGTTCGGCTATGCGCGCAACGATTTGGGCAAAACGCTGGGCGGCGAAACTTTGCATGGCAGGGTGTCTTCTAAAGCCGTTTTCGCCAATGCGGCGTGGGATATGTTTTCCGTGTGCGGCGCGACGCCGTATGTCATGGCGGGAATCGGCGTTTCCAAAAACAAAATTCAGAAGACCCGCGTCGGAACGGTTGTCGTTCCCAAAAAACGCCGCACCGCATACCCGTGGCAAACAGGGGGCGGAATCGGATTTTCGTTGCCGAAGCGATTGACTTTGGATATAGGTTACGTCTATACAAACCTCGGTCGATTCGATTGGGGCGATTTGCCCGATAAAGACGTGCGTCTGCAACGTTTTTCCGTCGGATTGAGATACGATTTTTAAAGGACTGAAACCTGTGCTGCCCGATTTTTTGTTTACGCTTTTTCTGCATCAGCCGTTGTGGATTTGGCTGATGTTCTTGGCGATTGTCATTGCTATTTTGTTTCTGGATTTGGGCGTTTTGGAAAAAGGCGCGCGGGAAATCAGCGCGAAAAAAAGCCTTGCTTTGTTTATGACTTATGCGGGCATCGCTTGTTTGTTTTCGGCGTGGCTTTACTGGTATTTCGGCAAACAGATGGCGACCGATTTCATTATGGGCTATGTGGTCGAAATGGGGCTGTCGATTGACAACGTGTTTGTCATCGGATTGGTGTTTACTTATTTGAACATTCCGCGCAACCAGCAGCACCGCGTTTTGTTCTGGGGCATTTTGGGCGCGGTGATTCTGCGCGGCGTCGTGATTGTCATCGGGGCGGAAATCATCGACAAATACGACCCCGTGTTGCTGATTTTCGGCGTGTTTTTGATTTATTCGGGCTTGAAGACTTTGATTTCCGACGAACCGGGCATCAATCTGTCGGACAGCCGTTTGCTGCGCGCGTTCCGCCATTATTTGCGCGTTACCCCCGAATTGCGCGGGGAACATTTCTTTGTGCGCGAACGAAACGAAAAAGGCAAAATGCAATGGTACGCGACTCCGCTGTTTTTGGCGCTGCTGCTGATCGAGTTCGGCGACGCCGTGTTTGCGTGCGACAGCGTGCCTGCCGTTTTGGCGGTTTCGCATGAAACGTTTGCCGTTTACGCCAGCGACATTTTCGCCGTTCTGGGCTTGCGCGCTTTGTATTTCCTGCTGGCTGCCGCGTTGCACCGCTTTTCGTACATGCAGCCCGCCTGCGCGGTGCTGTTGGTCGTCATCGGGCTGAAAATCTTTGTCAACGAATTTTTCTGCAAAGTCGACGACGTGTGGTCGCTGGTTGTGACGTTCTCTTTGCTGGGCGGCGGAATTCTGTTTTCCCTGCTTAAAAAAGCCGAGGAAGAGGAAGCCATCGAAAAAGACCGTGCCGTCTCTTGAAAGGCATAACCTTTCGTCCTATCTGATAGGAGTGAACACTTCGTTGGAAAGGATTTAAGGTCGTGCAAATCAAAAAGATGACGACGGACGATCTTGCCAAACTGGGTGTCAATTCCATCGCTTACATCAAAAAGCGCTTGGTCGCCGACAAAAGCCTGTGGTATATCTATGCCGCCGAAGGAACCGAATTGGCGTACACCGACGATGAAAACGCCGCGATTTCCTTGGTCATCGACAACGAATTGATACCGGTGAGCGTCCATTGAACACAACAAATCTCTGCCCCGTATGCGGCAAACCTTTACAGCTCTGCGTCTGTTCGGACGCCGAGCCGTTCGACAACAAGCACTTTGTTTTGATTTTGCAACATCCGCAGGAACAGGACAAAGACCTCGGCACGGCGAAAATCATTTGTCAAAGGCTGAAAAACGCGCAGTTGGAAATCGCGTTGTCGCGTCCGTCTTTGGCGGCTGTTTTGAAACGTCCCGCCGATCCGAAAAAATGGGGCGTGCTGTATCTGGGCGCGCAAAACGAAACCCCGACCGCTGCGGGCTTGTACGCTTTGAGCAGACAAGGCAATTTACTGCCCGATACGGCGGAAATCCTTGCTTCGCTGGAGGGAATCATCTTGCTGGACGGGTCGTGGAGCCAAGCCAAAGCTTTGTGGTGGCGCAACCCGTGGCTGTTGAAAACGCGGCGCTTGCTGCTGGTTCCCGAAAAACGGTCGCTGTACGGCAAACTGCGCAAAGAACCCCGCAAGGAAAGCGTTTCAACCTTGGAAGCGACGGCGCAATGCTTGAATTGTTTGGGCGAAGACGCGGCAATCGCCGACGGATTGCTGGATTCGTTTGCGGAATTGCTGGAAAAATACAAGTTACTGCGCGGAAACAAAAAATAGACAAAATTTTCTTTCTTTGTCAAAACAACCGTGTTAAACTCCTTGTTAAACAAAACAAGGAGTTTTTTCCATGGAAGACAAATACGTTCACGCCAAACGCAAACGCCCGAATGCCGGCAACGGTCTTAACTTTCTGTCCCAACAGGTCAAGGCGCAGGCGGCGCAAGGCAAGTTCGCTTTCGATAAAATCAACGGCTTTACGCTGACGGAAGTCGAATACAAAATGCCGCCCAAGCAAACGCGCGTCAACCGCCGCGAAGAATTCAAACGCGAGGTGCGCCCCAAGTTTTTGAAGTATTTGGCGGAAAACTTTGAACAGGATTTGCGCGCCATCGGAATCGGCGATGAGGGGCTGGAACAAATGCGCAAAGGCCGCAGCGTCAACGGCTATAACGTGCATCACATGCACCCCATTGCGGGCGGCGGCAAAAACGATTTTTCGAACTTGATTTTAATGCCGATTCCGCCGCATGACGAACTGCACCACTTGGTCATCGATCCGCAAATCAAGGATAAAAAAGTGCAAGACGGGCTTAAAATCAAGATTCCGATGTGCGGCGACAGGGTTTGGAAACGTCCCGCCAACAAATACGAACGGCTGAACACGACCGCCAACGCCGCGGTTCTGGCAAAACAAATGCAGGGCGGACGATAAAAAGCCTTGCCGAACGGCTTGGCTTTGGCTAAACTGTCAGATAACGTTTTAACCGTTTTGGGAATTGCGAAATGATTGAAGATATTATCAAAAAACTGTCCGACCCCGCCGAAGGCGCGATGATTGTCCGCCCCGCGTCCAGCAAAGATTTGGCGCAATGCCAGAAAGACATGGCTGAAATCGGGCTGCACCCGATTCCGCAGGGCTATATCGACTTTTTGCGCGAAGTCAACGGCTTTGCGTGGAACGGCATCGAATTTTACAGCACCGACAACGTTACCGACCCCGAAAGCAACTACACGCTGATCGACATCGTTACGGCGAACGAAGATTTTGCGGACTACAACGAAGAATTGGCTTCGTGCGTTCTGTTGGGGCGCGCGGACGACGATTTGTACGTCTACAACACCGATAACGAAAAATACGAAGTGCTGGACTTTACGGGACACGATGTCATGGAAGAACACGACGCGTTCGACGCTTTGTTCGAATCCGTTGTCGAACCTCGCATGCTGTAAAAGCCGTGCTTGTTACAGACTTCGATTTTGAACTGCCGAAAGAACGGATAGCCGACCGACCCGCGACCCCCCGCGAGTCGGCGAAGCTGTTACACGTCACCGCGCCCGACAAACTGGAGGATTTGCACATTGCGGATTTGCCCGATGTGTTCCGCCCGTCGGATTTGCTGGTGTTCAATGACACCAAGGTTATTCCCGCGCGTCTGTTCGGCAAACGCGGCGACGCTTCAATCGAAGCGACTTTGTTCAAATCGGTCGGCTTGACGACGTGGGAAGCTTTGGTCAAAAACGCGCGCCGTCTGCATCCCGACGACATTGTGTCGTTTTATCCGCCGCTGAATCCCAAAGCGGAACCTTTACGGGCGAAAGTCATCGGACGCGGCGAATCGGGGACGGTGATTTTGGAATTTCTGACCGAACCGTCAACGCTGTTTGCGACGTTGGAAAAATATGGTGTAATGCCTTTGCCGCCCTACATTCACCGCAAGCAGACCGAATACGGCGAAGACAAGGCGAATTATCAAACCGTTTACGCCAAAAATCCGGGGGCGGTCGCCGCGCCGACGGCGGGACTGCACTTTACCAAAGAACTGCTGCAAAAAATCGCGGACAAAGGCATCGAAAGCGTCAAAGTAACGCTGCATGTCGGCGGCGGCACGTTTCTGCCCGTCAAAGTCGACGATACCGCAGACCACGTCATGCACGCGGAATACGGCGTGATTTCGCCCGAAACGGCTGACATTATCAATGCCGCCCGCAAAAACGGACGGCGCATTGTTTCCATCGGCACGACGGCTTTGCGTTTGCTGGAAAGCGCGGCTGACGACGACCGCGTGATACACCCGTTTCATCAAGAAACGTCGATTTTCATCACGCCGGGGTATCGGTTCAAAGGCATCGACGCGCTGTTTACGAATTTTCATTTGCCGTGTTCGACTTTGTTTATGCTGGTTTGCGCTTTTTGCGGAACGGAATGTATGAAAAACGCCTACAAACACGCGATTGAAAACGAATACAGATTCTTTTCCTACGGCGATGCGTGTTTTTTGGAAAAGTAAATCATCTTCTATATTGATTTTACTTTAAAAGTATTCTATACATTTAGCTATAGTTTTAAATTAAGGAGTTACAACAATGGCTGAACAATTCACAAATGAAGATTTGCTGGCTTTTACAACGGAAATCGTATCTTCGCATGTTTCGAACAACACGCTGCCCGCGGAAGAGCTGCCCGCTTTGATTAAAAACGTTTACAAAGCGCTGGCTTCCGTCAACGTCGAAGAACACCCCGTTGAAGAACCCCGTCAGCCTGCCGTCGCCGTCAAAAAATCCGTTTTCCCCGATTACATTATTTGCTTGGAAGACGGCAAAAAGCTGAAAATGCTGAAACGCCACCTGAAAACGGCTTACAACATGACGCCCGAAGAATACCGCGCGCGCTGGAATTTGCCCGCGGATTATCCTTTGGTTGCGCCGAATTACGCCGAACGCCGTTCCGATTTGGCAAAAAAGATCGGCTTGGGCAACCGCCGCAAAAAAGCTTGATTTCAAAATCAAAGAAAGGGGCGAAAGCCTCTTTCTTTTTATCGGATTAAAAAAATGAAAAGCAAACCGTTTTGGGAAACAAAAACGCTGGAGCAGATGACCCATGAAGAATGGGAATCGGTCTGCGACGGATGCGGCAAATGCTGTTTGGAAAAAGTCGTTTTCGAGGACGACGGCGAACTGGCTTTTACCAATATCGCGTGCAAACTGCTGGATCCCGTGACATGCCGCTGCCGCCATTACGAAAACAGGCAGGCGTTCGTTCCCGAATGTGTGCAAATCCGTCCGCAGGATATCAAGGATATTTACTGGCTGCCGAAAACGTGCGCTTACCGTTTGCTGAACGAAGGCAAACCTTTGCCGAAATGGCATCCGCTGATAACGGGTGATCCGACCAGCGTTCACGCCGCGAAAATGTCCGCTTCGGGCAGAACCGTTCCCCCGAAACCCGAGGAAGAGTTCCAAGACTACATTGTGGAGTGGGACGACCTGTGATTGTCTGGCATGCGGGCGAAGCGATGGAAATCGGCGTTGAACGCTCGGCGCGCGCCAAACGGGTGCGGCTGAAAATCGACCGCATGAACCGCCGCGCCGTTTTGGTTTTGCCCGCGCGCGCGTCCGAAAAAACGGGATTGAGCTTTGCCCAAAGCAAAGCGGATTGGATAGCGGCGCAGTTGAACGCTTTGCCCGCGCCCAAAGTGTTTTGTGACGGCATGGGCTTTTCGTTTTTGGGTGAAGATGTCGTTATACACCATTCCCCGAACGCCAGACGCGGCGTGTGGCAGTCCGACGGCGTGATTTGGGTGTCGGGGCAAAGCGAATATCTGCCGCGCCGCGTCGCCGATTTTTTAAAAGCGTCCTTTTGTTCCTACGCGCAATCCAAAGTGCTGGAAATCGCGGCGGCTTTGCAGGTCAAACCGACGAAAGTCGGCGTGCGCGATACGGTTTCGCGGTGGGGCAGCTGCAACCGTGCGGGACATATTTCGCTGTCGTGGCGGCTGGGATTCGCGCCGCTGTATGTCGCGGATTATGTCATTGCGCACGAAGTTTCGCACTTGAAGCAAATGAATCATTCGCCCGCTTTTTGGAAAACGGTGGCGGACGTGTACCCCGAATTTGCCGCGGCGGAACGCTGGCTGAAGAAAAACGCCGCGTATTTGTACAGCTTTACCACAGCCCTTTAGCCGCGCGGCTGACTTTTTTATTCCACGCGTCGGGCTTTTTCAAATAATCGGAAATCAAATACTTTTGTTTGTTCGACGGCAGACAGAAAATCCCCGCGACGGTCGGCGTCCTGCATCCCGTCGTTTGCGGAAAAGTAAACGGGCGTCCGATGATTTTGCTGTAAGCGGCGTCGGCGAAAATCCGCGCCTCCATATACGTTCCGCTGTAACCGAACGCTTCGGACGGGGCGAAAACGGGCGGCTTGGCAAACCGTTTGCGGATTTTGGCGAACAAATCGCGGTGGCAGGGCAGAACAAAGCCCGTGCCGTTCAGCAAAGCTTTGAAGTCCGAAACGCACAGCGGATTTTTCCAGCCGCCGCCGAATGCCAAGAAAGCTTGCGGCATCGGGACGCTTTCGGGAATAAAGGAAAGAGTGTGAAAGAACGTGTACGCGCTTAAATACTCGACGGTGCGGAGCGTGTCCGCGAACGAATATGGCGAATCGGGCAGGACGTACCACGACGGATCGGACGACTTCGGAGGTTTGCGCGTGTAAAAGTTTTCGCCCGATTTTGTGACGGCGGCGGTGTCGAACAGCGTTTGCAGAAAATCGGGGCGGAGCCGTCCCGTTTTGCCGAACCGTCCGTTTGTGTCGCACGGAACGCCTTTATATTCACGCATCAGTTTGTCGGCAAAGTGGTTGAATGCGCCGACATCCCAGCCCAGCACCGTATCGCCCGCGATAACGGCGATGTTGCCCGTGTTGCCCGCATTGCAAAACGCCACGCTGTCAAAGCCTTTGGCGCGCATATCGGCGGCAATGTGCGCGTTGTGCGCGGGGGCGAGCGGCGCGCCTTCCCCGCCGTTCGTCATATCGTCGGAACGAAAGTCGTAAATTACGGGAATACCCGTCAAATCCGCCAGTTTTTGAGCATCGAAAATCTGCAGAGTATACGGTTTTTCCCCGTTGGCGACGCTGGGGGGAAAGTGGTCGCACGTCTGCCCGTGCAGTCCGACGGCGACAACATCGGGTTGTTTTATCGCGTTGACGGCTTCGGCGACCAAAGCGGTAGAACGGCTTAAAACATCGGCGAACAAAGGGCTGTTTTCAAATTCGGAAACGGCTTTGCCCTTGACCAACGCGCGGAACGCCAGCAAATCGCGCGTCAAATCGACGGGAAACGGCAGGGAAACAGAGGCGATGTCCGTGATTTTATCGCCCGAAAAGTCGGTCAACACGGCATCGACGCCGTCCAAAGAATTGCCCGTCATCACGCCGATTGTTTTCATTTCCGCCGCCTTTGATTTTTAGACAAAAAATTCTTTCCTAAATCGGAAATCTCTGTCATACTACGACAAAAGTAATAAAGGTGTCTTAATGTCTACTCAAGAAGAATTGGAAGCGGAACGTTTTATTCACCGCGGCATGCAGTATTTGAAAACGACTTTCCCCGAACAAACGGCGGAAATGGATGACGAAGTGCTGAAAAACAAGCTGATTGACGGTTGTCAGCTGGCTTTGTCGCACGGTTTTGAAACCGAAGCGGACGTTATGCTTCTGGTCGATTTTCTGTGGCGTTTGCCCGACGGGGCGGCGGAAAGTTCCGACTATGAATGGATGGATGAAATCCTGTCGTCGGACGATATGGACAACGAAATGAAAATCGATGCGCTGTACAACGCTTTTGCGATTACAACCGCGGTCAAAGAGGATGAAGCCGATGGAAAAGAATTGTAAGGCGACGATTTATTCCGAATCTCCCGATATGATGATTCCGCGGCGGCTGAAGCACGCGATTATGCCCCGCAATCCCGAAGAATTGGGAACGGCGGTTGGGCATGTTTTTTTCGGCATTACGGATAAAAACGGCGTTGAAAAGGTGTACGGTCTGCACGCCGTCTGCGCGATGGTCGGCAACGAAAACGTCGAGGAAAAAGACCGCATGGGGTCGATTTTTTCCTCTAAAAAAGTGGCGGGCGCGGTCGTTGACGATTCCAAAGAACCGTATGACGACAAGCTGGTCTATCATATCACGGAATCGCAATACAAAAAAATCGAATCGTTTGCGGAAGCCGCTAAAGCCAATCCGCCGAAATACAACATCCTGTCCAACAACTGCGTGTGCTTTACCTATAAAGCGTTGAAACAGGCGGATTTGAAACTGCCGCCGCAGCTGCCCGTTTATTCGCCCGCGATGACGTGCTTGGGCATCCGCGTTTTGGATAAAGCGCAGAAAATCAAACAGACTTTGGGCAAAGCGGCTGCCGCTGTGTTGAAGCGTTTTTCGTCGACGCGCAAGCTGTCGTCCAAAATTCTGGACGACATCCGCCGCAAACCGTCCATGGAAGGACACGGTGTATCGACCGTGGTTTCCATGCTGAAATCTTTGCGGCGCGGCAGATAAATTCGTCCGATTTCCGAAACGCCTTGCGGTGTGCGGGGCGTTTTGCCGATTCTGTTTGAAAAGATTTTTTTTTGTTGCTATAAAGAAGTGTTTAAACGGGATTTTGGGAATGCCTAAGAAAATAAACAAAAAAAATCTGGCGCAAAAATACGCCGCGGCGCTGTTTGCCGATGCGAAAACAGAGAATTGCGTCGATTCCGTTCATTCGGAACTGCGGGATTTGGTGCGGTTGAGCGCCGAATGTTCCGAATTTGCCGAACTGCTGAAAACGCCGCTTTTGAATGAAAAAATCCGATCGGATGCCGTAGAAGCGGTGGCGGACAAGCTGGGGCTGTCAACGCTGGCGCATAACTTTTTGGGCGTGTTGGCGCAAAACGGGCGGTTGTCTTTGCTGGACGAAATCGAATCCGCTTTTGACCGCCTGTACGACGACGACAAAGGAATTTTGAACGTGCGCGTTACGACCGCCGTTCCCATGGATGACGCGCAGACACGGCGTTTGACCGACGTTTTGGCGTCCGTATACGACAAGCAAATCCGCCTGAACCCGACGGTGGATGAAAATTTAATCGGCGGTCTGACGGTTCAAGTCGGAACCGTAATGGCGGATTTGTCGGTTAAAACGCAGCTGCAGAAAATCAATCTGGCTATGAAAGGTGTGGGGGTATGAATCTCCAAGCAACGGAAATTTCTTCTTTACTGAAAGAACGCATTGAAAACTTTAACGCCGCGCCCGATACGGCGGAGGTTGGACAGGTTTTGTCCGTCGGCGACGGCATTGCGCGCATTTACGGTCTGGACAACGTGCAGGCGGGCGAAATGGTCGAATTCGCAAGCGGCGTCAAAGGAATGGCGTTGAACCTTGAATCCGACAGCGTCGGCGTTGTTGTGTTCGGCTCCGACACCGAAATCCACGAAGGCGAAACCGTCAAACGCACGGGCGACATCGTCAGCGCGCCCGTCGGCAAAGCTTTGCTGGGACGCGTGGTTGACGCTTTGGGCAATCCCATTGACGGCAAGGGCGAAATCAAAGCCGACGAATTCCGCGCCGTTGATGTCAAAGCCCCCGGCATCATTACCCGCAAAAGCGTTCACGAACCGCTGCAGACGGGATTGAAAGCCATCGATTCGCTGATTCCCATCGGACGCGGTCAGCGCGAACTGATTATCGGCGACCGTCAAACGGGCAAGACCGCCATTATTCTGGACACCATCATCAACCAGAAAGTCATCAACGACGCCGCCAAATCCGACAAGGAAAAAGTGTTCTGCATTTATGTCGCCATCGGTCAGAAACGGTCGACGGTCGCGCAAGTCATGCACACTTTGGAACAATACGGCGCGGCGGATTACACGATTGTCGTGTCCGCAACGGCGTCCGAAGCGGCTCCTTTGCAGTTTATCGCTCCGTATACGGGGTGCGCGATGGGCGAATATTTCCGCGACAACGGCATGCACGCGGTCATTTTCTACGACGACCTGTCCAAACAGGCGACGGCGTACCGCCAGATGTCTTTGCTGTTGCGCCGTCCGCCCGGACGCGAAGCGTTCCCCGGCGACGTGTTCTATCTGCATTCCCGTTTGCTGGAACGCGGCGCAAAGATGAACGACGAACTGGGCGGCGGGTCCTTAACGGCTCTGCCCGTGATTGAAACGCAGGCGGGCGACGTTTCCGCGTACATCCCGACGAACGTGATTTCCATTACGGACGGTCAGATTTTCTTGGAAAGCTCGCTGTTTTATCAAGGCGTTCGTCCCGCGGTGAACGTCGGTATTTCCGTGTCCCGCGTGGGATCGGCGGCGCAAATCAAAGCGATGAAGCAGGTGGCGGGTTCGATTAAGCTGGAATTGGCGCAATACCGTGAAATGGCGGCGTTTTCGCAGTTCGCTTCGGACTTGGATCCCGCGACGCAAAAACTGCTGGCGCGCGGTTCGCGTCTGACGGAACTGCTGAAGCAAAAGCAGTATCATCCGATGCCCGTCGAAGAACAGGTCGTTTCGATTTTCACGGGCGTTCGCGGTTATCTGGACGATTTGCCCGTCGAAAAAATCGCGCGGTTTGAAACGGAAATGCTGACTCGGCTGAAGGCGACTTTGCCGTCGGTTTTGGAATCGGTTCGCACGGAAAAAACGCTGACTCCCGATACCGAAGACGATCTGCGCACGTTCCTTGACGACTTTATCAAAAAGTTTTCATAACGAGGCGGCTTTATGGCTAATTTACGAGAATTGCGCACGCGCATCGCTTCCGTCCGTTCGACCCGCAAAATCACCTCCGCGATGAAAATGGTCGCTGCGGCGCGGTTGCGGCAGGCGCAGGAAGCCGTCAACGAAGCGGGATATTACTCCGCGTCGCTGGGGCGCATTATGCTGCGTCTGGGAAAGCTTATCGCATGGTGGCGCGACAAAGATGCGCAGGCGGGACGCGAACCCCGCTATGACATGCCCGACTTGATTAAAGGGCGCGGCAAGGATGTCAATCACCTGTTGGTCGTTTTCGCGTCTTCGCGCGGGCTGTGCGGCGGGTTCAACATCAACATCATCAAAAAAACGATTCAGTTCATCCGCCATTTGGAATCGCAGGGACGCACGGTCAAACTGATTTGCGTCGGTTCAAAAACCGCGGAAATGCTGCGCGCCGAATGCGGCGACAAAATCGTGTACACCTTTAACGCAAAAGTGTCCGCCGCCGATCAGCGCGCCGATGCGGAAATTATGGCGTCGCACGTCGTCGATTTGTTCAAAAAAGGCACGATTGACGCGTGTTCCGTGATTTACAACCATTTCCATTCCGCCATTTCTCAGGAAGTCCGCGTCCGTCCTATCGTTCCGTTGCAGGCGGCGCACATTTTGCAACCGTTTACGGGCGAAAATCCGTGGGGATTTCTGGTTGACGGCAGCGAAGGCAACGCGTTTCATCTGCAGCGCCCGTCGGCGTCGAAAGCGGGAACGGTCGGAAAAGGAACGGGCATTACGGGCGGCAATCGTTCTTCATCCGCCAAAAAATCCGCCGCTTTGCAGGCGCAGTACCGCCCTGCCCAAGTGCGCAAAGCTTTGGGGGCGGAAGACGCGGAAGCCGCCGAACAGCACGACCCGCTGGAATACGACTTCGAGCCTGAAAATCCCAAAGAAATGTTGGACGCTTTACTGCCCGACGTGCTGGCGACCTTGATTTACGTCGCATCGCTGGAATCGGCGGCGTCGGAAAACGGCGCGCGCATGACGGCAATGGACAACGCGACCAACAACGCGGGCGACATTATCGACGATTTGACGCTGATGTACAACCGTACGCGTCAAGCGATGATTACAAAAGAATTGACCGAAATCATTTCGGGTGCGGAAGCACTCTGATAAAAACAGGAGTTTGAAACAATGGCTGAAAACAGTATCGGACGCATCATTCAAGTTATGGGTGCCGTTGTTGACGTGAAATTTGAAACGGAACAGGACTTGCCGTCCATTCTGAACGCTCTGACCACCGAATTGCAGGGCAAACAGCTGGTGCTGGAAGTCGCTCAACAGCTGGGTGAAGCCGTTGTCCGCTGTATCGCCATGGATTCGACCGACGGCTTGATGCGCGGACAGCAAGTCGTTGACACGGGCGCGCCGATTTGCGTTCCCGTCGGACCGAAAACGCTGGGGCGCATTATGAACGTTCTGGGCGAACCCGTGGACAACCGCGGTCCCATCGAAGGCGTGCGCCGCGACCCGATTCACCGCGAAGCCCCCGCGTTCGTCGAACAGGCGACGTCCATGCAAATGCTGACGACGGGGATTAAGGTCATCGATTTGCTGGAACCTTATGCGCGCGGCGGCAAAATCGGGCTGTTCGGCGGTGCTGGCGTCGGCAAGACCGTTTTGATTCAGGAATTGATTAACAACGTTGCAAAAGGTCACGGCGGCTATTCCGTTTTTGCGGGCGTCGGCGAACGTACCCGCGAAGGCAACGATTTGTACCATGAAATGATTGATTCGGGCGTTATCGACCTCAAAGGCGACGATTCCAAAACCGCGCTGGTGTACGGGCAGATGAATGAATCGCCGGGGGCGCGCGCCCGCGTGGCGTTGACAGGATTGACGGTCGCCGAATACTTCCGCGATGTCGAAGGCAAAGACGTTCTGCTGTTCATCGACAACATCTTCCGCTTTACGCAGGCAGGGTCCGAAGTGTCCGCTTTGTTGGGGCGCATTCCGTCCGCCGTGGGCTATCAGCCGACGCTGGGTACGGATATGGGCGCGATGCAGGAACGCATTACCTCTACGAAAAAAGGGGCGATTACCTCCGTCCAAGCGGTTTACGTTCCCGCCGACGAC
>DEDN01000012.1:54854-55087 GCA_002349565.1 Alphaproteobacteria bacterium UBA2903 | reverse complement strand
GACGACTTGACCGACCCCGCGCCCGCGACAACGTTCGCCCACTTGGACGCGACGACGGTGCTGAGCCGTTCGATTGCCGAACTGGGCATTTATCCCGCGGTCGATCCGCTGGAATCGACCAGCCGCATTTTGGATCCCGCGATTGTGGGCGAAGAACATTACGCCGTCGCGCGCGAAGTTCAGCGCGTTTTGCAGCAGTACAAAGCGCTACAGGACATCATCGCGATTCTGGG
>DEDN01000012.1:454-54798 GCA_002349565.1 Alphaproteobacteria bacterium UBA2903 | reverse complement strand
AGCGTTTCCTGTCCCAGCCGTTCCATGTGGCGGAAGTCTTTACGGGTATTCAGGGACGCTATGTCGAACTGGAGGACACGATTAAAGGATTCAAGGGCATTGTGGAAGGCAAATATGACGATTTGCCCGAACAGGCGTTCTTTATGGTCGGCACAATCGAAGAAGCCGAAGAAAAAGCCAAAAAAATGTCTGAAAACGTGCGGTTTAAAAAGGCGGCTTCGTAAATGGCGGAAACGGAATCCATCTTTGTAAAAATCCTGACGCCGGAAAAACCTTTTCTGGTGAAAGAGGTTTCGTCGATTGAAGTTCCGGCGCTGGACGGACCGTATCTGGTTTTGCCGCGCCGCGCGCCCGCGATGAAGCTGTTGACGCAGGGCGTGATTGTATTAACAGAAGAAGGCAAGACGGAACGATACCTGATAACGGACGGTGTCGTTAAAATCAGAGACAACGGCTGTACCATTCTGGTCAAAGAAGCTCTGAATGCCGAGGACACGAAGCTTGACGAAATCAAGAAACGCCTCGCCGTCTTTGAAGAAAAAGAAAAAAACGGAAACGCGCTGGAAGCGCCCGAAATGACAAAAAAAGCCTTTCTTCAAACGGTTGTAGGGTATTTTGAGAAACGGGCTGTTCCATAAATCAAAATACAAGGACTCTCTTTTAACCCGACGCGACGAACGCGAGGAACTCGTTTTCAAGCTGAAAGTTTTCAGATGCATCCGTGAAACAGGCAAACTGGCTTTGCCCGTCGTGGTATCGCGTCTGGGCGTGGTCGGCATGGGATTTGTCGATACGGTCGTCGTCGGACGCTACGGCACGGAAGATTTGGCGTTTCAAAGTATTGCCAACACGCTCCATTCCTTGCTGTTGTCCGTCGCCATGGGATTGCTGCAGGGAACAATCGTTTTAACCGCCAACGCGTTCGGACAAGGGCGTTTTTTGGAATGCGGACAGGTTTTGCGCCGCTCTATTCCTTACGCTTTGCTCATCGGATTGGTTTTGGCGGTGATTTGTCTGCCGTCCGAATTCGTGATGAATTTGCTGGGACAGCCCCCCGATGTCGCAAAAGGCAGTGCGAAAGTCCTGTCCGTGTATGCTTTGGGCATACCGTTTGCTTTGCTGTTTTTTGTGATGACTTCGTTTTTGGAAGGGACAAAGCGTCCTTTGCCGGGGATGATTATGATTTTGGCGGCGAACATTATCAACATTTTCGCCAACTATGCTTTTGTGTTCGGACATTACGGCTTTCCCGCCATGGGCGCGGTCGGGTCGGCGGTGTCGACAACGCTGATTCGCGTGATTTTGGCGGTCGGTATGTTCATTGTCGTGTTCTGCGTTGCCGAAAGCGACGAATACGGTGTGTGGACAAAGCCGCCCAAGGACAAAAAAGCCGACAAGAAACTGCGCGACATCGGTTACGGCGCGGCGGCGACCGTCGGGGTCGAGGAGGGGTCTTATTCCGTCGTCAACATTATGGCGGGCTGGTTCGGCGCGATGGCTTTGGGCGCGTACACGATTATGCTGAACGTGTCGGGCAACGTCTTTGTTCTGGCAAGCGGCGTCGGCGCGGCGTCGTCCGTTTTAATGGGGATTGCCAAAGGTAAAAAGTCCGTTTTGGAAATGAAAATCGTAGGCTATACGGGGCTGGCGTTCAATTTGGTTTTGATGCTGTTGTGCGCCGCGTTGTTCTGGTGCTGTCCGCGGTTCGTAACATCGGCATACACGACCGATCCCGAATTGATAGAAATGACGATACCTTTGATTACGGCGTGCGCGTGGCTGGCTTTGTTTGACGGCACTCAGCAAGTCATGGTCAACGTCCTGCGCGGGGCGATGGACATTATGATACCGACGGTTTGTCAAGCCGCCGCGTTTATCGTGATTATGCTGCCGCTTATCGGCATTATGGCGTTTCAGCTGAATCAGGGCGTTTTGGGGATGACGTGGGCGATGGTGGTTGCGTGCGCGTTTTCCACCGTGTTTTTAATCGGACGCTTTGTCGCGATTTGCCGCCGTTATGACGAAGACGGGTTCTTTTGAAACAAAAAAATCTTGTATAGCTCTAAGAAATAGTCTATCTCTGTAAATAAATTGATTTTATAGGGGGAAATCTCAGATGAACAAAAGCGAACGCCCGTTTGCATGGACGGTGGATATCATACGGCGGGCAGGATTGCGTCCGACGTGCCAAAGAATGGGATTGGTCAAGCTGCTGTATGCGGGAAAAGGACGCCATATTTGTGCGGAACAGCTGTACCGCGAAGCGCATGCCGCCGGAATGGATTTGTCGCTGGCGACGGTTTACAACACGCTGAACCAGTTTAAAAACGCGGGAATTTTACAGGAAATTTTGACGGGCGGCGGAAAAACGTATTTTGATACGACGCTGCATTCGCATGCGCATATCTTTTTCGAATCGGAAGAACGCGTTGAAGACATCGCCCCCGAAGATCTGAAAATCGAATTGTCGGACGAACTGGCGAAGCGGATGAAAAACGGCGCTATCGAAATCGTCATCTGCATCCCGTAAAGTTATTCGAACGATTCCTGCGGGTAAACGCCCCAAATTTTGTCGCGGCGGATCCAGCCTTCCGTTCCGGAAAAATCGACTTTGCACAACGTCAGTCCGGCGGGACACATCATCACTTTGCCGACGACGCCCGCTTCGACTTTGGCGATCGGAACGGAAACAATGCTTGCCGCGCGCTGTAAAACGGTGTTTTCCTTGACGCGAATCATCCGTCTGCCCGACAGCATTTGCCGGTGTACCCAGCCCTCTTTGCCGTAAAAATCGCGGATTTTGCGCCAATGTTCGAATTCTTCGGTGATTTCGACGGGCAGGTCGCTTTTCAAAAACACCCACTCGACGGGATAGCGCGTCCCCGGTCCCGTGCGCATGTTGACTTGGTTGGCGCGCAGCGACACGAAACGCGGCACGGGAAGCCCCGTGTCGGCGCGAACGGGCAGGGAAAACAGCAGCAACAGCAACAACAGCCGAAAGCGCATCGTTTTACACCCCCGTCGAACCGAATCCGCCGTTGCCCCGCGCGGTGGCGGTCAAAGAATCGATTCTTTTCCAATCGACATGCAAAACGGGGGCGACGACCATTTGCGCGATTTTCATACCGCGTTCCAGCAAAAACACGCGTTGGCTGGCGTTGTACAACACGACGAAAATTTCCCCGCGGTAGTCCGCGTCGATTGTGCCGGGCGAATTCAGGACGATGATGCCCGATTTTGCCGCCAGTCCCGACCGTGAACGGATTTGCGCTTCGCAGTTTTTGGGCAAAGCGATGGAAATGCCTGTCGGAATCAGCTCCCATTCCCCCGGCTGCAGACGCATCGGTCCGGGAATTGCGGCATACAGATCCATTCCTGCGGAATCGGCTGTCGCATACGACGGCAAAGGCAATCCCGCGGCATTGTCGTTTTGAATGACGGGAACGGTGACATTCATCATTTCGGGTATGTCCTTTTTGTTGGATTTTTTCCATAAACGCCGTATAATACAAAAAGATTCGTTAAAATAAGGTTGAAAGGCTTTCGTTTTGTTGCGTTTTTCGGCGTTTTTCGTTGGATTGCTCATTCTTTGCGGACAGGCAAACGCATTCGGGCTGACGGCGGATCAGATGTACAGAAATCTGATGCGTTCGGAAAGCGACGATTCTTTGTCCGCCGCGCTGAAACGCGAAAAAAGAGCCGACGAACCCGTAATGACGTTCGGCAAACGCGCCGCGCGCACCGATTCCGTCGAACCGCAAATCGGCGAAGACCGTTCTGTTTTCAAAGCGCAATACAACTGGCGCGATATTGTCGTCGCCGTCAAGCGCGGGCAGGTGTCGCCGTTTGATTTGGAGGAAATCCGCCGTCTGAGCGAACATGAAAACGCCGAAGCCATCGAGCTGTTGGCTTGGATGTACGCGACGGGGACGGGAATTCGTCAGGATTTGCAGAAATCGTACGCTTATTATTTGCATGCCGCGCATTTGGGGGTGCCGTCGGCGTATGACAACGTGAAAGTCGTTTATCAGGCGATGACGCCGACTCAGCGTTCGGATCTGCCCGTTTTTTAAACCAGTTTCAGCAGATACAGTGCCAGCAGCAGCGCGCTTGTCCACAAAAACGTGCGGACCAGCGTTCTTTTTTTGACGCGGAACCGCGCGGCGTATTCGTTGCGCCGAAGCAAAGCGGAAACTTCGGCGGCGTCCGTGACGAATGCGGCGGGCTTTTTGCGGCGGACGGCAAAGCTGCGGGCTACGGTGTCGGGCATTTTCAAAACGGTTTCGATGTCGGCGCGCTCTTCGGCTATCGGGGTGTCGGCGTACAGATTCATTTCCCGTTCGGTCGGCGGAACGTCGCGTAAAGTCTTTAACGCAAAGCGAATGTTCAGCGGCAAATCGAACGGCGCAAGGCTTTCAAACAAATCGTCGGCGGATTCCAAGGTTTTTATCAGCTCCAAAGGAGACGTTTGCGCAAAGCCGCTTGTCAGGCAGGCTTTGGCGGCGGCTTTGAAGCCGCGGCGGATGAATGCGGGATAAAACGCGTTGACGAAACGGCGTTCGGCGGGGGAAAGCCTGACCGATACGGGTGCTTTTGTCAGCCAAACCGTTCCGTCGTCCGCCAAGCCGAAAATATCGGAAAACGGCAATACAAAAAAACCGTCGCGGAAAATCATCGTTGTCAACACGGGGGCGAGCTTTTGCCGGTCGCCTAGCGGTTGCAAAGGCGGCTCGGGTTCAAGGAAAAGGGCGTCTTGCGTCGTTTTCACCCAGTCGGGTTCGGCGGCGCAAAAGCCGTCCCAATCGTAAAACGAATCGCGGACGCGTTCCAAATCCGCCGCTTCCAGCCGTTTGTCCGTGCGGACGAACCGTTCAAAGCTTTCCGCCAGCGCAAAACGGTTTGTTTGTTTCGCAATCGTGTAAAAAGCCGTCAAAACGGGCTTCAAATTTCCGATGTTGTCGGGCGGGGGCGGCAGGGCGGGCAGGCGGACGATTTCGGGATGCGCGGAAAAAAACACGCCCGCCAGCCATTCGCAAAACGTCAAAGAATCCCGAAACTGCGAGGAGGGCGCAAGCCCGACGCGGCAGTCTTGTGCCAAAGGGACGGATTTTTTGCCCTTACGCCCGAAAAATTTTCCCCACGGCAGCGGTTTCAGCAGGCTTTCCAAACCGTACGCCGACAATGCCCGCCGCGCTTTGTGCATTTCGATAAAATAAAAAAGTCCCGCCATAGAAAGCTCCTTGCCTTTACTTTTTACCGTGAAAAGGTGTAAAAAGGAAATATGAAAATATTTTTGACGCTTTTAATGTTGTTTTTTGTCGCTTTTCCCGTCCGTGCGGAAAAGGCCGTCTTTGCCGCGGGATTCGAGGATTTGCCCGTTATGGCGGGGCTGAAGCAGGCGGACGATTCGTCCGTGTCGTTTGATACGCCCGCAGGACGGATTATCGAAGCTTATCTGGAGGGCGACAACGCCGGCGCCGCGGACGTCAAGGATTTTTACGGCAAAACATTGCCCCAGCTGGGGTGGAAGGCCGTGCCGTCTAAAAAGGCGGAACGATTTTCCTTTACCCGCGAAGGCGAGGTTTTGACCTTTACCGTTGACGGGAAACGGCCGGTAACCGTCCGAATCGAACTGACCACCCGATAAGCAAGGAGTTTTCTTATGAGCTTTGAAACAATCACCGTCGAACGCAACGAAGCCGTCGGCGTATTGACTTTGAACCGCCCGCAATCGATGAACGCGTTGTGCGCGGCGATGCTGGGCGAAACGGCGGAAGCGCTGAATCAGTTCGACGCGGACGATTCGATTCGCGCCGTCGTGCTGACGGGTGCCGACGGTTGCTTTGCGGCGGGGACGGATATGTCCGAATTCAAAAATGAAGCGACGTTCGCCGTGTATACCGCCGCCAAAGACGAACTGAAAAACTTTAAAAAGCCGTTGATTTCAGCGGTTGCGCACTATGCGTTCGGGGGCGGGCTGGAATTGGTGCTGGCAAGTGACATCGCGATTGCCGCCGATAACGCGCGATTCGGTTTTCCGGAAATCACCATCGGCGTTTTGCCTCAGCTGGGCGGTGTGTCAATGCTGACGAATCGGGTCGGACGCGCCAAAGCTTGCGATATTCTGATGACGGGACGGCAGTTGTCCGCAGAGGAAGCGCTGGCCTGCGGATTGGTGTCGCGAATCGTCGATTCGGCAGAGTTGTTTGAACAGGCTATGGATACGGCGCAAAGAATCGCCGCCATGCCCGCTTCCGCCGTGCGTTTGCTGAAACAAGCCGTTGAAAAATCGGATGCTTCCGATGCCGAAAACGAAGACGCTCTGTCGCGGCTGTCGCTGTATTCCGCCGACGCGAAAGAGGGGTTGGCGGCGTTAAGCGAAAATCGTGCGCCAAAATTCACACACAAACAGTTTATCCCTTGACTTTCGTTGGATTTTGCGTGTATAAAGCAAACCTTAGTTCTTTTTAAACAGGAAAAATAAAAATGGCTAATCATCTTTCGTCCAAAAAACGTATTCGTCGCAACGCCCGCCGCGCGCAGTACAATGCCGCCCGCAAAGCCCGCGTCCATACGTTTACGAAAAAACTCGAAACCGCTTTGACCGCCGGTGACAAGGCCGTCGCGACGGAAGTTTTCCGTACCGCCGAATCCGAAATCATGCGCGCCGTGTCCAAAGGTGTTTTGCACCGCAACACTGCCGCCCGTCGGGTTTCCCGTCTGGCTGCCCGCGTAAAGGCGATGGGTTGATTTAAAGCAAAAGGATTTGGATAAAACCTCTGCCCGATTCGTCGGGGACTGTTTTTGAAAAATCGGGGGTCGTTATTCCGGCAGACTGTTTTTTAGGACAGTCTGCTTTTTGCGTTTGTCCCTTTTTACCCAAGGCTTTTGTTGATAAAACAAAAGTTATCCACAACATCTTGAGTCAAGCTTTTTAATTTGTTTTTTAGGGGATTCAAGGCTTGCCTTTGGGGGTGTCGCCCCCTATTATGCCCTTTCAAAACAAGCAGGAAGCAAAATGGAAAATCAAGCAAGTCAACCGGAATCCGTCAATCAGCGTTTGCGCGCCGCCGTGGGCGACGGCATGTTTGAAGCGTATCTGAAAATGATTCGTTTCGGCGGATACAAGGACGGAACGGTGATTTTGCTGTTGCCGACGAATTTCTTTTGTTCGTATGTGTCCCGCAACTTTGCCAAACAAATCGAACAGGCGTGGAAAGAGGAAGACCCGTCGGTCGAATCCGTAAAGTTCGAGGTCGGCATGCTTGCCGCCCCCGCCGCGCCCGCGGAACCCGAACGTTCCGCCGTCGAAACGCACGTCGACATCCCGATGCCCGAAGAAAAAGTCCAGCAGATTTCCGCTGCGTTGGATCCGCGCTATACGTTTGATAATTTCATTGTCGGCGCGCCGAACGAATTTGCCTATGCCGCCGCGCGCAAAGTCGCCGAATCGCCCGTGATTTGCTTTAATCCGCTGTATCTGTATTCCGGCGCGGGACTGGGAAAAACGCACTTGATGCACTCCATCGCCTGGTATATCCGCGACCGTCAGCCGAACCGCAAGGTCGTGTATTTGTCCGCCGAACGCTTTATGCGCCAATTCGTCGGCGCTTTGCGGCACAAGGACACTTACGCGTTCAAGGAGCAGTTCGGCGACGTTGACGTTTTGCTGATTGACGACGTGCAGTTCCTGATTGGCAAAGACGCGACGCAAATCGAGTTTTTCCACGTTTTCAACGACCTCATCGGGCGGGGCAAGCAGATTGTTTTGTCGGCGGACAAACCGCCCGTCAATCTGGACGGTATCGAGGACCGCTTGAAAACGCGCTTGGGGTCGGGGATTGTCGCCGACATTCATCCGACGACGTACGAACTGCGCTTGGGCATTCTGGCAAGCAAGGCGGATAATCTGGGCGTTGCTTTTCCGCAGGAGGTTTTGGAGTTTCTGGCGGAAAAAATCACGTCCAGCGTGCGCGAACTGGAAGGTGCTTTGCTGCGTGTCGCGGCGCATGTCCAGCTGATGGGCGGGGAAGTGACGCTGGAACGCGCGCGGGACATTTTGCGCGATATTCTGAACGTGTTTGAACGCAGTATCACGATTGACGAAATTCAGCAAAAAGTCGCCGAACACTATAACGTCCGCACCTCCGAACTGATGTCCAAACGCCGCGAACGATCGATTGCGCGTCCCAGACAGGTTGCGATGTATCTGGCGAAAGCGCTGACGACGAAATCTTTGCCCGACATCGGGCGCGCGTTCGACCGCGACCACACGACGGTCATTCACGCCGTCAAAACCATCGAGGATTTGCGCGAAAAAGACGCCGCTTTCCGCGACGAAACGGACGGGTTGCGCAGGGCTTTGTCGTTTTAAGCGAATCGGACGTTAATTTCCGTTTTCGGACGATTTTTTTCTTTGGAAAATCGGGGTTTGTGGTATACTGACCCGAAATGATTTTCAACTTTTTTCAAGCGAGATTCAAACAATGAAATTTACCATTGAACACAGTGCTTTATCCAACTCTTTGGCGCACGTTCAGAACGTCGTCGAACGGCGCAACACCAATCCGTTGCTGTCCAACGTGAAAATCACGGCGACCAAGGACGGCATTTTGCTGAACGCCACGGATAACGAACTGGAAATCAGCGAAAAAGTCGCGGCGAAAGTCGACGAAGAAGGCATGATTACCGCGCCCGCGCACAAGTTGTACGAAATCGTGCGCAAGCTGCCGTCGGGTTCCGAAATCGAATTCGTTTTGAATCCCGAAAACAATCAGCTGAAGCTGTCCGCGGGGCGTTCGCGTTTTTCTTTGGCGACCATGGCGGGCGAAGACTTTCCGTCCATCGCCGACGGCGACATGACCCATTCTTTCAAGCTTAAAGCGCAGGATTTGCGCGATTTGATCGGGCGCACGTCCTTTGCCGTTTCGACCGAGGAAACCCGTTTTTACCTGAACGGCATTTTCCTGCACGAAGCGACTTCCAAGGATGAAAAGATTTTGCGCGCGGTCGCGACCGACGGTCACCGCTTGGCGTGCGCGGAAGCCGTCCTGCCCGACGGCGCGTCGGGAATGCCCGGAATCATCATTCCGCGCAAAGCTATCGGCGAACTGGCAAAACTGCTGACCGAAGACGGCGATGTGGATATTGCTTTGTCAACGTACAAAATCCGCTTTACCATCGGCGATTTGATTCTGACGTCTTTGCTGATTGAAGGAACGTATCCCGACTATGAACGCGTGATTCCCGTCGACAACGACAAAATTCTGGAAATCGACGCGGTGGCTTTGACGACGGTTGTCGATCGCGTGTCCAGCTTGTCCGAAAAATCGCGCGCGGTGCGCTTGACGATTGCCAAAGACATGGTCACCGTTTCCGCCGCCAATGCCGAAGAAGGCAGCGCGCAGGACGAAGTCGAAGCCAAATACGACGGTCCGTCGATTGATGTCGGGTTCAACTACATGTACTTGGAAGACGTGCTGAAGCAAATCAAGGGCGGATTGGTGCGCATGGCGTTTGCGGATTCCGCGTCGCCGACCGTGCTGACCGATTTGTCGGATCCCGCCGTGTTGTTTGTTTTGATGCCAATGCGGGTGTAAAGCCATTTTGACAGCCAACGAATTGATGTTTGCGCGATCGGGCGGGATTCCCTTTTCCCAAACGCTGCCGATGGATTCGGCGGCGTCCGTTCCCGCGCGCGGCGTTTACGTTCGCAGGCTGACGGCGACGAATTTCCGCAATTACGATTATGTCCGCTTGGATTTGCCGGAATCTCCGATTGTTTTGACGGGGCGCAACGGCACGGGCAAAACCAATTTGATGGAAGCCGTGTCCTTTCTTGCTCCCGGAAAGGGAATGAGGCAGGCGCGGTTTTCCGATGTTTTGCCGACAACGGGCGGGACAAGCTGGGCGGTGTCCGCCGTGCTGGAAAAGGGCGGCGAGGAAGTCGAAGTCGGAACGGCTTTTGAACCCGAAACGGGCAAGCGTTCCGAAAAGCGCAGGATTCACGTCAACGGTGCGGCGATTAAAAATCAAAACGGGTTGGACGACGTGTGCCAAGCCGTGTGGCTGACGCCCGCCATGGACAGGCTTTTTTCGGGCGATCCCGCGGGACGCCGCCGCTTTTGGGACAGGCTGGTGCAGGCTTTTTATCCCGAACACGCCCGCAGCTGCGCGGCGTATATGCAGGCTTTGCGGCAATGGAACGCTTTGCTGCGCGAAGGCAGGGCTGACGACGCATGGCTGACGGCTTTGGAAAAAACGCTGGCGAAATACGGGGCAAAAGCGTCGCTGGCGCGGCGCAACCTGTTGACCGTTTTGCAAAACGCGCCGAAAAATGACGATTTTCCGTCCGCCGAACTGGCGTTGACGGGCGGTTTGGAAGCGGATTTGCGCGGAAAAACGGAGGATGAAGCCGCCGCTTTTATCGCCGATTGGTTCAAGCAGGCGCGCGGAACATGTGCCGAAACGGGCGTGGCGGGCGGAGTGCATACGATTGATTTGGCGGCGGTTCACACGCAAAAAAATATGCCCGCGGCATCGTGTTCGACGGGCGAACAGAAAGCTTTGCTGGTTGCCGTCCTGCTGTCGCATATTCGCGCTTTGGCGGCGGCGAAAGGAACGCTTCCGCTGATTTTGTTCGACGAAGCCGCCGCGCATTTGGATTCCAAGCGGTTGGAAAAGCTGTTGGAACAGCTGAAAGATTTTAAAACTCAGGTCTGGGTGTCGGGAACGGACAATGCCGATTTCGACGCTTGGAAAGAAACGGCGCACTTTGTCGCCGTCGAAGATTTGTTCAAAGGGGCGTCCGCTTTGGCGGCGGCCTCGTAAAAGGAAAGGTGGATTATGACAGAAGAAACGCTCCATGCCGATTCGGAATACAACGCCGAATCCATCAAGGTCTTGAAAGGATTGGACGCCGTCCGCAAACGTCCCGGAATGTATATCGGCGACACGGACGACGGAACGGGTCTGCACCACATGGTTTACGAAGTGCTGGACAACGCGATTGACGAAGCGCTGGCGGGGTACTGCACGAAAACGGTGACAATCATCAATGCCGACGGTTCGGTTACGGTGCGCGACAACGGGCGCGGAATTCCCACCGATTTGCACAAGGAAGAAGGCGTTTCCGCCGCCGAAGTCATTATGACCCAGCTGCACGCGGGCGGCAAGTTCGACCAGAATTCGTACAAGATTTCGGGCGGCTTGCACGGTGTCGGCGTGTCCGTCGTCAACGCGTTGTCGTCGCATTTGGAATTGCGCATCTGGCGCAACGGCAAGGAACATTATATGCAGTTCAAAGACGGCGTGGCGCTTGCTCCGCTGAAGGTCGTCGGCGACGCCGTGCCCGCTGACAGAACGGGGACGGAAGTAACGTTTATGCCCTCGTCCGAGATTTTTACGCAAACGACGTTTGACTTTGACACGCTGGAACACCGCTTGCGCGAACTGGCGTTTTTGAATTCGGGCGTGCATCTGGTTTTGCGCGATGACCGTCCCGGAAAACCGCGCGAAGTCGAATTCTGCTACGAGGGCGGAATTGAAGAATTCGTCCGCTTTATCGACAGTTCCAAAGTCGCGATTCACGAACAGCCGATTTCCATGTCGGGCGAAAAGAACGGCATCATCGTCGAACTGTCGATGGAATGGACGGACGGCTATCACGAAACGACGCTGTGCTTTACGAACAACATTCCTCAGCGCGACGGCGGCACGCACTTGGCGGGCTTGCGCGGCGCGTTGACCCGCACGATTAACGCCTACGCGCAGGAATCGGGCATGCTGAAAAAGGAAAAGGTCGAATTGTCGGGCGAAGATATGCGCGAAGGGCTGACTTGCGTTTTGTCCGTCAAAGTCCCCGATCCGAAGTTTTCTTCGCAAACCAAGGACAAGCTGGTGTCATCGGAAGTCCGCCCCGTCGTCGAAAACATTGTCGGCGAAAAGCTGGAAAAATGGCTGGGCGAACACCCGACCGAAGCGCGCAAAATCATCGGCAAAGTGGTGGAAGCCGCCGCCGCGCGCGAAGCCGCCCGCAAAGCCCGCGATTTGACGCGGCGCAAGGGCGTTTTGGATATGGCTTCTTTGCCGGGGAAACTGGCGGATTGTCAGGAACGCGATCCCGCTTTGTCCGAAATCTTCCTCGTCGAAGGGGACTCTGCGGGCGGGTCTGCGAAACAGGGACGCAACCGCGCGACCCAAGCGATTCTGCCTTTGCGCGGTAAAATTCTGAACGTGGAGCGCGCGCGTTTCGACCGCATGCTGAACTCTGCCGAAATCGGCACGATGGTGACCGCGTTCGGCACGGGTATCGGACGCGACGATTTCAACGCCGACAAATGCCGCTATCACAAAATCATCATCATGACCGATGCTGACGTCGACGGCAGTCATATCCGCACTTTGCTGCTGACGTTTTTCTTCCGTCAAATGCCGGAGCTGATTGAACGCGGCTACATTTACATCGCTCAGCCGCCTTTATACCGCGCCCGCCGCGGCAATTCGGACATCTATCTGAAAGACGAAGCCGCGATGGAAGACTATCTGATTGCTCAGTCCACGCAGGATTCCGTTCTGGTGCGCTGGGACGGTATACAAATCGCGGGGGCGGAGCTGAAAAAAATGGCGGAAGAAGCCCGCTCCAGCCGTTATTTGATTGATACTTTGTCGCGTCAGGTGCCGTCGAAAATCATCGAACAAATGGCGGTGCGCGGCTTGTTTGACCCCGACAAGTACGACGATGCCGGCAAAGCGCAGACTTGCGCCGCGGAAGTCGCCGCGCGTTTGGACGAAATCGAACCCGAATACGAACGCGGCTGGAAAGGCGCGTTTGAAAACGGCGCTTTCGTGTTCACCAGAACATTGCGCGGCGTCACCGAACGCCATGTTGTCGATCAGAACATTCTGACCAGCGGCGAAGCGAAAAAGCTGAACGAAATCGCGGCTGATTTGCGCGATTGCTACATCAAAACCGCGATTTTCAAAACCAAAGACGCGGAATACAAAACCGTCGGTCCGATGTCGTTTTCGGATTTGATTGCCAAAGTCGGGCGCAAGGGCGTTTCGATTCAGCGCTACAAAGGGCTGGGCGAAATGAACCCCGAACAGCTGTGGGAAACGACGATGGATCCGAATGTGCGTTCAATGCTGCAGGTGAAAATCGAACATATCGACCAAGCCGACGGCGTGTTTTCCATGCTGATGGGCGATGTCGTCGAACCGCGCCGCGACTTCATTCAAGACAACGCTTTGGAAGTCGCCAATCTGGATATTTAACCCAACAAAGGAATTCCCTTATGAAAATCGGTGTTACGGGCTGTGCGGGCAGAATGGGCAAAATGTTGTGCCAAGCGGTGATTGAAGCGGGACTGGAACTGTCGGGCGGAACGGAACGCCCCGAATCCCCCGTTATCGGGCAGGAATTGGGCAAAGGCAAGGTCTTTGCCGACATCAAAGAGTTGTTCTCCGTATCCGACGCGGTGCTGGACTTTACCGCGCCCGCCGCGTCCGTCGCAAACGCCAAAGCCGCCGCCGAAACGGGCAAAGTGCTGGTCATCGGAACGACGGGCTTGACGGAAGCTCAGCGCGCCGAAGTCGCCAAAGCCGCCGAAAAAGCGCCGATTGTCCTTGCCCCGAATATGAGCGTCGGGGTTAATCTGCTGCAGGCTTTGGTCGAAAAAGTCGCTTCGATTCTCGATCCCGCGTATGACATCGAAATCGTTGAAATGCACCATCGCAACAAAGTGGACGCGCCGTCGGGAACGGCGTTGGCTTTGGGCAAGGCGGCGGCGAAAGGGCGCGGCGAATCACTGGACAAAGTGGCGTGCTATGAACGGCACGGCGTCATCGGCGCGCGTCCCGCGGGCGAAATCGGCTTTGCGACTTTGCGCGGCGGGGACGTTGTCGGCGACCATACGGTTATTTTCGCGGGAACGGGCGAACGAATCGAGCTGACGCACAAAGCGTCGTCCCGCGCGGTGTTCGCCAACGGGGCGGTGCGCGCCGCGCTGTGGGCGGCGGGACAAAAAGCGGGCTTGTATTCCATGCGCGACGTGCTGGGGTTTTAGCCTTTTTGACAGATTGCTTGTATACCAAAAAAGTCAGGAAAGGATCATTTTTTAAATTTTTCCCTTCAAGTGTAATTTTTTCCCCTTGACCTTTAATACAGTTGCTTTTTTCTCGGGACTGCTGTATGGTAAACGCATGACTGATTTAAACGCTTTATTCAAATTGACTTACGGGCTGTACGTTGTCGGCGTCAAAGACGGCGAAAAGTTCGGCGGATGCGTTGTCGATGCTGTGATGCAGACGACGGTCGAACCGCCGACGCTGGTGCTGTGTTGCGGAAAAACAACGCGCACGCACGAACTTTTGCTGGAAAACAAAGCTTTTTCGCTGTCGGTTTTGCCCGACGACGTTGACGGCTCAATCATCAAAAACTTCGGCTTTCAATCGGGGCGAACGGCTGACAAGTGGGCGAACGTCCCGTACCGATTGAAAAACGGACTGCCCGTTTTGAACGATATGGCGGCGTGGGTGGTCTGCAATATTACGGACACGCGCGAACTGTCGACACATACTTTGTTTTTCTGCGCGATTGCGGACGCCGAAGACGGATTGAAAAAAGCGCTGAGCTACACCGATTACAGAGAACGCAAAATGCAGGAGGGAAAAATGAAAGAATATCAATGGGTTTGCAAAGTGTGCGGCTATGTTTACGACGGGACCGTCCCGTTTGAGGACTTGCCCGACGATTATGTTTGTCCCGTGTGCGGCGTCGGCAAGGAGGAGTTTGAAAAAGTCGAAGTCAAAGAAAAATAGTTTCGACAAAATCTTGACACTTTTTCGGAAAAGTTTACAATGATTCTCAAAGAATAAAGATTCGTTTTTAACGGGAGGTCTTGAAAATGGCTCTGGCTTTGGAAAACAGCAAAGAAACGTCCGAAAAAGAAAGCAAATCCGCGGCTTTGTTGAACAAATACCTGTCGACGGCGGTTAAGCTGACGCACGGCGAAACGATTATCGGCGCGCACAAAGCGACCAATGATTTGGTAAAGCGTTCGGGCTGGGACGAAATCAAACGCGAAGACGTCGAAGCCAAACGCGCCGAAGTCAAGGCGGAATTGAAAAACTATTCGTTCAAGGACAAGGTTTCCTATTTCGCGAACATCAAAGCCGACGAACACGGTCGCGAAACGTACATCAAACTGGGTGTTTTGGCGACGGCGATGTCGGTTGCGCACGGTGTTTCGCCCGAAGCGGGCATGGCTGTCGGCTTGGCTGCCGCGGCATACGTCGGCGCAAAAGTCGCCGCCAAGGAATACAGCACGCCCGAAACGCCGAAACAGCTGTTTTCGACGGCTGATTATGCGGATTTGAAGCATACGCAAATGGCGCTGCGCAAACTGTCGCACAAGCTGGAAAAGAAAGAAAACAACGATATGATTCGCGCCGCGATGGCAAAAGGCGTTTTGTATCCGATGGGACGTTGATTTTTTTTCGAAACAAAGGAAAATAAAAATGACACCGATTGACCGTCGGTGTCATTTTATTTGCGGAAATTCAGCGGGAAGCAATCGCGCGGTTGATGCGAACCTGCTGTAATTGTTTATTGAAATCCTGACGTGCCGTTGCTTGTTTTGTTTGCGGCGCGACTGTGTTGCGCTGGAATGTTTTAAGCTTGTCCTGCAGGCTTTGTTTCGGTTCAATCCGTTTTGTCGCTTCGTTCCGGCGTTTTTCCGCCGCCAGATAAGCCTTGCGGTCGACGCGGTTCATGCGCAGCAGGCGGACTTCGCGGTGGATGCTGTCCAAAGCGCGCTTGTACCACGGTTTTTGTTCCTTTTTGACGGTTTGCGTATCCGCCAGTTTCCCGTTTTCCGTATCAAGCGAATGATCCGTATTGCCCGAAATGGCTTCGTATCGCGCGGCTTCGTTTTTGGCGCGGCTCATCGTTTCGGCGTCAATCGCCATCGCTTTCTCTGATGCCATAAAGTTGCCCGACACATAAAAAGCAACCCGATTTTGGATTTCTTCGGCGGTCATGGCTTTGGTCAAAACTTTGTCTTTGTTGTCCTTTGCCCATTCGGAGTTGTCCGTATTCAAAACCGCCGTATCGGAGGAACGCACGCGCGCGGAATTGTCGAACCATGCTTTGAACGCGGCTTCTTTGCCCTCGGTGCTGATGCCGTTTTTGTCGGCGGCGTTAGCATAAGCTTGCGCAATATCGGGATAGTCTTTGTTAAAAGAATCCGCTAATTCGGGATAATCTTTCCGCATTTGCTCCGCCATGCAGGCTTGCGATGCCAAAGCGTCCGCGTTTTGGGCGCGGTAGTATTGCAGGGACGTGCGCATGTCCGCTTCGCCGATTGACGGCGCTTCGGGCTGGGCGCTCCATGCCGTTCGGTTCATCAAAGCGCGCATCATTTCCTGATTGGTCATATTGGCGTCAAGCGTCAAAGTGTTTGTTTTGCGGTCGAAAGACGACCATTCCGCAAACTCGTCGTCTGAAGCTTTGACTTCGATTTTCAAACCGTTGGCTTTCGCCAGTTTCAGCTGTTCTTTAAATTCGGGGCTGGCTTTGCTCATATTGTTCAACAGCAAATTCAGACGCTGCTCGTCCTTTGTTTTCGGGCGGTCTTTCAGTCCGACGGCGATTTGCACGTCGTCAACGGCTTGTTCGATTTTATCCCCGATTTTTTCAAAGAAACCGCGTTCTTTGCGCTGAACCTTGACCATTTTTGTATTACGGAATCTGCCGTTTGCCCAATCGATGGATTTGTCGTTGTAAGCGACGCCTTCCAATCCTTTCAGACCTTGTTTCAATTCGTACATATCGCGCAGGGACAGCGCCATTGCTTCGGGACTCTGCATGGTGTTGCGCCGCAAATAACCCGAATTGTCCACGCTGTTGATGCGGTCTTCGATTTCCTGTGTGGACAGGGCGCGGCGGGACATTTGGTTTGTTTGATCGGGGCGAAGCCTCATCAATTTACGGATGTATTTTGCTTCGCTTTCGTCGTATCCACCTTTGTACGATCCGCTGTTCATCCAGCCGGCAAAGCCCGCCTGCCGTGCATTGTTCGCGTTGCCGCTGCGTTTCATTTCTTCTTCAAACGGGGTTGCCACAAAGGAAAAATGGGATTTAAAATCGTCCCATACTTCGGGATTTGTGCCGCGCATTTCATAAGCGGCAAGAGCCTGCGTTGTCATCGCATCGGCTTCAATGGCGCGGTTCCATTGAATAATCGTCCGCATGTCGTGCGATTTCGCGTCGGGTTCCGCGGGCTGGTTGGCATGCCGCGCTTCGTGAATAATCGTGCTGATGAGCGTGGCTTCGGAATAGTCGGCGCTTAAAGCTACGGTTTTGTCGGATTGTATGCAGTATCCGATGGCGTTTATTTTACGGCAGCCGTCGGTGTCCCATTTCAGTTTCATGCCGTTGGCAAGGGCTTTTTCAATCGTGGCTTTTGCGGTGGGGCTGTTTTTGCAAGCCTTGTCAATCATCGCCTGCAGCCGCTGTTCGTCGGGCGTTAAATTTTTTTTGCCGAAAACGTTTGATAAAGTTCCCATGGTGCGCTCCCGTTTTTTTATTCTTTAATCAAGCGTAACATCTTTTGACGTTTCGGACAAGAAAAAGCGGATTTTGGACAAAAAAAGTCCCGCACAAGGCGGGACTTTTGAATGAAATTCCCTTAGAATTAACGGGAATAGAATTCGACGACCAGATTCGGTTCCATCTGTACGGGGTACGGAACGTCGGCGAATTTGGGAACGCGGACGAACGTGCCTTTGCACGCTTTGGAATCGACTTCCATATAGTCGGGGACTTCGCGTTCGGTCGAAGCGGCGGCTTCGATGACGCAAGCCAATTCACGGGATTTTTCTTTGACGGAAACGACATCGCCCGCTTTGACCAAGTAGGACGGGATGTTCACGCGTTTGCCGTTGACCATGATGTGACCATGGTTGATGAACTGACGCGAAGCGAAAACGGACGGAACGAATTTCATACGATAAACGACGGCGTCCAGACGCGTTTCCAACAAACCGATCAGGTTTTCGGACGTGTCGCCGCTGCGGCGGATAGCTTCGGCGTAGTATTTGCGCATCTGTTTTTCGGAAACGTTGCCGTAGTAGGCTTTCAATTTCTGTTTAGCCAGCAATTGCGTGCCGTAATCGGTCGGTTTGCCTTTGTGTTGACCATGCTGACCCGGACCGTATTCGCGGCGGTGAACAGGGCTTTTCGCGCGACCCCACAGGTCCAATCCCAAGCGGCGATTGATTTTGAATTTCGCTGCCAAGCGTTTTGACATTTTCAAATACTCCAATTTGTTTTTTGTTGTTGTCCCGATAGTCCCCCTTGATTGTCAAGGCGGCGGAACGGCAAGCCGTTCGCGTTTTCGGAAATAAGGTCTGAAGTTTACCAAACGGCGGGGGTTTGTCAACTTTATTTGTTCAGATTCGGGTCTTTGAGGGATTTATTTTTCAATTTTTCCGTCAAATCGGCGATATTGCCGCCGTTTTGCTGCAAAACAGCCGTGTATTCGTTGCGGTAGCTCAAAATCATGCTGACACCTTCGACGATTAAATCGACCAGAGTCGTTTTGCCTTTTTTGACGGAAACGCGCCAGACGATTTCGATTTTGTTCGTGCCGTCGGACATCAGCAGTTCCGAATGGACATAAACGTCCTTGCCGTTTTCCTGACGCGCGTCCGTAAAGACGATTTTTTCGCCCGCATAAGAATCGAACCGCTGCGCCCATGTGCCGACCACATTGTTCGTAAACGCATCCGTGAAAGCCTGCAAATCCTGTTCCGATGCCGTTTTGGCGAAACGTCCCAAGGTAAAGCGGGCGATTTTTTTCAAATCGGCGGCTTGGGTAAAGACTGCATGGAAATTTTTTTCTTTGACGGACAGGGGAGCTTTGATTTCGACCACTTGCGCCATGATGTCGTCGGCGATTTTTTGGGCAAACGCTTTGGCGTCGTCGGTTTGGGCGAACGCGGCGGGAATGCCCGTCAAGGCGAAAAACACGGTAAACAGCAGTTTTTTCATTACAAATCCTCGTCATCCATATCAAATTCGTAAGCCGCTCTGTCCGCCGTCCGAACGCCTTTCGCGTCGTTGACGGCTTTAGTGCGGTACTGGCGGTACATGGTGCGCATGAACGAATAATAGTCTAAGGAATTCTTGCGCGCGTCGTCAAGCAAATCCATCGCGCTGTCGTAAGCGGTCAACGCTTTCAATCCGTACAGCGACCACAGCACTTCGTCGTCCCGCAACTGGTGGTTCGACGTGTTCCATGTGGCATACGAAACAGGGTCAAGGTAAAAATCTCCGACCAAAGCGGCGGAGTCGCGCACGTTCGACGGTCCCAGCAGCGGCAAAACCAGATACGGACCGTCGGGAACGCCCCAAACCGCCAAGGTCGTTCCGAAGTCCGTCTTTTTTTCATCCAAGCCCAGCCGTGACGCCACGTCGAAAAATCCGAAAACGCCCAATGTCGAATTGACGGCGAAGCGGAACAGGTTTTTACCCGCGTCCAGCGGCTTCAGCTGCAAAATATTGTTGACGGCGCTCAGCGGCATTTTCAGGTTTTCCGTAAAAGCGCGGACGCCCTTGCGGATTTCGGGGGTTGTGACGGCGCGGTAACCTTGCCCGACGGGGTGCAGCACATATTTGTCGGCGGCATCGTTGAACGCCAAAATTTTGCGGTTCATCGGTTCCAGCGGGTCTGCGGGATCGGTCGGCGCGGCGGCGCATCCCGCCAGCAGGAAAAACAAAAATGTCGTCAAAGCTTTTTTCATATCGCCCAAATTATCCCTTTTGCCGGCGGCGAACAAGTTTTTTTCTTTCCAAACGGCTGAAAACAGGCTAGCTTGCTTGCAGCAAAGAGGCTGACAATGACGCAAACCGAAGAAAAACAAATCGTTGACACGCTGTTCGGAAAACAGGAGGAATCCGTTTCGGCGGATTTTGATTACGATGCCGAACTGCCCCATGTTTTGTTCGGCGACGACAATCAGGATTCTTTGCCGCTGATTGACGTGCCGCTTTATGAACCCGTCTGTGTCGAAAGTACGCCGAGGGCGCTGATGCCGTATCTGGACGAACTGTCTTTGTTTGAAAAACGGTGGGGCTGCGGGTTGAAAGACGCCGAAACCCGCGATGAGTGGTGCGAACGGATGAACAAGGATCTGGTTCCTGTTTTGAATGCCGTCCGCGCGGTTTGCGAACGCGACGGCATTTTACAGCCCCGCGCGGCGTATGTTTATGTGAACGCGAAAGCGTGCGGCGACAGGGTTGATTTTTACGCATCCGACGGGAAAACGGTTTTTGCGTCGCTGACTTTTCCGCGCCGCGCGGACGGGGCAAGTCCGGCGGACAAATTTTCAAGCGGCAAAGCGATGCCTGTCGCGCTGATCGCGGCGACCGTCGGCAAAACCGCAAGCGACATTGCCAAAAAATGGCTGCTGCTGGGACAGGATACGGAATACGGCTGTTTGGACGGATTTGTGCGTGAAACCGTGCGGGCGATGACGGCGTACGCGGCGGCGATCGTCAACGGGCAGAACTGCTGTGTCGGCGATGTTTTCGAACCGAACGGCGAAAACGGCAAGCTGTTTGCCGCTTTTGTGAAAGCGGTGCAAGCCGATCGAATCGGCGTGGAATACGGCGCCAACCATACGCTGGCGCCGAAGTATTCCGCTCTGGCGTTGGTGCTGCCGAAGTAATCAGCCCGCTTTTGCGGCTTCGCTGCGGGTGATTTCCGCATCGATGGCGGGCAGGATGTCTTCCACTTTATCGACGTATGTTACCAAATCGGCGTGTTCGGGTTTGACGTAGCCTTCGCCGATCAAACGTTCGATAATGGCGCGGTACGGTTCCCAAAATCCGTTTTCGTTATACATAATAATCGGTTTGCTGTGTTCGCCGATCTGTTTCAAAGTCACAATTTCGAACACTTCGTCCAGCGTGCCGATGCCTCCGGGCAGCACGCAGAATGCGTCGGAAGCGGCGAACATGGCGTCTTTGCGAATGTGCAGGGACGGCAGGATTTTCAATTCGGTCAGTTTGAAAATTTGTTTTTCGCGGTCTTGCAGCAAAGTGTTGATGATGCCGATGACGCGTCCGCCGTTTTCCAAAGCGCCGCGCGCGACCGCGCCCATCATGCCGACGTGTCCCGCGCCGTAAATCAATTCCACATTATTTTCGGCAAGCGTTTTTCCCAACCGTTCCGCCGCTTTGATGTAAGCGGGATTTTTACCGTCGGCGGAGCCGCAAAAAACGCCCAAGGATTTAATTTTCGTCATAATTCGCTTTCCTGTTTAAAAAAAAGTAACACTCTGTTTATACTATAAAAGGCGATTGTTAATCCTTTCTTATCAGCAGGCGCGATGAAGCAAGTTTTTATTTTATTTTCGATGATGCTGTTTTCCACGGGCGTTTCGGCGCAGATGCTTGACGGACTGTACGACGACGACGATTTCAAAAGCGAACTGCCGTCCGCGCCCGCAAAACCCGCCGCACCGTCAAGCGTTTCCGTCGTTCCGCCCGCGCCCGCAAAACCGGCGGCTCGGCTTGTCGCTCCACAAGGAACGGAAGCTTCGAAGCCCGCCGCTTCAACGGCGTCCGCCGCGCCGCAGCCCTCGGCAAAACCCGCCGTTCCCGCTTTGGGAACGAACGCGCGGGAAGCTTTGCCCGAACTGGGGCGCGCCTCTTCATCCAAAAAAGGGCGGGACGCAGGGCTTTCCCTGTATGAAATGCGCGTGAAAAAAGGCAAAAAAGCCAAACGCGACACCAGCGCCGAAAAATTCGACATTGCCGGCATCAAACTGAAAATGTCGCCGGAAGCCGCAATCGAGGAAGCCCGCGCGCACGGCTTTGCGCTGAAACGCATCAACCGCAACATTCCTCAGCTGAACGAATGGCGGTACAAGCGCGGCTGTTTGAAAACGGGCGGCAAGCGTTATTCCGATCTTAAAAACTGCATTGACGAACAGGCGAAAAGCGACAACAGTCAATACATTCAGCATTTGTTTTTTGAAAACAAAGCGACGAACGAGCGGCTGTACGCGGATTTCACCAGTTTCTATACGGACAACGCCGCGTTTCGAATCCGCTATGTCGGCAAAGGCGACCATTCGTTGGGTGTTACCGAGGAAGGCGTTTTCCTGAAAAACAAGCGCCGCGCGGATTTTCTGCGTTCTTTGACGGCAAAATACGGCAAACCCGATGACGAGGAAGCTTTGATCTGGGGCGGGTCGGGATTCGGCGCCACCTTGAGCGCGGGCATTTCAGACACGTTTTTGGACGCGACCGTCGTTTTGGAAGACATCACGATGGAAGATTCCGATTTCGACAAAATGTCCGACGACGATGCCAAAAACAACCCGCCGGGAACGTTCAGCTTTTAATGTCTGCCCAAATCGATTCTGCCGATGGCGAGAATCTCGGTTTTCTGCTTGTCGAACGATCCCGTGCGCTTGACCGCCAAAACCGTTGCGGAATAATGATAACCTTTCGCTTTGCAGGGCGGCATGTAGGGATACGGATGGGCGGAATAAACGCGGCTGGCTTTTTCTTCGAACGCAAAGGAGGGCATGGAAAACGTTTCGCCTTCGACGGGAAGCAGACCGGCGGAGCTGTCGCCTTTGTGATAAAAACCGATGCTGCCCAATCCGGCGGTCGCCAGATCGGGAATGTCGTCGTTGTTGATTTCCAAAATGATCAGGTTCGTTTCGGACGGGATGTCCGTCACATAAAGGGGCGGGGTCGCGCCGTGTCCGCCTTCCTGACGGCATAATTGGGACGCGGGGATTTCGACGCCGTTCCATTTCGTCGGCTGAATGAAATCGATGTCGAGTTCCGACAATCCGCCGAAGTCGTCGGAGCTTATCGAACATCCCGCCAAAGCCAATACGAAAAGAACCAAAAATTTTTTCATTACAAACCCCGCTGTTTTGGACGTATAATCCTTTTATATATCACATTTTCAAAGATTGACCAGTTTTTTATGTTCGAAACGCTTTTGAATCTCTTGTTTCCGCCCGTGTGTCCCGTTTGCGGCGGCAGAATCGGACAAGCGGGGGCTTTGTGCGCCGACTGCTACGCCAAGCTGATTTTTTACAAAGGTTCGACCTCTGCCGCTGCGTCCGCCGTCGTGTACGGCGATGTCAGCAAACAGCTGCTGCTGGCGTTGAAGTACGGCGACGCGGCGCATCTTGCCCCGATGATGGGAAAAATGACGGCGCAGGCGGGAAAAGCCGTTCTGGACGGCGCGGACGTGCTGGTTTCCGTGCCTTTGCACCGCCGCAGACTGTTCGTGCGCAAGTACAATCAAGCCGCTTTGCTGGCAAACGCGGTGGCGAAAGAATCGGGAGTCAAACACAATCCGTTCGTTTTGAGGCGCGTGAAAATGACCGCCAAGCAGTCCAGCCGTTTGAAACGTTTTGAAAACGTCAAGCATGCGTTTGAATTCAACAAAGGCGACGTCAAAGGCAAAATCGTTGTTGTCATTGACGATGTGACGACAACGGGCGCGACCTTCAACGCCTGTGCCGCCGTGTTGCGCGCGGCGGGGGCGAAAGAAGTGCGCCTGCTGACGTTTGCGAAAGCCGTGCGGGATTAAACGCGCCCGTACACGTCTTCGTAGCGGATGATGTCGTTTTCGTCCAGTTCGTCGCCCGTCTGAACTTCGATGAAAATCATCGGGGTTTCGCCGCTGTTGCGGATTCTGTGCTTGGTTTTTGCGGGAATGAAAATCGGCGTGTTCGCCGTCGCGGTAAAAACTTTGTCGCCGACGGTGACTTCCGCCGTGCCGTCGACGATAATCCAATGTTCGTCGCGGTGGTCGTGGCTTTGCAGGGACAGTTTGCCGTTCGGAACGACGACGATTCGCTTGACGGTGTGCCTGTCGCCCGTATCCAGCACTTCCCATGTTCCCCACGGACGCGTGTCGTGCGCGCCCCGTTCGTATTTGACTGCCATGTCTGCTCCTTTCCGAAGAATCGATTCTTTGACAAATCTTTAAAGCAAATTCTTGCGTTGTCAAGCCAAGTGGGTTATATAAAAACGATTTATTGTTTTTAAGGTGTATCAGGACTTTAAAATGGCGTGTATCGTACAGAAATTCGGCGGCACTTCGGTTGCGGACATCGAACGCATCCAAAACGTCGCCAAAAAAGTCAAAGCCGAGGTCGATAAAGGCAATCAGGTCGTCGTCGTTGTGTCGGCAATGGCGGGCGTGACCAATCAGCTGGTCAAGTTCTGTCAGGACGTTTCCCCCGATTACAGCCCCGAAGAATACGATGTCGTCGTGTCGACGGGCGAACAGGTGACCATCGGGCTGTTGGCGATGGCTTTGCAGGCGGCGGGTGTCCCCGCGCAATCGTTTGCGGGCTGGCAGGTTCCCGTTTTGACGGACAATTCCGCTTCCAAAGCGCGCATCGAACAAATCGACGCCGAACGACTGAAAGCGTGTCTGGACAAGGGCATCGTTCCCGTTGTCGCGGGATTCCAAGGCGTCAACGCCGCGGGGCGGATTACGACGCTGGGACGCGGCGGGTCGGACACGTCGGCGGTGGCTTTGGCGGCGGTACTGAACGCCGACCGTTGCGATATTTACACGGATGTGGACGGCGTTTACACGACTGATCCGCGCTTTGTGAAAAACGCCCGCAAGCTGGACAAAGTGACTTACGAGGAAATGCTGGAAATGGCGTCTTTGGGCGCGAAAGTCCTGCAAACCCGTTCCGTCGAACTGGCAATGAAGTATCAAGTCAATCTGCGCGTGGTTTCCAGCTTTGCGGAAAATCCCGTCGGAACAACCATTTGTGATGAGGAAGACATCGTGGAAAAAGAAATTATCAGCGGCATTACTTACAGTCGGGACGAAGCCAAAATCACTTTGGCGGGGTTGCGCGACGAACCGGGCGTTTCGGCGGCGATTTTCGACGCGATGGCGGACGCCAACATTTGCGTCGATATGATTGTTCAGTCCGACGCGGCGGACGGGGCGCATACGGACATTACATTCACTTTGCCCGAATCCGAACTGAAAAAAGCCATGGCGGTTTTGGAAAAAAATCACGACTGCATCGGCTATGAAAAAATCGTTTCTGACGCCGATTGCGTCAAAGTGTCTTTGGTCGGCGTGGGGATGCGCACGCACACGGGCATCGCGCGCAAAATGTTCGCGGCTCTGTCCGAAAAAGGCATCAACGTTCAAGCGATTTCGACGTCAGAAATCAAAATCAGCGTTCTGATTCCCGCCGACTACGCGGAACTGGCGGTGCGCGCTTTGCACTCCGCTTTCAATCTGGATAAAAAGGAAGACGCAGCATGTTAATCGATTCGTTTTGGCGGAAAGGTACGGATTTCTTAGGGACGCAGTACGCGATTATGTGCGGCGCGATGTCGTGGGTTTCCGAACATCATTTGGTTGCCGCGGTGTCGAACGCGGGCGGCTTCGGCGTGTTGGCGGGCGGCGCGATGCCCTCCGAAATGCTGTCGGGCGAAATCGACGAAATCCGCAAGCTGACCGATAAAAACTTCGGCGTCAACATCATGACCATGCATCCGCAAATCGAGGAACTGGTCGCCGTTTGCGTGCGCCAAAAAGTGTCGCACGTCATTTTGGGCGGCGGCATTCCCAACATCGCCTGGGTCAAGGAATTGAAAGACGCGGGCATCAAAGTGATGTGTTTTGCGCCCGCCTTGGTTCTGGCGAAAAAGCTGCTGCGTTCCGGCGTTGACGCGCTGATTTTGGAAGGAACAGAAGCCGGAGGTCACATCGGCCCCGTCGCCACGAACGTTTTGGTGCAGGAAATCCTACCCGCCGTCAAAGACGTTCCCGTCTTTGTCGCGGGCGGTATCGGTTCGGGCGAAATGATGGCGGCGTTTTTGGCGATGGGCGCGGCGGGATGTCAGCTCGGCACCCGTTTCGTGTGCGCTTCGGAATGTATCGCGCATCCGAACTTCAAGCAGGCGTTCATCAAAGCCAACGCCCGCGACGCCGTTCCGACCGTTCAGCTGGACGCGCGCTTTCCCGTCATTCCCGTTCGCGCTTTGGCGAACGAAGGCACAAAACGCTTTATGGCTTTCCAGCTGGAAATGATTGAAAAGTATCAGCAGGGAAAAATCGAGCTGAAAGACGCGCAAATGCAAATCGAACATTTCTGGGGCGGGGCTTTGCGCCGCGCCGTGATTGACGGCGATGTCGAAAACGGATCCGTCATGGCGGGACAAAGCGTCGGACTGGTCAAAGACATCAAGCCCGCCGCCGATATTGTTCGGGAATTGGTCAGCGACGCCGAAGCCGCTTTGACCCGTTGGCAAAAGGCTTAATCGAAAGGAAAAACGATGGCTGAGGAAAATCGGGAATCGGACACTGTCGGGGAAACATTACGCCGCACCCGTTTGGCGAAAAAGTTGGAATTGCAGGATGTTGCGGCGTATTTGTGCATCCGCGCCAGATTTTTGGAAGCTTTGGAAAACGGTAATACCAAAGATCTGCCGGGGGATGCTTACGCGCAGGGGTTCGTTCACAGTTATGCCGCTTATTTGGGGTTGGATGCGGATAAAACCGTCGCCAAATACAAGCGGGAAATGTCGGGTAAAACCGCAGAAGCCGATGCGGACGCGGAACGGATTGAAGAATCCGAAAGCGAAACGCTGACGCCAAAACCCGCAGCTTTGATTGTGTCGGCGACAGTGCTGATTGCGATTTTCTGCGTGTGGAAAGCTTTTCATGCAAACGATCCCGTCGTGGTTGTCGCCGCACCGGAATCCGAAGCGGTGACGGTTTTAGATGAATCGTATCCTTTGCCCGAACAAACGGCCGAACCTGCGGTGAAAACGGTGGTTGAAGCTCCCGTTCCTCCCGTTCCGCCCAAAAAACCTCAAGTTCCCGCCACCGCGGAAGAACAGGCGGACGGAAACGCTGTTGTCAGCACCCCCGAGGTTGCTGAAAGTGCAATTCCCGCCCAACGTGCGCCCGTCGAGGAAGCCGTTGAAAACATTCATGTTTACGGCCAGCACAACGTCAATCCGCGGTTGGTGCTGGTGGCGAACGAAGCGTCGTGGATTGAAGTCAGACGCGGTGAAAACATTTTGATTTCCCGTGTGCTGAACAAAGGCGACCGTTATCAGGTTTCCCGCAATTCCGAAAATTTGTTTTTGAAAACGGGCAACGCGGGCGGATTGGACGTCTTTTTGGACGGCGAACTGATGCCGCCCGTCGGACCGAAAGGAGCTTTGCGCTCCAATGTCCCTCTGAATCCCGACTATTTTATTCAAAAAGAAGCAGCGGAGTTGGATGAATAATGAAAAACTTTGAAATCAAGCGTCGGAAATCCCGCCGCGTTTACGTCGGCAAAGTCCCCGTTGGCGACGGTGCGCCGATTTCCGTTCAATCCATGACGAACACGCCGACCAAGGATGTTGCGGCGACGGTGGCGCAAATTCGCGCTTTGGAAGCCGTCGGCGCGGATATCGTGCGCGTTTCCTGCCCCGACGAAGAATCGACCGCCGCTTTGCGCGAAATCGTCAAACAGGTCAAAGTGCCGATTGTCGCGGACATCCATTTCCATTATAAGCGCGCCATCGAATCCGCCGAAGCGGGCGCGGCGTGCCTGCGCATCAATCCGGGGAACATCGGTTCCGCCGACCGCGTGCGCGAAGTGATTAAAGCGGCGAAAGACCATAATTGCTCCATGCGCATCGGCGTCAACGGCGGGTCTTTGGACAAGGCTTTGCTGGAAAAATACGGCGAACCCTGCCCCGAAGCCATGGTCGAAAGCGCCTTGCAGCATGCCAAGATTTTAGAGGACAACGACTTTTTCAACTTTAAAATCTCGGTCAAATCGTCGGATACGCTGATGATGATGGAAGCTTACCGTCAGCTGGCGGAACAATGCGACTATCCGCTGCATCTGGGCGTGACCGAAGCGGGCGGACTGCGCGCGGGAACGGTCAAATCCGCGTTGGGCATCGGGTCTTTGCTGATGCAGGGCATCGGCGACACATTGCGCGTTTCCCTGACCGCCGACGTGACCGAAGAAATCAAAGTCGGCTTTGAAATTCTGCGTACTCTGGGACTGCGCTATCACGGTGTCCGCATCGTGTCCTGTCCGACGTGCGCGCGGCGCGGCATTGACGTCGAAAGCGTCGTCAAAGCGTTGGAAGTCCGTTTGGAACACATCTCCGACCCGCTGAAAATCGCGGTGATGGGCTGTGTCGTGAACGGTCCGGGGGAAGCGCACGGCGCCGATATCGGCGTTTGCGGCGGCGGCAACGGCAAAGCTTTGCTGTTTGTCAAAGGCGTTCAAAAAGAACCGATTAACGCCGAAAACGTTGTTGAAACAATCGCCGCTTTGGCAGAACAAATGGTGGAAAGCAAACAATGACGATTCAACCCGCACGCGGAACACGCGATATTTACGGCGCGGATTTGGCGGCGTTCAAACAGGTCGAAAACACGGCGCGCGAATTTGCCAAACGCTACGGATTCGGCGAAATTCAAACCCCGATTTTCGAATCGACCGAAGTCTTTTGCCGCGGCGTCGGCGAAACGTCCGATATCGTGTCCAAGGAAATGTACACGTTCACGGACAGGGGCGGGGAAAGCTTTACGTTGCGTCCCGAAGGAACGGCGGGTGTCGTGCGCGCTTTCATTTCCGAAGGCATGGAGCAAAACCAGCCCGTCAAGCTGATGTACGCGGGTCCGATGTTCCGTTACGAACGTCCGCAAAAGGGACGTTACCGTCAGTTGCATCAGGTCGGCGTTGAAATCTTGGGCGCGGCGACGCCCCAAACCGATGTCGAAGTGCTGTGCTTGGCGTGGGACTTTTTAAGCGCGCTGGGTTTGCAAAAATACATCCGCTTGGAGCTGAACACGCTGGGCGACGTGGAAAGCCGCACGGCGTATCGCGACGCTTTGGTCGCCTATTTTTCGGACTTCAAGGACAAATTGAGCGAAGACAGCCGCGTTCGGTTGGAAAAAAATCCTCTGCGCATTTTGGATTCCAAGGACGAGGGCGATAAAAAAATCGTCGAAAACGCGCCGAAAATGACGGACTTTTTAAACGAAGAATCCAAAAAATTCTTTGATGCCGTACAGGACGGATTGAACGCTTTGGGCATTCCGTTCGTCGTCAATCCGCGGCTGGTGCGCGGGCTGGACTACTACCGCCACACGGTTTTCGAGTTCGTGACCGATTCTTTGGGCGCGCAAGGCACGGTTTTGGCGGGCGGTCGCTATGACGGGCTTGTCCAACAGTTGGGCGGTTCGCAAACGGCGGGCATCGGGTTCGGCGCGGGTATCGACCGTTTGGCTTTGCTGGTTGCCGAAGCGGGCTTGGTCAGTCCTCAGCCCCGTCCGATTGCGGTCGTTCCCGTCGGCGAAGACTCGCTGTTGCCGATTATGAAAGTCGCCCACGATTTGCGTCAATCGGGCTATGTCGTCGATATGGCGTATTCGGGCAATATGGGCAAGCGGATGAAAAAAGCGAACAAAATCAACGCTTGCGCCGCTGTGATTTTGGGTTCCGACGAATTGGCGAAAGGTGTTGCCACCGTGCGCGATTTGGATACGGGCGACCAAACCGAGGTTTTGCTGACCGACCTTTCGACCGCTTTGGAACGCTATAAAACGGTGCAGGGATGAGCTTTGAGGAAAAACTGAACGTCGTTCTGGCGCGAAACGATGAATTGGAGGCTTTGCTGGGCGCGAATCCCGACGGAGAAACGTTCGTCAAACTGTCCAAGGAATTGGCGGGCTTGAAAGACGTTGTCGAGGCGATTAAGGCGTATAAGAAAGCTTTTCAAGACGTTGCGGACACGCAAGCTTTGCTGGACGATCCCGACCTTGACGCGGAAATGCGCACGCTGGCGCACGAGGAGCTTCAAGCCGCCAAAGACCGTTTGCCCGAACTGGAAAAACAGCTGAAAATCCTGCTGCTGCCCAAAAACGCCGTTGACGAAAAAAACGCGATTTTGGAAGTCCGCGCGGGGACGGGCGGCGAAGAAGCCGCTTTGTTTGCCGCCGAACTGTTCCGCATGTACGAACACTATGCCGCCGAACAGGGGTGGAAATTTGAAACTCTTGCCGTCAACGATACGGGGCTGGGCGGCTACAAAGAAGCGTCCGCCGCCGTTACGGGCAAATCCGTGTTTGAAAAGCTGAAATTTGAATCGGGTGTTCACCGTGTCCAGCGCGTTCCCGAAACGGAATCTGCGGGGCGCGTTCACACGTCCGCCGCGACGGTCGCCGTTCTGCCCGAAGCCGAGGAAGTCGATCTGAAAATCGATGAAAAAGATTTGAAAATCGACGTTTACCGCGCATCGGGCGCGGGCGGTCAGCACGTCAACAAAACGGAATCCGCCGTGCGTATCACGCACCTTCCGACGGGATTTGTCGTTGCGTGCCAAGACGAGCGGTCGCAGTTCAAAAACAAAGACCGCGCGATGAGAATTTTGCGTTCCCGCCTGTATGATATGCAGCGCGAAGCGTTGGACAAGGAACGTTCCGTCGACCGTAAAAACCAAGTCGGGTCGGGCGACCGTTCCGAACGCATCCGCACTTACAACTTTCCGCAAGGGCGCGTTACCGACCACCGCATCAATCTGACTTTATACAAGATTGACGAAGTGATGGACGGGACGGCTTTGGGCGAAATCATCGACGCCCTTTTAACGGAAGACCAGTTGTCGAGATTGTCGGAATTGGAATAACGGGGATTGATTTTATGCGGCAACTGTACGGTCGCTTCCGATGCTCGAATGCGCACGTACCGTAATGTACGCTTGCGCTTCTGCGCGTCGGGTCTTCCTTCATTTGCCCCCTAAAATCAATCCGAGAATACGGGGTGTATTTATGAGTACGGTATTAAAAAACGCTCTTGACGATTTAACCGCCGCCTTTGAACGGGCGGGGATTGACGACGCCCGCGCGGACGCCCGCCTGCTGGTTGCTTTTGCGCTGAACAAACCGCCCGTTTTTGTGCGAATGCACTCCGACAGCGAAATCGAAGACGACGCGGCGGAAAAAATCGAAGCGTTCAAACGGCGGCGGCTGAACCGCGAACCCGTGTCGAAAATCATCGGGACGCGCGGGTTTTGGCGGCTGGATTTCAAAGTAACGCAAGACGTGCTTGATCCCCGTCCCGATTCCGAAACGCTGATAGAGGAAATTTTAAAGCGCAAAACGGATAAAACCGCCGCGTTGAAAATCCTTGATTTGGGGACGGGGTCGGGGTGTTTGGCGCTGTCTTTGCTGTCCGAGTATTTGAACGCGTCGGCAATAGGGGCGGATTCAAGCGAAAAAGCGTTGCAAATCGCACGGGAAAACGCGGAATCGAACGGGCTTTCCGCGCGGTTCAAAACCGTTCAAGCCGATTGGAACAAAAGCGGGTGGAACGATACGTTCGGAACATTTGACGTTGTGATTTCCAACCCCCCTTATATCGGCGACAGTGAACCGCTTGCCCCCGAAGTCGCGCTTTACGATCCGAAACAAGCCCTGTTCGCGGGCGCCGACGGGTTGGACGCTTACCGTGCTTTGTTCCCCGTTTTGGGCGGATTATTGGCGGAAAACGGGCTTGCCGTGTTTGAATTCGGCAAAGGACAGCATGAAGCGGTCAAAGCTTTGGCGGAACAAAACGGATTGGCTTTTGACGGATTCGGCACGGATTTGGGCGGAATTGTGCGCTGTATCGCTTTAAAAAAGCAAAAACCGCTTGAAAACGGACAAACAACCCGTTAAATTAACGCAAAACAGCGGGCAGGTTTGCCGCTTTTGATTTTCTTTCATCGGATAAAGAGTGTTGTCAATGGGTATGAATCCAAGAGGGCGTTCACGCGGACGCAACCATAATTTTAACAACAATAACAACAACCGCCGTTTCAACAACGCGCCCAACCGCAACACGGTTTACGACAGCTTGGGTCCCGTCGGACGTTTGCGCGGAACGGCGTTCCAGCTGATGGAAAAATACTTGGCGGCGGCAAAGGACGCGATGTCCTCCGACCGCGTTTTGGCGGAAAACTGCCTGCAGCACGCCGACCACTACAACCGTTTGAACCTGATGGCGATTGCCGCTGAACAGCAGCGCAATCAGCAGTATCAGCAACAGCTTGAACAGTCCGAACAAACCGATGAAGCATCGGAAACCGACGTTGTTTCCGCCGATGCCGCCGCCGAAGAAGCCGTTGAGGAAGCTTCCGCCGAACAGCCCGTTGAAACGCCCGTTTCGGAAACCGATTTGTCCGTTCCCGTATCCGTCATGGCGGCAAACGAAATGAAACGTCGCGAAAAAGCGGCTGAAAAAACAGAAAAAGCGCAGGAAGAAGCCGCTCCCGTCGTTGTGCGCCGCCGCGGCCGTCCGCCCCGTTCGGCGAAAACAGCCGCCGCTCAGCCGACCGCGTAAACGCTGATGAAAGCCGAAGAAGCCGCCGCCGTTTTCAATGCCTTGGGGCAGAAAAGCCGCTTGAAAATCTTTAAACTGATGACGAAAGCGGGCGAGCAGGGCTTGACCCCGACGCAGATTATCGAAAGCTTGGGTGAAATGCCGCGCAACACGCTGTCGTTTCACTTGAACGCTTTGGCACAGGCGGGATTGTGCGTTTCGGAACGTTTGGGACGGCAAATCATCTATAAAGCCAAGGACAAGACGTTTAAAAAAGCCGTCAAATTCCTGCAAAAAGACGCGGAATCCGAATAAATAAGATTCTTTGCCAAAAATAAAGAGCGCGGTGCATAAAAAGCACCGCGCTCGTTGTTTGTCCTGTCAAATCAGAAGTTGTACTTTGCCCTCAGCATACCGGTATGAGATTGGAAATCCTTACGGAAACCGCCATCATAATTCATCGACAGATTCCATTTGCCGACAGAAGCTTCAAAACCAACGCCCGTTTCAATGCCAAAACGATGCAAGTGTTCTCCAGTAATCTGATATGAACCGCCTCCGATAACATTAATCATGGCTTCGGAATCGTCGCTCATCATATCGTATGTAGCGGCTAAATGCAGATTCGGTTTAAATGACCATTTGCTTGCCTTGTAGTCACGATGATATTTAACGCCGACAATGCCTGTTAAAACATCGTTGTTTTTCGCTTTGACGCGCTGAACGCCATCCGAATAGGATTCTTGATCGGTCAGTAAATAACGCAGCCCGACTTCCGGAGTCAAACCGTTGGTGAAATCATATCCGGTCATTATGTTCGCGGCGTATGTGTTCACATCATACTTGGATTTTAAAGCAATTCCTGCAGGAGCTTTCTTTTCCGTGTATTTGCCGAAACCATAGTTCAACATACCGTTTACATACCAATTATCGGGTTTGTATTCGGAATAAATGAAGAAGTTGTGCCCGTCGACATCAATGTCACGAGATCCGGCGTCCGTATCCGTGTTGCTGTAGCCGTAACCGATTCCGAACATCAAATTTTCGTTGACTTTTCCGTCAATACCGAAAGCAACGCCTGTCGTATCGGCTTTAAATCCATCCGTTGCGGCGGATCCGTCTTGTTTGGTATGGTTATACAAACCTTGCGCCCACACGGCACCGCCGGTAAAAGCGGCGCCCCCGGAACGACCTTTGCTTACGGCAGACATGCGAGCGCCGGCTATATTGGACAAGATATTGTTCACGCCTTGAGCCACGCCCATTACTTCTTGAGAGGTTGTCGGAGCTAAATCTTTTACGGCTTTGATCGCGCCAAGTTTGTCGCCCGACTGCATTGCTGCGGAAATCGATTCCGCAACCGCATTGCCGGCATCGGTGCCGTTGCCGCCGATCTGCACAATGGCTGAAATCGCCGCCGCTTCCTGCGCCATGGCGGGCATGTCTTTGACAAGTTCCGCGCCGGATTTAACGCTTACATTGATTTTGCCGTCTTCCGTCAGTTTCAAATTGTACAGTGCGTTTTCCGCAATTGTCACGTTTTCCCGACCGTCCAGTGTTTCTGTTTTGATGAAGTCGTAATCCTTGCCGGTCAAGTTATTCGCGATTTTCAAATTTAAGGTGTTGTTACCTTCAAAAGCAACCGATTTTGCCGAGATTTTCGTTTTTTGCAATTCCGCCGCCAGCGACGCGTTTTTTTCAAAAGTGATTGCACCCTGAATATCAGTGATTGCACCCTGAATATCCCATTTACCTGAAGCTTGCACGCTTCCCTTGCCGGTTAAGGTGCCGTTTACAGCGATGTTTTTACCTGCAAACGTAGAATTTTCGCCGACGGAAATATTTCCCGCGATGTTCACGGTGTCGGTTCCGGTGACAGAAATTTTTCCTGCGTCTTGCGCGGTAATGTTTCCTGTAATTTTCCCGTTTTCACCGAAACTAAGATTGATAGTGCCTCCGGGCAATTTCGTTCCCTCGGCGCTGACCAATAAATTCCCTGTAACGGATGATCCGGCGCCTTTCAACCCGATGTTGACTTCCGAACCCTTGGCAGCGTTAATATCGCCTTTGATGGTTGTTACGGCTGAATTTCCTTCGTTGGCGTTGATGTCGAATTTCATATTTGCATGTCCGCCATAGACGGAATTATAAGCTTCGATATTTCCGATTATATCTAACGACTCGTTCGCAATCAGTTTTAGCCGTCCTTCATTGCCGGAAATTGCCGTGACTCCGTCTTTACCTGTCCCGGACAAAGAAATTTTGTTTCCGTAAATGTTTAATTCTTGAACGTCCGCATCCGCATATCCGTTGCCGGATGTGACATAAATCAAGCTTCCGCCGCCTTTTGTTAATCCGTCGTCAGTCAAACTGATTGTTCCGATAGGGCTTTCCGCCGTACCGATATTGACTTTTGCAAAACGGGAAAGGATCATCACATCGTTCTTAAACTTATCCGTTTTCATTTCAAGTGTTGTATTTTTATCGCCCACAACCGACAAAATCGGATGTTTATGATTTTTGTTGCCGGTCTGTATGGCGGCTGACAGATAATCGGCGACTATTTTGTTGTTTTCCGGTTTTACAGTCATGCTTGCTGTGGCTTCATCATAGTCTACAGTGCCACTTCCCCAAATACCCACCGAAAGTTTGCCGCCGTCTTGTTTTTCATCACCTTCATTTATATAGGCTGCTTTTGCCGGAAATGCAGTCAAACATCCCATCAAAACAAGAACGTTCAAGATAGCGCATTTCTTTAAAACAAGACTGTATCTGTGTGATAATCCCATCAAACTGTTCTTGGATAATTTCATAATACCCCCTTCGTATGTTCTGTGTTCAATATTTTCGCCATGACAAATCCCATGGCATCGCAAGCAACGATATCAAAAAGGGACGTTTGTGATACGCATTGCGGATAACGCAACAGAAAAACGCATCAAAGGGCGCAACCCCTTGTTTTTACGAGGATGGCAGAGCTTTTGTATTTTATACAAGGCGATACAATTTATAGAAAATATGTCTTGATTTAAACGTCCCTTTATTTGCATATGTTTAGATCCGATTTATGGATAAATAATCCCATTCCGAAACAAGGAGACGCCCTATGATTTACGGATATTGCAGATGCTCGACCGACAAACAAACCATTGAAAACCAAGAATTTGAAATCAAACGCTATGCAAAACAAAACGGCTTAAACGTTGAAACTTGGATTACGGAAATGGTTTCCAGCAAAAAGCCGCTGGAACAGCGCAAACTCAGTAAGCTGTTAAAAAGATTAAATGAAGGCGACACCTTGATTGTAACCGAAATTTCACGCTTGGGACGCAGTTTGATGGAGATTATGAGTATCTTACAGCAATGTCTGGACAGAAACTGTATGGTTTGCGCCATCAAAGAGAACTACCGTTTGGGCAACAATTTGGAAAGCAAAGTGCTGGCGTTCGCTTTCGGCATTTCCGCGGAAATCGAAAGAAAGCTGATTTCCGACAGAACCAAGATGTCGCTGAACAAATTAAAAAGCGACGGCGTGAAACTGGGCAGACCATTGGGCGCAAAAAGCAAAACGCTGAAGCTGTCCAAAAACAGGCGAAAAATCTTTCAACTGATGGAGCAAGGTGTTTCCAAAGCGCAAATCGCCAGAATGATGGGCGTTGATAAAATGACTTTGCACCGTTTTATCAAGGGGCAAAACGTTTAACGAAAATTTTCATCAAAGTCCCCTTTAAATCCCCTTGCGCGCAGGGAAAAACGTCCTATATCATCTTCAAACGAAAGGGGATATGCTTCAATGAATATCGAAAAATTTACAGACAGGTGCCGCGGCTTCATTCAATCCGCCGGCGGGTTGGCGCAAAGCAGCGACCATCAATATTTGACTCCCGAACATTTGTTGAAAGTTTTGCTGGACGATCAGGAAGGCTTGTGCGCGGGATTGATTGCGCGCGCGGGCGGCGATCCGAAACGGGCGCTGAAACTGGTCGAGGAAGCGCTTGACAAACTGCCCAAAGTGTCGGGACAGGGGGTCGAAAGCTACCCGAATCAGGAATTCGGCAAAGTCATGCAGCAAGCCGAAGACATCGCCAAAAAAGCGGGCGACGAGTTCGTAACGGTTGAACGCATGCTGTTGGCGATGGCGATTGTGCCGAACACGGGCGTGCATCGCATTTTGTCGGACGCGGGCGTTTCGGCGCAAAACCTGAACGCCGCGATTGAAGCTTTGCGTCAAGGGCGCAAAGCCGATTCCGCCAATGCCGAAGACAAATACAACGCTTTGAAAAAATACACTTTGGATTACACCGCGCGCGCCGCCGAGGGTAAAATCGACCCCGTTATCGGACGTGACGAGGAAATCCGCCGCACGATTCAAGTGCTGTCGCGGCGTACGAAAAACAACCCTGTTCTTATCGGCGAACCGGGGGTCGGCAAGACCGCGGTTGTCGAAGGGCTGGCGTTGCGTATCGTGAACGGCGACGTTCCCGAAAGCCTGCGCCATAAAAAACTGCTGGCTTTGGACATGGGCGCGCTGATTGCGGGCGCGAAGTACCGCGGCGAATTCGAGGAACGCTTGAAAGCCGTGTTGGAAGAAATCAGCGCCGCCGACGGTGCCGTGATTTTGTTCATCGACGAAATGCACACGATTGTCGGTGCGGGGGCAAGCGAAGGGTCAATGGACGCTTCCAACCTGATGAAGCCCGCTTTGGCGCGCGGCGAACTGCACTGCNNTCGGCGCGACGACGCTGGACGAATACCGCAAGTATGTTGAAAAAGACGCCGCTTTGGCGCGGCGTTTCCAAGCCGTCTTTGTCGACGAACCGACGGTCGAGGAAACCGTTTCCATTCTGCGCGGGATTAAGGAAAAATACGAACTCCACCACGGGGTCAAAATCTCCGACAGCGCGCTGGTGGCGGCGGCGACTTTGTCGAACCGCTACATTGCCGACCGCTTTCTGCCCGACAAAGCCATTGACTTGATGGACGAAGCCGCGTCGCGTCTGCGAATGGAAATCGATTCCAAACCCGAAGCTTTGGATGAAATCGACCGTCGTTTGGTGATGCTGAAAATCGAACGTGAAGCTTTGAAAAAGGAAACCGACGATGCGTCGAAAGAACGCTTGCTGAAGCTGGAGGGCGAAATCAAGGGGTTGGAAGACCAATCATCCGAAATGTCGGGCAAGTGGGCTTCCGGCAAAAACGCGATGGCGAACGCCGCAAAACTGCGTGAACAGCTGGACGCCGCGAAAATCGACGTCGACAAGGCGTTGCGCGAAGGACGCTACGAACATGCGGGCGAATTGCGCTACAAGCTGATTCCCGACTTGGAAAACAAACTGAAAATCGCCGAACAGCAGGCAAACGAAACGCAGGTTTCCGCAACCAAATCGGTCACGCCCGAAATGATTGCGGCGGTCGTGTCGCGCTGGACGGGGATTCCGACGGACAAAATGCTGACGGGCGAACGCGAAAAGCTGCTGCACATGGAACAGCATATCCAAGCCCGCCTTATCGGGCAGGAGGAAGCCGTCAAAAGCGTCAGCGACGCGGTGCGCCGTTCGCGGTCGGGGTTGCAAGATCCGAACCGTCCGATGGGATCGTTTCTGTTTCTGGGACCGACGGGCGTCGGGAAAACGGAACTGGCGCGGTCTTTGGCGGCGTTTTTGTTTGACGACGAAACGGCTTTGTTGCGTATCGATATGTCCGAATATATGGAAAAGCACGCGGTTTCGCGGCTGGTCGGCGCGCCTCCGGGCTATGTCGGCTATGATCAGGGCGGCGTTTTGACCGAAGCGGTTCGCCGTCGTCCGTATCAAGTCATCTTGTTCGACGAAGTGGAAAAAGCCCACCCCGACGTGTTCAACATCCTGCTGCAAGTGCTCGATGACGGACGACTGACGGATAACAAGGGACGTACCGCGAACTTCAAGAACACCATCATCANNGATTTCAAAAACACGATTATCATTCTGACGTCGAACTTGGGCGCGGAAATTCTGGCAAACCAGCCCGAAGAACAGCCCGTTGACGCGGTGCGTTCCGAAGTGATGGAGATTGTCCGCGCGTCGTTCAAACCCGAATTTTTGAACCGTTTGGATGAAATCCTGCTGTTCCGCCGTTTGAACCGCGCCGATATGACGGGCATTGTTCAAATCCAGCTGAAACGGCTGGGCAGCCGCTTGGCTGAACGCCACATTGTTTTGGATTTGGACGAACAGGCTTTGAACTGGCTGGCGGATGCGGGGTACGAACCGATGTACGGCGCGCGTCCGCTGAAACGGCTGATTCAGCGCGAACTGGAAAATCCGCTTGCCATGGCGATATTGGAGGGCAGAATCAGGGATAACTCGATTGTCAAAATCCGTGTCGTCAACGACAAGTTGGAAATTGTCGAGGATGTTCCGACGGGCGAAGAAACGGCGGAATACACCGAAGTCCGACCCGCGATAAAAGCGCAGGGCGGCGCGCCGCAAATTGCCGATAACCGCAAATAACCGAAAAGCCCCGATTATTCGGGGCTTTTTTATAGCTTGACTAATCCAGCTGATAGACCAGACACTTCAGATACGCCGTTTCGGGCAAGTGCGGGTGGACGGGGTGATCGGGACCCGCGCCCGCCTGCAAAATCAATCGTCCCGATTTGCCCGCTTCGGTAATGCCGCGCGAACATTCCGCCAGAAATTCGTCGGGCTTGACGTGGTGCGAACACGACCCCAAAGCCAAAATCCCGTCCCGTTCGACCAATCCCGCCGCCAGACGCGCCATTTTTCGATAGCCGCGCAGTCCCGCCTGTATGTCTTTTTTGACTTTGGCGAAAGCGGGGGGATCGCAGACGACGATTCCGAATTTTTCCTTGTCCTTGTTCATATTTTCCAGCACGTCGAACGCGTTGTCCCGTATCCACGACGCTTTGTCGGTCAAGCCGTTGGTTTCGGCGGCTTTTTTCGCAAGGTCGAGCGCTTGTTCCGAACGGTCGACGCCGATGATTTCCTTGGCGTGTCCGATGCCCATGTGAAGCGCGAATCCGCCCGCGTAAGTGTAAAAGTCAATGCACCGTTTGTTCGGGGCAAGCCGCCCGACAAACGCGCGGTTTTCCCGCTGGTCGTAAAACCAGCCCGTTTTTTGCCCTTCTTTCAAATCGGCGTAAAAGTAAATGCCGTTTTCGCGCACGGGAACGACATCGGGCAAAGTGCCTTTGGCGACTTCGTACAGCGGTTCCAGCCCTTCCAAAGAACGGGCGGCGGATTCGGCGCGCAAGACGATGCACGACGGGTGCAGGACTTCGTCAATCGCGGCGACGACGCTTTCTTTCATCAAATCCATGCCCGCCGTGTTGATTTGGCATGCGACGATGTCGTCAAAGCGGTCGATAATCAGCCCCGGCAGACCGTCGCCTTCCGAATGGACCAAGCGGTAAAACGGCGAATTGACCAAAGCATCGCGCAGGGCGACGCAGCGGCGCAGTTTTTTGGCGATGAACGCGGTGTTGATTTCCGTTTGAACGTCCGACGCGATTTTGCGAAAAGCTATCAATGAATGGGCGTTGAACGTCCCCAATCCCAAAAAAGTCCCCGTGTTGTCGGTCAGTTTGACGATTGATCCGGCGGGGATTTGCTTGGCGTCGGCGGTCATGTCGATTTCGTTGGAAAACACCCACGGCGACCCCGCTTTGATTCGGCGTGAGCAGCCTTGTTTCAATTTTATTTCGGGCAAGGTACTGTTTTTCATGGCGTTTCCTTTCGGGGTCTTTTAAACTGTATTGAAAATCGTTTTACCACGTCAGGGGCGGTTATGGCAAAAAAAGAAAAAATTTTTTCGGCGGGCGAACTTTTGTTCCGACAGGGCGAACCGTGCAAAAACGTTTATACGATTCTGGACGGACAAGCCGAACTGTTCGTTGAAACAAACGGCAGAGAACGTATTGCGGGACGCAAGCGCGCCGATGACGTGCTGGGCGCGGACGATGTGCTGAACGGCGTTTATTCGGCTTCCGCCCGCGCGGTCGGCGAATTGACCGTGCAGGTCGCAACCGCCGACGAATACATCGCCAAACGCCAAAGGACGGGGGCTTTGTCGCCCAAGGACGACAATTTTGCTTTTGACGACGATGACGACGGCTTTGATTTCGATTCGGACGATAGTGACGATTTCGATTTCGACAAGCCCGTCGGGAAACCCGCTTCCCGCGCCGCGAATTTGCCGAACGACGAGGATGAGCCGCCCAAAAAGCAGGCTTTGGTCAAGGTGGAAAGACCGCGCGCGCCCGCCGTCAAAGTAGTTGATAAACCCGTTGTTCTGCATGCCGAACCGAAACATTCCGCGCTGGCGGATTGGTTGAAAGAGGGAACGGACGGCGAAGTGTCATTCGGAACGGCTTTGGTGCTGGCGTCGATTGACGGCGACGACGACGGGGCGATTCGCGAATCTTTGTATCAGATTTTGCGCCAAATCCCGAATGTGCGGGTCAAAGTCGTCGACGGTGTGATTGACGACGCGAACGGGGCGCGCGCCGCCATGCAAATGCGGACGTGGATGGAAGCGCACGCGGCGGATTTCGGGCTGTACGCGCGGTTTGACAACGCGGGGCGGGTGCTGGAATTCCACGCCGTCCGCGGCGGAACGGTCGAAAACAATCCGTTCGATGTCGGGACGCGGTTTTTTTTGCCCGTGCAGATGGACGACCTGCACAAAACGCTGTTGAAAGCTTTTACGGTTGGCGTGCTGTTGCCGACGCGGCTGGAACACGAACAGCTGCTTCACCTGTTTTTGCCGGCTTTGCTGAACGAAGCGGGCGCGTACGCCGCCGAACCGATGACGGGACTGACGGCGGAGGAGCAGGGCGCAAACCTGACCTGTTTTGCCAACGTGCTGTCTTTGATCAGTTTGTTCAAATTCGCGGAAAACAAGACGGCTTTGGCATCCGAAGTGTATGAAAAAGCGCTGACTTTACTGCCGCCTTACGCCCCCGAATATGTGTTTGTAACGCGCCAAGTCGGCTTGATTCACCAGTTGGACGGCGAACAAAAGGAAGATATCGCCGATTTCAAACTGGCGGAACAGGCGTTTCAAAAAGCCGCGGACTCCGTTTCCAAAAAATACAAACCCGAAGCGTACGGCGATTTGAAGCTGAGAATCGGCAATGTGCGTCAAAAAATCGCTTTCCGATCGGGAAACGGCGAGGATTTCGTTTCCGCCATGACGGCGTACCGCGATTCGCTTTCCGTCTTGAAGCCCGCAAAAGACGCCGACAAATGGGCGGACGCGGTCAACGGTTTGGCACGCACGATGCAGCTGTTTTCGTCTTACAGCACAAAAACGACTTTGCTGAAAAAAGCGGTCGAACTGTATGAACGCGAATTGACCGTTCTGGACAGGGACGAAAAGCCTTTGCTGTGGGCGCGGGCAAGCAACAACTTGGCTTCGGCGCTGTTCCTGCTGTCGGAACGCGAAGGCGACAATCCCGCTTTGCTGCACCGCGCGGTCGAAGTGTTTTCCGACGCTTTGGCGGTGTATGACAAGCTGGGCGCCGAAAAAATGGCAAACGTCGCCCACAACAACCTGAAACGCGCCGAAAAAGCGCTGGCGGAAACGGAGCGCGAACTGGAAGCCAAGCAAAACTGGCTGGACGATTTGCTGGACGACGATGCGCCTTTGACGTTTGAAAAAATCGAGCTTGCCGACGATTTAAAAGACGAATAATCCGTGAAACGCGGGCAGGGCTTGCAGCACCAAAACCACGATGACGCCCAAAAACAGCGACAGACCGTAAGGGCCTTCTTTGGTTTTGTGGCTTAAAACGATGACGGTGAAAAAGAAAAACGATGCCAGAATCGATGCCGCCAAACCCGCCGCGCCTATCCACGCGCCCGTCGCGGACAGCATCTTTACGTCGCCGCCGCCCAAGCTTTGCGGACGGAACGGAGTCATCAACGCGCTTGCAATCATGGGCATCAGATAGCCGAACAGCGCGCCGACGGCGGATTCAAGCGGGCTTAATCCCGACAAGCCTATGGTCGCCGTGAAAAATCCCAAAATCAGCATGGGAACGGTCAACACGTCGGGCAACAGGTGCAGACGTTCGTCCACGCCCGCCATCAGCGCGGACAGCATAAAGAAAACAAACAAAAACGGCGAATATCCGAAATAAAGCAGACCGCAAAGCAAAATTCCGCCGATGAAGCCCCACTTGAAACACGCGCGCAGCAGTCTGAACCACAAACGGCGGCGCAGTGCTTTGCGGGCGGCGTCCGATGCTTTGGCAAAGCGCGGAATGTGAAAACTGCGCACCAAAGCCGTTCCCGCGTCGGCGGGCATAAACTTGCCGAAACGGCGCACAAACAGCGGCAGGGGAAAGAATAAAACAAAGCCGATGCCGAAAAACAAGAGGATGCCCATATTTTTGCCTTTTCACAAAAGAATATTTCCCTCTATAATACCTGAAAAAACGCAGGAGTCGAGATGTCATATCTTTTTCATACGGCGGCGGTTGTCGGGGTCGGGCTGATCGGATCGTCTTTGGCGCGGGTTTTAAAGCGCGACGGGCTGGCGGAAACGGTCGTCGGCGCGGGACGTTCGCAAAAAACGCTGGACACCGCGCTTGAGCTGGGCGTGGTTGACACCGCCTTTACGGATGTCAAAGCCGCCGTCAGGGATGCGGACATCGTGTTTGTTTGCACGCCCGTCGGGGTTATCGGCGATATTGTGAACGATTGCGCGCCCGCGATGAAAAAAGGCGCGATTTTAACCGATGTCGGGTCGGTCAAATCGGCGATAGCGGCGTTAAACGTTCCCGATTGCGTGCGCTTTGTTCCCGCTCATCCCGTTGCGGGAACCGAAAAATCGGGACCCGAAAACGGCTTTGCCGAATTGTTCAAAGGACGCTGGTGTATTCTGACGCCGACGGAAAAAACGGACAAAGCCGCGCTTGACACCGTGCGCGCGGTCTGGGAGGCCGCAGGGATGAAAGTCGAAGAAATGTCCCCCGAACGCCACGACAAAGTCATGGCTTTGATGTCGCATCTGCCGCATTTGATAGCGTACACGATTGTCGGAACGGCGGCGGATTTGGAGGAAAGCGAACAGCACGACGTGTTGAAATACGCGGCGGGCGGTTTTCGCGACTTTACGCGCATAGCGGGGTCTTCGCCCGTGATGTGGCGCGACATCTTTTTGAACAACGCCGACGCGGTGCTGGACGGTTTGCAGCGGTTCACCGAGGATTTGACCGTTCTGCAGCGCGCCATCAGACACCGCGACGGGCAGACTTTGCAGGACTGGTTTTCCCGCACGCGCGCGATCCGCCAGAGCATTGTGGACGCAAAGCAGGATCAGCCCGAAAACGAAAAATTGCTGTTGAAAGGATTGAAATGAAAGTAACTTACCAAGGCGTCATCGGTTGTTTTTCTTCAATGGTGTGCGAACGGTGCTTTCCCGACGCGGTGCACCGCAGCTGTTTGACTTTCGGCGACGCGATGCAGTCCGTCGTCAACGGCGAAGCGGACGTTGCCGTGATACCCGTTGAAAACTCGACGGCGGGGCGCGTGACCGAAGTGTACGGCATTTTGCCCGAATCGTCGCTGTTCATTACGGGCGAGGCTTTTCTGCCCGTGCATTACTGCCTGATGGTGCCGACCAAGTTCGTGCGCGGACTGCCGCCGCAAAACTTGTCAGACGACGAGCTGTTGGCGTGGAAGCGTTCCGCTCCGACGGCGGACGAACTGAAAGCCGCCGTTTCCCGCATTGCCGAAGTGCGGTCGCATCCGCAAGGACTGGCTCAGTGTCAGAAGTTTTTACAGCGCGTTTTGCCGAACGCCCGTTTGCGCGACGCGTGGGATACGGCGGGGGCGGCGCGCGATTTGGCGCAGGAAATGACGCCGAACGTTGCCGTGCTGGCGCCCGCGGGGGCTTTGACGCGCTACAAAATGACGGCTTTGATGGAAAACGTCGAAGACCAAAGCGGCAACACGACGCGTTTTCTGTTCTTGAAAAAAACGCCGCTGAAGCCCGAAGAACTGCATAAAAAATCCCTGATAACCAGCTTGTTTTTCCGCACAAAGCACCAAGCGGGCGCGCTGGTCGAAGCGCTGAAAGTGTTTCAAAAGCACAATGTCAATATGACCAAGCTTGAAACCTATATGACGGGGATTCATCATTCCGAACCCGTGTTCTATGTCGATGTCGCGATGAATCAGTTCGACGAAAACGGGCGGAAAACAATGGAAGAACTGAAAGCCGTAACGCTTGGCGTGCAGAGCCTCGGCACGTACGAAGCGTCCGACGCGCGGTCGGAAACGGCGGGATTTTTACCTGTGGAGTAATGTTGGTGACTGAAAAATTCGATTTGCACGATTGTGTTCCGACTTTTCCCGATTTTCCCCAAAAAGGCGTGAACTTTTACGACATCACGGGATTGTTCAAAGACCCCGAAATTTTCGCGCTGACCGTTCAAAAAATGACGGCGCTGATTAAAAAATTTTCCCCCGACCGCCTGTTCGCGATTGATTCAAAAGGCTTTATTTTCGCCGCGCCCGTCGCCGCGAATCTGGGTATCGGCTTGTCCCTGTTGCGCAAAGCGTCAAAGCTGCCGGGGACGGTCGTGCGCTATTCGTATGCTTTGGAATACGGCACGGACGAAATGGAATGCCGCGTCGAAGACTTCGCCCCGTCGGAACGGCTGGTCGTGGTGGACGATGTGCTGGCGACGGGCGGGACTTTGGCGGCGGGTGTGTCCTTGCTGCAGCAGGTCGGCGGAAACGTTGTCGGCGCGGCGGCGGCTTTGGAAATCGGCGATTTGCACGGACGCGAAAAAATCAACGTTCCCGTCGAATCGATGCTGTGGTATCCGCACTAAATCCATAAAAAGCGCACGCGGGCGAACACCGTTCCGTCCGACGCGCGCTTGATGACGTGCTTGGTTTCAAGCCCGCTGATTTCCGTTTCGACAACTATGTCGTCGGTGAAAACGGCGGGCTTTTTAAAAGCGATGTCAGCTTCGGCTATTGTGTGCGCGGCGCGGAAATCGCGCGGCACGGCTTCGCTTGCCCACAGGGGATAGTTCGTGTTGTTGACGTGCTTGTTCAAATCGATTTCGCTCCACCGCACGGGGAACGCCGCCGAAAAATCCGTCCGTTCGGGCAGGGCGGGGTTGGCAAACGCCGTTTCAACCATGCGTTCGGGCAAAACGTCGTAAGCGGGAACGTTGCCTTCGATTTTAACGGGGCGTTTGGTGGCAAGGTTTATCAGCGCCCATTGCGACGACGCGTAAAACAGCGGCTTGCCCTGTTCGTCAATCGCCGAAAATTCGCGAATCCCCGTAATCAGCGTTTTATCCGACGGCCATGTCGCCAGCGTAAAGCTTTCGTTCAAGGCGGGCATGCGTTCGACTTTGACGGCATAATTCGCGCCGACCCAGCCGATTCCGCGGCTGATGCCGTACTCGTACCCCAATCCCATTGCCGCGGCGTGCGTATCCGCCAAATCTTGGAACAAATCGAAAATCAAATCGAACCGCAAAACGCCGTTTGCGTCACATTCGTGAATTTTAACCGTGCGGGAAAGGGTGCATTTTTCCATGGAACAACTCCTTTTTTCTTTATTTAAAGGGCAAAAAGCTGTTTTAATCAAGCTTAAAAGACAAAACAAAAGGGGCGATAAATGGAAAATCAAGCGTTTTGGAACAAAAATTGGGCAAAGTGGAAAGACGTGCCGAAGCCGTCTTTGTTTGCCGAAAAAGCCCTTAAAATTATGAAAATCAAGGACTTGCACACGGTTTTGGATGTCGGGTGCGGCAAGGGGGAAAACAGTCTGCTGTTTGCCGAAAACGGGATGCACACAACCGCTTTGGATATTTCTGACACCGCGCTTGAATCGGTGGAACGCTTGCGCCGCGAGCGGATAAAGACTCTGTGTGCGGACATTGTTTCGGCGGATTTGGGCAGGGAAAAGTACGATGCCGTGTTCGCGTGTCTGTCTTTGCATTACTTTGACGATTGCACGACGCGCAAAATCATCGGCAAGCTGTATGACGCTTTGACGGCGGACGGTGTGCTGTTCGTGCGGTGCAAATCGACCGAAGACCCGTTGTACGGCAAAGGCGAACAAGTCGGCAAAGACATGTACCGCTTCGGATACGTCAGGCACTTCTTTTCCTCCGAATATATGCGCGACGTTTTATCGGCTTTTCCCGATGTTCACATCACCGAAACGCGCGAAGACTACTTCGGCGATTGCGCCTTTGTCGACGCGGTGGCGATGAAAATTGACGGCGGGCTAAATTGTGTGTAAGATAATATCGTTTTACGATAGTTAGGTGTACACAATGAAAATTCTGCCGCAAACTGTTTCGCCAAACGGAATCTTTGATTATACGCAGCTTTCCGCGGCGTTGAAAGGGTATGCCAATATCCCGATGAAAATCAAGCGTATGGTTGATAACGGTGAAATCGTGCGTTTGAAAAAAGGGCTGTATATTTTATCATCCGAATACAGGCAGTCTCCGGTCAATCAAATGATAATTGCCAATTTGCTGGACGGACCCGGTTATGTCAGTTCGGATTCTGCCCTGTCATATTACGGAATGATTCCGGAAACGGTTAAAACAGTGACATCCGTTTCGTTAAAAAGATCGAAATTGTATAAAACTCCTATCGGTGATTTTTTGTATTTTCGCCGCGTTGCAAACGATTTTTCCATAGGCATCCGGCAAATCGATTCGGAACAAGGCAGTTTTTTAATCGCCAATCCTGAAAAAGCCCTGTATGACAAAGCGTTGAATGATGCTCGCTTTGACGGCGCTGATATTGAGACGTATTTGTTTGACGATTTGCGGCTGGAATGGACGAGCAAGCCAAACAAAAAGGTGTTGGCGGCGTTGGAAGAATGTGCGCGCGGCAAAATGAAAAAGTTAGTTTCTTTTATGCGGAGAATGGGGAAATGAATGATGTAATCCGTCAAATGATTCAACGCTATAAATGCCAAACTGAAAGCGATTGGATTAACGCTTTGCGCGAGGTAATGCAGGAAATCGCTTTGCAAGGATTAGCGCGCGGAAAATTTTTCGACAAAGCCGCATTCTATGGCGGAACGGCGTTGCGGATTATGTACGGATTGAACCGCGGATCGGAGGATTTGGATTTTTCGTTGCTGAAACCCGATGAAAGCTTTTCAATTTCCGATTATGCGGAATGTTTGAAAGACGAGTTGAAGTCTATGGGTTTTTCAGCAGCTTTTTCCGCCAAGGAAAAATCGTTTGACATTCCGATCGATTCGGCGTTTTTAAAAATGAACACCAAAGCGCAACTGATTTCAATCGGCGTTCCGAAAGCATTATCCAATAAAATCCATTCCAAAAAAGAATTGAAAATCAAGCTGGAGGTTGACACCAATCCTCCGACAGGTTTTGAAACGGAGGTCAAAACGCTGTTTCGACCGATACCGCATGCCATTCGCGTTTATACATTGCCCGATTTGGCGGCGGGCAAGCTTCATGCCGTATTGTGCCGCAAATGGCGCAACCGCAGCAAAGGACGTGATTGGTATGATATGGTTTGGTATGCGGGAAATCATCCGACGGTAAACTTGTCCCATTTGGAACAGCGTATGCGGCAGTCGGGCGATTATGCGGAAAACAGCCCTTTAACGCATGAAAAACTGATGATTTTACTGACGGAAGCGGTTAATTCCGTCGACATTGACGCGCTGAAACACGATGTAACCCCCTTTATCGCGGATAAAAGCGAATTGGATTTATGGAGCAGACCGTTCTTTTCGGAAGCTGTCAAATTATTTAATCCCGCTTGATTTTTTATCCCTCTGCCTGTATCTTTCGGGTTAGGTCCGCGGCGGGAAACCGTTGCGGGTCTAGTGCTTGAGAAAAAACAGGCGCGGGCCGTGAGAAGCCTTTTTAGCAAACAGGCGTTTGATTCAGAACGCCCTTAATCCGTTTTAACTTTAAAACGGAATCTAATCCCCGTTTCCGAAGGGTCGGGGAAGTTGTAACGTATGTTCAGACCCGACCCTTTGATTCGGGTTAAAGGTTATAACGATCATTCGTTTGCTAATGGTTTCTCAATTCCCCGACCGCCTGTAAAGGCGGTCTAAAGGGAATTTGAAAATGAAATCGAAAATTATCGCGGCGGTACTTACGCTTGTCGTTTTATGTCTGACAACGGATGTCTGGTTTTTCCACAAAGCAGAAGTTACGTTTTTCACCACCGCGCCGCAAGGGGCGAAAATCACGCTGTCCTATCGTAAAAAGCCCGATAGCAAGCTTTTGATTTTAAAACAAAAAGTTTCCAAAGGCGGCAGTGTGTCTTTTAATTTGAAAGGGCGCACGGTTTCATGGTTCAAAATCGATTTTCCCGAAAACGCGGTTGTGCAAAAAACAGTATTCCGCGGGTGGGCAAAGAAAAAGTTGACGCTTTCCGATAACGAATATGCGGGAAAAAAGCTGTGCGGGCGAATCAGCGTCATTTGGTTCAAATTCCTTATCATCAGCGTCTTGGCGTTTTGGACGGCAATAAGTTCAATCGGCGTTTTTCAAAACCGGAATGTGCCGAAAGAACCGGAGAAGCTGCCAAAAATGATGAATCTGGAATTTCTGAGGATTGTGTTTACGGTTATTGTTGTATGGCACCATTTTGTTGATAACTTTAAAATTTGGAATGTGGGTTGGTTAGGCGTAGAATTTTTCTTTATTTTAAGCGGATTTCTGCTGGTTTTGACGTTCAAGCCGGAAAAAGATTTTATCGGTTTCATCAAAAACAAGTGGATTCGTTTTACGCCGTTGACCGTGTTCGGAGGAATGATGTTTCTTGTTTTTGAACAACAGATTGATGTCCCCCGATTGTTTGTCACTCTGTTTTTTTACGCCCGAACCGGATTAGCCGGTGACGGATACAATCCTCCGGCATGGTACATTTCCGCTTTGATGATTGTTTCCGGATTTTATTTTTACATGATGAAAAACATGAAAAAGGAAACCGTCAACCTGTTAATTGCTGTTTTTGTTTTCTTCGGTTCCGTTTATGCGGTTCGATTCGGTGATAAAACCATAGGCATCATAAACGGTTTTTTTATGCGTGGTGTGGCGTGTGTCGGCTTGGGCTATTTTCTGGCGGAAATCTACAAGCTGTTAAAGGAAAAAAGCGTCGTTCATCAAAGAACATACAATTTTGTTGAATTGGGTATATTTGTTTTTGCCGTGCTGAACATTGTTGTCAAACCGTGGTATGCGGGGCGTGTTGTGACCTGCATCGCGTTTGCGGGGGTGATTTTGATGTTCGCTTTGCGCAAGGGGGCGGTGTCGCAATTCTTTGAAAAGCCTGTATTCGCAAAAATGGCAAAATACTGTTTGGCGGTTTATTTGACGCACTTTGCTGTTTGCAGCCATGTTTTAGTTCGGCTGCTTGCCAAACACGGCGACTGGATTTTGTCGCACAGCGCGGTTTCAATTGCTTGCGTATTGCTGTCCGTCGTTGTTTTGGGCGTGTTTGCGCATCACGTCATTGAAAAGCCGGCGTCAAAAGCGTTGAAAGAATGGCTGGGGTAAACGCTATGTCGAAAAGCTTTTGACCAGACTGCCGACCAGCATATACCACCCGTCTATCAGCACAAAGAATATCAGCTTGAACGGCAGGGACAGCATGGACGGCGGCAGCATCATCATGCCCATGCTCATCAGCACGGACGCGACGACCATATCGATAATCAAAAACGGAACGTAAATCAAAAATCCGATTTCAAACGCGCGGCGCAGTTCGCTGATCATAAACGCGGGAACCAAAGCGGTCAAAGGGGTGTCTTCGGGGGATTCGACCTTTTGCGCTTTGGTAAAGCCCATGAACAGCTGCAAATCCTTTTCGCGCACGTTTTTCATCATAAATTCGTGAAACGGCTTGACGGTGCGTTCGATTGCCGTTTTGGTTTCGATTTTTTCCTCTATCAGCGGATAAATGCCGTTGTCCCACGCTTTTTCGAACGTCGGAGTCATGATAAATCCCGTCATGAACAGCGCCAGCGAAATCAGGATGATGTTCGCGGGCGTTTGCGACGTACCCAAAGCCTGCCGCGTAATCGACAGCACAATCGCGATGCGCGTAAAGCTGGTAACCATGACCAGCAGACTGGGCGCGACGGACAAAACCGTCAGCAGCAAAACCAGCTGGACGATGCGCGCGGTTGACGATCCGCCGTTGTCGCCCAAATCGATATTGACGCTTTGCGCCATGGCGGGCAAGCCGACGCAGCACAAAACAAACGCGATTGAAAGAGCTTTTTTAATCATTGTTCCCCGCTTTTTCGCCATTATCGGGGATAACGGGAAAAGAATCAATCAGCATATTCGATTCCCCCGTTGCCAGCAGATACTCTTTGCCGCGGCAGCGGAATAAAATCAGCCTGTTTTTCGGGTCGATTTGGCGGGCTTCCAGCAAAGCGATTTGCTGTTTTTTTTGTTCCAGCCGTCCCGACAAAATCGGCGAACCGAAGCGTTTAAGCAGCCAGCTGAGCAGCAAAATCAGTCCCAAAACGAAAACCAAGCCCATGACGGCGGATAAAAAAGACGCTTCGTGCATTATTGTTCCTCTTTGGTCAAACGGGTGTAGCTTTCAGTCATTTCGGAACGGAACGCGTCGATTTTGGCTGTCAAATCCCGCATGACGGGGGCAAAGTTTGCGCGTTCTTCAACGGGGACGGAAGCAACCGCAGAACACAGCGATTCTACCATTTTGCGCAAAGCCGCTATGCTGACCAGCCGTCCCGCCGTCATCAGCTCCGCCGCCGTGGACAGCAGAGCTTGCGCCTGTTCGGCTTGGGTTAAAATTTTGCTTTGTTCCGTCATGGGTTAAACAGTCCTTGCTGCGCCGAAGCGTTCAATTCGTAAATGTAGGAAAGGATTTCCGCAACGGCGGCGAACGCTTCGGGCGGAATTTCGCTGTCAATGTCGATTGCCGCCAGCATTTCCGCCAAATCGGCGTCTTGTCTGACTTTAATGCCCGACGCGAACGCCATGTCCAAAATCTTTTCCGCAATCGCGCCATAGCCCGCGGCGGTGACTTTCGGAGCCTTCCCCGATTGTTCGTCGTATTCCAAAGCGGCGGCGACCGTGCGTTTTTGCTTCATGGCGAATCCTTTTCAACACAGCCGAGTGTGACTCCGTCCCCCTTAAGAAAAATTTAAAATTGATTCTTTTTGCGAAGTATGGCAAATTTAGAAGAAAAAGGAGATGTCGAAATGGATGCCGAATCTCGTCAAAATGCCGCGCGTTTGTTGCGTTTCGCCGCTGAAAAGCCTGTCAGCGTCTTTACGGATTTGGACAAAACGTCTTGCGTGGAAGGCTGTCGGGAATACGCCGCGGAAAACGAATCCGAAACGGGAAAAAAGGGATGCTTTATGCAGCCCGACATTCGCCGCGCTTTGACTTCCCTGCCCGAATCGGGCAGCGCGTACTACATTGTGACGGGCAGGCATTGGAAAGACGTGCGCGTTGACGACGTGACGGGCGAAAAAATCCCCGACGGCGCGTTTTATGACCTGCTGGGCGGCGTCAAAGCTTTTGAAAAAGCGGCGGCGGTCGCGGGACACGGGCGTTTGCTGGTCAAAGACGGCAAAACGTCGGTGCTGAGCCGTTCGGAAAACGAAGCGTTCAAGGAACAGAAATTCGAACGCTATATCGGCGAAAACGTTTTAAAACTGAAGCAGAAAATCTTTAAACGCTGGCCCGATGCCCGCGGACACATCCTTGCCGAATACAAAAAGCATTTGAGCTATGTCAACGTTGCGGAATACACCGAAATCAATCCCAAAGCGGGCAAGGAAATGGCGGCGTTCGTCGACAAGGAAATGCGCGCGATGATGACCGCGAAAGACGCGCCCGAAAACCCGAACAACGCGCTGTTTTACACGGTTGAGCCTACGGGGTCGATGGAAGTGCGATCCCGCAACCAGAGCAAACGCAACGGCGTTGAAAAATCGGGCTTTTTGGAACAGGCGTACAAACAGGGCGGCGCTGTCCTCGTTATGGGCGACAGCTTCGGCAAAAACGGAACAGACCGCGATATGGTTGAAGCCGTGCGCGACTACTTTACCGCCAAAGGCGCGCAAGACCGCGTTTTCGTCATCCATGTCTTGAACGGCGAACAAAACAGGCTGACGGACAAAACGGATTCGTGCTTTCCGACCATCGCCGTCAAAGACCCGAACGAATTGGGTCAGCTGATGAAGCTGGTGGCGGGACAATCCAAAACCCGCGCCCGCGCCGAAACCGCGCGGCGGCAAACGCTGGCGAACAAACGGGGACGTTAAGCTTTAAACGCGATGATGATTTTCGCTTTGCCGTAAACGCGTTCGTCGGCAACGGCAAAACCGTCGGGCAGGACGTTTTGTTCCGTTTTTTCGACTTCGATGACGCAAAGGGTTTCGGGGGACAGCCAGCCTTTTTGTTCCAATTCCGCCAAAGCGGGGGCGACCAGCCCCTTTTTATACGGCGGATCCATTAAAACCAGTCCGACGGGCTGTGCGGCACGGGGCAAAGCCAGCATATCCGTGTAAAGCGTCGCGTTCATTCCCGCCGTGTTTTTGCGCCAGCAAAGCTGCGCCGCTTTGTCTTTTTCGGCGGCGAACAGAGCTTTCGCCCCGCGGGAAACAGCTTCCGTGCCCAAAGCCCCCGTCCCCGCGAACGCGTCGAAAACGGCAATGTCTGCCCATGTCAAGCCTGCTTTTGTCAACCGGCTGTCAAGGATGTTGAAAACGGATTCCCGCGCGCGGTCGGCGGTCGGACGCGTGGTTTCGCCCGCAGGGGCGATCAACTGTTTTCCGCGATATTTTCCGCCGACAATGCGCATGGTTTTCCTCCCTTGATTTTTTTTGTTGACAAAAATGACAAAAAAAAGCTATTTTGTCAATGAGAGTTGTAATCCAAAAGGAAAAACCTATGGTTCATTCATTAAAGGAATTTTGTGAAAACGGTTCGGTCGACTTGATGCCGAGCGGCGCGCAAATCAACGACAACAAACGCCGCGCCATCGGATTCGGACACGAAGGCGAAACAATTGAACGTTCGCCCGAATCGATTTTGCTGGAAACGCTGGGCAAACGCCGCGCCATCGGATTCGGACGCGAAGGCGAAGTTATCGACAACGGTCCGTCGGGCAAGGAAACGGCGGTCGGTTTCGGTCGTTCGAACGAACCTGCGGCACAGCCGTCCAAGCCGAAAACAAAAATCGGATTCCGTCAAATCGCCAAAGCGCGCGAATTGACCCGATAACCGTTAAAATGAAAAGAGGGGCTGGCAAGCTCCTCTTTTTTTGCAAGAACAACAAAAAAGCCCGCGATTTTGCGGGCTTTCGAATTTTTGTTTCGGATTATTTCGCGTTGTCGGCGTTGAATTTAATCCATTTTTCGTCAGCTTCGTCTTCCGCGGTGATGGCACCCTGCGGGCATTCGGAAATGCAGACGCCGCATTCAATGCAGGTGTCGGGATTGACGACGCACTGCGTATCCGCTTCGGTAATCGCGCCGACGGGGCAAACGTCGATGCAGGTCAAGCATTTTACGCACGAATCATTGATAACAGAAGCCATTTCGATTCTCCTTGAAATATGGTTAACGGCTGAAACAAATATAGCGACTTTCGGGGCGTTTTCAAGAACTTTCGTTCAAAAAACGCCCGCGCATTCAGCGTATAGGATTTTTGAAATTCTGTAAGTTCGATTTTATATTTAATTAGAATCGAAACTGCGAACGAAGTGAAGCAGTCCCGTGCAAGTATTGGCACCCGTGCCGACCAAGGCGGAGATTGCCGCGGCGGATTGCATCCGCCTCGCAAGTTCGATTTTATATCTAATATCAATATATTAACGAAATCACGAGGAGCGGAGCAACGTGGTGAGCCCGTGCAAATATTGGCACTCGTGCCGACCTGTCCCGAGATTGCTTCACCCGCT
>DEDN01000012.1:0-203 GCA_002349565.1 Alphaproteobacteria bacterium UBA2903 | reverse complement strand
GCCGCCGCGTCGCCGCAATTGCATCCCGTTTCTCCCGAAGCGCACACTTGGCAAGCCCCGTCCACGCACTTGTAGCCCCCTTGGCAATCCGACGTTTTGTTGCACGAATCGGCGTCTTTGCAGATCCCCAGCAAGCATGTTTTCCCCGCCGGGCAGAGGTTGCCGTCGCCGCAATAAACACACTTGCCGTCTTTGCAAAGCCC
>DEDN01000015.1 GCA_002349565.1 Alphaproteobacteria bacterium UBA2903 | reverse complement strand
TTAAATATAAAATCGAACTTGCGAGGCGGATGTCTTTCGTCTTACTTTTCGGAAATCAGGCAGGATCTCAAATCTTCCGCCAAGCGGGTGCAAATTTGACGCAGACGTGTTTCCGTGTCGGCGACAAACGTTCTGTAACGCGGTTTGCCGTTGACGACAACTTCTCTGTAAATCGGAGCATAAGCCGCCAAAGCAGCGTCTTTTTCGCCCAATTCAGCCCAATAACTTTGCGCGGCGGGCAGCGTTTCGAAAGACGACAACTGCAGCACTTTGACGGGTTCTGCCGCTTTTTTGGCGGGAACGGCTTTTTTCGGTGCGGGAACCAGCGGCATGTCGGACGGCTGTGGCGTTCGTTTCAAATCCGTCCATTCCAGAATTTTTGCTCTTTCGTCTGCGGAAATCGCGCTTGTCCGCGCCATGACGGAGGGCGGATAGTCGTAAGACACTTCTTTGAAACCCTGCGGCGCATTGCGCGACAAATTCGTTTCCAACACATCCGCCATACTCGCCACGGTTGCTTTCATGGAAAAAGACGGCAAAGGATCGACGCCCAACGCCATAAACAAATCGCTTTCCGCCGCTTTGTAATCGGCAAAAGCCAAATCGCGCTCCAAATGCGTCGTCAGCACTTCGACGGCTTGCAGAACGGCGGCGCGGCGTTCTTCGACGGTTTGCGTTTTTTCGGCAAATGTTTTTTGCCACAATTTATCTGTTACGACACCCAAAGAATCCGTTACGCCGAACGCGTCCGCCGCTTGCCGCAGTTGCAAATACGACACGTTGACCTGCGAGATTACGGCAACCGTCAAAGCTTGCCGGCGCAAAAGCTCCAACGTTTTTTTGTCTTTGGCGGTGCGGATGGCTTGCGGTCTGGAAAACAGCCCCAGCAAATTCCATGTAACGCCGATGCCCGCGTCCGCCCAGTTTTTGCTTTTCATATAAGAATTGGAATCATAGTTCAGTCCCGCCGAAAATTCGATTCCGGGGAAAATACGCAAAATTTCCTTTTTGGCTTCGCGTTCGGCAATGCGCGCCTGATAATCGCCGATTCGCAGTTCGGGACGGTTGACCAGTGCGAAGTGTTCCAAATCGATTTGCCCGAAATCACGCACGACGCGCGGCGTGTCCATCGCTTTGGGAACATCCAGCGTAAAAGCCGTTTCGGGCGGCAAATTCATCAAAGCCGCCAATTCCGCTTTGGATGTCAAGACCTCTTTTTTCAGTCCGTTCAGCTTTTGCAAAGCTTGCAGCAGTTTTCTTTGTTCCGCCAAATCGTTGACGGTATTGCCCGACAGGCTGGTCCTGACGGTTTCCTGTTCAAGCGCCTGAGTCAGCGCATTGACGTCCTCCGCCGCGCGCTGAGCCGCCGCCGCCCGCCAATAAGCCGTGCGAACGTCATGCACCAGTCTTTGCAAAGATTTGCGGCGGGCTTCTTCGGCGATAAAGCGGCGATCGGATGCCTGTTTGGCGTTTACATAGCTGATGCCGAAATCCAGCACGTTGAAAACCATCTGCAAATCAGCTTCGCGCGGATTTTTGTCGGAAACTATCAGGCTTTCGCCGCCGTTTGCATCCTTGGCGGAAACGGCAAGGCGTTTCGATCGCGTTGCAAATCCACCCGACGCCGCCAGTTGCGGCAACATATCCATCGTCGCCGAATCGGAAATTCCCGCAACAATCGCCTGTTCCATGGCGTCAACGCGCTGACGGGCATTGTATTTCACCGCGCGGGCAATGGCTTCGTACAGCGTGATCGGTTTTGTTACTTCCTCCTGCCCGCCGAACAAAGCGGCTTTGTCAACATCGGCGCGCGCGGCGCGTTCGGCGATGTCGGTGGGCGAAGTGCCGACGGAACACGCCGTCAAGCCGAAAGCGATCAAAACAAATCCCAATGTTTTATGCATGAAACAATCCCGTCTTTGTAAAGGTCCGTCCGCAAATCGTGCGGTTGTATTTTTACAAAGATACTATATATAGCCGTTCTGGCAACAACTTTTTACGATTTTTTAACAATTTCCGCCAAGCGGCGCTTTCTGTCGGCTTGTTTGCCGAAATCGGTGCGGCGGCGGGCATCCGTTTTTTACAGGCGGCTGCCGCCGTTGGACAAAGCTTTCGCCATTGCGGGATTGAGCTGCCGGCGCTTGGGCGGTTCGACGTTGCCGTTTGCATCGCGGATATAAAAATAATCCGCCGACGTTTTGATTTTCGACCGCCCGAACAGCTTTAAAGCATGGCGGATGTGTCCGCGTTCAACAATAGCGGCGTTTTTAGCAGTCTTTTCCGAAACAGTGTTGGCGCGGGCGGAAGCGAAAAACGCTTCGTCGACGTAACCGAACTCCGCCGACAGCTGTTTGGGCGTGATTTCCTTTTTGTACGCGCCCGAATACAGCTTGCCCATTTCCATAAAGTCAACCACGGAGCGGTCGTAGTTTTCGACATACGACGCATGGTCGTACCATGCTTTGAACGCTTCGGATTTGGCTTTGTCCGCGTCTTTGTCCTTTTCAAAGGAAGCTTCGTACGCCTGCATCATTCCGCCGTGGCGTTCGCAAAAAGCGGCGTAAGTGTCGGGTTCGGTTTTGCGCATCTGGTACACGGCGGCGCATTCGTGCGCCATGGCGTCGGCTTCCAAAGCGCGGACTTCGGCGACATTGGAATACACGCTGTACGAATGATCGTGCGTCGGTTTTTGTTCGGAATGGCGGCATTCGTGAACAATTGTCGATATCAGCTTTGCGTCGGGGGCTTTTTCGTCCAAGGAAACGTATTTCATCGACGGCACATAGCAGCCCAAGCAGTTGCCCTTGTCCCCGTCAATGCCGATGCTGATGCCGCGTTCAATGGCGGATTCGACGATTTTTTTGCCCAAAGGCGACGCTTTGCAAATGCGGGCAACCAATTTTTCAACACGGTCGGCGCGCGCGGCTTCGCGTTTTTCGATTTCCGCCGCGTTTTGCTGCGGTTGGTCGAACGTCGTCATCAAAGCCCCTGAAACAAAAATCGCCGTCATTTGATGAATCCTCCAAATTTCTTTAGATTCAAAGCTACCATACTTTTTTTGGACAAAAAAGCTTTTTTTGTAAAATTTTTAAACCTTGCCTTTTGATCAAAAACGCCTAAATTGATGTCAGACGAACATCGGGGGACGACAACCATGACCAAAAAGCTGTATTTGACGGACGCGCAACTGAAATCCGAAACGGAGCGGTGCCTGAACTGCCCCGAAAAGCCGTGCAAAAAAGCTTGTCCCGCGAACTGTTCCCCCGCCGATTTCATCCAAGCGGCGAAAACGAAAACGGACGAAGGCTATGCCAAAGCCGCCGAGGAAATCCTGAAAGCCAACCCGCTGGGGCAGATGTGCGGCTTGACGTGTCCCGACTGTTTTTGCATGAAAGCGTGTTCGCGCAAAAACCTTGACGCCCCCATCCGCATTCCCGCCGTTCAGGCGGCTATTTTGGAAAAGGCGCGCAAGCTTAGCGTTGTTGCCGCCCCTCCCGCCGTTGCCCCGAACGGCAAAAACGTCGCGATTGTCGGCGCGGGTCCCGCGGGCATGGCTGCCGCCGCCGTTTTGGCGCGCAAAGGCTACCGCATCGCTTTGTTCGAAGCGGCGGACAAAGTCGGCGGCGCGGCAAAATTGATTCCCGAATCCCGCCTGCCACAAGAAGTCACGGAAAAGGATTGGGCGTACATCAAAACGTTCGGCGACATCACGCTGACGCTGAACCACCGTGTCGCCAATCCCGTCGATTTGCTCAAAGACGGATACGACGGCGTTATCGTCGCGGTTGGCGAGCCTCATTCCGCGAAAATGGGCATCCCCGGCGAAGAATTGGCGGTTTCCTTTATGGAGTATCTGAAAGAACCCGAAAAATATTCCGCAACGGGCAACGTCGCCGTTTTGGGCGGCGGAGCGGTTGCGACGGACTGCGCGGTCACGGCAAAAACGAACGGTGCGCAAAACGTCGAAATGTTCGTGCGCCGCCGCGTGTGCGACATGAGATTGACGGCGGTCGAACGGTCGTGGCTGATGGACAATCAAATCGACATTACGTCCATGACCCGCGTTGAAAAGATTGAAAAAACGGGCGACACCTACACGCTTTACACCTGCAAAACGCGATTTAACGGATCGCGGCTGGAAGACATTCCCGAAACCACCGTCAAACGCCCCGATTTCAAACTTGTCGTTATGGCTGTGGGATCGAAAGCCGACCCCAAAACAGAAGCCGCCAAAGTCATTTACGCGGGCGACTGCAATCACGGCGGATCGACAATCGTCGAAGCGGTCGCTTCGGGCAAAAACGCGGCAAACGAACTGCACGCGTCCTTGACTGGCGAAGTGCAGGAAACCGTCTGCCCCGTCAGCAAGATTGTAACTTACAAAGCCAAATCCTGCACGATTATTGAAGGCGTTTAATCAACGATTTCAATTTGAACATCCTCGGCGTTCGCGTATTTCTTCAGCAGTTCCGCTAGATTGTCCAACCAAATGCGCACTTCGTCCGCGCCGTCGAACGCGTAAATCACATACAGCAGGTTTTTGCGCCCGCCCGCCTCTATCATCGTGCGGCGGCTGTCGGATGTCGGGTTGCCGAACACGCCTTCGTCATCGTACAAAGCGGGCAAGTGTTCAATGTTCAAAACGTCTTTGCCGATGCCTTTGTACTGTTCGCCGTCGGGCGCGCGCTTCCACACGATTTGTCCGCTGATTGCCGCACGGTCGTAAGACCCCAGCGAATACCCCGACGCGACCGAAATCATATTGTTGACGTCAACGGCATTGTTGATGCGGTACAGTCCGTTTCCTTTGGCAATGCGGCGCAGCATCGCTTCGGCGGAATTGCGGTATTTCAGCGGATCTTTGCCCAAAGCCTTGTACGCCTTGCGCGTCGCGGCGATATGCGGGTTTTGCGCCACTTTTTCCAACGTGTAATCGTCCTGCATCGCCTTGATTGTTTCGTCAAAGTCCGCCAGCAGCTTGGCTGAACTGTCGGCAACGTCCGCCGAACAGGTCAATACGCCCAAAGCCGCGCAAGAAACCGCGCTTGAAATCGTTTTGTCGATTTGAATCATTTGTTTTCCCCCGAAAAAGCCGTTCCGTCCCATTCCAAGCAAAAAGGAACGCCGTGCGGAACCTGCGGATACTTTTGCCCGAACGCTAGCATTGTGCAGCGGATAGCCGCGCTGTGGCAGGAAATGCCGATGCGTTCGTACGGCTGTGTTTCGGCAATGCGGGTCATTGCTTGCAAAATCCGCGTTTGGATTTCCCGCTTGGATTCTCCGTTCGGAAACCGCGTGTCCAGCGTGTCGTCATCCAAGTTTTCCCACCGCGCCGCCAATTCGGGAAACAACGCGTGGATTTCCTGTAAAGTTTTTCCCTCCGCTTCGCCGAAGCAGCCCTCGATTAAGTCGCCGTCGACAAACAAAGGCGCGTTTGTTTTCGCAACAACGATTTTTGCCGTTTGAACGGCGCGCAGCAAAGGCGACGAAAACACGGCTTGAATCCGCAAAGGAATCAGCGCGTCCGCCAAAGCTTCCGCCTGACGGATGCCCGTCGGGTTCAGCGGCGCGTCAATCAGCCGACCCTGCCAGCGTCGGGCAAGGTTCATGTCCGTCTGCCCGTGACGGAATAAATAAAAACGTTTGGACATCTTGAAAGTTCTTTAAAAATCTTCCGAATTTTGCCATAATAAAAGCTAAAGTAAATATTTTTTGGGGGTAGAGCCATGAAAAAATTTTTGACAGCGTTTTTGATTGCGGGATGTTTGTCCTTTTCCGCATACGCCGTCAGCGTCAAGCTGGGCGATGTGCCGACGTCGATTTTTGCCAAGTCGTTTGAGGGCAAAAACATCAACTCCGAATGTGTGGAGGGCGATGAAAACTGCCGTTCCGTCGAATCGTGCGGGACGGATGCCGATTGCGCCCATGACGAATACTGCTCCTCGCTGAAAATATGCAAATATCTGTGTGAAAACGGAAAGACGCAAAAAGGCGTCAAATGCGCCACATTGAAAAACACGCCCGTTTGCGCGATTGAAACATCGGGACACAAATCTTACTGCGCCTGCACGCAGGCAAGCGACGAGGAAGGCGATTCCTGCGAACCCGCTTACGAATGCCGCCTGTCGGGAACGCAAATTCAATGCGTTGCTTGCGCGGCGGGACAAAAATGCCGCTGTCCCGACGGAAAGATGTCCAACGGTTCGGGCGATTGCGTCGTTTGCAACGGAAATTACGACTGTTCCGGCGACGAAGTTTGCACCAATGCGGGAACGACCAGTTCTTATTGCGAAACGCTGAACTGCCCCGAAGGAACCTATGTCGGCAACCATGAATGCAATTCGTGCGGCGGAATAACACCGCATTGCGCGGAATGCGACGACGGGACGTGTACGGGATGCGATGCGGGATACGACTTGATTGACGGCGTTTGCGTCAAAAAGGATTGCGGCGACGGGTATTATTTGGACGAAAGCGACGGCACTTGCAAACCGTGCGGAACGGGATGCAAATCGTGTTCGAATCCGAATACCTGCGACGACTGTCTGCCGGGATACGACTTGATTGACGGCGTTTGCGTCGCCAAAGGCTGCCCCGAGGGCTATACCCTCAACAAAGAAACGGGCGAATGCGAATCTTGCCCGACGCCGTGTTTAACCTGTGCCGAAAGCGTTGAAAACAGCAGCGAGACGGCAGCTTGCACTTCTTGCCCCGCAGATTACCATTTGGTCAACGGGGAATGCGTTTTGAACGGCTGTGCGGATATCGGAAAAGCGGCTTCCTGCGAAAGCGGAACCCAAACAGCAGACGGAACGGCGCCGAACGGGGAAGAGTGCTATACATGTTCGTCCCCCGACGGTCCCGCTCCCAATCCGAATCCGAGTCCCGATCCCGACCCGACTCCGTCCGGATCGTGTCCGAGCGGCTACAGCATTTCGGTCATGTCGTGCGACAGCGGGTACGATTTCAAAACGGACGGTTCCGTCAACGGTAAAAAATGCGGTAAATGCGAACCGAAAGCATGTCCGTCGGGCTATTCGACGTCCGTAAGCTCCTGCGGAGCGAAACAGGCTTTGGAAACCAAGGGCATGTCGGGCGAAAAAGATTGCGGCAAGTGTGTGGATGTTTCTTGCCCCTCCGACAAACCCGCTTGGAACGGATCGAAATGCGTCGAATGCACGGGCAACATCCATTGTCCCAGCCACAAATACTGCAAAAACAATGTATGCGTGCTGTCCGCGGGACGCTGCGATACGGGAAGCGATTGCAAATCCTATAACGATGGTTGTACGGATCATTCATGCGTGCCGTTGTGTCGGGAAGATACCTGTTCGGGACAAACTCCGAAATGTGTTGTCAACAACCATACTTTTGTCGGCTGTGAATGTACGAACACCTCTTGCAACAGTGGTTATGAATGCAGAACTCATGTTCCTTTGAACAAATGCGAATCTCGTGCCTGCAAAAAAGATTCCGATTGCACCAGCGGACAAAAGTGTTCATCTAAAAAATGTATCGATGCCTGTACAGGAGTAACCTGTTCCGGCAAAACTCCAAAAACTTATGCAACAAATCACAAATGCTATTGTGAATGTACAGGAGATTCTTGCGGAGCTGGTTATGAATGCCGATTCGGCACACCGACGAATACATGTGTAACTCTGGGATGTAAAAAGGATTCGGATTGCGAAGGCAGCAAAAAATGCACTAACAACAAATGTGTTTCGCTGTGCGATCCCAATCCGTGTTCCGGTAATACGCCGAAGTGCTATGCATCTAAGCACAGCTATGTTTGCGAATGTCAAATCGGTTCTGAAGCCGGATGTCCGAGCGGACAGGTTTGTGCCTTTGATTCGCCTAAAAACAAATGCAAGCCTAAGAGTCAAAACGGCAATGTCGAAACAACGGAAAAATGCGAGACGGATACTGATTGCGTTGCCGCAAAGCGGTGCAGCAAAGGCTATTGCGTCTATCGTGAATAACCAAGATCTTGTCTGACAAAAAGCCCCCTGACGGGGGCTTTTTTATGGCGGATAAGAATAATAGTATTCGAAACAATTAAATAAAATCGCAATTGCGAACCCCGCAGGGGCGCGGCAATCCCCGCCTTGGTCGGCACGGATGCCAATTCTTGCACGGGACTGCTTCACTTCGTTCGCAGTTGCGATTCTTTTTTATTTTCCAAACATTTATCGAACTTGCGAGCCCCGCAGGGGCGCGGCAATCTTGGAGTTGGTTGGCACGGGTGCGCAGTTGCGATTCTTTTTCCCCTTACGGGCGGCGTAAAAACTCACCCCCGAGGGGATTTCGTTCTGCGGTAAGCCGTTTTTTGTGTCTTCGGTTTGCGGACGGATTTTGCTTTTTTGACTTTTTTCGGTTCCTGATATGCCATTTTGCGGCTTTCGGGCAGGGCTTCCGCTTTGGCATACGCCGTTTCATCCGTCAGTTTTTCACGCATTTGGTTACGTGCGTCCAAAAACAGGCTCAATTCCGTGCCGACCAGTTTGCGCTGAGCCGTAATCTGCTGTGTCGTCGGGTTGATTTTTTGTCCGTTTTTAATCAGCTCCCAATGCAGATGCGGTCCCGTCGACCGTCCCGTGTTGCCCACATAGCCGATGACTTCGCCCGCCTTGACGCGTTTGCCGACGTAAATTTTGTCGTCGATTCGGCTCATGTGCGCATACGCCGACGAATATTCCGAATTGTGCTTGATTTGCACATAGCGACCATAGGAACCGCGGCGTCCCGATTGTGTGACCGTGCCTTCGCCCGGCGCGCGGATTGGCGTTCCTATCGGCGCGCCGAAATCCGTTCCCCAATGCATAATCTTGTAGCCCAGAATCGGGTGCTTCCTTTGTCCGAAGCGGGACGTTTGACGCGGCTTTTTCAGCGGATGCATAACAAACAGTTTGCGGGCGATTTTGCCCTTTTCGTCGTAAAAATCCTCGTGTCCTTTGCTGTCCGTATAGCGGTAGCGTTCGTGTGTTCCCGTCGTTTTCAAATTCAACGCGGCGTACAACAGTTCCCCGTTTCCCGTCGGTTCGTTGTCTTTGTTGTATTCTTTATTGAAAACGGCGGTGAACGAATCGCCTTTGCGCAAATCGCGCGAAAAATCGACGGGACCGTCAAACGCCCAGATGATTTGGGATATCACGTTTGTCGGTATGCCGCTTTGCTTTGCGTTGACGATAAAAGCGCCGTCAATATCGCCCGTCGCGATTTCGGCTTTGAGCGTGACTTCGGGCGGCAGCATGGAGGCTTCGAACGCGTCCTCCACGCCGCGCGCCGCCGTATAGCGGTTGCCGTGGCGGTCTTCCAACGTAACGGAAAGCAAATGATTGTTTCCGTCTTTGTCTTTGGTAGTGCCGACTTCAACCGTGTCGCCGATTTGGACTTGTTTCAAATTCAAAACGTCAGACAATGCCGTCGTGACTTGGTAGCTTTCCTGATTCGTCAAGCCTGCGCGGCGCAAAACAACCGCCAAGCTTTCACGCGGCTTGACTTCGAATTTTTCAAGGCTGTCGGGAACGGGGGCTTCTTCGGCTTCGCTTTCGGCTGTTTCAGCCGTTTCTTCCGCTTCGGCTGTTTCGACCGATTCATGCGTCAGGGGCAGGGTGATTTCCGCAATCGGCGTCAAGGACGGCGTTTCGGCGGCGCGTTCCTCCAGCAGCTGGGCGTTTTCCTGTTCCTGGGGACTGGGTTCGGTCCAATGCAATACGGCAATCGTGGACAAAGTTCCCAATGCCGTGCCGATCAAAAAAGAGTGCAGGACTTTGTTGCTTTTAAGGGAAAATCCGCCTGTCGAAAGATCATCCGCGACCAATTCCGCCGCGCTGTCGCCCAAACGTTCGAACAAATGCCGCGTCGATTCCGCGATTCGTTTCAAACATCCCGCCTGCAGCGTGTTGCTTTCCGTATTTTCCGACATTCCCGAATCCTTTTTTAAAAACACAATGTTTTAGAAGTAGCCCCAAATTGCTAAGATAAGTTTAAAGCCGCAGGCTTAAGTCGTACAAAGCGATCGCTGCCGCGTTCGAAACGTTCAGGCTTTCGACTTTGGGGGAAATGGGCAGCTTGACCATAAAATCGCAGTTTTCGGCAGTCAGACGGCGCAGACCGTAGCCCTCTGATCCCATGACAAGGACGATTTTTTTCGGCAAATCCGCTTCACGCAGCGTTTTGTCCGCGCGCCCGTCCATGCCGACGCACCAATAGCCTTTGTCCTTTAAATCCTGCATTGTCCGCGCCAGATTCGACACGGCGGCAAGGGGGACAAGCTCCAGCGCGCCCGATGCCGATTTTGCCAATGTTCCCGTTGCTTCGGGGGCGTTGCGCTCCGTTATCAGCACCGCGTCCGCGCCGAACGCCGCGGCGGAACGCAAAATAGCTCCGACGTTGTGCGGGTCGGTTACCTGATCCAGCAAAACGACCAGCGAAGACTCTTTTTCGGGCAGATCGTCTATATAAAAGTCGGGCAGGGGCTGAACCAGCGCCGCAATGCCCTGATGCACCGCGCCTTTGGGCAGCAGCTGGTCTAGATAGGCGCGCGAAACCGATTCGTATTCGACTTCTTTGTGCAGAGTGTTTGCCAGCTCGCACGCCGTTTCTTTGGTCATCAGCAGGCGCAAAACCGTGCGATTCGGGTTCTGTAAAGCCGCCGTAACGGGGTGGTAGCCGTACAGCCACAGTCCTTTTCCCGTGTTCGATTCGGGCTTGCGGGGCTGAAAAGCGTTCTTTTTGTCGTGTCTAGCCATAACCATACCCTTTATATCAATAAGTCTTGCCCTCGGTTTTAACACATTTTTTCAAAAGAAAAAGACTTTAATTTCATTTTTTGTATTGACAAGCACCCCCGAAATCCCGTATTCAAAAGGCGTTGCTTTTGCAACATGGAACGGATGGGTGGCCGAGTGGTTAATGGCAGCAGACTGTAAATCTGCCCGCGTGAGCGTACGCTAGTTCGAATCTAGCCCCATCCACCATCCTGCGGGTGTAGCTCAATGGTAGAGCAGAAGCCTTCCAAGCTTACTACGTGGGTTCGATTCCCATCACCCGCTCCATTAAAGCTTGAAAAGAGCGAAGGGCCCCACCTTACTTTTTTCCTGCATTTTCGCGGCCGCCGATAAGGGGGCTTTTTGTTTAACGGATAGGGATATCTACAAAATGGCAAAAGAGAAGTTTAC
>DEDN01000013.1:266-13629 GCA_002349565.1 Alphaproteobacteria bacterium UBA2903 | reverse complement strand
TACCATTTTCAATTGCATTATAAAACCTCTACATTAAAATGCCCAAAACGAGAATCAGCACTTAGATAATGAGCGATTCCTAACCCTTTAAACCATGAAATTAAGTGCCTAAACATAAGAAAGCTTTTCCCAATTAGTCCTTCATTAAGTAGGGAAATTTTTCTCATTAAAAAATGGCGGAAACTCAAAAAGGAATTGTCATGCTCGGTAAATATTGGTATGTTTCAGTCTAATGAACGTCAGATTGGGAAAGAAACCTGTAAACCGTGCTTTTGCCGACGCCGTGTTTTCTCGCCGTTTGAATGACGGACAGACCGTTTGACAAATCCCTTAAAATCCTGTCTTCCTTGCCGTCAAGAACGTGCTTTTTGTTGCGGCTTCCTGTCGCGCGTCCAAGATGTTTCCCCTCGGCTTTCAAGCGGCTCAACGCTTCTTTCGTGCGTTGGGAAATCAACGTCCGTTCGACTTGAGCGACCATAGAAAACACAAACGCCAATAACTGCGATTGAATATCCTCTCCCAAGCGGTAGTTTTCTTTGACCGTCCAGACTTGCACCTGTTTCGTCATACAGACGTTCAATATCGTCATCACGTCCAGAATGTTGCGCCCCAGTCGCGACAGTTCGGAACAAATCACGATGTCGCCTTTTTTCAACCGCTTTAAAGTCCGCCCGATTTTTCGTTTCGCGAAAACGACCGTTCCGCTGATCGTTTCGTTAATCCATATGTCTATGGCAAGATTCTTGTTTTCCAAAAAACGCTCTATTTCAAAGCGTTGATTTTCCGTCGTCTGTTTGTCCGTGCTGACTCTGATATATCCGTAAACCGTCATCGTTCGATTTCCCTCTCTCTTTCTTTTGTTTGTCGGGGTTGTTTGCGTTCAGCGGTCAGGTTATAGACTTTGCGCCACGCGGCTTCGATGTCGATGCGGGGATAGGCTAACGGGGAAGTCATACAGGCGGCGATTTCGTCGCGGCTTTTAAGGACGCTTTCCCTGTCTTTCGACGTCAGATGAAAGTTCCGACTGTTCAGCGGTTCTGTCGGCACGTTTGACGCGCTTCTTTTTCCGAATACGTCCGGTTTGTTGTTCGCATACCAGAACGCCGTGCGCGGGTTTTCGGCATACATTTCCAAAAACAGAACCGCCGCTTTGTTGCCGTCTTCAAAACCCCGCACCCAAACGTCCAGAGCCTCCGGCTTGCGTTCCAATTCGGGAAGCTTTTGCAAAAACGGTATCGGACGGGGCCCCTTGTCGCGCAAAACAATATCCTGGTTTTTCTCATACCAATTCGGGACTTGCCGTTCCAAAAGCGTCTTTTTGATCGGGCGGTCTCCGTCCCGCCTTTGCCGGACAAGCGTGTTTTCCAATCGGATACCGTAAGATGCCGCAACTTCGACCTGCCGTTGCCGCAACGCTTGTATGTCTTTGCGATCGAACGTCAGCCGTTCCCCGAACTCCGTTTCGTTCCTGATAATGACGTGCGCGTGCCTACATCCTTGTTCCGTGTGAACGGCGATAAAATACTTCGCGCCCTTTTCCCGATACGGAAGCATAAACGCGTCCATAAAGTCTTCCGTTTGTCGGACGGACAGATAACACGACTTCGGGAAAGAAACGACGAACTGCGTCGTTAGCCGCGTTTTGCGCTCCCGTGTTCCTTTGCTTTCGTTGCGCTTGTCGATCTCCGGATTAAAGCCCCATTCTTTGACGGTTTTTTCAAAGTCGGCGGGCTTTATTTCTTTGCCGTTTTCATCAAGAACGCGCGTTTCTTTGCCGACGCCGTCCGACTCTTGCCCGATATAGCTTAAACTCGCAACAACGGTGCGGCTTGTATAACTTCGTCCCGTGATTTTGACGAAAGCCTGACGACAGCCCGAACCGCGTCCAATCGTTTGTTCGGGAATGTAAATGCCTCTGATGTGTTCTTCCAAAAAGTCATAAGGGCGTTTTCTCATTTAATCCCCGCATCGCTTCCAAAGCTTTTTCTTTCACTTCGGAAAGCTCTTTTATCAGGCTCACCAGTTCTTTGACCCGTTTCGCGTTTTTCGGGTCGGCGTTCAGGGCTTTGACGGCTTGGTTCAGATTGACGCCGATCTTGTGCGTTTCAAAAGCGAGGCGTTTCAAAGTTTCCGCTTCCTTGCGCGTCGGCAGGTTTTCCTTGTCGATATAGGCGCAGATCAGTTGCCGCAGAACGAAAGAAAGCGAGCGTCCGAAGTGCCGTTGAGCCTCTTTTTTCAGCGAAAGCCCGACCCTGAATTTGATAAATCCGTTCAAGTCGTCCGACTTGTGCCGCGCAGTGCAGGAAAGCTTCGTGGGCACATTGTGGACACCCGCAGCGTTTCCTGCACTCGCTTTTTTTGATGTTTTCGACGAACGGAAAAGCAAGTCCGCAAAGCCCGTCATTTGTCATCTCCGTCGTAAGGGATTCCCGTTGACGAGAATATCTTGGATAGTCGCCGTTCGATCCATTCGTCCAGATCTTCGACTTTGTAAATCACGCGCATCGTTCCGAACTTGCGGAACTTCGGCCCGCCGCCGACGCACGCGTATTTCGCCAACGTCTTCGGGCTGACGGGCAAGCCCTGTTTGATGCAGTATTCCGCCGCCTGTCCGCGCGTTAAATATTCTTTCCTGATTTCCATAATGAACTCCTTTGGTTGATTTCAAACGCCTTTACGGTGGCATGAAACAAATCAAAGAGGAACCGTTCAAAATGGTGCTTTTCGGAGCATTTTGATATGGTCGAGAAAATTGACGAGTTGCTTTGTTTGAAAAAATTTTGTATCTTGTAACAAGGTAATTTACGGATGAAAAAATCATCAAACCGGAAACGTCCTCAAAGGAAAGAAACGTCGGAAAAACTGTTACCCCGATGTTACCCGCTGGATTTTTTAAGGATTGAACCGACATGGAAAAAAGAGGAATTAAACAAATAAAAACAATAGTATAAACCCCATTTCAAGATATAAAAATATCCTGCCGTTTTTATTCTTTCTGAACATCCGCCCGCTTTAACAGCGGGTTTTGTTTTTTTTATCAGGGGAAACCGACAATGAAGATATTTTTGCTGGTTATCGGGCTGCTGTGTCCGTTCCAAGCGACGGCGGAAAGCTTGTATCTGGCTTCGAACGTGGCGGCGGATGTTTACGTCAACGGGGAAAAGGCGGGCAAAACGCCGATGCGGCTGGAATACGGCGGCGAAGAAATCGCTTTGAAAAAAGACGGGTACAACACAGCCGTTTTGACAAAGCCGTATTTGATGCGGGGGCGCAGCGGCGGGGTTGCCGACGGCATGGACCAAATGACGAGCGAAAGCGTGAATATATCGGGGGCGTTTGCCGCGGCGGCGGTGACCGTTGAAACGACGGCGGGTGTCGCGGGGTATGTTATCGGCGGCGTGGCGGGACTGATTGCGGGGCTGGCGATACCGCCCGCCGTGATGGAGCTGTATGCCGACAACCACCATTTTATCACGCTGTTTCCCGAAAACGCGACACAGCAGGAAACGCTGTACGCATTAAAGCAAATGGAAGCGCGGCATTTGGTTTTGGCAGGTTTTGACCGACAGTTTCAGCCCGAATTTGTCAATGCTTTAAGCATTCAAGCACAATTGCCCGAAAGCACGGTCAAGCGGCTGCTGCGCGAAAACCCGACCCCTGACGGGGCGGCAAACGCCGTTGCCGCCGCTATGGCGGAAGAACTCAATCTTTGATGTGTTCGCCGAATTTGCGATGAATGCACTTGATAATCGTTTTGTGAATGCCGTTCGTGATTTCGTAAAACACGAACCGTCCCTCTTTGCGGGCTTTGACAAAGCTTTCGTCGCGCAGACGCTTTAAGTATTGCGACACTTTCATTTGTTCGATGCCCGTACCGTTCACGATGTCGGACACGCAGCTTTCCCCGAACAGCGTCAGATATTCCAAAATGCGGATTTTGTCGATGTGGGCGAACAGCTTGATATGATTGGCGGTCATCGTCAGAAAATCGACGGGCAGGGGGGCTTTGCACCCGTCCGCCAAGTAGGCGAAGTTGTCCGTCATGTAGCCGAACAGCTTTCGCAGGCAAACAAAGACGCTGGCGGGATATTCGCCGCTTAACCCATAGTAAATAAAGATTCCTTTGCGCAGGGTTTTGACCAAATCGGCGTCGCGCATTTTTTTCAGGTTTTGGGAAACCGTGATTTGGTCTTCGCCCAATCCTTTGGTAATCGCGGATACCGACGACCAGCCGTTGATGTCCAGATATTCAAGGATTCGCAGGCGCAAAGGATGCCCGATATACCCGATTCCCTTTGCCGCCGCCTGCATGGTTTCTAAATCCAGCTGTTGTTCCATCGCTTTTCGCCTCCCCTCAACACATTGTTTTTTCAATATATATGAAAAAATCTATCTTTGCACGGATTTTTCAGTTAACAGGTTTGATATATATTGAATAGCATATATATCATAAATAATACATATAAAAAGAGACAACTATGAAAAAACTGCTGTTTATCGGTTTAACGCTGTTTCCGTTAAAAGCGTTTGCAAATCCCGCCTGCGCCGTATGTACGGTCGCTATCGGGGCGTCGCTGGAAATCGCACGCAAGCTAGGCGTGCCCGATTCTGTCGTCGGACTGTGGGCGGGGGCGCTGCTGGCTTTGCTGGGTTATTGGACAATTTTGTTTTTCGACAAGAAAAACTGGCATTTCAAAGGGCGCGATTTTCTGTTGATTTCGCTGTCCGTCGCGACAATCGGCTTTATTTACGCGGGGCAAACGCCCTATCTGCCGAAAGCCATCGGATACGTTTTTTACACGGATGCGATTTTGTTTTCTGCGGTTGTCGGCGCATTGACGTATGTACTGTCGCAGAAATTGTATCAAGTTCTGAAGGAACGCAACGGCGGACACGCGCATTTTCCGTTTGAAAAAGTCGTTCTGCCGCTGGCGATGCTGTTTGCGGGCAGTGTTTACTACTCTTATTTTCCCCTGTAACATGAAAGGATTAAAACCATGAAAAAAGCTGAAAACGTCAAAGAATTCGTCGAACGCATCGACGCGACCAAAAAAATCAATCCCAAAGATTTGTCGTCCGATCAAGACTTGACAATCGCGATTATGAACTTGATTTCAATCGAGGAACATTTGGTCTTTTCGGGGGCGAAGACGGGCAAAAACTCGTTTTTCGACTTGATTGAACAAGTCCGCGAAATGCGCAAAAACCTGATGCAGAAAATCATTCCGTCTTATGAGGGCGAAGTCTGGTGCATTTCCAAGCATTTGCTGGCATCCTCCATGCGGTTGATGGAAGTCGGCACAAAACAGCAAAGCCTGAAACATCCCGAAGAAGCGTACAAATTGTTTAACCAAGCGTATGACTTGTACTGCCTGTTTTGGGGGTTGAACATGAATATGATTGACGTGTCCGACGTCAAGTGGATAGAGGACAAATCGGCGGATGTCAACGCCGTTTGTGAACATTTGGAACAGACCGGAACGCAGCCCGCCGAATCCGAACCGCAAACGGGGGCTTTCGGAAAAATGAAATCCTTTGTGCGCAAAGCCGTTGATTGCTGTATCGAGTAAATGTAAAATAACAAAAACATTTCGGAAAGGACGGACGAATGAAAAAGCATTGGGAAATATACCTTATCGTTTTAATCGCTTTGGCGGGGTTGTTTGCGCCGACGGTGGCGGGATTGTTCACGCCCAAAGCCGACATTGTGGTTTACACGCAAAAAACATGCGGCTGGTGCAAAAGGGCAATGGCGTACATTGACGAAAACGTCCGTCCGTCCGAACCGAACATCAAAATCGTCGAAATCGATATCGGCGCGCAGGCAAACTTTAAAAAGATGACCGCCGACGCCCGCAAATTTAAGGTCGAACGCGAAGTCGGCACGCCCTTTATCGTATCGACGGACGATTACATCATCGGCTGGACGGACGACGCGCCCGCGAAGCTGCACCGCATTATCACGAAAATCAAAGTGCAAAAAGCGAAAAAGTAAAACAAAAGCCCTCGAAAGAGGGCTTTTTCCTTAACCGATGCGGTAGACTTTCCCGTACAGCGCGGCTTTTATTTTTTCAGGCAATCTGCCAGCAATTTAAAGCCGAAACGGGCGTAATTTTTCAAAACACGCGGATGAAAAGCCGCCTGCGCCAGTTTTTTCAGAATGTAAGACGGACGCAAGTGATATTTTAACAGCGTTTTTTTGCGAAAATCCTGCAATTCCCGAATGGACAGGAAATTCGTGCCGACGGTCGGCGCGCCGAAGTAATCCTTGCCCAACACGGTTTCGTCAATCAGCCCGTCGCGCTTTGCCAAATCGTACAGTTCCGTTCCGTAAAACGGCGCGGCAAGGTGCAGTTCCACAAAATCGGCGTTGATTTTTTTCATCAGCGCCGCCGTTTGACGCAAATGCTTCTGCGTTTCCCACGGAAAGCCTATAAGGTAAAACCCGTAAATTTTCAGCCCCGCTTTTTTCGCCATTTTCGCGGCGGCAAGGTTTTGTTCGACGGTCGTTCCTTTGCGCGCTTTTTGCAAAGTGTCGGGACTGCCCGATTCAAAGCCGAACGCGACCAGCCAGCAGCCCGCTTGCTTCATTTTTTGCAGGGTTTCAAGGTCTATCGGATTGACGCGGGAATTGGCGACCCACGCGATTTTGCCCTTTAAATCCGATTGTAAAATCAAATCGCACAGCCTGATTGTCCACGCTTTGTCGTAAGTGAACGTGTCCGATTTGAAAAAGAAGTTGCGGATATTGTATTTATCGAAACATTCTTTCATTTCCGCATAAATGCTTTCGGGCGACCGCAGACGCAGTTTGCGCCCCGAGATATGCGGCGTCAGGCAAAACAGGCATTTTGACGGACACCCGCGCGATGTTGCGATGGTCGCCTGCGGTTCCTGCGTGTCGGGGCGGATGTAAAGCGCGTTGTTCATCAAATCGCGCGCGGGAAACGGTAAAGCGTCCAAGTCTTCATGCCATTTTGAAAAATCCGTTTTCAGCCACCGCCCGTCTTTTTTATACAAAATTCCGTCGGGATACGCGCCGCCGTGATAATGCGCCGTCATCAGCCCGCCGATAATGAAATCCGATTCCCCGCCGACAAGGTAATCGACATCCGTCAAATCCAACTGAGCGATAAGTTCGTCTTCGGGATTAAAAAATATCGCGCCTTTCAGAATGACGACCAGCTTGGGGAATTTTTCCTTGACCGTTCGGACGATTTTCAAATCGTCAAAGATTGTCGCGTTGGTCGTGCTGACGAACAAAACGTCGATACCGTCCAAATCGTTCAGCAAATCGGCGGTTGTCAGCCCTTCGGTCTGATAGTCTTTCACCGAAACGGCATAGCCCAGATTCCGCAGAACCGCCGCACCTTCGCCCAAATCGTTGCAGGCGCGAACCGTCGTCGCGGTCGAAGCGGAAATATTGGACTGGCAACGGTCTTCGCCGCGCTGAAACAAAGGGGACGGCGGATAAACGAAGTGAACCGAAGGCATAAATCCTCCAACAAAAACGCCCCGCAAAGGGGGCGAAGTTTGGTGCGGCCAAGAAGACTTGAACTTCCACTGCGGTTAAGCAACAAGCACCTCAAGCTTGCGTGTCTACCAATTCCACCATGACCGCGTTATTCCCTTATCTAACAAATTTAGCGGACATTGACAACAACGATTTTCGGTTTACCCGAAAAAACCGTATTCGCCGAAGCTCTTGACCCCGTGGTGAAAGCGCAGTTTTTTCAAATACTCGGTCGGGTCTTTGGGCGTCACAAGCGCGGTCGGGTCGCGATTCAGCCAGTCGTACGTCCGCGTCAGCAAAAAACGCAAAGCGCTGCCCCGCGCCAACAGCGGCAAAGCGTTCTTTTCGTCGTCGGACAGCGGACGGATTTGGTTGTATCCCGCAATCAAACACGCGGACTTTGTCGCGTTCAGTTCCCAGCCCCGCGGCTCGAAGCACCATGCGTTCAGGCAAATCGCCAGCTCGTAAGCGTACATGTCCGTGCAGGCAAAGTAAAAATCGATAATGCCCGACAGCCGCGAAGCCGTAAAAAACACGTTGTCCGGAAACAAATCCGCGTGAATGACGCCCGTCGGCAAATCCGTTTTCCACTTGGAAGCGATGTCGTCGAATTCGTAGCACAGCTCGTCATACAATCCGTCGGCGATTTCGTTCGCGCGCCCGCCGATTTTGGCAATCAGCTTTTCCCAGCCCGACACGGACAAATCGTTCGCGCGCTTCATCGGAAAATCCGCGCCCGCCGCGTGCATTTTCGCCATCGCCCGCCCCAAAGCAAGGCAATGCTCGGGCTTGATTTTCTTAACCGACTGTCCCGACAAAAATGTCGTGACGCACGCTTTTTTGCCCGCCAAGTCCTGCAAAGCGGTGCCATCTTTGGCGCAAACGGGCAACGGGCAAGTCAAGCCGTTTTTCTTCAAATGTGTCATTAAATCCAAAAAGAACGGCAGTTCGGCGGGATTGACGCGCTTTTCGTAAATCGTCAGCAAATACAAATCGCGGTCCGTGCGCAAAAAGTAGTTCGTGTTTTCAATGCCGCCCGCAATTCCCGTCAGCGACACCGCGCGTCCGATATCGTATCGGGCGACAAAGTCGTCAAGCTGTTCGGGGGATACGCGCGTGTAAACCGCCATTTCAATCGTCCGTCAATCTGTGCGGCAGGGGAAAGCGGACTTTTTCCTCGGTTTCGACGTGTTCGGACAAGGTGATTTCAAAGTGTTCGGCAACGGCGGAAATGACTTCTGTCACCAGTTCTTCGGGCGCGGAAGCCCCCGCGGTCAACCCCAGCACTTTGACGCCGTTCAAAGCGTTCCAATCGATTTCCGCCGCTCTTTGCACCAGAATCGAACGGGAACAGCCCGCTTCTTTCGCGACTTCGACCAATCGTTTGGAGTTCGACGAATTGGGCGATCCGATGACCATCAGCAAATCGCATTTCGCGGCAATCGCTTTGACCGCGCGCTGGCGGTTCGTCGTCGCGTAGCAGATGTCGTTGTCGTGCGGTTTGACCAAATCGGGAAAAGTCTGGCGCAGCGTGTCCAGCATTTGCGCCGTTTCGTCCAGGGACAGCGTCGTTTGCGTCACATAGCCCAATTTGTCCGCCCAATCGGCGGGAATCGTCTTGATTTCGTCCGCGTCTGAAATCAGTTTGATTTCCGTTTCGGGAATTTGCCCCATCGTGCCGATGACTTCGGGGTGTCCCTTGTGTCCGATAAGCAGGGTTTTGCGCCCCTCGCGGTAGTTTTTCAATGCTTCCTTGTGGACTTTTTCGACCAAAGGACACGTCGCGTCAAGCGTCGTCAGACCGCGGCGTTTGGCTTCCTCGACCACGGAGAGCGGAACGCCGTGCGCGGAAAAAATGACGACCGCGCCGTCGGGAACTTCGTCCAATTCGTTGACGAACACCGCGCCTTGGCTTGCCAATTTTTCGACAACGTATTTGTTATGCACGATTTCGTGGCGCACATAAACGGGCGTGCCGAATTTTTGCAAAGCTAGCGACACAATTCGCACCGCGCGCGTCACCCCCGCGCAAAATCCGCGCGGCGAAGCAAGCAATACCGTCAAAGGCGTCTTTTCAGTCATCGTCAATTCCATTCATCAACGCGAGCAACGTCCAGCTGTCCGTGTTTGCACTTCGGACAGACAATCGCTTTGGTCAAATCCAACTTGACCAGAGTCCGCCCGCAGTCCAAGCAGGTAAAGTCGGGCTTGAAATCGCCGCCTTTGTATAAAAAGTGGTAGGTGAAGCGATTGTAAAGTCTGAAGCAATGCGGACAGACATAAGGCTGGTGTTCCCACGTTTTCAAAATGACGGGGCGGTGTTTGCGGATGAATTCGCGGATGAAACCGACTTCGTGCGGATTGTCCACAATGTATTGGGAAAAATTGACGCCGACTTCACGTTCTTCCTCGGACGCGAAATTTTGCGTTCCCAGCGCCAAGTCGGTTTTGCCGATTCCGAATTTTCCCGTAAACGCGAAATCGCACTCATTACACGCGAATTGAACCAGTTTGCCCATGAAAAGCCCCCTTGTTGTCCAAAGATACGGCACTTTGGCACATTTTTTTCAAACTCTCAACCTTTTATATTTTTTGTTTCGGACAAGTTGTGCTATAACAGAAAAAATTTCGTTTTCACACTCTCATTTTTTAAGGAGAAATCATGGTTGCACATAAAGATTTAGCGAATGCCGTCCGTTTTCTGGCTGCCGAAGGCGTCCAGAAAGCCAATTCGGGTCACCCCGGCATGCCGATGGGCATGGCGGACGTCGCTACCGTTTTGTTCACGAAATTCCTGAAATTCGACGCGAAAGCCCCTCATTGGGCGGATCGCGACCGCTTCGTCCTGTCCGCGGGACACGGTTCGATGCTGTTGTACAGCCTGCTGTATCTGACGGGCTATGAACAGGCGACGCTGGATCAGCTGAAAAGCTTCCGCCAGCTGGGTTCGCGCTGCGCGGGTCACCCCGAATACGGTCATTTGGAAGGAATCGAAACCACGACGGGACCTTTGGGTCAGGGCATTTCCACCGCCGTCGGTATGGCGATTGCGGAAAAACTGCTTGCCGCCCGCTTCGGTAAAGAAGTCGTCAACCACTACACTTACGTCATCTGTGGCGACGGCTGCCTGATGGAAGGCATCTCCGAAGAAGCGATTTCTTTGGCGGGACATCTGCGCTTGAACAAAATGATTGTGCTGTGGGACGACAACAAAATCACGATTGACGGCGCGACATCGGTCGCGACTTCGACCGACCAGCGCAAACGCTTTGAAGCGAACGGCTGGAACACGGACGAATGCGACGCGTACAACCCCGACGAAATCGAAGCCGCCATCGCGCGCGCCAAAAAATCCGACAAGCCGACCTTAATCGCCTGCCATTCCATCATCGGCTACGGCGCGGCGAAAGAAGGCACCAGCAAAGTCCACGGTTCGCCCATCGGCACGGAAGACCTGCTTGCCGCCCGCAAACGCTTGGGCTTCGAGTATGCTCCGTTTGAAGTCCCCGAAGCCATTTTGAACGAATGGCGCGCCGCGGGCGTTCGCGGAAAAGCCGACCGCGAAGCGTGGGAAGCCCGCTTTGCCGCCATGGACGAAGCCAAAAAAGCCGAATTCGACCGTACCGTTCTGCACCACATCCTGCCCAAAGACTGGAAGGAAAAAATGCAGGCGTACAAGGAACAGCTGCTGGCCGACAAACCCAAAGTCGCCACCCGCAAAGCGTCGCAGATGGCTTTGGACGTTCTGGTTCCCGCCATTCCCGAACTGCTGGGCGGTTCCGCGGACTTGACCGCGTCCAACCTGACGAACGCCAAAGCGTCCGTGTCCGTCACCCCCGACGATTTTTCGGGCAACTACATGCACTACGGCATTCGCGAACACGGCATGGCGGCGGCGATGAACGGCATTGCCCTGCACGGCGGATTCATTCCGTATTCGGGCGCGTTCCTTGTCTTTATGGATTACCTGAAGCCGTCTTTGCGTTTGGCGGCGTTGATGGGCATTCGCACGATTTACGTTCTGACGCACGATTCCATCGGCGTCGGCGAAGACGGTCCCACGCACCAGCCGATTGAACATCTGGCGAGCATGCGCGCGATTCCGAACGTCAACGTTTTCCGTCCCTGCGACGTGATTGAAACGGCTGAATGCTGGGAACTGGCAATCGAATCCGAACACGCTCCGTCGGTTTTGGCGTTGTCGCGTCAGAACTTGCCGACGCTGCGCGAATCCGTTGCCGAAAACCTGTCCGCCAAAGGCGCTTACATCATCCGCGATTGCGAAGGCGCGCGCGACGTGACCTTGATTGCGACGGGTTCCGAAGTCGAAATCGCCGTCAAAGCCAAAGACTTGTTGGCGGAAAAGGGTGTCAAAGCCGTCGTCGTTTCGATGCCGTCTTGGGAAATGTTTGAAAAACAGGACGCCGCTTACAAAAAAGCCGTCTTGGGCGATTGCCCGCGCGTCGCGGTCGAATCGCAGGGCGCTTTCGGTTGGGAAAGATACACGGGATTGGACGGCGCGATTGTCGCGATGCGTTCGTTCGGCGCGTCCGCCCCTGCGGAACAGCTGTACGAACACTTCGGCATTACGCCGAACGCCGTGGCTTCCGCCGCGATGGGCTGCTTGAAAAAGTAATTTTTTAACAAAGGAGAACGACTGAAATGTCAATGATAAGCTTACGCCAGCTGTTGGACCATGCCGCGGAATACGGCTATGGGATGCCGGCTTTCAACATCAACAACATGGAACAGATTTTGGCGGTTATGGCGGCGGCGAAGAAGACCGATTCGCCCGTCATTCTGCAGACGTCCAAAGGCGCGCGTTCCTATGCGGGCGATCCGATGATTCGCCGCATGGTCGAAGCCGCCGCGGAAATGTACCCCGAAATCCCCGTGTGTCTGCATCAAGACCACGGTTCGTCCGTTGAAACCTGCGTTACCGCTTTGGCGAACAGCTACACGTCCGTCATGATGGACGGTTCGCTGAAAGACGGCAAACCCGCCGACCACGCTTACAATGCGGAAGTGTCTGGCACGGTCGCCAAATTCGCGCACATGATCGGCGCGTCCGTTGAAGCCGAACTGGGCTGCATCGGTTCGCTGGAAACGGGCAAAGGCGAAAAAGAAGACGGACACGGATTCGACGGCGCGATTGACAAGAAAAAACTCTTGACCGACCCCGACGAAGCTTACGATTTCGTCAAAGCGACGAACATCGACGCTTTGGCGGTCGCTATCGGCACGTCGCACGGCGCGTACAAATTCACGCGCAAACCCGACGGCGCGATTCTGTCGATTGACACAATCAAGAAAATCCACGCCAAAATCCCGACGGTTCATTTGGTCATGCACGGTTCGTCGTCCGTCCCGCAGGAATTGCAGGATATGATTAACGAATTCGGCGGTCAGATTCCGCAGACCTACGGCGTGCCCGTCGAAGAAATTCAGGAAGGCATCAAGTACGGCGTGCGCAAAGTCAACGTCGACACCGATTGCCGTATGGCGATGACGGCGGCGATTCGCAAAATCTTTGCGACGAAACCCGCCGAATTCGACGTCCGCAAATACATGGGTCCCGCGATGGAAGAAATGCAGAAAGTCTGCGAAGCCCGCTACGAACAGTTCGGCGCCGCGGGACATGCTTCCAAAATCAAACCCATTTCGCTGGCGGATATGGCGAAACGCTACAAATCGGGCGAATTGGACCACAAGCTGGCTTAATCTGCCGAAAAACCTTAAAAGCCCCGCCGTTTCGACGGGGCTTTTTCTTTATTTTTTTCAATACAATATAAAAAAATACTCGAATTTGCGAGCCAGCGACAGCAGGCGCGGCAAGTACTGCCCGTACGG
>DEDN01000013.1:0-217 GCA_002349565.1 Alphaproteobacteria bacterium UBA2903 | reverse complement strand
GCGGCAATCCCCGCCTTGGTCGGTACAGATGCCGATACTTGCACGAGACCGCCACGGGTCAAAGCTCTCGCTGTTTCGGATAATATATTGATATTAAATATAAAAACGGATATGGCGAAACGCTTTATTTTTTGCTTTTTCGAAACTTTGTTTGTTAGACTCGTTCCAAAAAGCCACAATTGCCATAATTGAGCCATAATTGCCACAAAGACATCCT
>DEDN01000005.1 GCA_002349565.1 Alphaproteobacteria bacterium UBA2903 | reverse complement strand
CAGCTGTCGCAGCTGCTTGCGCTGCCCGAACACGTCGCGCATTCGCTTGAACACGGCAGGCAATCGTTCCCGCTCAGGTAATACCCCGCGTCGCAGGAAATCGACTGGCATTCTCCGTTGACCAGTTCATAGCCCGTCGAACACACTTCGCACGAACTCGAGCTGCTGCACGTTGCGCAGTTCGATCCGCACGGCTGGCAATGCGGATCCGCGTTTTCGTCAAAGTAATAACCCGATCCGCAGTCTTGCGGTTTGCACGATCCGTCGCCCGCGTCGACATAGCCGCTTTCACAGCTGTCGCAGCTGTACGAATTGCTGCACGAATCGCAATGCGATCCGCACGAATGGCATCCGTGATTGGCGACGTATTCATCCGACGCGCAGGAAACCGTTTCGCAGTAAGAGCTCGTCGTTCCCGCGTTCGCGCAGTATTCGTCCCATGCGCAAGTGCTGTCGTAGTTGCAGGTCACGCATTCGCCGCTGCCGTTCGGCAGTTTGCCGTCCGGACAGTGACATGCCGGATCCGAATCGTCCGCCGAACAAACGTCGCAATCATAGTACGTTTCCGATTTCAGATTGCACTTGTACGCGGGCGAACAGCTGTCGGGCGTACAGCTGCAGTGCGATTGGTGGTTGTCGTCGTAACCGCACAGCGGCGTCGTCGCTTCGTTCGCGCACTTCGTTCCGTCGCGGGTCTTGCCGCTTTCACACAAAACTTTGCAAACGCCCGAAGACGCGCCGGAACTGACTTTGGCGCAGTACTGGTCTTTGTCGCACTGGCTGTCGTTGGCGCAATGCTTCACTTCGTCGCAGTTGTCGCCGATGCATTTCTGCGCCGTGTTGCTGTCAATATGCGTGTTTGCGGGACGAACGTTCGAATCTTCGTCGCCCAGTTTGAAGCTGCGGGCGACGACAAACGCGTCCGCATCATTCAGAGTATAGGGGGGGGGGGTATGTATGCCGGCAACCGCCTGGCTTGCCGCCATACACGCCGCCATCGCTGTAAGATAAAGCTTTTTCATGGTGAATCTCCTCTGATTCCTTTTGCTCTATTTTCTATCTTACTCCTCAATTGTGGCAAATTAAGGATGTCTTTGTGGCAATTATGACTCAATTATGGCGATTATGGCATTTTTGGAATAATTCTAATGGGCAAGTTCCGATTTTTGGCGGATTTCTTTCAAATCTTCGGTGGCAAAGCGCATTCCTGCCAACAGGCACAATCCCGTTAATCCGACGTTTGTGCGCGGCATATGCACGCCGAACAGCGACGCGCCCGTGAACCGTTTGAAATCCTGAGAATGCAGGGTTCGCCCCGGTCCCAGCGAAATCCATGTCTGGTTGGGCAAGATTGTGTATTTCAGGGAATTGTAATACTCCAGCTGTCCGCGTCCCAAAGCGGCTTGGCGGATGCGGCGCAGATCGGGGGAGGCGTCGGGCTTGATGGTTTGCGCGCCTTCCGCCAGACCGAGCGACAGCAGGCAGCCGTTGACGTCCGTGTCGTGTCCCGCGTACAGCGTTTCCGTGATCGTCAGCGTTTGCCGCGCCGCGAACGATTGAATCGGCAGGTTGTCCGACGATTGCAAATGCGCCGCCATCATATCCCACGAATAATCTTCGGCGTTTTTCATCGGGCGGGGGGAACGGGTAAAATATGCGGTGACCGATTTCAGGGTTTTGGCGACTTCTCCGTCGGTCGGGTCGGTTTGGTTGTAGACCGTCAGCGCCAGCCACAGCGGCGCCATGAACGGGCGTTTTTCCAACGGCGTGGCAAGGGCTTTGCGCGCATGATAGAGCATGGCGTCGCGCCATTCGCGGCGGATGGATTCAAATTCGTTGGAATTGGTCATGTTCCAATGATACAAAGCCGTTGTCAGCGCAAAAGCCGACGCGGCGATTTCTGCTTCCAGTCTTTGCAGTTTGTCCTGTGTTCCGTTTTTGCCGATGCCGCCTTTACTGTAATAAAAAGACAGCAGTTTTCCCGGCATGCTGTTATGGGTAACGGACGCCGATTCGTAACCTTTCAGCGCTTTGCGGACGGATTCGAGGACGATTGCGGCGTTGCGCGGATCGATTCCCGCGTTGATCAGAAACGTGTAGTACTGCATCAGGGCAAAACCCGCGCGCGCCTGATGGATAACGTTGTCCCACGGCGTATACGCGCCCGCAACAAAGTCGTATTCGTATTTGAAAAAGCCGTCGGGCTGCTGCTGGCTGATAAGGGAATGCGCCGACAAAGCCAGATAGTCCAGCACTTTGGACGGCTGTTCGGGCAAAGCGGGCTGATCGTCAGTCCCTTTTTTTTCGAAACATCCCGTCAAAGCGGCGGTCAAAAACAGCAGGGCGAACAGCATTCGGATTTTCATCGGCAAACTCCTTTTTCCTGAAAAGCCAGTGTAAAAGGCTTTTGCCGAAAGGTCAAAACGAATATAATCCTTGAAGAACTTTTTGTTTTATAATAACTTGAACAGTCGGTTGCATTGGGGCGAAAGAACGTTCGGTATGTTTAAAAAAATCGGAAAAATGGTGATTGTTCAGGAACTTATCGGTTACCTGTTCTATCTGTACACCCGATTGGTCTTTCATACGACGCGCTGGACGGCAGAGGGGTGGACGTATGCTTTCGATGACGAAAAGCAGTCGTTCTTTATGTCGTTCTGGCACGGGCGGCTGATGGGTGCGACGTTTGCCAAATTTTACTTCAAGCCTCAAAAACTGCATCCGTATGTGCTGATTTCCCTGCATCGCGACGGGCGCGCTGTCGCCGCCGCCATGCGTCATTACGGCATCAAAACCGTCGACGGATCGTCCAAACGCAACGGAACGGCGGCGGGACTGGCGATTATGCGCCTGATGAAAGAGGATTCTTTGATGGCGATGGCGCCCGACGGCAGAAAACCGGGGTACAAAATGACCAAAGGCTTGGTCGCTTTGGCGTCCGAATCGGGGCGTCCGATCGTCTTTACCGCTTTTTCCGTCAAACGCGCCAAAATCTTTAAAACGTGGGACAGATTTATGTTGCCTTTGCCGTTTAACAAGGGCGTGATTCTGAATGCCGAACCGATTTACGTCCCCGCGGAGCTGGATGCCGAACAAACCGAAGTTTGGCGCAAAAAGCTGGAAAAACGGCTGCTGGATTTGACTCGGCTTGCCGACGAACGGGCGGGACGGAAAAATTCGCCCGTGCCGCAGGGGGACGAATGAATCTGCTGAGCCTGTACAAAGCCGCGACGGTTCTGGGATATCCGCTGATTGCCGTGTATCTGGCGGCGCGCAAAGCCAAAGGCAAAGAGGATTTGCTTCGCTTTCCCGAACGGTTGGGCTATGCGGCGAAACCGCGTCCCGACGGGCGGCTGATTTGGATTCACGGGGCAAGCGTCGGCGAAACGCTGTCCGCTTTGCCGCTGGTGAACAAGCTGTCCGAACTTTGCCCGACCGCGCGGATTATGGTGACTTCCGGGACGGTTACGTCGGCGGAACTGATGGCGAAACGGCTGCCCGAAAACGCTTTTCACCAATATGTGCCGATCGATACGCCGTTTGCGGTCAAAAGATTTGTCGATCATTGGAAGCCCGATGCGGCTTTGTGGATTGAATCGGAGTTTTGGCCCAATCTGCTGAACGAAATCGCGGCGCGCAAAATTCCGCTGGTTTTAATCAACGGACGCGTGTCCGACCGTTCGTTCCGCCGCTGGCAAAAGTTTCCCGCTTTCTGCCGCGAACTGCAAAGCCTGTTCGTCAAATCGTTCGGGCAAACCGACGAAGACGCGCGCCGCTTGCGGGTATTGGGCGCGAAAGACGCCGAAAGCGTCGGCAATCTGAAATTCGCGGCGGGGGATTTGCCGTTTGACGCGGACGAGCTGAACAAGCTGCGGGCGCAAATCGGCAGCCGTCCCTGCTGGATTGCCGCCAGCACGCACGAGGGCGAGGAAGAACAGCTTGCCGCCGTGCAGAACGCGCTGAAAACGACAGGTGCGCTGATGATTTGCGCCCCCCGTCATCCCAAGCGCGGCGACGACATCGAAAAGCTTTTGCAGCAGGCGGGCTTGACCGTCGCGCGCCGTTCCCGCGGCGAAAACATTACCCCCGACACAGCCGTTTACTTGGCGGACACCATCGGGGAAATGGGGCTGTTTTACCGCTTGGCTTCAATCGCGTTCGTCGGCGGGTCTTTGGTGGCGTTCGGCGGGCAGAACATTATCGAACCCGCCCGATTGGGCAAAGCTGTCGTGTGCGGGAAATACATGATGAACTTCAAGGAAATCGTCGCGAAAGCGGTTGCCGCCGACGCGCTGAGCGTCGTTGAAGACAAAAAAGAGTTGGCGCAAACGCTGGACGATTGGTTCGCCGACAAGGGGATTTTGGGGCAAAAACAGGAAAACGCCCGCCGCTTCGCATTGAATCAGGCGGACGTACTGAACCGTTTGACGGCGGCTTTGACGCCGTATCTGGATTTTGACGAAAGGAAAAACAATGCCGATTAAATCGCCGGCTTTTTGGGAAAAAGACGATTCCGCGGCGTCCAAGCTGCTGGCTCCGTTCGGAAAGCTGTACGCGTTCATCACCGAACGCCGCATGAAAAAAGCCAAGCCGTACCGCGCGAAAATCCCCGTGGTTTGCGTGGGCAATCTGGTTATGGGCGGCGTGGGCAAGACGCCTTTGGCGGTGTCGATTGCCGAATACTTTAAAATGAACGGCATGCGTCCCGTGTTTTTGACGCGCGGCTACGGCGGCGGGCTGAAGCGGTGCTTGGTCGATTTGGACAAGCATACGGCAAAGGATGTCGGCGACGAAGCGATGATTTTGGCGCGCGTCGCTCCGACCGTCGTTAATGCGGACAGGGCGAAAGGCGCGGCTTTTGCCGAAAAAATCGGGGCGGAAGTCATTATTATGGATGACGGTTTCCAAAATCCCAAGCTGGAAAAGGACTTGTCTTTTGCCGTGTTTGACGGACGCTACGGCTGCGGCAACGGCAAAGTGTTCCCCGCGGGACCTTTGCGCGAACCGCTGGCGGACGGATTGGCGCGCGCGGACGCTTTTATCGTGGTCGGCAAGGACGCTGCGGGGGTTCGGACCCAAATCGGAACGCTCTGCCCCGATTTGCCGTTTGCCGCCGTGCATATCGAGCAGGACCAGAGAATCATTCAGCAGCTGTTGGGCAAAAAGCTGTTCGCTTTCGCTGGGATAGGCTTGCCCGCGAAGTTTTTCGACATGCTCGGGGATTACGGGTGCGATGTTGTCGGGACGCAGGCGTTTTCGGATCACTATCCGTATACGGACGACGACTTGATCAAACTGACGGATCTGGCACGGAAAAACGATGCCGTTTTGGTCACGACCGCCAAGGACGCCGCCCGCGTGCCGAAGCGTTTTCTGTCCGAAATCCGCGTGGTTGAAGCGTATACCGTTTGGGATACGCCCGATATGCTGTGCGGCATGCTGTCGCGTTTTTTGAAAAAGAAAGGCTGATTGAGTGGAAAGACGTTCCTGCCGAAAAATAAAGCGCGCTTTTTTGTGCGTGTTCCGTTACCCGTTCGAATTTGTCGGAATGGTGTTTTTTTGCGCGCTGTTTCGGATTCTGCCGCTGGATTGGGCGTCGGGCATCGGCGGTTTTCTGGGACGCAAAATCGGTCCGAAACTGAAAGTTTCATGGGTCGCGCGCTATAACCTGATGAAAGCGTTTCCCGAAAAATCGGTTGCCGAAATCGACGCGATTGTTGTCGGCATGTGGGACAATCTGCTCAGGACTTTTGTGGAATATCCGCACTTGCGCCGTTTATGCACGCATTACGACGACAGAATCGAATTTGTCGATTACGAAAAAAGCGTTCAAATGCGCGACGACGGCAAGGCGGGCGTGCTGTTTTCGGCGCATATCGGCAATTGGGAGATCGCTTCCGTTCTGGGCTGCAAGCTGGGCATGCCTTTGCACCGCGTTTACCGCAAAGCGAACAATCCTTACGTCGAATGGGCTTTTCGTTACTTCCGTTTGAAAATCAAAGGTGATTTGGTGCAAAAAGGCACCAGCGGTTTTCGTCAAATCGTGTCCGAAATGCGCAAAGGCGGACACTTCGCGCTGCTGATCGATCAAAAGATGAACGAGGGAATTTGGGTGGATTTCTTCGGTTTTCCCGTCAAAACAACGCCGTCTTTGGCGCGGCTGGTTCTGAAGTACGACTATCCCGCTTTGCCGATGCGGTGCGAACGGCTGAACGGCGCGCATTTCCGCCTGACGCCCGAACCGCTGCTGACGATTGAAAAGACGGGCGACACGGACAAAGACGTGCATGCCTATATGACCAAAGCGAACAAGATTGTCGAAAACTGGATACGGATGAAGCCCGAACAATGGCTGTGGGTTCATAAACGCTGGCCGGATTCAAAAGAGATGTGGAAACGGCTTTACCGCGAAAGAAAGCTGTGGAAACAGGGAATAAAGCCGCCGGAAGTCTTTGCCCTGTCGCAAAAAAAGGATATTATTCAAAAAAGTCTTTGACCTGACCCGCGCAGGGATTACAATCAAGCAAAAGGATTATAATCGATGATTGATAACGCGACCGTTGAACAGATGAGCTTTGAAGAAGCACTTGCCGCTTTGGAAGAGATCGTGCGCCGTATGGAAACGGGCAAAGTCAGGCTGGACGATGCGATAGCCTGCTACGAACAAGGCACGATGCTGCGCAAACATTGCGAAAAAAAGCTTGCCGACGCGCGTTTGAAAATCGATAAAATCACCGCTTCCCTGAATGGGGAGGCGACCGGAATTTCCCCTCTGCCTATGGAGTAAAGCTATGCCTAACCTGTCTGCCGCAATCAAAGAAACCGCCGCCGAAGTCCGCGCCGAAATCGACCGCTTGCTGCCCGTTCCTTCGACGCCCGAAAAACGCGTCGTCGAAGCCATGCGCTATTCCGTGCTGGCGGGCGGAAAGGCTTTGCGCCCGTTTTTGGTAATGCAGTGCGCCGGTCTGTTCGGTGTCGAACGGGCAAAAGCTTTGCGTGTCGCGGTGGCGCTGGAAATGGTGCATTGCTATTCCTTGATTCACGACGATTTGCCCGCGATGGACAACGACGACATGCGCCGCGGACAGCCGACCTGCCATAAAAAATTCGACGAAGCGACCGCGATTTTGGCGGGCGACGCTCTGCTGACCCGCGCGTTCGGCGTGATTGCCAGCGACGACTGCCTGTTTGAACCCGCCGTTCGCTGCCAGCTGGTTGCGGAACTGTCCAAAGCCGCGGGGATGAGCGGGATGATCGGCGGGCAAATGCTGGACATTCTGGCGGAACACATGGATGATATGGATTTGCCCGAAATCATCCGTTTGCAGCAGATGAAAACGGGACGCCTGTTTGCCTATGCGTGCGAAGCGGGCGCGATTATGGGCAAAGCGAGCTATGACGACCGCCAAGTGCTGAAAGCGTATGCGCGCGACATCGGATTGGCGTTCCAGATTGCCGACGACATTTTGGATGTCGAGGGCGACGCCGAATCCATGGGCAAAGCGGTGCGCAAGGATTTGGACGCGCACAAAGCGACCTTTATTTCCCTGCTGGGATTGGAACAGGCGAAAGAACAGGCGAATGCGCTGTCGTATCAGGCGATTGCGTCGCTGGAACGCTTTGACGAAAAAGCCGATTATCTGCGTGATTTGGCGCGCTTTATCGTGGAACGCAAAGCATGAGCTTCAAAAAAAAGGCGCAAGCGGAACAAAGCGAAGCTTCGCTTTTGAGTAAAATCGAATCGCCCGCCGATTTGCGGCAGCTGCCGACGGAACGGCTGCCCGATTTGGCGCGTGAAATCCGCGGCGAAATCATCCGCGTCGTGTCGCGCAACGGCGGGCATTTGGGGGCAAGTCTGGGCGTCGTCGAACTGTCGATTGCGCTGCACTATGTTTTCAATACTCCCGACGACAAGCTGATTTGGGACGTCGGTCATCAATGCTATGCCCACAAATTGCTGACGGGGCGCAAAGACCGCTTTGACGGTTTGCGGCGCGAAGGCGGCTTGTCAGGCTTTACCAAGCGTTCCGAAAGCGTGTACGACCCGTTCGGAGCGGGACACAGCTCGACATCCGTTTCGGCGGCGGTCGGCATGGCGGCGGGGCGCGATTTGCAGGGGCGCAAAAACAATGTCATCAGCGTCATCGGCGACGGGTCGATGAGCGCGGGTATGGTTTTTGAAGCGCTGAACAACGCGGGCGACACCAACCGCCGCATGATTGTCATTTTGAACGACAACGACATGTCGATTGCGCGTCCCGTCGGCGCGCTCAGCCACCATTTGTCGCAAATCCTGTCGTCCAAGCAATACATGAGCCTGCGCCAAGTCGCTTTGGATATTTCCGACCGCTTGCCGCAGTTCGTCAAGCGCGCGGCGCTGAAAGTCGAACACCACGCCAAAGGCTTTGTAACGGGCGGCACGTTGTTTGAAGAAATGGGCTTGTATTACATCGGACCGATTGACGGGCACAGCTTTGACCAGCTGATTCCGATTTTGACCAACATCCGCGACGCGCCCGAAGACTATCCGATTCTGGTTCACGTCGTAACCAAAAAAGGACACGGCTACGCGCCTGCCGAAAAATCGCCGTCCAAGTATCACGGCGTATCGTGCTTTGATATCGAAACGGGCGAATTTGCGCCGAAAAAGAACAACAAACCGACGTATACCGAAACGTTTTCGCAGACTTTGCTGAAAATGGCGGAAAAAGACAAATCGATTGCGGCGATTACGGCAGCGATGCCGTCGGGAACGGGGTTGGACGCGTTTGCGGAACAATATCCCGAACGGTTTTTTGATGTGGGTATTGCCGAACAGCACGCGGTAACGTTCGCGGCGGGGCTGGCGTGCGAGGGCATAAAGCCTTTTGTCGCTTTGTATTCCAGCTTTTTACAGCGCGCGTACGACCAAGTCCTGCACGACGTCGCTTTGCAAAATCTGCCCGTCCGTTTCGCGATAGACCGCGCGGGCTTTGTCGGCGAAGACGGCGCGACTCACCACGGCATTTTCGATTTGGCGATGCTGTGTCCCGTGCCGAATATGGTTGTCATGGCGCCCAGCGACCAAGCCGAACTGCAAAGAATGTTGGTAACCATGGGGCAAATCGACGATTGTCCGACCGCCGTGCGCTATCCGCGCGGATCGGGCAGTCTGTTTGAATTGCTTGACGATCCTCAGCCGCTGAAAATCGGCAAAGGGCGCATTATGCGCGAAGGCAACCGTGTCGCGATTTTAAGCCTCGGCACGCGGCTGGAAGCGTGTCTTGCCTCGGCGGATATGCTGGCGCTGGAGGGTGTTTCCGCGACCGTCGCCGACGCGCGTTTCGCCAAACCGTTCGACGAAAAGCTGTTGCGCGAACTGGCGGAAGGACACCAAGGGCTTGCCGTTGTCGAGGAAGGCGTCGAAGGCGGATTCGGTTCTTTGGTGATGACGTGGCTGGCGAACAACGGGCTGTTGGAAAAAACGAAAGTGCGTTTTTTGACGATACCCGACCGCTTTATCGAACAGGCGAGCATGGACAGGCAGTATGAACAGGCGGGATTGGACGCGCGTTCGATTGCCGACCGCGTGTTGGAAATGGTGCGATGAAAAAACAGCGCGCCGACGTTCTGCTGGTTGCTCAAGGACTGGCGGAAAATCAAGCAAAAGCCGCCGCTTTGATTATGGAAGGGCAGGTTTGCGCCGCCGAACGCCGTATTGAAAAAGCGGGCGAAATGCTGAAGCCCGAAACTCAACTGCGGTTGAAAAACAAAGCGATTCCATGGGTGTCGCGCGGGGGATTCAAGCTGGTCAAGGGATTAAGCGAATCGGGATTCGACCCGACGGGCTTGGTTTGCTTGGACGTCGGGTGTTCGACAGGCGGCTTTACGGACGTTTTGCTGCACAACGGCGCAAAAAAAGTGTACGCCGTCGATGTCGGCTACGGGCAGCTGGCGCAAAAGCTGCGGGTCGATTCGCGCGTTGTCGTTTTGGAACGCACCAACGCCAAATACCTGACCAAGGAACAAATCCCCGAACCCGTCGGCATGATTGTTTGCGACGCGAGCTTTATCGGATTGCGCACCGTTTTGGACGTGCCGCTGAACTTCGCCGACCCGAACGGAGCCTATTTGATTGCCCTTATCAAACCGCAATTCGAGGTCGAAAAATACCAGGTGGGCGAGGGCGGAATCGTCCGCGACCCCGCTTTGCACAAACAGGTTTGCGACACGATGCGGGACTGGCTGTCGTCGCGCGCGGGCTGGACGGTTGAGGGCATTGTCGAAAGCCCGATAAAAGGCGCCGAAGGCAACACCGAATTTTTGCTGCTGGGGCGATTTTCGGGCTGATTTTTCCAAACTTTTAATCATTCCGTTTTAGGATAGACCGAAATGCGTCTGCCGACGGAGAACGATTATGCGCGCCCTGAAAAAATTTTTAATGCTGACCACCGCTTTGACCATGGCGATTCCCTGTAAATCGAAAGCGGATGCCGTGGTCGTCGATTCCCAAGAAACGCTGACGTCTTCGAACAGCATTTATCAAGACGCCGACGGCGGCATAGCTATCCGAACAGGGGCGGATTTGGATTTCAGCGGCGGCGGAATTATGGATTATTCCAGTTATCACAGCGCGTCCGGAAAAACGGGGACAATCAACATTCCGCTTTTTTCGGGCAGCAAGTCCCAAACGATAGAATCTTTGCTTGTTGGCGGGGATTTTACCGTTGACGGCGGCAATTTGTCGGGTGCGATCAAACTGTATAAAGGGCATGATATCACTTCGGTTACGATTTGTGCGGAAACGGGGACATGTTCCGATTATCCCGTTTCGTCTGCGGGGAACTTTATAATCAGCGGCGGCGATTTTCGTTTTACGCAAAGCGGCGAAATTCTGATGAAAGCGACGGCAATAGGCGAGTTTTATCTGAACAACGGCAATTTTTATTTAAGCGATCATGTTTTCGCTTTAATCGGTTCGGAAAAAGGAAGCAACAACCTGTATGTTCGGGGCGGCACATACGATATAGCCGCATACGCGGAATTGGCTTTGCGCGGTTCGACGATTTTATTCAAGCACGATTCCAAATATACGCCGTTTAAGTTTACGGGTGACGGCAAGCTGTCTTTTGCAGGGGAAACGACAGTTGATTCGGGAATCAACTGGGATACGGGAACGTTGGAACTGAAATCGGGAATGATGGCTGTCAACGCCAACGTAACCGTCAATTCTTTTACGTTCAGCAAAGCGGGCGGAAAGCTGACCGTAAAAAAAGGAAGCAGTTTGACCGTCAAATCGGATTTTAAGATGCAGGGTGCGTCTACGCTGGAGGGCGAAGGTGAATTGCGTCTGACCAACGGAGCGAACGCAACCTTTATCGGATTGAATTTCGGTTCGATTGTGGCGAACGGTACGGGCGAAGACGCCAAGGGCGAGCTGAATTTTATGGGCGCGTCGACAGTCGGCACGATTCAAATCAACAAAGGAACGCTGAAAGTCAATGCGAACTTGAGCGTTACGAATTTGACTTTGACGAATTCTGTCGCGGAAATCCAAGAAAACTTGTCCGTATCGAATTTGAACTTTGACAGCGGAACGATCAAATACACAAAAACAGGCAGTTCCGTTACTTTGAACGCGGATTCGACGATTACGAACGACGCCGCCTTTGACACGACCGCCGTTGACAACGGGAATCTTGTCATCAACGCGTCGAAATTGGATTTTACGGACAAGGACGGCGTTTCGAAAAAGCTTTCCAACGCAAAGCTGAGCATCCGCGCGGAAAAGGACGCTGTTGTCAACTTCAATCAAAAACAGGGCGTTGCATTGAACGGCTTGGAACTGTTGCAGGCGACCGCTAATTTCAACACGGGCAGTTCAAGCTTCAACAGCATTATTTTGGGAAATGCGAACGACGCGACAAAGGGCGCACTGAATATTGCAAGCGGCGCGGTTTTGACCGCAAATGACTTTACATCGTATTTCGGCTCGGCAATTAACATTGCGGGAACGCTGACGCTGAACGGCGGGACGGTCAACGGAACGGAATCCGCGGCATCAACCTTTTCGGGCGCAGGGACGCTGAAAATCGGAGGAAAAGTAAACTTTAAGGGACGGTTTAACAATTTCGGCACTTTGCAAATCGACGGCGAGAAGAATGCCGCGGAAATGACGTTCGGCGGATTATCGGGCAACGCCGTTCAAAATTTGACCTTTTCGGGGACGAATGCCGCAACGCTGAATATAACGACGGGAATCTTCACGGTCGAAAAACTGAATTTCGGCAAAGGGAAAAACGGTAAAATCAGCATTGACCAAAGCGGTACGCTGGCTCTGGACGCCAAAGGCAAAGACGTGTCCGAAATCATATCGGGAACGGGCGAGATTTCCGGCGCGGGAACGTTGGAGCTGGTCGGCAGCACAGGGGTCGAATTCGGCGGAACGGGCGATACGATCAAAAATCTGGGAACGCTGAAAATCGGCACGGGAACGGCGACGATATCGGGATCCATCACTATCGGCGCGGTCAAGTTCGGCACGGCGGACGGCGGCACTTTGAGCATCGCCGCGGGCAAAACGCTGAACCTGAAAGAAATCACGACATCAGGCAAAAACGTGGTAACGGGCGGCGGCACGCTGACTTTGACCCAAGCATCGACGTTCGGCGGGCAGGTCAACGGGTTGGGCGCTTTGACTTTTTCGGGAAATGCCGTCTTTAATTACGGACAAACGTCAAGCATCGGGACAGTCAAAGGAACGAAGGCGGACTTGATTGTCAACAACGGTGTTTTGACGGTGACAAACGGATTGACCGTAACGGGCGGCAAAGTGTCGGGGACGGGGACGCTGAATTTGACGAACGGCGGGACGTTCGCGGCAAGCGGCGAGCTGAAATTGACGGCGGGCGGAAACGTTGTTTTGTCCGATACGTCCGTTGTCAGGGATCTGACGGCGGCGGCAAACGCTTCAATCGGCATTGCAAGCGGCAAAAGCCTGACCGTTTCGGGAACGCTTTCGACGGCTGCGGGGGCGAAGCTGACGGGCGGCGAATTGATTTTGGCTGGAACGGGAACGTTTGCCGAAAATGCCGTCCAAGTCGGGACGCTGACGGTTCAAAACGGCGCCAAAGCGACGTTTGCGGGGAACAACAGCGTGACGAATCTGGCAATGAACGGAACTGCCGCCGCGGTTGTCAACGGCGGAACGACGCTGACTTTGGCGCAGGATGCCGTCGGGGCGGTGCAAAGCGTGTTTACGGGTTCGGGAACGCTGGCTTTGAACAAAAGCGGGCTGAAGATGAACGCTTTGCTGTCCGATCTGGGCGGCTTGTCCGTTTTGCAGTCGGCGGAGCTGAACAATGCGGCGCAAGTCGGTACTGTTTTCGTCGCCAAAGGGGCGGGTTTGGTTTAAAACGCCGATATGACGGTCGGAACGGTGAATTTTGCGGAAAACAGCGGATCAACGCTGACCGTCAACAAAACGCTGAATGTTACCCGAAACATTGCGGCGGCTTCGAACACGTTGAACGGAACGGGGACGCTGATTCTGGCAGGCGGCGCGAACGGGGCTTTCGCAACGGGAGTTTCGTTCAAAGACGGTCGTTTGATTGTCGGGTCGGGGACGGCAAGCTTTACGGGCAATACGACAATGGGATCGATCGGCTTTTCCGGCGACGGCGGCAGACTGAACATCGAAAGCGGAAACACGCTGAGCTTAAGCTCCATTGCGACCAAAGCGTCCAACACGGTCACGGGGGCGGGGACTTTGCGCCTGAGCGGTTCGGGCAGCGTGTTCGACGCGCCGATTTCGTCTTTGGGTGAAATCAACATTGCGGGCGGCGGGGCAAGCTTTAACAAAAACGCGACTGTGGGCAAATTAAGCTTTAACGGCGGGACGGCGACGGTCGGAAACGGTGCGGTTTTGACCGTTTCGGAATTGACGCAAAGCGGCAGAACGCTCGGCACGGTGTCGGGCGGCGGCGTGCTGAAAATCAACAGCGGAGAGTTGTCGACGGGCGGAAACCGCATCGGCGCGGTGTATGTCGGATCGGAAACGGTAAGCGTTGCCGACAATTCCGCAGCGGGCGCATTGCGCTTTGAATCCGAAAACGGAACGCTGAACGTCGAAGCGGGCAAAACGATGACGGTTTCGAACGCTGTCGACATTTCGGGAAAGTTGACGGGCGACGGGACGCTGAAGCTGGAAAACGGCGGCGTTTTCAAAAAAGAGCTGCAGGGATTCGGAACAATCGCGACGGATGCGGGGACTTTGACATTCAACAGGAATGTTGCCGTGTCCACCATCGAATTGGGCGGCGGAACGGCGGTTTTCGGACAAAACGCAACAATTACGGATGCTTTCAATCTGGATGCGGGCAATGCCGTGTTCCACGGTTCGGCAACGCAAATCGGCAAGCTGACCATGGCGGGTGCGGGACGCGCGACCTTTAAAAACAACGCGTCGATTACGGACGGCGCAAGCATCGGCGGCACGCTGGACATTGAAGACAATATGCTGACCGTCGAAAACGGAAATCTGACTTTCGCGGACAATTCCGCTTTGAATTTGCAGTTTTCGGCATCGGCGACGGACGACAACGGTGTTTTGATTCAAAAAGGACTGGGCTACGGCAACATTGTTTTGTCGTCGGGTTCGGTTTCGATCGGAAACAATGTCAGTTTGAACATGACGATTGACTACGGGCTGCACACGGCGGAAACGGGAACGGAGTTCCAGCTGCTGTCGGGGACGGTGGCGTCGGGCGGTTTTTCGTTTGCGAACAGCCGCTATAAGCTGGAAAAAGTCGATTGCGCCGACGGTGACGGCTTGTGCTACAAACTGACGCAGGATTCCAAAGCCGAAGAAGTCGTCGTTGACGAAAAAGGGTCGCAAAACAACCAAAACACGGCGGCGGCGATTTTGGACGGCGGATTGTTCAACGAAGGGGACAAGCTGTTCGAAGTGGCAAAGCATTTGGATGCTTTGTCCCAAAACAGCAAAACGTCGCGCGCGTATCTGAACGCTTTGACGGCGGTTGCGCCCGATGTGTCGGGATCGACGACCGCGCATGCCGTTGCGGCGCAAACCCAAATCGCCAAAGCCGCTTTCAACCGGATGAACGGCTTGCAGAAAAAGATGGGCAACCGTTCCCAAAAATATCGGCAAATGCGCGAATTGTACGGACGGTCGGGCGGTTCGGGCTATGAACGCAGTCTGATGCGGACGCAGGATTACTACAGACGCGCGGGATACGAAACAAACGACACGCCCGCCTCGCGCCCGTATCCCGCTTATGACGTGCGGACTTTGCGCGACTACCGCCCTTACGAAGACGAAAAACCGCAGCGCAAAGTCAAAAAATACCGTTCGCAGCGTCAAGAGGATTACGGCGCGTTTTACGGCGTTCGTCCGACGGTCGGCGTGTGGGCGCAGGCGCTTTACAATTCGAACGAATACAAATCCGATTCCAAAGAGGACGGTTTCAGCGGCAGCGCGACGGGGCTGGCTTTGGGCGTGGACGCCACGTTTGCGGATGTGTTCGCTTTGGGCTTCGGCTATGCCAAAACAACGTCCGATTTGAAGACGCTGCAGCGGTCGACGGACGTTTCGGGCAATTCGTTCTTTGTGTACGGAATGTACAAACCCGCAAACTGGTATTTGACGGGAATCGCGAATTTCGGATCGAACTCTTTTGACGAAACGAAAGATTTGTCGGGATTGATCGTTACGGACAGCTACGATACGAAAACCGTCGGCGGTCAATTGATGTGGGGATTGGATTCGACGGGCTGGAATCCCGCTGTCGGCGTCCGTTATACGGCGGTATCCCGCGCGGCACACGAAGACCCCGTCGGTCAGAACATCGCGTCGTTTTCAAACAAAGTCTTTTCGGCGGTGGCGGAAGTTCGCCGCGATTACGAACTGTCCCGCGCGGGCAACGGCGTTTTGTCGTCCGATTTGTCCGCGGGGCTGATCTATGATTTTTCGCGGTCGGCGGATTCGGCGACGGTCGCTTTGTCCAACGGTTCGTCCTATACGGTCGAAGGTGAAGACCCCGACGCGTTCGGCGCGCAGGTCGGCGCGGGAATCGCCTATACTTTGGGCGGCAAAGCGGACATTTCCGCCCACTACGGATTGGAAGTCCGCCCCGAATGGTTTTCGCACACGCTGACGGCGACCCTGCGGGTGATGTTCTGAAAAAAGGATAACGATTTCAAAGGATTGCAAAATAATCGAAAATACTTCTTGTCATCTTTGTTTTACCCCATATATAGTGGTTACAGACGGGGTGAAATCCCCAAAGATTGATTTAGAACCTCTAACCCGAAAGACATTGAAAATGACCGAAAACACAGAAATCACCATGAAAGACGAAGAACGCCAGCCCTGCGAAATTTGGACGCGCGTTATGGGGTATTTCCGTCCGATGTCCGAATTCAATATCGGCAAAAAAAGCGAATTTGCCGAACGCCGTTATTTCAAAGAATCTCTGGCAGTCGAAAAATGCGCCTGCTTGGATCGTGCGGCTGAATAATAAAAAAACAGGCTTCGGATTTCGGTTCGAAGCCTTTTTCCTTTTATTTTTTCTTTGATAAAAAAAACAGCTTGACTTCGAGTGAACTCTAACTGTTAGACTCGGCGGCGAATTGAAACACTTTGGTATTGAAAGGAAACTTTTATGTTGGAAAAAGTGAACTCTCCCGCCGATTTGAAAGCGTTGTCCGTTGCCGATTTGCAGGTTTTGGCGGACGATATCCGCGCCGTTTTGATCAAAAAAGTCAATGAAACGGGCGGTCACATGGGACCGAATTTGGGTTTTTTGGAAGCCACGATCGCGCTTCACACCGTTTTCGATTCGCCCCGCGACAAAATCGTTTTCGACGTGTCGCATCAATGCTACACGCACAAGATTTTGACGGGACGCAAGGAATACTTCCTTGACCCAGCAAAGTACGAAGACATTTCGGGATTTACGAATCCGCATGAAAGCGAACACGACTTTTTTCAGGTCGGACACACCTCCACGGGGGCGAGCTTGGCGTACGGACTGGCGAAAGCCCGCGATTTAAAGGGTGAAAAATACAATGTCATCGCGGTTGTGGGCGACGGATCGCTGACGGGCGGCGAAGCGTTGGAAGCGTTGGACAACGCGGCTGTTCTGGATTCGAATATGATTGTCGTCGTCAACGACAACGGCATGTCGATCGCCGAAAACCACGGCGGATTGTACGGCAATCTGAAAACGCTGCGCGACACCGACGGCAAAGCGCAAAACAACTTCTTTAAAACGCTGGGGTTTGACTATGTGTTCGTCAAAGACGGCAACGACTTGCCCGCTTTGCTTGCCGCGTTCAAATCGGTCAAGGACAGCATGCGCCCCGTCATCGTCCACTTGGTCACCGAAAAAGGACACGGTTTGAAACAAGCCGTTGAAAACAAAGAATCTTTCCATTGGATTATGCCGCATACTTTGGACGCTGCCCAGCCTGCGGAAATGCCCGCGAACTACACAAGCGATACGGTCGATTATTTGCTGGAAAAAGTCAAAACGGACGACAAGCTGATCGCCGTTACAGCCGGAACGCCGGGGGCGACGGGCTTTTCCCCCGATTTCCGTGCGAAAATGGGCAAGCATTATTTGGATGTCGGCATTTGCGAACCGCATGCCGTCGCCGCGATTTCGGGCATGGCGAAAAACGGCGCGCATCCCGTTTGGTGCGTGCTGAGTTCGTTTATTCAGCGCACTTACGACCAACTGTCGCAAGATCTGGCTTTGAACAGCAATCCCGCGACAATCTTGGTGTTCTGGGGCGGCATTTCGTCCATGGACGCGACGCACATGGGCAGTTTCGACATTCCTTTAATCAGCAACATTCCGAATTTGGTTTATCTTGCCCCGACGACCAAAGCCGAATACTTGAAAATGCTGGATTGGTCGATTGAACAAAACGAACATCCCGTTGTCATCCGCGTGCCGTTCGCTTCTTATGAAGCGGGCGAACCCGACACGACCGACTATTCCGTTTTGAACAAATATCAAACGGTCGAAGCGGGCGATACGGTCGCTTTGATCGGCGCGGGCGATTTCTTCGGTTTGGCAAGACAGGTCAAAGCTCTGCTGAAAAAAGACGGCATTGACGCGACGCTGATCAACCCGAAATTTTTAACGGGACTGGATGCGGAACTGCTTGAAAATCTGAAGAAAAACCACCGCTTGGTCGCAACGCTGGAAAACGGCGTGCTGGACGGCGGATTCGGCGAAAAAATCGCACGTTTTTACGGAACCGACGCGATGAAAACGCTGTGTTTCGGCGCAAACAAGGAATTTACCGACCGCGTGCCGATGGACGAGTTGATGAAACGTTTTCATCTGACGCCCGAACAGATTGCGGCGGACATCAAAGCCGCTTTGTAAACAACGGACCGCCCGCTTTTGCAGAAAAAGCGGGCGGTTTTGCCGTAACGAAAAAACCCTGCCGAAAGCAGGGTTTTTAAATATGGGGCGAGAGATGAGACTTGAACTCACGACATCCGGATCCACAATCCGGCGCTCTAACCAACTGAGCTACACTCGCCATCAAGGGAATTTCCTTTTATCTGTTTTTCAGCTTTCTGTCAACCCCTATTTTTAACAAGTTTTCTGTTTATAAATCGCGGATTTTCGTGTATTTTCGGGGGCGGAGGCGTTTGATGAAAAAAATTGAAGCGATTATCAAGCCGTTTAAACTGGACGAGGTCAAGGACGCTTTGCAGGAAATCGACGTGCAGGGCATCACGGTCACCGAAGTCAAGGGATACGGCAGACAAAAAGGGCACACCGAATTGTATCGCGGCGCGGAATACGTCGTCGACTTTGTTCCCAAAATCAAATTGGAAACCGTCGTCGAGGATGAACGCGTCGAGCAGGTAATCGAAGCAATCGTTCAGACGGCGCACACCGGAAAAATCGGCGACGGCAAAATCTTTGTTTCGCCGATAGACGACGCGGTTCGCATTCGCACGGGCGAAAGAGGCGAAGACGCGATATAAACTTATACCCTCCGCAATGCGGAGACTTTATAAAAGGGAAATAAAATCATGGTTAAAAACGTCAAGGATGCAGAAGGTCTGCTGCGCTTCGCGGCAGATGAATCGGTTTCTTATGTGGATTTTCGTTTCACGGATTACAAATGCAAGTGGCATCATGTCGCTTTTCATATTTCCGCGCTGGACGAAGACATGCTGGAAGACGGATTGATGATTGACGGGTCTTCGATTGAAGGCTGGTGCACAATCAACGAATCCGACATGCAGCTGAAACCCGATTACACAACAGTAGGCATCGACCCGTTCGCGGCGCAAAAAACGGCGTTTGTAATCTGTACGGTCGTCGACCCGACAACGGGCTTGCCCTATCGCCGCGACCCGCGTTCCGTCGCCAAAAAAGCCGAAGCGTATCTGGCTTCGACGGGCGTTGCGGATTCCGTTTTCGTCGGCGCGGAGCTGGAATTTTTTGTGTTTGACAGCGTGCGTTCGTGCATTTCCCCCGAAAAGATTTCCTTTGAAGTCGCCACCACCGAAAACGACGCGGCGGCGGACAAGGAATACGCGGGCGGAAATTCCGGTCATCGTCCGGGGATTAAAGGCGGCTATTTCCCTCTGCCTCCCGTCGATTCGGCGAACGATTTGCGCGCGGAAATGCTGTCCGTGATGGCGGGGCTGGGCATGCCCGTCGACAAACACCACCACGAAGTCGCCGCGGCTCAGCACGAATTGGGCTTTAAGTTCGATACGATGATTAAAACCGCCGACAACATTCAGCTGTACAAGTATGTCGTGCGCAACGTCGCCGACGCATACGGCAAAACGGCGACCTTTATGCCCAAACCCGTCATGGGCGACAACGGTTCGGGCATGCATACGCACATGTCGTTCTGGAAAGAAAACAAACCTTTGTTCGCCGGAACGGGATACGCCGATTTGTCCGACAAAGCGTTGTACTTCATCGGCGGCATCATCAAACACGCGCACGCTTTGAATGCGTTTACGAATCCGACGACGAACAGCTACAAACGCTTGGTTCCGGGATTTGAAGCGCCTGTTTTGCTGGCGTATTCGGCGCGCAACCGTTCGGCGTCGTGCCGTATTCCCTTCGGTTCAAGCCCGAAAGCCAAACGCGTCGAAGTTCGTTTCCCCGATCCGACCGCGAATCCGTATCTGGCTTTTTCGGCGATGATGATGGCGGGACTGGACGGCATCGAAAACAAGATTCATCCGGGCGACCCGATGGACAAGAACCTTTACGACCTGCCCCCCGAAGAATTGAAGAACATTCCGTCGGTGGCGGTTGGTCTGCGCGAAGCTCTGGACGCTTTGGACGCCGATCGCGCGTTTTTGAAAAAAGGCGACGTGTTCACCGATGAACTGATTGATTCCTACTTGGAAATCAAGCGGGCGGAATTGAAAGAATACGACAAGACTCCGCATCCGATTGAATTCAAAATGTACTATTCCCTGTAAGGAATAAAATATGAAGCGTTGCGCCGTTTTGTTCTGGCTGTTTTTACTGCTGTGCAAAACGGCGCAGGCGCAAGGATTGTCCCTGATTCGCGACGAAGAAGTCGAACGGGGACTTTCTTTTTATTTAACGCCTTTGTTTGAACAAGCGGGGCTTGAACCGAAAAATATGCGCATCCACTTGGTTCGCGACGACAGCATCAACGCGTTCGCGGTGCAGGGCTTGCATGTTTTCGTGCATACGGGATTGCTGACCAAAGCCGACAACGCGCAGGAAGTCGTTGCCGTTTTGGCGCATGAAACGGGACATATCGCGGGCGGGCATATCGTCCGTTTGTACGAAAATATGCGGATTGCGCGGCGCAACATGCTGTTGTCCATGGTGCTGGGCGCGGTTGTCGCAGGGGCAAGCGGCCGCGGCGACGCGGCAATGGGCGTGATGAGCGGCATGATGTCGTCGTCCCAAGGGCTGCTGGCGGGCTATCGCCGTTCCGAAGAAAACGCGGCGGATGAAACCGCCGTGCGTCTGCTGACCGCGACGGGGCATGATTTAAGCGGCTTTGCCGATATTATGCGAAAGCTTCAAAAACAGGAAGACTTGTACGACAACGACAATGCCGCGCCGTGGCGTTCGCACCCGATGGTCAGGGAACGGCTGGCGCTGATTTCGGCGCGTCCGTCCAAAGCCGCGGACGCCAAGCGCGTTAAGCGTGAAAACGATTTGTTTTTGCGGATGAAAGCCAAACTGGACGGCTTTTTAAGCTCGCCGCAAAAAATCAAAGCTTTGTACAAAGACGATTCCCTGCCGTCGCGCTATGCCCGCGCGGTTTTGGCGTATCGGACGGGGAACTTTGCCGATGCCGAACGGCAAGTCGACGATTTAATCAAAACCGAACCCGAAAATCCGTATTTTTATGAACTCAAAGGACAGCTTTTGTTTGAAACGGCGCGCGGCAAAGAAGCAATCGCGCCGTATGAAAAAGCGGTCGGTCTTTTGCCCGATTCCGATTTGTTCAGAATAGGCTTGGCTCAAGCCGTTTTGTCGGATGAAGACGCCCCCGACACAAACAGGGCGCTGGCTGTTTTGTCGTCCGTGAACGCCGATTTGCCTGCGGTGTGGCGGCTGAAAGCGACCGCATACGGGCAGTCGGGGCAAACAGGGGCGGCGGCGTACGCATTGGCGGAATACAATTTGATGACGGGCGATGCGAAACAAGCGCGCCGCTTCGCCAAAAAAGCGGCGGATTTGCTGCCCGCGAACGATCCGTCGGCGTTGAAAGCGCGGGATATTTTGGAAGGATTAAAAGAAAATCCGCCCCCGCAAAGATAAATGTTTGCTTTTGAATATGATTTTTTTTATAGTAGTTCATTATCACCTTCTATCGAGAGGATATCATTATGGTTCGTAAGTTAAGTGCTTTGCTGGTTGCCGCTGCGATTGTTCTGCCGTCAGCCGCGCAGGCAAAATTTTTCAGCTTCGGTTTGGACGAAGCCCAAGTCAAGGACGTTGTCAAAGAATACCTGTTGAACAACCCCGAAATCGTCAAAGAAGCGATGGACAATTATAATATCAGACAGCAGGAACTGGAAAGAAAGAAACAGATTGCCAAGCTGAAGACAAACCGCCGCGCTTTGGAACGCGATCCCGCCACGCCCGTTATCGGAAACCCCGACGGCGACATCACGATCGTCGAATTTTTCGATTACAACTGCGGCTACTGCAAGCTGATGTTCCCGAAAGTTCTGGAATACGCCGAAAACGACGGCAACATCCGCTGGGTGCTGAAAGATATGCCGTCCTTGGGCGAAACGTCGCATTCCGCCGCTTTGGCTGGTTTGGCTGCGGGCAAACAGGGCAAATACTTTGAAATGCATCAGGCGATGATCACCCACAAGGGCGGTTTGACCGAAGAAGACATCAACAAATACGCCAAAGAAATCGGTCTGAACATGAAACAGTTCGAAGCCGACAAAAAAGATCCCGAATTTGAAAAACAGCTGCGCGCAAACGCCGCTCTGGCTCAGAAATTCGGCTTCCGCGGCATTCCGAACTTCATCATCGGCGACTTCATTTCCAACGGTGCTATGATGAACAACGAATTGGACGAAGCGGTTACCGCTATTCGTGAAGGCGCTCAGAAATAAGCGTTTTCCAAGCCAAACGAAAAGTCCCCGTTCGCGGGGACTTTTTTTGTATTAGAAACGCAAAACAAAATTTCAATACGGAAGCGCGTTATGCAAATTTATCAGCGAAAAACGGGCAAATAAAAAATATTTACAATTTTAAGAATATACTGTAGCCTGAAAATCATCGGGATAGGAGGACACAAGAATTAAATATGCAAATTGCGGGGGCAATTTCGGCATGACGGATTACACAAGTGCGGCAAAGATTGCATATTAAAAAACGGCGACCGAAAGGGGAAATCGGTCGCCGTTTGAACTGTTTGCCGAAAGGGGGAAGGGAATTATTCGGCAAACATCGGGGTTGACAAGTATCTGTCCCCCGTATCGGGCAGCAAAGCCACAATGGTTTTGCCTTTGTTTTCGGGACGTTTCGCCAGTTCCGCCGCCGCATAAACCGCCGCCGCGGAGGAAATGCCCGCCAAAACGCCCTCGTGTCTGGCTAAAAAGCGTCCCGTTTCAAACGCTTGCGCGCCTGTGACGCGGATGATTTCGTCGTAAACGTTTCTGTCCAGCGTTTCGGGAATGAAGTTTGCGCCGATGCCCTGAATCGGATGGGGTCCCGCTTTACCTTCGCTCAACAGAGGCGAGGCATCGGGTTCGACCGCAACGACTTTGACGGCGGGATTCATTTTTTTCAAGTATCTGCCGACGCCTGACAAAGTGCCGCCCGTGCCGACGCCCGCAACGAAAATATCGACTTTGCCGTCAGTGTCTTCATAGATTTCGGGACCCGTCGTCGCTTCGTGCGCCGCAGGGTTCGCGGGGTTGACGAACTGTCCCGCGATAAAGGAGTTGGGGATTTCTTTTGCCAGTTCTTCGGCTTTTTCAACCGCGCCCGCCATGCCTTTCGCGCCTTCGGTCAAAACCAGTTCCGCGCCGAAAGCTTTCAGCAGGTTGCGGCGTTCAATGCTCATCGTTTCAGGCATGGTCAAAACGACTTTGTAGCCGCGCGATCCGCCGATAGCCGCCAGCCCGATGCCCGTGTTGCCGCTGGTCGGTTCGATAATGGTTGCGCCCGGTTTCAAAACACCGCGTTTTTCGGCGTCGTCAATCATCGCTTTGGCAATTCTGTCCTTGACCGACCCCGCAGGGTTGAACATTTCCAGTTTTGCCAGCACTTTTGCGCCCAATTCCTGCGCCTGTTCCAAGTGCGACAATTCCAACAAAGGCGTGCGCCCGACCAATTCCGATACCGTTTTGTAAATTTTTGCCATAGCTTTGCTCTTTCCTAAAAAACAGAACTTTTTCATTTTGCCCCTTTTTCGTCGGGTCGAAAAGCAAAAACAATATGCTTCCTTTTTTGCAAAAAGTCAACTAAAATAGTAGTGATTTCAAAAAAGGGCTTATTTTCGCCGTTTTGTGTGTTATAACGAAAGCAATGAAAGGGCTGCGGGAATGAAAATATCGACCAAAGGACGCTACGGCTGGCGGATATTGCTGGATCTGGCGCTGTACGGGGAAACGCCGCGCTTGATGCGGGAAATCGCCGCGTCGCAGGGCATATCCGAAAAATACATCAGCCGCTTGATTGTGCCGCTGAACAAAGCGGGCTTTGTGCGGTCGATTCGCGGGGTCAAGGGCGGATTCGTTCTGGCGAAATCCCCTGCCGACATTACTTTATTGGCGGTCGTTGAAGCGATGGAGGGCGCGGTGGCGGTCGTCGAATGTGTGGTTGACAAAGCTTTCTGCGCCAAAGCCGAAAGCTGTTCGGCGTGCGGAATGTGGACGGGGTTGACCGCCGAAATCAGGCAAGCCATGGCGAAAATCACGCTTGCCGATTTGGTCGCGGCGGAGCGGCTTAAACAAGCGTAACAACCTCAACCGCGTTGCCGTGTGTTTTAATAATGTCGATAAGGTCGGCGGCTTTCAAAGCGACGGTCGCGGTGTTGTCGTTCGGGTGAATGCCGACCAATCCGTCGGGGGAGTTCACAAAGTCGGCGTCCAAGTAAAAGCGGACTTTGCAATCCGCATCGTTCAGCAGTCCGAACGGGGAAACGGAACCGGGGGTTAATCCCAGCACGGCGGACAATTCGTCGGCGGAGGCGAACGACAGCGGGCGCGTGCCGTGAGCGCGGCGGAATTCTTTCAAGTTGACGCGCTTGTCGCCTTTGACGGTAATCAGATACCAATTTTGCTTTTTGTCATCGCGCACGAACAAATTTTTCGCATCCGCGTCGGGGTAGGGCAAAACAACGTCCGTCAGCTCGCCCATTGTAAAAACGGCGGCATGTTCGGTGATTTCATGCCAAATCCCCAAATCGTCCAAAAAAGCGTAAATGTCCTGTTTGTTCATAGCGAATAAAGTCCTTTTCCTTTAAACGTCAAATAACCCTTGTCGCGCAGATATTGCAGCTGTTGGCGAATTTTGTCCCTGATAAAGTTGTTGTCGGGATGTTTTGCGTGCAAAATTTGTTCAAAACCGTAAATTTCGCCAAGCGTAAATTCCCGTTTTTTCAAAGCGTCGATGCACAGCATTACGTCCAAAGTCCACCCTTTGAGAGAGGCTGAAGCGTTCTTTAAAAAAGTCGTTTTTTGAAAGGCGGCCAAAACGTCTTTTTCGGGTGCGGCAACGCCGTTTTTGACATAAAAAATTTTGCCGCTGTCGGGAATTTTTTCCAACAAAATATTGCACCCGACCCATCCCGCGCGGCGCGCGGTCGGGGCAAGAGGTTTGCGCCGTTCAATCATATCGCCGACAAAAAAGTGTTTGGGGACAAGCAGCAGATCCTTTACGGCGTCATCCGTGTAAGTCATAAAGAAAAAGTGCGGATTGTCGCTGCCGGACAGGCGGTCGATCATCGAATCGTATGCGCCGTCCGTGATTTTGCGTCCGAGGCTGTTTCGTTTGCTTTTTTGTTCGAATTGTTCGCGGCAGGCGGGACAGAAAAAGTCGGCGACGGGGCGGTTGTTTTCGTAATGAGGCAGCCGTTCCCCGCAACAGGGGCAGAACGCGTTTTTGACGGTCCATTCTTCGGTCAATACACGGATTTTCTGGGATTTGCTTTTGTAATCGGCGGCTAAAGCTGTGTCAAAATGCAGATCAAACATGTTGCGGTATCAAAAAAATGCCGAAAATCACAAGATTGCTTCGCTGCGCTCGCAAATTCGCAGTAGGGCGTTTTTTCTATTGGTGGGTGATGAGGGATTGCTCGCTTGCGCTCGTCGGTCAAGCCGACCGCCCGAGCTGACGCCCCGCGCGTCGTTCGCTGACGCTCACCGAACCCGCCGCCCCGCGGGTTCTTATCCCACAGTTTACGCTTACCAATAAAAAAAACGTCCTGACGGGCGTTTTTTCTATTGGTGGGTGATGAGGGATTCGAACCCGCGGCCCGCTGATTAAGAGTCAGCTNNTCTACCAACTGAGCTAATCACCCGTAAACTGAAAAGATTTATAGACCGATAACTTCTTTTTTGCAATACTATTTTTCAAATTTTTGAACGAAAGGGCGTTTTTATGACTGATTTGTCCGTCAACCGCTGGGAAAACAACGGAATTTCCGCGCTGATTTTGGAAAACAAAGGTGCCGAACATTCTCGTCTGATTGTTCTGCTTCACGGGTATCAGGGCGACGCCGTGTCGAATCTGGAGTTCGGAAAAACGCTGTTGTCCGCCGACGAATCCGCCGTTGTTGCCGTGTTTGACGGGGTGGAGGAAGTCCCCGACTGTCATGACCCGCATATCCGCCAATGGTGGGACTTGCCGCCGTTTGAAGGCAGATATTACGCCGCCATGCCTTTGTTCGCGCCGAAATCCGTCCGTCCCGCGCTGGACACCATTGTTCGCGATGCTCACAAGACCGCCGTCCGTCTGAACGCCGCCGTTTTGGAGCTGATGCGGGAAAAGAAATTGAAAACGCTTGTTTTGGCGGGCATATCGCAAGGCGGAATCACGGCGTTTGAAATGGCGTTGTTCTGTTCCGAATTGACTTCCGTTTTGGATGGCGTCGTCATCATCGGCGCGGGGATTGCGGGGGCGGGCAGACTGAGCAAAACGGCGGTGAAGCCCGTTCCTTTTTTACTGGTGCGCGGAACGAAAGACGAGATTTTTCCGTCCTCCGTCAATTGTTTTTCCAAAAGCGTGCTGACCGAAGCGGGTGTTCCCGTCGTCGCCCAAGCCGTCGACAGCCCGCATTTCGGGCTGGAACATGCCGCGGCGGAGCAGGTGCGCGCCTTTATTTCCGGCTTGAACGCAAAAAATCGACAAAAGAGGCAAGACATCGCTTGACTCACAACGGATAAGCGGATATATAAAGACACTCGAATTTGATAATTGAACGGAGCTGTACCATGAAACGTACATATCAACCCAGTAAAATTGTTCGCACCCGTCGTCACGGCTTCCGCGCCCGCATGGCTACGGTCGGCGGTCGCAAGGTTTTGAACGCCCGTCGCCGCAAGGGTCGCAAGCAGCTGTCTGCTTAACCTGTCCCGCCTTGGGAAAGGCAGAACAAATTGATACTGATCAAAAAACGACCGGATTTTCTTCATGCAGCCGAAAACGGATGCAAAATTGTAAAATCCGGTTTTGTTTTACAAGCGGTGGCTACCCGCCGCAAATTCGACCCGCCCGTGATTCGCGCGGGGTTTACCGCTTCCAAAAAAGTCGGAAACGCCGTTTGCCGCAACCGCGCCAGACGCCGTTTGCGCCCTTTGTGCGCCGAATTTCTGCCGACAATGGGAATTGCGGGCTATGACTATGTGATTATCGCGCGTTCGGCGGTTTTGAATCGGGCGTGGCACAAGCTCAGACGAGAGTTTCAACAGGCGCTTGCCGAAGTGGCGGAGGAAATCAATCGTGAACGCGAATCGGTCGGATAAGCCGTCGTTCGCGGCGCGCGGTTTGTCGGCGGTTGTACGATTTTACCGCCGCTTTTTGTCGCCGCTGAAACCCGCGTGCTGCCGCTTTACGCCGACGTGTTCCGCGTATGCGCTGGAAGCGTTGCGCGTTCACGGCGCGTTCAAGGGAAGCGTGCTGACAATCAAGCGCATTTTGCGCTGTCAGCCGTTCGGCGGCAGCGGATACGATCCCGTTCCGCCGAAAGGGGCAAACGTTTTTTTCAAAAGCCGTCATACCGCCGCGGTGTTTGCTTTTACGGTTTTTGTCGCCGTTGCCGTGTCGGGCGTGTTCGCGTGTTCTTTTTTTCTGCCCGAATCCGAACCCGTCGCGGCGGAAAAAAACGCAAAGCCCGAAATGAACGCCCCAACGCGTTTTTTGCGCAAAGCGGTTCAATTCTATCAAACAAAAATATCGCCTTTGACGCCCGGAAAGTGCCGTTTTCATCCGACGTGTTCCAACTATGCGCTGGAAGCGTTGGAAAAATACGGCGCGATAAAGGGATCTTGGTTGACTTTGAAGCGCATTTTGCGCTGTAATCCGTGGGGCGGAAGCGGGGAAGACCCCGTTCCGTAATCCGAACAAAACAGGTGTGTGTAATGGAACAACAAAACAATATGGAAAAACGCAATTTGATTTTGGCGATAGTATTCTCCGCGATTTTGCTTTTCGCGGTGGACGCCATTTTCCCGCAGGCGGAATCGCCGCAAACCGCCAAAGCGCCCGAAGTTGTTTCCTCCGCACCTGCCGCGTCGCCGACGGTCGCCAAAGCGCCCGCGCCCGTGTCAATCGAACAAGCCGTTGACGAAAATGCCCATCTGACGGTTAAAACGCCGTCGGTCAAAGGGTCTTTGCGGCTGAAAGGCGCGCGTTTCGACAACCTGTCTTTGCTGAAATACCGCGAAACGCTGGATGAAAACAGCCCGCATATCACGCTGTTTTCGCCCGTCGGAACGGCGTTTCCGTTCTTTGCGGAATTCGGCTGGATTTCCAACGAATTCGGATTGGCTTTGCCGAATGCGCAAACGGTTTGGTCGACGGCGGACGAAGAATTGACGCCTGAAAAGCCCGTTACTTTGACGTGGGACAATCAAGCGGGGCTGAAATTCATTCGTCAGATTTCCGTGGACGAAAACTATATGTTCACGGTGACCGACCGTGTTGAAAACTATGCCGACCGCGCGTTTACGCTGTTCAACTACGGATTGGTGGGGCGCACGAACGTTCCGCCGTCTCAGCGCGGGGCGGTTTTGGAAGGATTGGTCGCTTACGCCGACGGCGGATTGAAAGAATACGCTTACGATAAAATCGCCAAAGACAAACAGGCGTCTTACGATACGACAGGCGGCTGGACGGGCATTACCGACAAGTATTGGATGGGTGTTCTGGCTTTTGATCAGAATTTGCAAAACGTCAACGTTCGTTTCAGCGAAAGCGACAGCGCGGAAGGCAAACATTTCCAAGCCGATTACCGTTTGCCGCCGGTGATGATTCAGGCGGGGCAGGCGGTTCAGACGACCGCGCGCCTGTTTGCGGGGGCAAAGGAATTGAAGCTGATTGACGCTTACGAAAAGGATTTGGGCATCAAACGGTTCGATCTGACGGTTGATTTCGGGTGGTATTATTTCCTGACCAAGCCGTTCTTCTTCATCCTGAGCTGGTTCAATTCTTTGCTGGGAAACATGGGGCTGGCGATTTTGATGTTCGCGTTTTTGCTGCGTCTGGCGATGTATCCGATTGCGAACAAATCGTACGTCAATATGAACAAAATGAAAGACATTCAGCCCAGAATCGACGCTATGCGCGAAAAATACGGCGATGACAAAGTGGCGTTCAACCAAGCCGTGATGAACCTGTACCGCGATGAAAAAATCAATCCCGCGGCGGGCTGTCTGCCGATGCTGATTCAGATTCCCGTGTTTTTCTCGCTCTACAAAGTGCTGTACATTTCTTTGGAACTGCGTCAGGCACCGTTTTACGGCTGGATTCGCGATTTGTCCGCGCCCGATCCGTCGTCCGTGTTTACGCTGTTCGGGTTGGTCAACTGGCCCGTTCCCGATATGATCAACATCGGCGTATGGCCCGTGATCATGGGATTGACGATGTGGATTCAGCAGCAAATGAACCCGAAAGCGGGCGACAAAACGCAAAACGCGGTGCTGAGCCTGATGCCGTGGTTTATGATGTTCCTGCTGGGACATCTGGCGTCGGGATTGGTGATTTACTGGTCGTGGAGTAACCTGCTGTCCATCGCCCAGCAGAAAGCCATTCGCAGACAGGGTAAAAAGTGATGGATAACGCGCTTTCCCCCGAACAGCAGGCGGCTTTGATCGAAGACGGGCGCAAGCTGTTTTTGAAAGACTGCACGTTTATGCTGAGCGTTGCGGACTTGAAACAGCTGCCGACGCCCGCGGGCATTCCCGAAATCGCTTTTACGGGGATTTCGAACGTCGGCAAGTCCAGCCTGATTAACGCTTTGGTCGGACGCAAGGAAATCGCCCGCACGTCGAACACGCCGGGGCGCACGCAGATGCTGAACTTTTTCGATTTGGGCGGAACGCTGCGGCTAGTTGACATGCCGGGGTACGGATTCGCCAAAGCGCCCCCCGAAACCGTCAAAGCGTGGCAGGATTTGGTCAACCAATACCTGAAAGGGCGTCCGAATCTGCGCCGCGTCTGCCTGTTAATCGATTCGCGGCACGGATTGAAGAAAACCGACCGCGACGTGATGACGATGATGGACAAAGCCGCCGTTGTTTATCAGGTCGTTTTGACCAAGACGGACAAAATCGGCGCGGGTGCTTTGAAAAAAGTAACGCAGGAAGTCGCCGCGGAGCTTGCCAAACACACGGCAGCGTATCCCGAAATCTTTCCGACCAGTTCGGAAACCAAAACGGGACTGCCCGAACTGCGCGCCGAACTGCTGACGCTGACAAGGACGTAATCCCATGCGGCGGATGGTGGCGGCTGTTGCGGTTTTGCTGCTTTCGGCATGCGGGCATACGGGATTGGAACACGCAAAATTCGTCGATGCGGTGCGCCGCGGCGATATGCAGGCGGCGTATGATTTGACCAAGGACGACGATTTTTACAAAGACGATGCGTCGCTGCTGGCGCGGTATTTGGAACTGGGGGCGTATCATTATTTGAACGGCGAATATTTCCAAGCTTTGCAAAATTTCGACGCGGCGCACGACTTGTCGAAACGATTGTACACCAAAAGCGTTTCCAAATCGGTCGCGGCGCAATTCGCTGGCAACGGCGTGGTTCCGTACGCGGGCGAAAGATACGAGCTGTCGCTGCTGCGGTTTTATTTGTCCCTGACGAACTACCGTTTGTACAAGCAGGGCTTTTACGAAGCCTATACGGCTGAAAAAGACGGCGTGGAAACGGCTGTTGCCAAAAAAGAATTGTCCGAATCCGAAAAGCGGCGGCATTTGTCGGCGGCGCGCGCGGCTTTGCTGGATTGGAACGCTTTGCTGACGACGCTGACCAACGAATCGGCGGACAAAAACGACTTTCATCAAGATATGCTTGCCAAAACATGGGGCGGAGAGTTCCACGATATTTACGGTTCAAGCGGCGATCGCCAAATCGCGCGTCAGCTGTACAAAGACGCGGCGAAGCTGCTGGAATCCGACTATGCAGATATTCCGTCTTTGCAAGGTGAAAACGGCGAAAAGCTGGTAAAATACGCGCGGGAAAAAGCGGCGGATTTGACGGCGGACGGCATCAAAAAGAAAAACGTGCGTTTTTTGGTCAAAACGGGGCTTGTAACGCCGAAAGTCGCGGAAAAGGTCGATTTTCAAATTCCCTTGGCGGTGTTTTTGGCGGCGGGCAACGGCAACGATTTGGCAAGCTGTTTGGGACATATCCTGCCGGGGCAGCGCATCGCGTTTGAGATTCCGAGCGTTCCCGAACCGCCGAAAGCCGCAAGCTATCGGATAAAGGTTTTCGACGCCGACGGAAAACAGGCGGCGGATGTTCCCCTTGTCCTGACCGCGCCCGTGTCCGAAACGGCGTACAAAGCCTACAAAAACAAACGCGCGCAGCTGATTTCGTCCAAAGGGGCGCGTCTGACCGCAAAATACGTTTCCGCCGTTGTGACGGCGTGCGCCGCTTACGATTCGCAAAATCCGTGGACGGCTTTGGCGGCTTACGGGATTTTCGCGGGACTGGTCAGGGGAATCGAAGCGTCCGAATACGCCGACGTGCGCTATTGGGGATTGTTGCCCGATGCCGTGTTTCAGCAGTCAATCCCGTTGAAAACAGGCGATTATTCCGCCGAAATCGAAAGCAATGCTCGAACGGTGCAAAAATTTTCGTTCACCGTTGACGATTCCCGTGCGGTTTTGGTTGACCTGAACCTGCCAAACGGGTGAAAATAGGAACACTTGAACTGGAAACAAAGGAGCATATCCATGAAGAACAAAGTTTTGACCGTTGCCGCTTTGAGCCTGCTGACCGCTTGCGCGGGCTTCAAACCCGACTATGAAGTCAAGGACGCGTCCGAAACGTCGAAACCGGCGTGGACGACCCAATCCAAAACGCCGAAAATCGATTCGTCCGCCGAACGCAAAACGAACCGTTATTTCGTCGCCGATGCCGTCAATGTGGACAAAGGACTGTGCCTGCGTTCCGCCGAAGTGAACGCCACGCGTAAAATCGCGTCCGAAGTCGCGCAGGAAATCATGGGCGCGTTTGAAGAAAACCGCAAATCCGCCGACGATTCCGCCAACGTCAAAATGAAAGAAAAACTGGAACAGAACATTCAGGTCAACCTGCACGGTGTTGTCGTTGCCGAAAAATACTGGGAACGCCGCGCTTATTTGAAATCGCTGGGCGCGGAAAAGGATTCCGTCGGCTATAAATGCGATGTTGCCGTCAAAATCAAAAAAGACGCGCTTGCCGACGCTTTGGAAATGTACAAAGCCAAAACCATGCGCACTTTGAAGGGTGAAGACAAAGCCGCCATGGAAAAAGCCGTCGACAAAACGGTTGAAGCTTTGAAAGCCGACGAAAATGAATAATCGTTCGGTTTTCGCTGTCGGTTTGGTTCTGCTTTTGTCGGCGTGCGCGTCGGCAAAGGCGGACAAAACCGCCAAGCCCGCTTGGGTGGACAGTCCGTATGCCGAATGTTCGGCGGACGAATTGTGCGCCGTCGGTTCGGGGCGCAGTCTGACCGTCGCCAAAGCCGACGGACGGGCAGGGCTTGCCAAAGTGTTTCAAGCCCGCGTCAAATCGTCTTTTTCGACGGAAACCAAGGCGAACGGCGACGATTTGTCGTTTAACGCGCGCGATTTCGTTTCCGAATCGTCCGATGTTTTGCTGACCGCGACCGAAATCCGCGACACGTTTACGGAAAACGGAACGGTGTACGCGTTGGCGACGCTTGACAAAAACAAAGCCGCGAAAATCACCCGCGAAGAAATCGACGATTTGGATGCGAAAATGGAATCTTTGCTGAAAGAGGATTCCCCCGCCGCCGCCGTCAAGCTGGAAAAACTGTACGAACAGCGCCGCGGCATCAATCAGCGCTATATCACGCTGACGGGGCAGCTGATTGTCGAATCCGTGTCGTATGAACAGGTGTACGGCAACAAAAAAGCCCGCATCGGCAAACGCCACATCTATCTGCAATCGCGCGGCGGTTCGCCCGCTTTTGTTCAGGCGGTTCGTTCCGTGCTGGCGGAAAACGGCTATACATTCGCCGCCAAACCCGCTTTGAACACGCCCGTTGTAACGATTTCCCTGCAAGCCGAAGAGCAGTTTTTGAAAGTCGACGGCTTTGTCAAATACGACTATCACTTTACGCTGTCCGCGCCCGACAAACGCGGCGTCGACGCGGAAGTGCTGGCGACGACGTTGACGGAATCGGGCTTGAACGAAAAGCAGGCGTACGGAAAGGCTTTGGAATCTTTGCAGGATTACCTGAAAGAAAACATTTTAAACCTGAACTTTTAAAGGGATGAAAAAATGAACAAATTTTTGACCGCTTTACTGTTGTCGGCGACATTGGCTCTGCAAGGCTGTGCAAGCTTCAAAGCCGAACGCCTTTCGACGGCGGAAGGCGACGAAAAAGCCATGGAAATCACCGACGAATGGCTGTTGACGGATACGCAGAACACCGTCGGCGAAATCATGAAGAAAATGGATACAAACCGCGGATTTCGCGCTTATTTGAACGAATTGGGACACCGCCCCAAACTGTTTATCGCGGAAGTTCAAAACGAAACGTCGGAAGCGTATTTTCCGATTGACGATATGAACGACGAATTGCTGACGCAAATGTCGGAAACGGGTGAATTCCGCTTGATCGACGCCGCCGCTCGCGATCGTATTTTGAAAGAAATCCAGTACCAGAACGAAGGGATGGTCAATCCGTCCGACATTCGCAAAATCGGCAAACAGACGGGCGCCGAATTGCTGATTTTCGGCGCGGTGCGCATGAACCCCAAAACGTTCAAGGGCAAAACCATCAAAGAATACACGGTCAACCTGCGTTTTACGGACATTACGTCGGGCGAGGAAGTCGCACGCATGCGCACAACGGTTTCCAAGTATTCCAAACGCAGCGGTTTGGGCTGGTAAAGCCTGTTTAACGAAAAAGAGCCTCTTCGGAGGCTCTTTTTTGTGCTATAAAAAAAGCCGTTGAAAATCAACGGCTTTTGAAGTGGCTGGGAAACCTGGAGGTGAATTTTTTAGCCTCCCCTTTCAAAAAGACGAGGATTTCTGCGATTTTTTTCATTTCAACTTTCCCAAAACATCAAAATTTATTAGCAGGCGTATTAACAGGTTTAAAACCGATTTTTATCAATATAATCATGTACTTTTGCGTTTGTAAAGTGTTTTGCGGGAAAATTTAATTGCTTTTTATAGGTAAATATAATTTATAATTTCCTGTAATTTTGCTATCCTTCCTCAAGGATAATAGGGAGGAACCAAATGGCAGATTTTGATGATGAAAACGACTTTATGCGGTTAAAAAAGAAGTCTTCCCGAATATCCGATTGGCGCAATGAAGCCACCTCTATCAAAGAATTGCTGGATTGGAACGATTTGGTCAGGCGCATTAACGCATGGCGCGTCGTTTGTCGTTTATCGGTTCTGGAACTGTCCAAACGAGCCGGATTAAGCCGACCGACCGTTACCGCCAAAGGAAGCACCGCGTCAACGGGATTGCTTAAATCAAAAACGACGCCGTGCTTTTGCGCCCACTTCATAAAAGCCAGATTCTGCGAAAACACGCATGCGTACGCCAAACCGCGCCCCATGGCATCTGTGACGGACAGGGACGCCCCGCCTGCGACCAAAGAAACAAAAGCGTTTCTGCATTTGTTGTAACACGCCTGCATCAATGGCGGCGTTCCATATTCGGAATCTGAAAAATCGGTATCAATGTCCGCTTTTGCGTTTTTCGCCGCCTTGATAAAGGCTTCGACAATATCGGAATCATCGGTCAGAACGGCATGATGAAAAGCGACCGCGCGAAATTTATCGGGCAGAGCCGCAAAGCCCTTTTCAATGTCCCACACCATACGGCGCGCCGTCCGTTCACAGAAATCTGTTTCAATATAGCCGCCCAATTCGGGAAAAAACGCCGACAACTTGTCCCAAAGCATGTCAATTTCCTCAACGGCTTCCATCGGCGTGTTCATGTAATCCGCCTGTTCGTCGGTAACGGTATTCATATCAATCATGATTTTTCTCCTTCTTTCAATAAAACTTCTTCTGATGTTCAATAACGAAATCCGTGTAAAAATCCATCAGTTGCCCCGACAAAGAACGCAGTTCCCCGGTGATTTTTTCAATATTCAAACTGAATTTCGGATTTTTCTGTTTTATTTCATTCAACGGTAAAAACGCATGAGAGAAACGTTTAATCTCTCCTCTCACGATTTTTTGTTCCGCCGTACTCCAAAACGAACAGGAATTCATGCCTGACAAAGGCGAACCCGCCATGTGAATCAGGTATCTGGTATCTTCGCCCTGATTGAATTTCCACGCGTCCTGATATAAAAGCATCAAGTCGCCTAAACAAACGGGGCATTCTCCTAAAAATAAACCGCAAATTCCCATTCCGGCGATCGGTATGCGATACAGATCTTCACATTGCAGAATTTGTTCCTTATGGTTCAGGAAATTCTCTAAATGTTTGAAGAAAAACTCAATACCCGCGTAATCCTTTTCCGGCGAGATCGCATAGATTTTTATAGCTTTAGACATAATATCCTCCCTTTAGTTGATGTTTAACGTGCGCAACAAGCGAAGCCAAATCCGCACGATTCGTGTTTAATATACCGCAGAGGTGAGTCAGAACCTGACGTTTTCACTTTTTCTTTTGTTCCGCTTTCTCCAACAAATCGGGAATGTTCTTCCAATCAAAGGATTTCATTCTTTTTGAAACGACGTCGTGCACCGTTTCGCCCGCGTCATTTTTAACGGAAACGTCCGCTCCTTTCTGAAGAAGGCACCGTATCGCTTTAAGGTTTTTGGATTTCGCCGCGACGATCAAAGGCGTGTCCCCATCCTTATCTTGTGCGTTGATGTTCGCTCCGTGAGCAACCAGCCATCGAACCGCATCAACGTTGCCCCGACGCGTGGCATAAACGATCGCGGGTTCTTCTTTTCCGCCTTTTATGTTGATGTTCGCACCCAGTTCAAATAACAGATCAAGCCGTTCTTTAACATCGTTTCCTGTCTCGCTCGCGTTCCAGATAACAGGCGTTTCGGAAACGTCCGTTTTGCCGTGTTCGCGAAGAAAACGCAAAACGCTCAAATCGTTCGCGGCGGACATAAGCAGGTCTTTGCTGTCCGCTCTGTCGAAAATCTGCGGGAAGTTGTTTTTGACGTATCTCACCCTGTCCGAATATCCTTTTTCACAGTTTTCCAGCAGTGTTTCAATGCCTGTTTTAATGTCCTTTTCGCTGATTTGACCGTTCATCGGACGGGCGAAGCCCAGACATTTGCAATCTTCGTTCGCATGACGCAAATAGTCGATCAGCGGCTGAACCAACTTCATTAGCTCGTTCTTCTTTTCAAGGGGGACTTTTTTCTTCTTTGCGTTTCTGTCGCGATCCTCAACGATTTTTTTTGCCTGTTCAAAAAGCGTTTCGGAATCGGGAAAACCGCACGGATCCGTTTCGTATTTTCTTTCTTTCCTGTTCCATACGGAACGATAGACCCCCATACTTCCGGGCGGAGGGAATTGAAGTATTTTATACAAAAAGACGTTCTTTTTATCGTCGCACCATTGCCCGTTCGCGTAAAGCGTGATCAAATCCCCCAAACGAAGTTCGATTTTTCTGAAACCGTATTTTCCCAAAAGAGACGTCGTTCCGCCGCCGTCCAAGGAATAAACGGCGGGAGTTGCGTCGATTGCGTCCTTTAACGCGATAAACTCCTCTATGTGGTCGAAAAAGTAAGTATAGTAGTCACGATAAAATGTTCTGAACTCGATAACACACATTTTAAAATCCTCCCTTTAGTTGATGATTAACGTGCGCAACAAGCGAAGCCAAATCCGCACGATTTAAGTTGGAATATGCCGCGGATGTGCGACGAAATCTGACGTATCTGTAAACAGGCCGCTTATAAACAAGGTAAGGAAAGAATCTTTTTTCCTTTGCAACGAACAAATCGCCGAAATCATCCAGAAACGGCAGATACTCGCTTTCACGGACGCCGGCGGGATCGGCGCCGAACAGTTCAGCAAGTTTTTTGCTTAAATACGAACAGTATTCCTCAACGCTTTCTTTCGGATGATTGATCCGAAGCAAAACGTCGGATTTGACCGGCTGTTTTGAGGGAAACAAACATTCGGTTAAAAACCGGCATAACGCCCTGATTTGATCAATCGGAACCATCGAGAGATTCGTCTGTATTTGCGGCAAAAGCAAAAAATCGTTAGCCTGGCGGGACAAAGACAGAAATTCCCCGACGGGTCTTTTTTCCAATACCGAAACGAATTCCAGTTTTTCATCGTTCAATTCATCGCTTTTATCTTTTATCAGTTGCTCGAATATCCGACGCGCTTCTTCTTTTGATGATTTCTGCTGAAAATACAAATCGTTGAGCGATTGAAACAAACCGGTGAAATCCGTGTTTTCCAATCTGTATGATGTGAAAAAGGAAAATCGCAAATAGAACGGATCAATTTTCCCCTTCATAAAACGGAAGACGTTTTTATCAAGGAATTCAAGTCGGCGGCAAACTTTTTCTATGGCGTCCTTGTTGTAATGCGAATATGAACCGCTCCATTTTCCGTTATCGTTTTTGACAAAACAAACGTTGTCTTCGTTTGTCTTGTCTTTATCTTCAATCAGACAATGATTTTCCAAAAAACCGCTTTTTTCTAAAATCGGAATCACTTTTTCGCCGAATTCCTGCGATGGTACCGTATAGCCGTTCCAATGCGCCATGATCAATCCGGCTTTACGCGCTTCTTTTTCAAAAGCAACAGTATGACCTCCTTTGACAACAATATGAATGATCTCGTGAACGATTACCCCCGCCAAACGTATTCCGTCATATTTCTGCCGCCAGTCTATCAGGATTTGATTATCCTCCGTATCGCATTCCCCGCCATGAAACGACAAGCTTGAAAAATCTATACCGAATGTCATTTTCCGATCGGGGAAAAACGTTTCGACAAGCCCCGATACAAGCGTTACAAACCACGGCGTTTTTGTTTTGAAAATGATCGTGCTTTTGGCGACAGTGACCTTTTCTTCTTTTTTCGGCATAAGAAGTTCCTTTCACAAATATAGGTGATTAAAGCATACGGAAGCGTCAAAAGCCGACGTTTCATTTTGACGGTATGCTGAAAAGTCCGTCAAATGCGGGAACGGCATTTCCCTGCCAGAAAACGCGGACGATGCCGTCTTCTTCCCGCAAATCCAAACCTTTCACTTTAGCGGCTTTAAGATTTTCCGCCGAAGAAAAAGCGTGATCGACCTTGCCGCTTTTCGGGAAAGTTTTTTCAAAATCCGGCGCATAGTTTTTTTCAATCATTCGCACCCAAGCGGCATATCTGCCTTCGTTGAAATAAATCCGCCGCAACGGGGCGATCAGGCGTTCGCGGTCTGGAAAACGCGAGGCAATCAGGTATCGGAAAAAACACAAAGCAAAACGTTCGAACCGTCCGGAACAACGCGAATGAAGTACAAGCTTTTTTTGTTTCAAATCGTAATCCGGCAAAGGTTCCGTTTCGTTAAACCGAAAATCCCGAACGACCGAAGACCAAAATTCCCACACCCCGATTTCATCGACAGTCCCGTCCGCAAAATCCGATATCCAGGCATCAAACTCCGCATCGCTTCCGCCCCAATACGGTCTGACAAAGTTTTTAAAATCCACCCCCCATTTCTTCAGGATATACGTTTTTCTTTTCTTCAGCCGTTCTTCGTAAAAGGACGTGTCCAGCGTTTCCGGTTTTGCGTAATAACTGTCCCGCGCGGCGTTAAAAGCCTGTTTGTCGGGATAAAAGACCTGTTCGATTTTGTTTCTCTGATTGCAAAACGCGATCCAATATTCCGGCTCGTTCACGAAAATGCGACCAAGATGACGATTGATTCTGTATCCTTTAAACGGCATATGGGAAAACGCTATCCTGCGCCCGTGCGACAAATGCGTCAGGTCGGCGAAACCTCCCGATCCTCTGTTTATCCGCAACAAAAAGTAATTGCACAAGCTTGACAAATCATCACCGACATAACGCACAAAAGCCGGACATTGCTTTTTCAGCCATTGATGGATTTCTTCTTGCGTTTCCAAAATCATGTTTCACCTCTCAATTTTTTTCAGGCTAACATCTTGGCGCGACAGAACATGACGTTTGAAAAACGGCGTTCCGGTTTTTGAAGGACGACTGTTTTTGTCGCATCGTTATCCCATACTGTTGAAAAGAACGCTTTACGGAAAGCTTGTCGCCCGTTATCATTTTTAACAGAAAGGAAACACCCGTGTATTTATCCAAATCGAATTTTTTAGACGGCTTGTTTTGCCCGAAACGGTTATGGCTTTCAAAAAAACGCAAAGACCTGATTCCCGATTTTGACGATGCGACTTTGGCGCGCTTTGACGCAGGGGAGAAAATTCACTTGTTGGCGCGCCGTTTCTTTGGCGAAGGCGCCGATTTGGAAGGCGAATTATGGGACATTGCGAACAACGCCCAAAAAACCGCCGAAGCCGCAAAGGAAAACAATCTTTTGTTTGAAGCGACGGCGTTGACGGAAGACGGGTGTTTCTGCCGGATTGACGTTCTGGAAAAGAACGGTCGCGGGTGGGATATGATTGAAATCAAATCGTCTTCCAAAGTCAAAGATTACCACATCGACGACTTGTCCTTTCAAGGCTATGTCTATGAACAGACCGGTTATAAAATCAAAAACTTTTACGTTTTGCATTTGAATTCCGACTATGTCCGCGGCAAAAGACTGAACGTTAAGAAGCTGTTTGAAAAGCGGGACGTCACACGGAAAGTCCGTGAACGACAAGACGAAAACATTGCGAAAATCCCGTCCTTTCTGAAATTGATTCATCAAAAGAAAGAACCCGTCGCCGAAACGGGCAAACGTTGCGCGGATTGTCCTTTTGCCGGATATTGCGGCTATGAAGCCGAACCGAGGGACGAAAAAAGCCGGTGCGACAAAGCGGCGTTAAAGGAATGGCTGAACGAACTGGAATATCCGCTTTATTATCTGGATTACGAAACGGTCATGCTCCCCGTTCCCGAATTTGAAGGAACAAGCCCGTATCAGCAGGTTCCGTTCCAGTTCTCTCTGCATATCCAACAGGAAAAAGGCGGAAAGGTCGAACATTCAGGCTACTTGCACAAAGACCGCTCCGATCCCCGCCGCGCGTTGGCGGAAGCTCTGGTCAAACAGTGCGGAAAGAAAGGTTCCGTCATCGTGTACAACGCCGCCTTTGAACGGACGAGAAACAAGGAATTGGCGGAGGCTTTCCCCGATTTGAAAAAGCAAATCCTCGCAATCAACGACCGCATGATCGATCAGCTTGCGCCTTTCAAAAAAAGAATGCTGTATTCCAAAAAACAGGACGGCTCCGCGTCAATCAAACGCGTCTTGCCCGCTTTTACAAAATTGAGCTATGACAATCTCGGCATTAAAAACGGCGGGGAAGCAACCGATCTGTACGCGGCGTTCCTGAACGGCGTTTTGTCGGAAACGGAAACAAAAGAGATGTTCAAAAACCTTGACATTTATTGCGGTCAGGACACTTACGCGATGGTGCTGTTGATGGACGTTTTGTACCAAAAGGCAAAATAATCCTTTTACCCGATCCGCAAAAAACGAAAAAGCGCTCTCTGCGGCGAATGAGCGAAAGCCTTGCGTCCTGCGCAGATAAAACAGCGGCAAGACAGCGGACTTCAAACAATCTTTTTCAAAACGGACAAATCACTTTTTCAATTCGGATTCGACATCGCCGAACGCGGACAGGGCGTCCCGCAAACCGGCGACAATGGATTGCGCCAAAACATCCGGTTCGGGCAGATTTTCCAAATCGGTCAGCGACGCGTCCTTTATCCAAGTGATGTCCAAGCTTGTTTTATCGCGCGCCAAAATTTCATCGCAACCGAACTTTTTAAAGCGTTCCGTTTCTTTTCGGTTGTCGTAGCATTGAACAAAGTCAATCAAATCCGCGTCGCTCAGCGTGTTTGTGACCAGCGTGAAGTTCATGTTCGTACGCAAATCGTAAAACCACACGTCGCCCGTTCTGTAGCCGTGTTCCAACGGTGTCATCTTGTCAAAAAACAGGACGTTTGCCTTGACGCCCTGCGCGTAGAAAATTCCCGTCGGCAGGCGTAAAACGGTGTGCAGATTGAATTCGCGCAGCAAACGTTGACGGACTTTTTCGCCCGCGCCGCCCTCGAACAAAACATTGTCGGGAACGACGACCGCCGCTTTGCCGCCGATTTTCAAAATCGTCATGATGTGCTGTAAAAAGTTGATCTGCTTGTTTGATGTCGTCGCGATAAAGTCGGGGCGCTGATAATCCTCTTTTTCCACATCAACCGATCCGTCGGCGTTCAGGACTTTCAGCCCGCTTTTCTTGCCGAAGGGCGGATTGGTCAGCACCATGTCGTAACGGGTTTCGCCCGCGCTCATCAAAGAATCGCCCTGTTTGACGGGGCTTCTGTCGCCGCCGATGCCGTGCAGGTAAAGGTTCATCGCGCACAGGCTGACGACCAGCGGCGTGATGTCCGTGCCGTAGAACTTTTCTTCGCGCAAAGCCCGCAAAGCCTGCTTGTTGGCGACCTGTTTTTTCATATAATCGTAAGCCGCCAGTAAAAACCCGCCCGTGCCGCAGGCAGGATCGACGACCGTCATGTCGGGCGTCGGCTTCATCACTTCGACAATGGCTTTGATCAGCGGTCGGGGCGTGAAGTATTGACCCGCGCCGGCTTTGGATTCCGTCGCGTTTTTCTGCAGCAGCCCTTCGTAAATCGCGCCTTTGACATCGACATCCATGCCCAGCCAGACTTCTTCGTTAATCAGGGAAATCAAGCGCGCCAAATGGGCGGGAGAGGAAATCTTGTTTTGCGCTTTGGCGTAAATCGTGCCGATAATGCCGCTTTGCGCCGACAAAGTTTCCAATGCCTGCCGATATTTCGCTTCCAACTCCGATCCCGTCAAAGGCAGCAGATCGCGCCACCTGCACCCGTCGGGCAAAGCCGATTGTTCGCCCAAAACGTCAACGCGCTCGTCGTCCATTTTCAAAAACAGCAGGTAAGTCAACTGCGACACATAATCCGTGTACGTCAGTCCCGCATCGCGCAACACGGTCGCGAAGTTCCATACTTTGGCGATTAAAGTCGATTCGTTCATTTGTTCTTTCCTTTTCGGAACGGAAATTTTAACTTCATAGTTACAAAATCCGGCAACTTTAAAGTATCAATCAGCCGCCATTTTTTGCACTTTTGACACAAAGAAGTTAAAACTTTCAGACAAGTTTTCTGAAACATTCATATATGTCGCAATCCGCCGCGCTCCGCTGATTTGGCTGTGACCTTTGCCGCGCAACAATTCATACAAGCGTTCTTTGGGCGAATCTACGGCATCAGGAATTTTAAATTTTGTACGGGCTTTGCTTAAGTTTATATCATAAGCCCGTTCCACTGCGGACAAATCGCCTAAATACCACGCTTCCAGCTCTTTACAGGCGATGCAGACTTGAACGCCGGTTTTGTTTTCGTCACACAGTGTTTTCAAGTCTTGTTTTAAAACTCTGCAATCATTTAAATCCTGATCTTGCAAAACAACAAATTTAACGTCCGGTTCGCTCCAGTTTCGCAGTTTGTTGGGAATGGACTTTTTTAAATCGCTTTTTCCCTGATGCGGAACGAGCTGAAAAAAAACATTATCGGGCAAAATTTTCGGAAGAAGAATGTTTAATACTTCTTTCATCGATGGTTCTTCAAGCAAAAAAACGATTTTCATTGGCGTTCAACCGTTTCCAGCAGCAAGTCCTGATTCCACAGATATCCCAACAAATCTCCGCCTTTGCACAGCGACGAAATCAATTCGTTTTCGGATACTTTGTAAATTTTTGTAAAGCCGTCTTTTTTTATCAGGCAATATAATTCTTCCAACCGAACAGCGTTTAAAAAATCGGGGGAATGCGTCGAAATAAAAACTTGCCCGCCTTTGTCGGCATATTCGCGAAACTCTTCCGCCAACTCTTGCAACAAGTGCGGATACAGTTGATTTTCAGGTTCTTCAACGCACAGCAGGGAATGCGGTTTCGGATCGTTCAGCAAGACTAGGTATGTGAACATTTTAATCGTGCCGTCGGATACGAAACGCGCCGAAAACGGATTTTTGAATTTTCCGTCTTGAAAACGCAACACGACATAACCGTCGGAAGTTTCTTCCGCCTCGACCTTTTCAACCCCCGGAACACGCTGTTTCATTTTATTCAAAATTTCATCGAATTTTTCTTTGTGGTTTTCAAACAGATAACGCGCTACTTGCGGCAGGTTGTCCCCTGTTCTGGACAAAGCTTCACTGTACATGGCTTCTTTTCTGTCACGCGCCTCTTCAATGTGAAAATCGGAAACGTACCAATCTTCAACCAATCGGCGAAAGGCGGAAACCGCTGTAAATTCTTTGAATTGTCCCAGTCCTTTAATTGCCAGAATATCGGGGGAATCCAAATGCTGCCTTGCCCTTTCCGCTCCTTGAAAATCTTCATAAGAAACAAACTCGCCTTTCGCCGCATAGCCGTCGCCGTTTGAAAATTCCAACACTTTCCAGGGCGACCCTTTTTGCCCGCGGCGAAAACGCAGAATTTCCTTTTTGACAACCGGCATTTTTTCGTCATTCAGCCCGATTTCCAATTCATAAGTGATCAGGGGTTCTTCGGGTGCTGGTCTGAACTTGATTTCAAAACCGATGTCGCCGGTTTGTTCGCGCGATACGACTTCATGAAATCCGCCGCGTTTAGCCAAAGCCGCTTTGACATTGGCGGACAGGCAGTCGTGCAGAAAACCGAAAACATCAAAAAAGGTCGTTTTCCCGACGCCGTTTTTTCCCAAAAAAACAGCCATATTGGGCAAATCTTCGATCACCGCATCTTTAAACACTTTATAATTTTTGATTTTCAACGATTCGATTTTCATACTAAGCTCCTTGATGATAAGAAACTCTATCTGATTTTTAAGAAAAGGGAAAGTTTATCTTTTCTGTTTTCCTTTTTTGGGATTGGCGCGTTGTTCGGCGGCGCGTTCGGCGCGGATGCGGGCGAGTAAAACGGACGCGGGTTCGTCGTCGGGATTTTGGGGGACGAGTTCGCCCGAAAACGCTTTTTTCAAAACGGCTTGCTTTAATTTTTCGGCGTCGTTCAAAGCGCGGTCAACCGCCGTTTCCAGCGCATCCGCCCGTTCAAAACGGCTTTCGATTTCCGCAACGATCCTTTCCTGCTCCGCAAGAGTGGGAACGGGAATTTCGCAATCCCGCAAATAATCGGCGGGAACCCTTTTCTGTCCGACCGCTCCGGTCATAAAAGGAATGGCTTTTGAACGGAAAACCTTTTGCACAACAAAATAGAACACATATTCCGGCAACATTCCGGCGTGACAACGTAAAACATGAAATTCGGTTGAACCGAAACCGACGCCTTGAATCAAATCACGTACCACGCACGATTTTCCGTTTTCCATACACGGAGTGATCTTGGCGAATAAAACGTCATTGTTTTGAAATTTCGTGTAGCCTTTCTTGACTTTTTTATATTCAACCGTTTCCGGAGAGAAAGCCCCAGTTTCGGCTTCGACAGTTGGCATAGGCAAAAAGGAAACAATCGAATCATCTGAAAAATCAGGTAAAACCGTTTTGGGATTGATGTCGCAAACCGTTCCGATAGACGTAAAATTCCATTCGGTTGTTTTATAAAGTGTTCCGTCAAACGCGCTTTTCAGGACGGATTGGCGGTAAAGGGCGATTTGATTTTTTACGGATTTCAAATTTTCAACCCCCGCGTCAATGCCGGCGAATAACTCTTCAATCTTCGCCACAATCCGCCCCTGCTCCGCCAACGGGGGCAGAGGAATAGGGATTTTACACATATCGGATTGTGTCAGTTTGTAGCGAGTCGTTCCTGTTACAAAATTATGGTAATCAAACTGATTAAGAAAGAAACAAAGAAACTTGTTGCTTGTTTTCGATTTTAAAATATGAGCATGATTATTTACCCAAAATTTACCTCGGACAATAAAAGCTTTCTTTGCTAAAAACTCCAAAAAAGGAGCACCGTCTTCACCTAAAAGGACAAATTCATCATTAAATATGTAATTGTCGATATATCCGACTTGTCCGGTCGCTCCATAGTAAGGGTATAATTCACTTTTTTCTTTTCCGGAAATGCGCTTTTCACGTTCAGATGAATTAACAGGTTTCCTCTCTGAATCGTAAATTTCCGCAACATCGCTTAATGTCGTTTCTACCCAATTATTAGGAAGTGTTTTCATTTAGATGCGTCCTTAATAAATATTTTATATAATAAAGAATTTGTTTTAAATAAAATAAATGTATTCATGAAAATGATACATGGTATCGCACACACAAAATAGTTTGAAAAAATATTTTGAACTATGAGTGCGTTGCTTGTATCAAATAAAATTAAAAATAATATAGATAGTATAGATACAATAAACGATGCTTTGTAATAATTTTTTAACCGATGTTTTAGTGTTATTTTATTATTTTCCAAATCTTTTATCTTGTATAGATCTCGTACAGTCGTTGAAGAAAAAAGAAGAGCAAACGCTCCAGTCTGAAAACCCAACATAATAGATAAAAAAGTTATCACATTAGCTGGATCATAATTTTTTGTTGTAAAAAAATAGAATCTAAATCTAATAGATATTATAACCATTAAAATAGATGTAATACATATAATAAAATTATATTTTTTATACATTTATTTCTAGCTTCCTTAATAAAGAATTTTTAATTAATTCTTCGTAAATCATTCCGGCATCATCTCCGTCGCTAGAGTAATCAATGTTTATTTTATTAACAAATGTCCCTTCGTTGAAAATTTTTTCAAAACCTTGATCATCTTTTCCTTGAATGATTATCTTTTTAAGTTTTCCTTGAGATTTTTGTTTCCTCAAGCATGAGATAACATTTTTTATTTTTGAATCTAAACTTTTTTTATATATAGCTTCAATTGAAAAACATTCAGGCTCTTCCATTGCATAATTATCGCAAAGTGATTGTTGCAATAACCCGCGCGACGAAAACAAATCTCTTGCAACAGATGAAAAGTATATTTTTTGAATTGATGACACTTGAGAATAAAACTCATCAATGTCTTTTATTATATTTTTAATTGAAATATTTTCGACTACATATTGTTTTAGGATTTCCTCAAATGTGCTTTTATTTTTTAAGCTCGATACATACAAAACATCTTTATTAAAATCATACAAACTAAAGAATTGTTTTCTTGGTTCAACTTGATCTTCTTTACGAGGATTATCTTCTAATGAAAAATCAATTACATTAACAACAATATCCGAACGAGGCATTTTTGAATCATAACGGGCGGATAGCCAAAAAAAATTATTCGTCAACTCTGTTGAAATTAGAAAATAATTCTTTCCTATTTTTTCAGCAAAATTTTGTTCAATTTTTTCAAAATCTTTTTTCTCTGGCTTTCTATCACCAATTGAAAGATAACAAGATGAAAATTCCATATCTATATTCCCTTAATCTTACCGACAACACGAACAAAATTTTACGTAAATTATTTACAAGACAACAATCTATTTTTTATATTATCATCACTTTGCAAAATGCTCAACAAAAAATTCACTTTTTTTCTTAAACCTCTATTTCAAATAGATTACCCCATCAATGTTGCCGACAGATCGGTCAGAATGTCGTTCAGCTGATTGCCGAAGACTTGTCTGGCTTTGAACAGACCGCCGCGGTCGGCGAAGATTTCCTGCACGTCCGCAGTTGAAATGGCGGCGTTTTCGATGATTTGCGTTTTAATCATTTGCAGCCATTGCGTTTGTTCCGCCGTGAACTCGACGCCGCGTTTTTTCTGCCGTCCCAGCCACAGATTGAACCGTTGTTCCGCCGCCGCGTCAAATTCGGTCAGCGTTTCGTCCGCACCGATCGCAAAGCGCACCAGTTGCACCAAATTCGTCAGCAACCGCGCGGGATTGGTCACGCGTTTGACCTTGTCCCGTTCAATGTCGGCGTAGGCGTTCCAGACGCCCGCCAAATCCAGCGGGGGACGCGCCGCCGCCATTTTGTCCGACAGCTCTTTTATCGCTTCAAAGGTCAGCGTTTGTTGCGCGCGAGGGCGGTTGAAAATGATTTGCAGCGCGGTGATTTCGTCCTTGTTCGATTCAATGAAATCGCGGAAGTTTTCCACCGTGTCCTGCGCCCTTTGCGTGCCGACGACGGGCGCGGTCAGCACTTCGTCGGGGGCGAAGTCGATATACAAAACGGACTTTGACGCCAAATCCAGCAACGTTTGCCGGAAAGCGGGCGAATTAAAGGGCTTGACCGCCTCCTGCTTCGCCGCTTCGATTTCCGCGTCCGTCTTGCCCGCCTGAAAATCCGCGTCCGCCGCGGCGGTCATTTCCCGCGCGATTTGCACCAAATCCTTGCCGTTCGCCGCCGTTTTAACCCGTTCGACGTCTGCCTGTTCCAGTCGGGATTGAATTTTCACCAACCGCACGGCGACGGAATCAAGCGTGTCGTCGTCGTCTTTGCCCTGCGCCAGCTGTTCCGCCAGCTTTTTCAGCGGGACGGCGCGTTTGCGTTCCAAAGGTTGCGAGGCGGACTTGTTCGATTCCGTCACTCCGACGGCGTCAATCAGGAAAAAGTGCGTTTTCGCCCGCGCGTTCGGCGTAACCGATTGTAAATCCGTGTCGGACACGGAACGCACGCCGCGCCCCTTCATTTGTTCGTAATACAGTTCCGAATGCACGTCGCGCATGAAAATCAAAACTTCCAGCGGTTTGATGTCCGTTCCCGTCGCGATCATGTCCACCGTGACCGCGACGCGCAAAGTCGGCGATGTCCGAAATTCGTTGATCAAATCCGACGGCTTTTCACCCGTCACGTTGTAAGTGATCTTTTTGCAAAACGCGTTGTCTTTGCCGAACACTTCGCGGGTGATGCGGACGATTTCCTCGGCATGGTTGTCGTCCTTGGCGAAAATCAGCGTTTTCGGCACCCAAGTCGGATCGCGGTTCGGAAACAGCTCCGTCCACAAAGTATCCTTGTAGCATTGAATGATCGTGCGAATCTGGTTCGGCGCCATAACGGAACGGTCAAGCTGGTTCGGAGTGTATGCGATATCGTCGTCAATCTGCCCGTATGTTTCCCTGCGCGTTTTCTTATCCCGTTGCAGAACGGGAAAGTCGTGTGTGATTATCCCGCCCTGTTCCGTGATTTTCGTGCGGATTCGCAAAACCTCGTAATCGACGTTCACGCCGTCGATTACAGATCTTTCATAAGGATATTCGGCGACGATGTTTTGATTAAAGTAGCCCAGCGTCATTTTTGACGGCGTGGCGGTCAATCCGACGGTGAACGCGTCAAAGTATTCCAGCACCTGCCGCCAATCGCCGTAAATACTGCGGTGACATTCGTCCGTGACGATGAAATCGAAAAACTCCGGCGGCAGATCACGGTTGTATTCAACCGTTGCGGGGTTGCCCAAAGCCCCTAATTCATAGGCGGAAACGTCTTCGTTCGCCGAATCGTAGTCCGCTTCGCCGCGCAGCATGGAATACAGCCGCTGAATGGTCGTGATGACGACTTTCGCGTCCTTGTCAACCGTGTTGTGCTGCATATGCTGAACGATGTAAGCGTCCGTAAAAAGGCGGTTTTCGTCGTTCAGATAAAAGTTTGAAAACTCTTTCTTTGTCTGCGCGCCCAAATTGTTGCGATCAACCAGAAACAAAACGCGTTTGGCTTTGGCGTGCTTGATCAGGCGATAAACAAAGTTGCAGGCGGTAAAGGTCTTGCCCGCGCCCGTCGCCATTTGAATCAGAGAGCGCGGCTGTCCTTTCGCCAAAGACGCTTCCAGTCCCGTGATCGCTTCGATCTGGCATTGACGCAAACCGATTTTATTCAGCGGCGGCATGGTTTGCAAACGGTTGCGTAAAGTCGTTTCTTGCGCCAGTTCCGTTGCCAGCGTTTCGGGACGGTGAAAGGAAAACACGCGGCGGGCGCGCGGGGTATGGTCGCGGTAATCCGTGAACCATGTTTCCGTATCCGTCGCCTCGTAAACAAACGGCAGGAAATCAGCCGCCTTTTTCACATAATCGGGCAAAGCGGCGGCGTATGCGGCTGACTGGTTTTCAACGCCGCTGAGGGACACGCCCGATTTTTTGGCTTCGATGACGCCGGCGGCTTTACCGTTGACAAACAGCAGATAATCAGCTTCTGTCCCGTCCTTCATCATAAATTCGCGCACGGCGACGCCGACGGCGGCAGTGCGGTCGAAATCCGTTCTGTCTTGAATGATCCAGCCCGCCTTTGTCAGACGGTCATCGATAATTTGCCGAGCTTGTTCTTCCGGTGTGCCCAAAGTTCCCTCCGAATATATATGAAACAATAGTATATCATCAAACGGTTGCAACGCAAGAACGGAATAGCTTTGAAAAATTTTTCCCCATATTACCAAGCGACTCTTTCCTGTTCATCAAGGTAGAGCAAAGCGTCAGCGGGCGCGGTGATAACATGCCTCTTTCCCATGCTTTTACTGCCATTAAAAGGGCGCTTAACACCTGAAAACAAAAAACGACAAAATGGTAAATCGATAATTTTGTATATGAAAACCACACGGTTGTCGGGTGGTTGTTTTTACTCGCGAGGT
>DEDN01000023.1 GCA_002349565.1 Alphaproteobacteria bacterium UBA2903 | reverse complement strand
TACACCTGCACGCTGAAAGGCTGCGCGGATATGGGATATCAGACGTCTTGTTCCGCGGGCGACGAAGAGACAAGCGCGGGAACCGCCCCCAACGGTGAATCGTGCGTGTCCTGTTCGACACCGAGTACTCCGACATCCGAATGCAGCAGTGATAGTGATTGCTCTTCAAACGAAGAATGCTCGGGCGGCAGCTGCACGACAATATCATGCAGCGGAACGTGCTATGAAATCAGCAACCATGCTTGCGTCAAAAAATCGGGATGCTGTACGTCGGACAGCGATTGCGGCAGCGGCAAAGTCTGCTCGAACAACAGTTGTGTCGACGATACGCCGGCATCCGAATGCAGCAGCGACAGCGATTGCGCGTGGAACAAATACTGTTCGGCAAGCGGGGATTGCGTGTCGGTGTCGTGCGGAACGTGTCAGGAAGTCAGCAGCCATACTTGCGTTAAAAAATCGGGATGCTGTACGTCAAACAACGATTGCACGGGCAACCAAGTCTGCACAAACGGCACATGCACGGCGCCGGAATGCAGCAGCGACAGCGATTGCGCGTCGGACAAGTATTGCTCGGCGTCCGGATCGTGCATCAAAGTCGCCTGCAGCGGTACATGCAAGGAAATCAGCAATCACCAATGCGTGGACAAAGCAGGATGCTGTACGTCGAACAGCCAGTGCGCCAGCAACGAAGCGTGCGTCAGCAACAAGTGCGAAGAACAATGCGGTTGTGAAAGCTACGAATACTGCAAAGGCGGCAAATGCTACCTGCAAGCGGGCAGATGTTACGATGACAATAACTGCAAAAACTCTGATAAATGTGTAAGCCATTCCTGTGTTGACGCCTGTTCACCGAACCCGTGTTCCGGAACTACACCAAGCTGTTTGGCATCTAGTCATCAAGCAAACTGCAGGTGTACATCAAGCAGTTGTCCGAGTGGGTATTCTTGTGATGTTGTAAGCGATACGTGTAAATCAAATGCCTGCACAAGTGATAGTGACTGCGTAAACAGCAAAAAGTGTTCGGGTGGTGCATGCGTAGATCCATGTTCGCCGAACCCGTGTTCCGGAACTACGCCAAGCTGTTTAGCATCTAGTCATCAAGCAAACTGCAGGTGTACATCAAGCAGTTGTCCGAGTGGGTATTCTTGTGATGTTGTAAGTGATACATGTAAAATTGCAACGACTGAAACATGCTCAACCAATGACGATTGTTCCGCGGAAAAAACATGCACCAACGGCTATTGTGTCTTCAAAGACTGATAATCGTCTGCAAACCAAAGAAGCCCCCTCGTCAGGGGGCTTTTTTGTGCTGTTTCGCGTATATAATCGCAATTGCGAACCCGCGCAAGCGGGTGTGGCAATTCCGGGATAGGTCGGCACAAGTGCCAATACTTGCATGGGACTGCTTCACTTCGTTCGCGGTTGCGATTCTGTATTTATTTTCAATAGGATAAAAAATACCCAAACTTTTCATACCCTTATCGAAGAAGCCGCAAAAGAACTTCGGTCATGGCATCGGGGTTTTCCAACGGCGGAAAATGCCCGCTGTTTTTAATGACAATCCGTTCGGCATTCGGGATTTGCCGCGCCATATCGTCCATAATCGCGGGCGTGGACAACTTGTCCAATTCGCCGCCGGCAACCAAAGTCGGACAAGCAATCTTTTCCAGCAAATCCCGTGAATCGGGGCGCGACATAATCGTTTTTTGTTCGTTGACGTACCCGTGCAGTCCCGTTTCGAAAACCATTTTCGGCAGCAGCTCTTTAATCAGCGGCTTGTCGCGGTTTTCGGGGGCAAGGACGGAAAACTGCGACGATTCGACAATGCTTTCCAGCCCGTCCGTTTGCACGCGGGCGATCATCACCGCGCGGTTTTTCGACGACTGTTCCGTTTCGCCGAACGGATTGGTGTCCGTCAGACACAAAGCTTCGACGCGAGCGGAGGCTTGCCGCAATATCTCGAAAGCGACATAACCGCCCATCGAGATTCCGCACAAACAGAACTTTTCGGCGGGGATTTCGGATAAAATCCGCCGCGCCGCCGCCGCTAAGTCCGTATCGCGGCTCAAGTCGGGAACGACGATGTTCGCGCGGCCTTTCAACGCCGCGATTTGCGGGGAAAACAATCCCTCGTTGCACAACAGGGCGGGTAAAAGAACCAGCGTTTTCATCAGCGCACCAGCTTTTGCTGAATTTCTTTGAATTCGGGGGTTCCTGCTTTGCGCAGCCACTCGAACAGCACCATTTCCACGGTAACAAGGCTGATTCCTTCGTGCAGCAGACGGCGTTCCGCAGCGGCTTCGCTTTCGGGGGCGCGGCTGCCCGACGCGTCGGTGACGACAAACACGTCATACCCCGCTTCTTTCAGCTCGACGGCGGTTTGCAAAACGCAAACGTGTTCTTCAACGCCCGCGATGACAACCTGCTTTTTGTTCAAAGACTTGAACGTTTGGGCAAAGTCGGGGTTGCGCAGGGCGGACAGTTCCGTTTTCGCGATAAAAGGCGTGCCTTGCGCCGCGGCGTCGCGAATGTCGAACATCGACGCGCCCAATCCTTTGGGATACTGTTCCGTAATCACGGCGGGGACGCGCATGATTTCCGCGCCTTTGAGCAGACGGGCGCAGCCGTCGATAATCTTGCGCGGTTCGTTTGCCGCGGGGGCAAGGCGTTCTTGGACGTCAATAATCACCAGACAAGACGTATCTTTGTTAATAAGCATATTGTCGTTTCCCTTTTTTTTGTATATAACTCTGTTTAGTTCTGACACATTTTTAACGGATTGCAAAGAAAAGATAATGAAATTTTCCGATTTGGGGCTCAGCGAAAAGACGCTGAAAGCGGTGCAAGACATCGGTTATACCGAAGCGACACCCATTCAAGAAAAAGCCATTCCCGAAATTTTAAAGCGCAACGACGTTATCGGCATCGCGCAGACGGGAACGGGAAAAACGGCGGCTTTTACGCTGCCGATGATTGATTTGCTGGCGAACGGCAGGGCGAAAGCGCTGATGCCGCGCACTTTGATTTTGTCGCCGACGCGCGAACTGGCGACGCAAATCGCCGAGTGCTTTCAGCAGTACGGCAAGTATCAAAAACTGTCCATGGCTCTGCTTATCGGCGGGGAATCCATGGTCGAACAGCAGAAAATCCTCAGCCGCGGGGTGGACGTTTTAATCGCGACGCCGGGGCGCATGATTGATTTGTGCGAACGCGGACGCATTTTACTGCGCGACGTGCAGGTGTTCGTTTTGGACGAAGCCGACCGCATGCTGGACATGGGCTTTATCCCCGATATCGAAAAAATCGCGGCGAAACTGCCCGCTATGCGCCAAACGCTGCTGTTTTCGGCGACCATGCCGCCCGAAATCAAAGCGCTTGCCAAGAAATTTATGAAATTCCCCGTCGATGTGCGCGTTGATCCGCCCGCTTCGCCCGCCGTGACGGTGACTCAATACATCGTCAAATGCCGCAAGGACGACAAACGCCCCGTTTTGCGCGCTTTAGTGCGTTCCGAAAACGTGCATAACGCGATGATTTTCTGCAACCGCAAAACCGACGTGGACATTTTGTTCAAATCCTTTACCAAACACGGGTTTTCCGTGGCGGCTCTGCACGGCGATATGGCGCAGGGGCAAAGGACGGACACCTTGAACGCTTTTCGCGACGGGCAGGTGCAGCTGCTGGTGTGTTCCGACGTTGCGGCGCGCGGGCTGGATTTGCCCGACGTGTCGCATGTGTTCAACTTTGACGTTCCGTTTAACTCCGAAGACTACATTCACCGCATCGGTCGCACAGGGCGCGCCAGGAAATCGGGGCGCGCGTTTATGCTGATTACGTCCGCCGACTTTAAATCGCTGGCGCAGATTGAAAAGATGATTGGCAGAAAAATCGAGGAACTGCCCGACTTTTCGCCCGAATCCTCCTCCGTGTTGAGCGAAGAACTGGAAAAAGCCGAATGGAAAGCCGCGCGTCGTCGCCGCCGCGGTGGGCGCGGTGAAAAGCCGAGCGCAAAACGCGGGGAAAAACAGCGGGAAAACACGGAGCGCAAAGCCGCGAAACCGACCGCCGCTCAGCCGAAAAAGCAGGAAAAACGCCCCGTAAAGCAGGAAACGAAAGCTCCCGCAAAAGCCGCCAAGCCCGCCAAACCCGCCGAACCCGTCAAGCCGCAAGGTGAAAAGAAAAAGCCGCACGCCGCTTTTGGCGATCGTCTGCCCGCGTTTATGATGAACGAGGTCAAACTGTGAATCAAATCCTGACCAATTTGCCGCTGACGACGTACGCGGTTTTGCCCGATGACGGCAAAATCGACGGCGCGGCGCTGGTTCTGCACGGCTACGGGTCTGACGGCAGAGATATGGCGGGGTTGGCGGACGTGCTGAAAAACATTTTGCCGCATGTCGCCTTTTACTGTCCGAACGCGCCCGAAGCTTTGCCGTTCGGCGGGTTCGAGTGGTTTGCTTTCGACGATTACGACCAAAGCAGGATTTTCGACGAACAATGGGGGCTGGCTTTTTTGAACAAGCTGACGCCTCGCATCGAAAAAATCATGCCCGTCATGCACGCTTATCTGGCGGCGGTGATGAAGCATGCGGGCGTTTCGGCGGACAAAACGGCGCTGACGGGCTTTTCTCAAGGCGGCGGAACAGCGCTGATGACGGCGCTGACGTATCCCGAACAAACCGCGTGCGCCGTCGGCATGTCGGCTGTGCCGCTGATGACGCAGGGCGGCTTTGCTTCCGACAAAATCAAATCCAAGCCGCCTGTAACGTTGGTTCACGGCGATGCGGACAACGTTTTGCCTTTGCGCGCTTTTGAAATCGGAAGGGCGAATTTGCAAGCCGCGGGTATTGCGGTTGACGGCTTTGTCGTTCCCGATTTGATGCACGGCATTGATCAGACAGCTTTGTCGATTATGGCGAACGCGCTGTTCAAAGCACTTGGAAAATAATCGAAAAAGAGGGGCGGGGGCGCACTCTTTTTCATTTTTGTAAGGTATTTTTAACGAAATAAGGGCAATACTTAAAGAATGGAAAAAAGTATGCCTACAGCGAACGCACGCGCAAAAACAAACAAATCCGCCGCCGCCCGCAATTCGGGACACGGCGACGCGTACCGATGGCTGTCGCGTTTTTTCGCGGCGGTCTGCTTCGCGCTGGTAACGACGGTAACCGTTCTGTCGCTGTCTTTGCTGCATTTAACGGGCGAAGCCGATGTCGATTCCGTATTGGTAACCGCGCCGACGTATTCGGAAAATCTGGCATACTTTGAACCGCTGCATGCGGATATGCCGACCATGGACGTGCTGTCCGAAATGTTCGTCCGCCAGTTCATCGTGATGACGAACACGCTTTACAAAAACCAGCGCATGATGCTGTTGATGTGGGGATCGCGCGGAATCGTCGATTACATGAGTTCCCCCGCTATTTACAAAGAATTTTGGGATCGCGTGTCCAAAACGCAGTTTGACGGGGAACACACCGCCGATGTGACCATAGAACCGCACATTCGCCAAATCTTGAAAGAAGGGTGGAACAGCTTTCAGATATTTTTCGACACGCGCATTATGCGGTCGAATTTGGAAGAGCCGCTTATTCGACATTGGATTGCAACGATTCAATTCCGGTATTATTCTTATAACGCCGTGATGTTCACCCGATTGATGAATCCGATGGGCTTTACGGTAACGCAGTACCACTTGGCGCAGCAGAAAAAGTAAGGAAAACGACATGAAAACGAAAACGGTGAAAAAAGTTTTGGCAATTGCCGCGCTGGCTTCGGCGTTAAGCGCGTGCGGGTCGATTTACGAAAAAGACCCCGTCGGCATCGGCAAAGACATTTCCGAACTGAAACGGTCGCCGTGCGCCTGCATGATGCTTAAGCTGCCTGCGGGACTGCCCGACTGGATGCTGACCGACGCGCAAGGATGACCGTTATGGCAAGACCGATTAAACGACAAGCCGTCGCGCTGAAAAAGGATGAAGCCGCTTCCGCAGGAAACGAAAAGGAAGCGGCGACACCCGTCAAACCGCGCGCCAAAAAGCCGGAAATTCCCTCGCACGAGGAATTGTCCGTCGATTTGCTGCGGGAACGCCGCTATTTGTGGACGGCGCGCGCGTTTGCAATCGTGTCAGCCGTCGCGCTGTGCGTTAATCTGGTCTTGATGCTGGCGATGTTCAAACTGATGCCGCTGAAGCGGGTGGAACCGTTCCTGCTGACTTTTCAAAACAAAGAGGATCAGGTCGTCCGCATTCGTCCTTTGGCAAGGGATCTGGGGGCGGAGGACATCTTGACCGAAGCCATGATCCGCCAGTATGTTCTGCTGCGTCTGACAATGGTTGACGATATCGACGAAATGGCGTTCCGCTGGGGCAACGACGGTCCTTTGCGCTGGATGTCGTCGCCCGCCGTTTACAAACAGTTCGCCAAAACGGTCAAAGACTGGCTGGCGCGCATCAAATTGGAAGGCTTGACCCGCGAAGCGCGCATCGAATCCGTTGTCCGTCAGCAAAACATTTGGGTCGTTTATGTCGTCACGCGCGATATGCTGCCCGAAGCCGATCAGCCCGTGACCCAGCGCTGGCGCGTCAAAGTCAAAGTCAGATATTTCGCTTTGCCGTCCAGAAACGAAGTCAAATACGCCAATCGTCTGAAAAATCCGCTGGGATTTGTCGTCGAAGGCTATTCCATCGAAAGTGCTACAGATTAAAGAAGGTGTGCCGTGCAAAATAATTTGAAAATCCGCTTGTTCGCCGCTGTTTTGACGGTATTCGCCTTTGCGGGTTCCGCGCAGGCTCAGCAGTCCGCCGCCCAAGAATCCATGGACGCCGCCATTGAGCAGTCCAACGGGGAATATTCCGAAATCGACATGCCTTATCTGTGGTCGCTGGGCATGCAGCAAAAAGCATGGAACAAGCCGCTGGAACATTTGGGCGAAGGGCAGTCCAAACCGGGGTATTCCCGCTATTTCTGGTCGCCCGATCTGGTGCTGCCTTTGCGTATTCGCGAAGGGATGCACACTTTGATCAATTTCCCCGCGTGGGAATATATCGACAATGTGTTTTTGGGCAACGAAAGCGCTTTCGGGGCGCAGAAAGTCGCGCCGAACGGGCTGATGGTGTTTGCGAACAACCCCGAACTGGTCGGCATGGACACGAATATGATTGTTTTCGGCAGATCGGGCAACCGCTATGTCTTCTATCTGCGCAGCGAAACGTTCAACGCCGACCGAATCACGAACGCCGTTGTCGATATCATTGTCAACGACACCAAATTCGTTCCCGACGATTCGGGAAAAACGCCTTTCGCTTCTGGCGCGGTCGGCGGCGGAGCGGCGGCTGGCGGCGCTGCCGTCGGCGGAACGGCGGGAAAGAACGGAAAAAGGATAAAATCGTTCGATCCGCTTAATTCGTGGCTGGAAGACTTGGAAGTCGATCCCGAAAAACTGAAATTCGATATCGACGTTTTCATTCCCAATCCCGAAGACATGGAAATCGCCCCCGAACGTGTGTGGCGCGACGAAATTTTCACTTATATCGATTTGGGTCCCAAAGCGCTGACGATGCTTCAGCGTCCGATTGTCAACCTGCTGGTGCAGGGCAGTGAAGTCCCCGTCGGCTTCAGAACGCGCGGACCGAACGGACGGCTGATCGTGGTTGAAGGCATCGGCGATTTGGTGCTGCGCAACGGACAGCGGGTTTTGTGCCTGAAGATTCGCAAAGATCCCGCGTTCGGAACGGACTGGGTTGAATACGAGGAATCCGTTCAGCCGAAATACACGCCTGCGCCGATGAAAACGCCGGGGGTCGAACCGAAAGGGGCGAACGCGGTCATGAACGCGCAAATGGCTCAACAAATGGCGCAGCAAACGATGATGCAGCGGATGCAGCAGCAACAGATGTCGGACAATCTGTCTTTGACGGGCAGAAACGCGCAGATGTCGGCTTCGTTTGCCAACCGCTACCGTCGGGCGGCGGTCGAATCCATCGCCATTGAATTGGGCGCGGATGCCGAAATTTCCGTTTTGGAACAAAAGTGGGATAACATTTACCGCAAAAACAAAGATTTGTTGGCAAACTTCGAACCGTATTATTCGGTTGACGCCGTTGCCGAGGGCGAAACAAAGGATTTGTTCCGTCTGCGCATCGGACCCGTCGGATCGATTAAAGACGGCGACAAGCTTTGCGGACAGCTGGGTCGGCGCGGTGTCACCTGTATAGTGGTGCGGACGCAATGAACGAAGAATTACTCAGCTCATCGGACAAATATCTGAAGAAATCCAACCGGACGCTGCTTCTGGTTGGAATCTTCGCGTTTCTGGCTTTTTTCATCGGCTTGATAATTTTGTTGAGCGGCGGCGAAAAGCAAAAGGAAGACGCGCAGGTAACCGTCGGGAGCGAGAGTGACGCGTTTACAAACATTACGGGCGGTGAAGCGGACGCTTTTTCGAATTTCGACGAACCGTCCAGTTCCATCAAACTGAACATCACGCCCGAAGCTTTGCGTTTCGATCAAGTTGTTTTGGGAACGTCCGCCGAGGGCGCAATCACGATTACGCCGTCGTCGGGGCGCGTCAGCATTATGGAAATCGGGTTTGAAAACAATCCCGAAGACGGTTTCAAGCTGGAAAGCAAATGCAAACCGAACGACGTTCTGACGCCGGATTTGTCCTGTACGGTCGTTGTTAAATGGGAACCGAAGAGCGCGCGGACGATTCAATCGAACTTGGCGATCAAATGGCGTGACGAAACGGTCGGCGCCATCGGCAAGACGGTGCTTGTTCCCGTGTCCGCCATGGCGATCGACACCAGCCTTTGCGGCGTGTGCGACGAAGCGCCGGGCGGCGGGACGACTGCCGATCAGCTGCGGCAAAAAGGGCGGCTGATTCTGGGACCCGACGGCAAGCCCATCGGCTACGCGGATGAAAACGGCGTTGTGTACGGTTTGGACGGCAAGCGCATCGGTACTTTGCGTCCCGACGGAACGGTTGTCGACGATCAAGGCTACATCATCGGCGTCGCGGAAGGCGTGCGTGTCGCTTTGGGTCCCGACGGCAGCATTATCGGCACGATTTTGCCCGACGGACGCGTGATTGACAAAGACGGCAACCTGATCGGCTACGCTTTGCCCGACGGGACGATCGTCGATTTGAACGGCAACGTCATCGGCATGGCGATTCGGACGGGAACGGCGGTTGACAAGGACGGCAACGTCATCGGACGCGTGATGCCCGACGGGCGCGTGCTGGACGAAAACGGCAACCTGATCGGTTATTTGAACCCTGACGGAACGATTGTCGATCTGAACGGCAACATCATCGGTTCGGTGATGCCTTCGGGAACGGTTGTCGATTATTTGGGACGCGTGCTGGGCATCGTTCTGCCCGACGGATCGGTCGTTGATGTGGACGGCAATATCGTCGGACGCGTTTTGCCCAACGGCATTGTGCTGGACAAGGACGCCGTGCCTATCGGACGCGTGATTCAGGAAGGCTTGGCAATGGGTCCGGGGTGCAAGCCTTTGGGACGCGTTGCAACGGACGGTTCCGTGATGTCTTCGAACAGACAAGTCGGTCGGCTGACCGCTTCGCGTCTGGTGCTGGATATGAGCAACAATCCCATCGGCAGCTATGTGCTTGAGGGGGCTTTGCTGGACTGGGACGGCAAGATTATCGGAAAAGTCAATTCGGACGGTCAGCCCGTTTCGTTCAAAGACGAACCGTTGGGATGTCTGCTGCCCAATGCGTTTATTGTCAACGACAACGAGGAAATGATTGCGGCGACCCGTCCGTTCGGGACCGTCGTCGGGACATCCTGCGGATTTGAAGGGCGCGTTATGCCTGACGGCTCCGTCGTTCAAAACGGCGAAATGAAAGGGCGCATCCTGCCCGACAAGACGTTTTTGAGAACGGACGGCACTATCGGCGGCGCAATCGCGCGGGCGGATATCGGATTGGCGGCGGGCTGTTCGACTTTGGGCTTTGCCGACATCGAAGGGCAGATGAAAACCACCAAAGGCGAATATGTCGGTTGCTTGGCGGCAAACGGCAATGTGTTGGATGACAAATACGTCGTTTTGGGACGCGTCACCGAAGCGCGCACTTCTTTGGGGATTGACGGACGCGTAACGGGGCTGGTCAACGGCGCGGGCAAAGTGATCGACAAGAACGGCAAAGTGTTCGCCTGCATGGATGCCGAATATGTTGCAATTTCGGAAGACAAGGGTGAACCGATGGGCGTTTCCGCGCCTGACGGCGGCGTTTTGGACCGCGACGGGCGGACGATCGGCTGGGTGATGCCCGACGCTTCGGTCAAAAACACGCAGGGCGGCGCCGTCGGCAAGACTTTGGGCGATTCTTCCGTTATCGATATGAACGGACAGAAGATTGCGCGCGTCGCGCCGTATCAGGGCTTGCCTTTGAAAAGCGCGTGCGAACCGATAGGACGGATTTTGAAAGACGGGCGCGTCGTCGACAAGGATTTCAAACGCGTCGCCTATTTGCACATGGACGATTCGCTGACCGATGAAAAAGACAACTTTATGGGTCGTCTGGCAATGGCTCAGCATGGTATCGACACGCGCAGCAATTATGTCGGGTCGGTGGACGATACGGGGGCTTTGATCAACCAAGCGGGCGAAAAAGTAGGCTGTTTGCGTCCCGACAACGTGTTCGTCGATTCGGACAATAAATTCAAAGCGGCGCAAATGCTGACGGGGCTTGCCGTCGATGCCAAGACGGACCTGTACGCCCGCGGCGATTCGATCGGCAAAGCTTTGAATCTGAAAGGGTCGGAATTCGTCGGTAAAACGCTGGTCAGCACTTATATTCGGAATGACAATAAAATCGTCACGGGCGGTATCATTCCCGGCGGGGCGACGGTTTTGGACATCAAAACCAGCAAGCCCATCGGGCGGCTGCTGCCTGACGGCACGGCGGTCAATCTGCAAAGCCGTTTCCTGGGGCGTTTGAAAATGCCGGGCGGCGACGTCGTTGACCGTGTGGGAACGGTTGTCGGTAAAATCTTTGTCGGACTGCAGCAGGTCATCGGACCGAACGGCGAAATTTTGGGGGTCGTCTTGTCCGACGGCACGGTTATCGACGAGTTCGGACGCGTGATCGGGCAGGCGGATTTGAACGGCAAAGTCGTTGACAAAGACGGCAAAGTCATCGGGGAAGTGCTGCCCGTCGGCATGCCCGTTTTGGGACCCGACGGCAAAATCATCGGTTACGTCGGTTTGAACGGCGTTATCGTTGACGAAGACGGAAACCCCGTTTTGGGGGCGGACGGCAAGCCTTTGCGCTACCGTTCGGGCGGCATGGTCGTCAGTTCGGACGGAACAGTCGTCGGTTATATTTTGCGCGATGGTTTGGCGATTGATTTCAACAACGGCGTACTGGGCAGGGTTTCATCCGACGGCGCCGTCAGGGATTCAAGCGGAGCGGAAAAGGGAACCATGCAGGTTGACGGTTCCGTTACCGATATGACGGCGAAAACAATCGGGCGCGGACTGGTCAACGCCGTTCCCGTCGGGAAAAGCTGCCGCATGCTGGGGACTTTGGGGGATGACGGCAAAGTCAGCTCCCTTGCCGGTGAAGAACTGGGTTTTGTTACTTACGACCGTGCGGTGCTGGACGCCGAAAACCGTCAAATCGGCATTGCGGTCAGTCCCGATTCCGTCATCGGCGATCCGTGCCGCATTATCGGAGAGATCGGTCGCGACGGCAAAGTGAGCTTGACGCGCGGCAAGGAAACGGGCTGTGTCGATTTTGATGGCGTTGTTGTCGATAAAAACACGAAAGTCATCGGCACGGTTGTTCAAAAAGGTCCCGTTATCGGCTTTGACGGCAAAATCTTCGGCAAAGTCGTTCCGAACGGCGAAGTTTTGGACGCAGGCGGCAAGGCTTTGGGCTGTTTCGGCGCGGACGGCGCGGTTTTCGGCAAAGACAAAAAAATCAGCGGCGTGTCGGATATGATGAAATACGCCGTTGACAAAAAAGGCGAAATTGTCGCCCGTGTCGTCGGCGGAAAATACGGCATATCGATTCAAAATGATATGTCTGTCGGCGAAATGAACGACGGCGTTTTGAAATCCGCCGACGGTGCGGAACTGGGGATTGCCGTTCCCGCGGGACGGCGCGTTATCGGGCGCGACGGGCGCATTGTCGGCACGGTTCTGCCCAAAGGCGGTGTCGTGGACGACGACGGCAAGGCGAAAGGCTTTGTTACGTCGAAAATGCGCGCGCTGACGCCTGAACGGAAGTTTTTGGGGCGTGTCGTTCCCGTCGGCGAAGAATGTAAGGACAAAGACGGCAAGGTTGTCGGCAAAGTTCATTTCGACGGCACGATCGTAGACGAAAACACCGAAGTTCTGGGGCGTTTGCTGGCTGACGGCAGGGCTTTGAGCAATGCGGGAACCCACTTGTGTTCAATCACCCTGATGAACGTCATTGACGACGCGTGGATCGGCAAAGCGGTTTACGACGCAAACGGAAATTTGATCGGCTATGTCGATGAAGACGGTTTTGTGCGCGATGCAAACGGCAACATCATCGGACGCGTGATGCCCGACGGCTCCGTCGTGGATCTGGACGGCAATACCATCGGCTACGTCGGCTTGGGCGAACCCGTGTTTGACGAAAACGGCAAGCTTATCGGTTTTGTCGGCGCGGACGGCTTGGTGCGCGACGCGCAGGGCAACGTTATCGGAAAGCTGCAGCCCGACGGGACGGTCGTCGATATGGACGGCAACGTCATCGGGCATACTTTGGGAACGCCGCTTTATGACGAAGACGGCAATTTGATTGGCTTTGTGGGCAAAGACGGCATTGCGCGCGACTTGAACGGCAACATTCTGGGGACGCCCGTTTACGACGCGAACGGCAAGCTCATCGGCTTTGCGGGCAAAGACGGGCTGGTGCGCGATTTGAAAGGCAATGTCATCGGCAAAGTGCTGCCCGACGGGACGGTCGTTGATATGAACGGCAACGTCATCGGCAAAACCGCTTCCGCCGCCGCGCAGAAAAAAGGCAATGTCAGAATTGCCGTCGGACGCGACGGAAAGTTTTTGGGCTTTGTGGGCGAAGACGGCTTTGTGCGCGACGCGAACGGCAACATCATCGGCAGAGTATTGCCTGACGGGACGGTCGTTGATTTGAACGGCAACGTTATCGGATCCGTCATTGAAGGCGAGCCGATTTACGACGAAAACGGCAACCTTATCGGCATTATTCTACCCGACGGACGCGTTGTCGATTTGAACGGCAATTTGTTGGGGCGGATTAACGCGAACGGCGAAATCATTGACGAAAACGGCAATGTCATCGGAACATGGGTTGGCGGCAAGCTGACGATGAACGGCGACAAGCTAAAACCGCGGTTCGTTTTCGGCAAGGACGGAAAGCGCATCGGCATGGTGCTGTCCGACGGGACGGTCATTGACGACGGCAGAATTATCGGTCATCTGGACGAAGACGGGAATGTCATCGGTCTGGACGGTGAAATCATCGGCGGCGATGACAAAGCCAAAGGCAAAGTGTCCGTGTTCGGCAAATTCGACCCGACCTCTTACCGTTATCGCGGAAAAAATCTGGGCGCGGGCGGCGGAACGGGCAAAGGCGAACGCTACGATCCCGCGCGCATCAAAGAATTGCGCGCCAAGCAGATGGCATACCGTAAGATGATTCGCCCCGGACTGGGCAATGCCATGGGGACGGACAGCGAAACGGATTTGATGAACAAACAGCGCAAATCCAAAAACTGGACGAGTGTCGGCTTTAAAAAGAACGTGTCCACCTACCGTGTGAATATGGACAATATGATTTTGGCGGACAAAGCGATTCCCGCGGTTTTGACCCGGTCGCTGGATTCGCTGAATACGGATGTTCCCGCGTCGGCGGTGGTCGAACGCAATATTTATTCGGAAAACGGACGCAAAGTCATCATTCCCGCGGGCAGCCGACTGATTGGCGAAATTATGCAGGCGGAAGGCGGAAAAGAGGAAATCACCGTCAAAATGCAAATTCAATGGACGCGTTTGATTCGTCCCGACGGCGCGGCGTTCGGCTTCGAGGAAGGAGCCAGCGGCGACGCGCAGGGACGTGCGGGCGTTTCCGGCTATGTCGATATGCAGCTGCTCAAGAAATTCGGAACGCCTTTGCTGCAAAGCACGGTGTCTTCCGCGATTTTGTGGGCGATGTCTTCCAATTCCAAACCGCAGGTCGGCAATGACGGCGAAATTGCTTTGAGCGACCGTCAGCAGGCGGCGCAGGATGCCCGTACGAAATTTTCGGACGATATGCAAACCATGTTTGACGAAATTTTCAAGCTGACGTCGAAAATTCCCGTTCGCGCTTTTGTTCCCGCGGGAACGCGCATCACCGTTTTTGCGGGCGCGGATTTGTGGCTGCGTTCCGAGGTTGAAGACGGCGAAGTGAACCTGTTGGAAAAAGACGGTTTGGTCAACGAAGACATGGGGACCGAAAAAGAACGGCAAATGAAAGAGCAGGCAGCCGCCGACAATACGGTCGGCACGACCCCGCAAAACGGCGGTTTGACATCTGCGCCCGCCGATCCGAACAACCCGCAAATGCAGCAGCAAATCTACTATAACAGCTACGGTCAGCCGCAAATGCAGTCCAACGGACTGATTTCGCAGACACCGCCGCAGGGATATTATGCGCCGCAAGGGTACTATGGCGCGCCGGCGGGATATTATCAGCAGCCTCAGCAGCAGCAAAGACTGACGTCCCCCAATCCGTCGGCTTCGACCCAGCGCAGAAAAACAACGGTTCAAACCCAAACGGAAGAAGTCAAGGACGAAGATCCCGCTCCGGAACTGTTTTAAAGGAAAGGAATTCAGCTATGTCAACAGACGCATTTCAGGTATTGAAGTCGGTTTTGCGCTATTTGTCCTATTGGTACGAACAGGACAATGTGGAAGAAGTCGCCATTAACCGTCCCGACGAAATCTGGCTGCGTTTGCGCGGACGGCGCGCTCATCCGTGGGCGTGTCAGCAGGATAAAAACCTGTCCAGAACGTATTTGATGGACTTGATGCACATCATTGCGAACACCTTTGAGCTGCCTTTCGACCCCGAAACGGGGTCGCCCGCCGTGTACGCGACTTTGCCGGGGGATCACCGTTTTACGGGCATTGCGGGCAAAAACGTAATGTACGACAACGAAGACTTGACGGGCGGCATCGCGATGTGCGTCCGCGTCCATTCCGACGACGTTAAATTCGGGCTGGGCGATTACGGGCTGAAAGCGGGCGAACGTCTGCAAAAGCTGAACAAGCTGAAAGAAGTCGAAAACCCCGAAGACCCTTACGAACGTTTGATTCTGTCCATCAAGCGCGGCGATCACATCCTTGTTTCCGGTGCGACGGCAACAGGTAAAACAACGTTTTTGAACAACCTCTTGACGATTTTGGATTCGCACAAGCGCGTGATTACGATTGAAGATACGCGCGAATTGATCGTTCCGCATCCGAATCATGTTCATTTGGTTTTGTCGCGTACCGAACAGACGAATACGATGACGTATCCGAAACTGATCGACTTGGTTGTGCGTTTTACGCCNNCGGTGAAATTTCGACGGCGAACGCGGGGGCTTTGTGGGAATTGATGGGATCAGGTCACGACAACTGCTTTGCGACCATCCATGCGGAAAGCTCGGAAGCCGCATACAAAGCGTTTACCGACCGTATTCTGCACTGCTATCCGACAATCGACCGTGAAAAAACGATTGCGGAAATGCACGACAAACTGCGTGTCGTGCAGATCAACCGTCAGGGCAACATCCGCGCGGTAACCGAAGTTACTTAACCGTTGGCTTCGGGGGCGAGCTGTTGGTCAGCCGTTTGCGCGCGGTGTGCGCTTTGTTCGTTCAGTCCGCGCGCGATGTTCATATTGATGCTGATCAGGATATCCAGCGCTTTGGCTTCGGGATTTGCCATAACGGCAAAGGTGTGCTTGAAAATAAAGTGCGCCAGATTGAATACGTTTTGTTTGATTTCAAACGGGAGTGGATTGGATTCTTCGGTCGCGTCGCTGACCAGAATCGTCCAAAGCTTGCGGTTCAGATCCAATGCTTCCTGCAATTGCTCTTTGGATACGGGCCAGTTTTCTTTGCAGGCATTCAGGCGCGACGCCGTGCGAACCAAAGCGCGGGCTTCCAGTTCGTTTTGGGGCAAAGCCGAAGATTCAGCCGCAGCATAAGGATTCATATTCATTTTTTTCAAGCTCCTGTTTAAAAAGAAACTGAATTATGCTAACCTAAACAGGTTAAAAAATCAAAAAAGAAAAGTCTTTTGATATAAAGGGTGCCGAAAAAATGAAAAAAACATCAGGCTTTGTGTTGGCGGCGGTTGCCGCGCTTCTTTCCTTTTCCGCGGAAGCCGCATCGGTCAGACGACCGAAAAAAGAAGAAAACTTGTGCGGATTGGAAAAAACGCTCAGCGAATTCAGGATAGCGGGCTTTTCTTCGTATGCGCCGTTTTCATGGAAAAAAGTCGACCAAAAAGCCAGCAAGGGCAGAAAAGCCAGATATATGTACGACGGCTTTGTCGCCGATTCCGTCACCGCGGCGTTGAAAGACATCGGCATCACGCATGTAACCAGCAAATTTTACGATTCGGACGAAGATCTGAAAAACGCCGTGAAGCGCGGGGAAATCGATGTTGTGTTTGCGACTTTTTATCAAGGCGGGGATCAGGCGGGGATGGATTACATTTATCCCGCTTATTTCGGCAATCCGCTGGCGATTGTTTCCCGCGCGGATAAAAAGGTTGAAAAATCAGAAATTTCGGAATTGAAAGGAATGATCGGCGTCGCCCGCAGCGAAGAAGGCGTTTATGATTTGATCAAAGGGCAGCTGCCGACGGATACGAAAGTTGTGCTGGTTGAAGGGGCTGAATCCGCTTTTCAAAAACTGCTGGAAGGCGATGCCGACTTTATGGTTACCAGTCCGTACGCCGCTATGGCGGAATCGGGACGGCTGGGGGTGGCGGATAAAATTTACATTTATCCGAAAGCTTTGCGTCCGATTAAGTTTTTTGCAGCGTTTTCCAAAATGTCGAAATGCCGCCGCTTCAAAGAACCGTTTGAAAAAGCATTTGCAAAATATTTCGCCGATAAAACGGAAGCCGAAAAGAAAATGCATCATTACATCAAGTTCTGGCGTGAAAACGGGACTGCCGTTTTGGAGGAAAACGCCGCCGAACGGGATGATTATTGAGGCGGTGCGTGTTTCACCAGGAAATTTTTTAAAAAAATTCCAAATCGTCGACG
>DEDN01000014.1 GCA_002349565.1 Alphaproteobacteria bacterium UBA2903 | reverse complement strand
TCCCCGTACGGGCAGTACTTGCCGCGGCGGATTGCATCCGCCTCGCAAGTTCGATTTTATATTTAACTATAGATTCGAAACCGCGAGGGCTTTAGCCCGTGGCGGTCCCGTGCAAATATTGGCACCCGTGCCGACCAAGGCGGGCGTCATCGGACTGCGGAAAATTTGCGCTTTTATTTGCATAAATAAAAACACTTGTTCTTTTACGGGAATCGGGTATACTGTTTCCATAGATTTTTAAGGATTGCAAACTACTGCCAACCTCTGTCATTCGATTGATCTCGGACGTTGTTTACACAGTAAAAATCTTGTGGCTCACATTTTGTCGAAAGGATTTAACAATGGCAAAAGGTACGGTTAAGTGGTTCAACAACACCAAAGGTTACGGCTTCATCCAGCCCGAAGAAGGCGGCAAGGACGTTTTTGTTCACATTTCCGCGGTTCAGGCGGCGGGTTTGCGCACGCTGATGGAAAATCAGGTTGTCACCTATGAACTGGCGACCAACAAAGGCAAAACCTGTGCGGAACAGATTGCCGTCGTCGCCGAATAAGCCGACGCTTTAACGAAAAAGCCCTTGATTTGCTCAAGGGCTTTTTTTTGTGTTTCAGGCGGGCTGCCGCGCTTTGCGCTTGGCGATACAGATACCCGTCAGCAGTCCGATAGGCATAAATTCCGACGTGTTGAAAGTAAACGCCGCACAGGTAACGCCCAACAGCGGCAGAAACTCTTTTACAGGCATTTTGTTTTCCGTCATTTCCGCATCCTTTCGATATTGGAAAAAACGCACGGGAAATATAAGGCGGCTTTTCAAAAAAGCAAGGGAAAATCCGCCCCTTTACAATCGCTTTGTTTCGATATAAAACTAAATCAATGATTTAACGTTTTAGCAGAGTATCGAAAAATGACGACAGAAACAGAAATCGCAATGACCGCAACGGCTTGGCCGTTCGAGGAAGCCCGCGCTTTGTATAACGACAAGCTGAAGGGCAAACTGCCCGAAAAAGGCTACGTTTTGTTTGAAACGGGCTACGGTCCGTCGGGTTTGCCCCACATCGGCACGTTCGGCGAAGTCGCCAGAACGACGATGGTGATGAACGCGTTTAAAACGCTTTATCCCGATTTCCCCGTCCGTCTGTTTTGCATGTCCGACGACATGGACGGTTTGCGCAAAGTCCCCGACAACATTCCGAACAAGGAAATGGTCGGGCAATATCTGGGCAAGCCGTTGACGCAAATTCCCGATCCGTTCGGCTGCCACGACAGCTTCGGTCATCACAACAACGAATGTTTGAAGCGTTTTCTGGATTCGTTCGGCTTCACCTATGAATTCAAATCCGCGACTGAAATGTACACGTCGGGCGTGTATGACAAGGCTTTGCTGAAAGTCATTGAAAACTATGAAAAAATCCAAGCCGTCATGTTGCCGACTTTGGGCGAGGAACGCCGCGCGACTTATTCGCCGTTTTTGCCGATAAGCCCCAAAACAGGCAACGTTTTGCAAGTCGCGCTGACCAAAATTGACAAGGAAAACGGCACGGTTTCCTTTATCGACGAAGACGGCGCGGAAACGACCGTTCCCGTTACGGGCGGACATTGCAAACTGCAATGGAAAGCCGACTGGGCAATGCGGTGGTACGCTTTGGGCGTCGATTACGAAATGTCGGGCAAAGACTTGATGGAATCGGTCAAGCTGTCGAGCAAAATCTGCCGCATTTTGGGCGGTCAGCCCCCGCAGAATTTGACATACGAACTGTTTTTGGACGAGAAAGGCGAAAAAATCTCGAAATCCAAAGGCAACGGCTTGGCGATGGAGGACTGGCTGAAATACGCGCCCGCCGAATCGCTGTCGCTGTTTATGTTCCAAAAGCCCAAAACCGCGAAACGTCTGTATTTTGACGTGATTCCCCGCGCGACAGACGAATATCTGAACTTCATCAACGCCTATGCGAAACAGGAAGGCAAGGACAAGTTCAACAACCCCGTATGGTCGATTCACAACGGCAATCCGCCGAAGCCCGAAACGGGACTGTCTTTCGGCATTTTGCTGAACTTGGTCAGCGTCGCGCACACTGAAGACGCGGCGGCTTTGTGGAAATACATTTCGTCCTACGCGCCCGAAGCGACACCCGAAACTTGCCCGAAACTGGCGGCTTTGGTGCCGTATGCGGTGGCGTACTACAACGATTTCGTCAAGCCGACCCAGCATTACCGCGCGCCCGAGGGCAAGGAAATCGACGCTTTGCGGGATTTGAAAGCCGTGCTGGAAACCATGCCCGAACAGGCAAGCGCGGAAGCCGTGCAGACCGCCGTTTACGAAACGGGCAAAAAGTTCTATGCCGATGATTTGAAAGGCTGGTTCAAAGTCATGTACGAAACGCTGCTGGGACAATCGACGGGACCGCGCATGGGGTCGTTCATCGCGCTTTACGGCATCAGGGAATCCGTCGCTTTGATTGACGACGCGCTGAACGGCAAACTGAAATAAGGATAAAACAATGAAAGACAAAGTGTGTTCTTACTTGGATCAAGTCGGCGTTTGGCTGGAAAGTCCGGATTTGGTCGAAAACGCGTACAATCCCGTCAATGTGTTCACCAGAACGTTCATGGCGATTGACAGCGTGGGGTTCGCCGCCGCCGTTTTGGAAGGCATCGACGCGGGCAAAGCGCTGAAAGCCGTCATTGACGCAGGCGATTCGGAAAAGCTGACCGCCGCGTCCTATGCCGCTTTGCAAACGGGCGGCGCGTGGAGCGTCGAACGCTTGCGCGATTTGCAGGACGGCGATTTTCTGCTGTGCAACGAATCGGAAATGGTGCTGGTGCACAAAGTGCTGAGCCCCGACGCAACGGACGTTTTTTATTCGTCGCCCGAAACGGGCGTGTGCAAAGACCGCATGCGCTTGTCCAAAACGGAAAACGGGATGTTGCTCGGATTTGAAAAGCGCGAAGACCTTGTTGTTGAAAAACTGATGGTTTTACGTTTGGCATCGTGCTAAAATATTTCCCAAAATAGGGGGATAAAGATGGAAAAAGACTGCCAAATCACGCTTTATCTGGATACGCCGAAGCCGCTTCTGCGTCCGTTCAAGGACTTTATAAAACATAACCAGCTGGCAAGCTTGTTTGTGTACGGCACGCCCGACCCTGCGGAAATCACGGGGCATGCGTTTATCGGACTGACCGATGCAAAAGGACGCGAAACGCGCTTCGGCTATACGGGCGAAGGCAAGATGTCCAAAATGATTTCGGGCGTTGACGGCGTTGTCATCCCTCACGACAATCAGGATTACTACAACGAAGCGATTGTTTGGAAAATCAGTAAAAAGCAGTATAAAGCCGCCAAACGGGAAATTAAAAAACAACAAAAAAATCCGGGGACGTACAAGCTGTTTGAACGCAACTGTTCGACTTNNCTTTTGCGGTTGATGTTTTGAACGCGGCGAAAGTCGAGGATATTCCTCGGGGCAAATTGGGGCTGACCCCGTACGGTTTGGTTTTGAAAAAACGCGTCATGCTGGCAAAACGGCGGATGGAAGTGCTGAAATTCAAAGCCAAAAACGTTTTGCGCGCACTGTTCGGCAAAAAACGCGCGCCGACATCGGAACTGCTGGAATCTCTGCGCTCCAAACCCGTTCCCGTGCCTGTCCGTATCGGCACAAAGGATTACCGCGCCAAATCGACGTGCAAACAGCTGCATCCTTTGGATGTCAAGGCGATTACGGCGAAACTGGCGTTTGCCAAAGAATAAGATCCGGCTTTGGATCAACCGGAAAATCCGTCGCCTGTTTTGGCTTTACGGGCGGCTTTATAGAGTGTTTTGTCGGTTTTGAAGACCGTTTTTTCGATAATGCCGTCGGGCGTGCAAAGCGTCAATCCGACTTTGTTCGCGCCGATTTGCGGATGACGCAGAATACGGGCGGAACAGCGCGAAACGGGAACTTTTGTCAAAGCGATGAAAGAAAACTTTTCATCCTCGAACGGAGCGTCCCCGCCTTTCAGCTGTTTGTGCAGACGGCTGCGTTCGATGCGGCAGGCAAAGTGGCACCATTCGGCGCACGGCTTGTCATGCGGGCAGGGGGCGGCAATGTGCGCGCCCCGTTCAATCAAATCGGCGCGGATTTTTTGCAGCAGAGCGACCGATTCGGGCAAAGCGGATTCGACAATCAGCAAAACGGATTGTGCGGCGTTCCATAGCTTCCGCGTGGCTGAAATCGGGTCGGCGACTTCGTTTAACATATAGGACGCGACGACCAAATCCGCCTTTTCGGGCAAATCGTCCGCTGTCAGGTCGAACGCGCGCCAGTCGGCGTTGACCAGTTTTTGCCCCAGTTCGCGCATAACGGCGGCGCGTTCCAAGCAGACCGCGTTTTTCAAGTCCAGCAGCTGTTGAACCGCCAAAGTTGCCGCGCCTGTTCCCGCGCCGACATCCAGCAAGGTTTCCGGAGGTGTTTCAAGGTGTTCCAATGTCAGCTCCAAAGCCCGACCGACCGCGCCGAATGTCGCGGGCATGCGCGTTGCGGTATAAGCGGCGGCTTCGGTTGTCGTTTTCAGGCTTTTGTCCCGCCCCGTGCGGTAACGCAGACTGATGTCGGCGGCGGCTTGCTTCAACCCCGCGTTTTGTTCCAAAAGGGAGCGGACGTCGGACGGAAAAATCATTTTCAACCTTTTTGTTTAAAGTGCTTGTATTCACAGCATATTGCTTTAAAATAAATCAACCGTAAAGAATTTTGGAGGAACAAGCATGTTTTTATCCGTATTGGCTGTTGCTTTGCTGCTGACGACAAAAGCGTTTGCAAATCCCGCCTGCGCCGTTTGCACGGTGGCTATCGGGGCGTCGCTGGAAATCGCGCGCAAACTGGGCGTTGACGACAATATCGTCGGATTGTGGGCGGGCGCGATGCTGGCTCTGTTGGGCTATTGGCTGATTTTGTGGTTTAACAAGAAAAAATGGTTCTTTAAAGGGCGCGATTTTATTTTGATGGCGGTTTCCATCGGTTCAATCGGCTTTATGTACATGCGCGATTTGGTGTATTCGCCGCGTCCGCTGCTGTACGTTGTTTATATGGATCCGTTTCTGTTCTGCACTTTGGTTGGCGCAGCGTTGTTCATCTATACCGAAAAACTGTATTTCTGGATGAAAGACCGCAACGGCGGACACGCCCATTTCCCGTTTGAAAAAGTCGTGATGCCCGTTGTTGTGCTGTTTGTCGCCAGCATGTATTTGAATTGGTTTCCGATTTCCGCCTTTTAAGGAGAAGTTTTATGAAAAAAGCTGAAAACGTCAAAGAATTCGTCGAACAATACGACGCGATGAAAAAAGTCAATCCGAAAGACCTTTCGTCCGATCAGGATTTGACAATTGCGATTATGAACTTGATTTCCATCGAGGAACACCTGATTTTTTCGGGCGCGAAAACGGGCAAGACGCACTTTTTCGATTTGATTGAACAAATCCGCGAAATGCGCAAAAACCTGATGCAGAAAATCATTCCGTCCTATGAAGGTGAAGTCTGGTGCATTTCCAAGCATTTGCTGGCGTCCGCCATGCGCTTGATGGAAGTCGGCACGAAACAGCAGAGTTTGAAGAACACCAAGGACGCCTACAGCCTGTTCAACCAAGCTTATGATTTGTACTGCCTGTTCTGGGGGCTGAATATGAACCTGATTGATTCCAAAGACCTGAAATGGGTTGAGGATACCAATTACAAGGAAATCGCCGCCAAAGCGCAGGAAGTTACGGCAAAAGTCGGTGATACGGACATCACCCCCGACGTTGCCCCCGTTCAGCCTGCCGAAGCGGAAGAACCCGCCGACGGGGCGCAGGTAACGGGCTTTAAAAAGATGAAAAACTTTTTGCGCAAAGCGATTGACTGCTGCATTGAATAAAAGTTTTGAATTGATGAAATGGAAAAGCCCCCAAACGGGGGCTTTTTTGTATTTGGAAAATATGCGCCTGTTATGGAAAATTCTTTTTTGTGCCGACAAAGGAGGGGATTGCGGCGGCGGATTGCAACACTTGCTTCGTAAGCCTCGCCTATAGGCTCGGCAACTACGCTTCGGACACTCGATTTGTTT
>DEDN01000034.1 GCA_002349565.1 Alphaproteobacteria bacterium UBA2903 | reverse complement strand
TCTGGGCATATCGGGGACGCGCAACAAACTGATTGATTTGGCGAACGGCGAATACTTGGCAATCATGGACCATGACGACGTGTCTTTGCCCGAACGGTTCGAAAAGGAAGCCGCTTATCTGGACGCGCATCCCGATGTGGGGCTTGTGTCATGCAAAACACAAGGATTTCCGCACGGCGGAGTGACCAAATACCCCTCGAACGACAAAGACATCAAACTTGCCATGATGAGAGGATGCCCAATCGTGCATTCGGCGTGCATGATTCGCAAAGCCGTGCTGACAGAGAACAACATCCGCTATGAAGCGGCATATTCGCCGTCGGAAGATTATATGCTGTTCGCCCGATTGATGTCGAAAACGAAGTTTTACAACATACCCGAAATCTTGTTCCGTTATCGCTGGCACAACAGCAACACCACTATTTTGCAGGCGGGAAAAATGGAACGGGCGACGTATGCGATCCGCGCGCTGATGCAGGCGGAAATGCCTGTTTTGTATAACGAATTCATGCTGCGCGCGACCCGTTCGATTCGGGTAAGACTGTTCGGCTTTGTTCCCGTGCTGAAAATCGAAACGCGAGGCTATCGGACAAAAGTTTATTTGTTTGAAAAACTGCTGCTGCTGAGCTTGAAAAGCTCCGCTAAACTGCGCGAGGGCGAGTGAGAATGATTATACCCCCCCCCCCATTAAAAAGAGAAGTTATGAACGGGATGCCTCGAACATGTCCAGAGCCAAACGCTTAAAATTCGGGGACAAGTGTCAAAGCACTTTGTTTTTGCAGCTCCCGTTCGCTGTGTAGGAAAAGGAAGATTTTGATGAAAGTTTTAATTTTGGCAGGCGGATTGGGGACTCGTTTGGGGGAGGAAACTACCCTGAAGCCCAAGCCTATGGTCGAAATCGGCGGATACCCGATTTTATGGCACATTATGAAAATCTATTCCCATTACGGGTTTGATGATTTTATCGTGCTGACGGGGTATAAATCCCATGTCATCAAGGAATACTTTGTGAATTATTATCAGCAGTATTCCGATATCACGGTCGATTTAAAAAACAATTCCGTTGAAATTCATAAAACGCGCAATGAGCCGTGGCGCGTGACAATGCTCTACACGGGACAGGACACCATGACGGGCGGACGCATCAAACGGGCGCGGGAATATGTCGGCAACGAACCGTTTATGCTGACGTACGGTGACGGCGTTTCCGATGTTGATATTGGCGCTTTGATTCAATCGCACAAAGATTCGGGCAAGCTTTGCACCATGACGGCGGTTCAGCTGGCGGGACGTTTCGGCGCGTTGGTTATCAAAGACGACAATATGATTACGTCCTTTATGGAAAAACCCAAAGGTGAGGAAAGTTGGATAAACGGCGGTTTCTTTGTCTGTCAGCCCGAAGTATTCGACTATATCCCCAACGGCGACGATGTGATTTTTGAACGCGCTCCGTTGGAAAATCTGGCGCATGACGGACAGTTGAACGCTTACAAGCATCGCGGATTCTGGCAACCGATGGATATGTTGCGCGACAAAATCCAGCTGAACGATTTGTGGACGGCGGGAAAAGCTCCGTGGGCGAAATGGCGGTGAACAATGACTTTTTCCGATTTCTATAAAAACAAACGCGTTTTGGTAACGGGAGCAACAGGCTTTAAAGGCAGCTGGCTGGTTTTGTGGCTGAAAAAGCTGGGCGCGGACGTGCGGGGATATGCTTTGAAGCCGAATACGGTTCCGTCTATGTTTGACGCGTTGCGGATTTCCGAAAAAGTGCCGACCGTGTTCGGGAATATCCTTGACCGCGATTTGCTGGAAAAAACGTTTAACGATTTCAAGCCGGAAATCGTGTTTCATCTGGCGGCTCAGCCGTTGGTGCGGCTAAGTTATGCGGAGCCCGTGCTGACCTACGAAACGAACGTCATTGGTACGCTGAACGTGCTTGAAGCCGCTCGTAAATGCGGTTCGGTCAAAGCGTTTGTCAATGTTACGACGGACAAATGCTATGAAAACAAAGAAGTCGCGAAGGGCTACACGGAAGACTGTCCGATGGGCGGATTCGACCCGTATTCGTCATCGAAAGGGTGCGTTGAAATTCTGTCAGCATCCTATCGCCGTTCGTTTTTGCAGGGCGAAGACGGCTATGCCATGGCGACGGCGCGGGCGGGGAACGTTATCGGCGGCGGCGACTGGGCGCTTGATCGCCTGATTCCCGACTGTATCCGCGCCATAAATAAAGGCGAAAAAATCGAAATCCGCAATCCTGTCGCGGTACGTCCGTGGCAGCACGTTTTGGAACCGTTGTCGGGTTATATGACTTTGGCGCAAAAGCTGTATGAGGACGGCGCACGGTATGCGCAGGGCTATAACTTCGGTCCGAACGAAGACAGCGTTCTGACTGTTGCGGAAGTCGCAAAGCTAGTCGTTGCCGCTTACAAAAAAGGCGAGGTTGTCGTTCACAAACGCGACGATCTGCACGAAGCGGGACTGCTGATGCTGAATGTTGAAAAGGCGGCGCGGGAACTGGATTGGCACCCGACATGGACGGCTGAAAAAGCGATTAAAGAAACGGTTGACTGGTATCGTCGTTTTTATGCGGGTGAAGAAATGACGGGCTTTACATCGCAACAAATCGAACTGTTTGAAAGCGAACAAAAATGACAAACCCTTTGCTGTCCATTTGCATTCCGACACGAAATCGCGCGGCTTTTTTGTACCGCACGCTGCGTTCGATTACGCAAACCTCTGTTTTTCAAAACGGGAACGAAGTTGAAATTGTCGTTTCGGATAACGCTTCGACGGACGCAACGCCTGAAATTGCAAAAGTGTTTACGGATAAATACGGCGATAAAATTATTTATTCCCGCAACGAACAGGATATTGCCGATAAAAACTTTGAAAAGTCGCTTCGATTGGCGCGCGGGATATTCAGAAAACTTGCCAACGATACGCTTTGTTTTGCCGATGACGGTGTAAAGACGGTTTTGACTGTCGTCAAAGAAAATGCGGAAAAACGTCCCGTTTTGTTTTTTACGGACAAAGACCAAAAAACGGATTGTTTTTGTCACAGCTTGAACGAATTTGTAAAAGAAGCTTCGTTTTTGACCACTTGGATTGGGGCGTTTGGTGTCTGGGATGACGATTTGGAAAAAATCGCCGGTTTTTCCACACATGCCGACAAACAACTGGCGCAGACGGAAATCGTGCTGCAAATGGTTGCCGACAAAAAGGAGGCAATCGTTGTCAATAGGCATTTCGGACAAAATCAAAAGATTTGGGACAAGCCGGGTTATATCGTCGAAAAAATTTTCGGGCAATATTATTTGGATATTTTAAACGGTTATGTTGATTGCGGCATGCTTTCAAAATCTGCGTTCCGCGCCGAAAAGAAGTGGGTGCTTCAAAAGCATATCCTTGATTTTTATTTCAGCAAGAATTTGAAGTATGAACGCACGGGTTTGTTTAAAAATCTGAAGAAACATTATGCTTTTTGTCCGTATTTTTACACAAGCGCTTTGACGGCTTGCATAAACGGATTTTTGAAGGATTTGGAAAACAGGGTAAAAATCAAACGGCGCGGCGTTGAGGGCAATTTCAGAAAACAATGGCAAAAACGAAACAAGTTGTCCTCTGTCATTCCTGTCAAAGTCGAATATCCGAATGCCGTTTGCGTTGAAGACGGGGCAAGCGGGGAATTGTTTGTAGAGAACTGCAATCCCGCTGAAAACGCGCTGATTATCGGCAAAAATGTAACAATCGGAAAAGATGTCCGCTTCGTTTTCAACGGCGGACGCAAATCAATCATTGTCCCCGACAATACTGAAATCAAAAACGGGACAACTGTTTTTTCAAATGAGGTTTTTTAATGACTGAAACGGCGGAACAAATCAAAGCAAAAATCTTGGAACTGTCCAAAGAATACTACCGGCAGGTCCGTCCCGATAAAAAACGGGCGGATTATATTCCCGCCTCGGGCAAAAAGCTCGGGGAAGAAGAACTGTGCAATATGGTCGAAGCCAGCTTGGATATGTGGCTGACGGCAGGACGCTTCAACGCCGAATTTGAAAAGAAGTTCGCCGAAAAGCTGGGCGTGAAATTCGCTTTGACGACGAACAGCGGCTCCAGCGCGAATTTGCTAGCGTTGACCGCGTTGACGTCCCCGAAACTGGGCGAAAAGCGACTGAAAAAAGGCGATGAAGTCATTGCCGTCGCGGCGGGGTTCCCGACGACCGTCAATCCGATTTTTCAAAACGGACTTGTTCCTGTTTTCGTCGATTCCGAAATCGGCACTTACAACATCGACATCACCAAAATCGAAGAAGCGATTTCACCAAAGACAAAGTGCGTCTTTCTGGCGCATACGCTCGGCAATATGTATGACATGGATAAAATCGTCGAAATCTGCAAAAAGCACGATTTGTGGCTGATTGAAGACTCTTGCGACGCTTTGGGTGCGAAATGGGACGGCAAATATGCGGGAACAATCGGACACATCGGGACGTTTTCGTTTTATCCTGCTCACCATTTGACGATGGGCGAGGGCGGCGCGGTCATCACGAACGATGCAAAACTGCACAGAATCATTCTGTCTGTTCGCGACTGGGGACGGGATTGCTGGTGTCAGCCGGGGAGAGATGACACTTGTCATGCGCGCTTTAAGATGAAGCTCGGCAATCTGCCCGAAGGCTACGACCATAAATACACCTACTCCCACGTCGGCTATAACCTGAAAATCACGGATTGGCAGGCGGCCTGCGGCGTCGCGCAGTTGGACAGGCTGGACGGCTTTTTAAAGATCCGCCGCGACAACGCCGAAACGTTGCTGAAAGAATTGGCGGACTTGCGGGACTATCTGATTTTGCCGTCCCATAACGAAAAGTGTCAGCCGTCGTGGTTCGGCTTTCTGATTTCCGTCAGGGAGGACGCGCCTTTCACCAAGCAACAACTGGTCGAATATCTGGAAGCGCACGGCATCGGCACGCGTCAGCTGTTCGCCGGAAACCTGTTGCGCCAGCCGATGATCACGACGAACGACCTGCCGTTACGGATCGGCGGCGGCAAGTTGAAAAATTCGCGCGATCTGACCGAAGATGATTACAAGGCTTTGCCCGTAACCGACTTTATTATGAAGCACACGTTCTGGGTCGGCGTCGCGCAAAACGTTACGGTCGAAGATATGAAGCAAACAAGCAAAGTCTTCCACGATTTCATCAGGGAGAAATGCTGATGAAAAAACTTCTTCTGACAGGATCGGGCGGATTTGTCGGGCAAAACCTGAAACGGGGATTGCAGGACGATTATACGCTGTTGACGCCGCGCAGTGCCGGATTGGATTTGCGCGACACGATTGCTGTCAAAGATTTTTTTGCCGCAAACGATATTGATTTCATTGTCCATTGCGGATCGACCGGCGGGGAGCGCGGCATACAAGACGTTGATACGACGATTGAAGATAATCTGGCGATGGTTGACAATCTGCTGTCGGCGAAACGGACGGATACAAGAATGATTTTGTTCGGTTCGGGTGCGATGTACGGCAAGTCCCGTTCTTTGCATAAAGTCAAAGAAGACGAAATCGGCTCTTTCATTCCAGAAGACCTTTACGGCAAATCGAAAATGATGATCGCTCAAAAAATCAAAGACAGAGCCGACATCGTTTGCCTGAACATCTTCGCCTGTTACGGGTACGGCGAAAAGGAAAGCCGCTTCCCGAGCTATGCGATCAATCAAGCGATAAAAGGCGAAGACATCGCTATCAATAAAAACGTCGTTTTTGATTATCTGTGGGTTGACAATTTAATTCGCATCGTCCGGCATTTCATCGAAAATCAGCCGAATCAAAACATTATCAACGTTACGCCGTCAAAAAGTTGCGAACTGCGCGAAATCGCCGAAACGGTCAAAGACATTTCCGGTAGGGATATTTCCATTATCTGCGGCGACGGATTGGGCAACGAATACACCGGCGACAACACGCGCCTGTTGCGTGAATTTCCGGAAATGACGTTCACGCCTTTGCGGGAAGGACTGGAAAAACTTTACGACTATAAGGAAAACGGGAGAAGTTGATGATTAAAGTATCCGATTACATATTCAAACGTTTAAAAGAAAAATATGCCGTTAACAATGTTTTTATGGTTTCCGGCGGCGGTGCGATGCACTTGAACGACAGTATCGGCAAATTTCTTCCTTATATTTGCAATCATAATGAACAGGCATGCGGCATAGCGGCAGAAGGATACGCCCGCTATAATCAGGAACTTGCTGTCGTTAATGTAACAACCGGCCCCGGGGGATTGAACGCTTTGAACGGGGTGTTCGGGTCTTGGACGGATTCGGCTCCGGTGCTGTTCGTTTCGGGGCAAGTCAAATTTTCAACAAGCAAAGATTCCTGCCCCGATTTGCCCGATTTGCGTCAATTAGGCGATCAGGAAGTCGATATCATCTCTGTCGTCCGCTCTTTATGCAAATACGCTGTAACAATCAGCGATCCTAAAACGGTAAAATATCATTTGGATCGTGCCGTATATGAAGCGACTCATAACCGTTTCGGACCGGTATGGCTTAATATACCCATTAACGTTCAAGCCGCCGTAATTGATGAAAACGATTTGGAAGAATTTATTTGGCCACAAAAACGACTGTATGATCTGAAAATCAATGACGTCATTTCCAAATTACAATCGGCAAAACGTCCCTTGATTGTTGCGGGACACGGCATCCGTTTATCAAAAACGGGAAAAACGTTTTCAGCATTATTGGAAAAAGCGTATCTGCCCGTTTTGACGACTTTTAACGGTTTTGATCAAATCAGCGAAGACGATCCGCATTATATCGGCCGTTTCGGAACGGTCGGGCAACGTGCCGGCAACTTCGTTTTGCAGAATGCCGACTGCATTTTATTTTTGGGAACACGCAACAATATCCGGCAAATCAGCTATAATTGGGAAAATTTTGCCAAGAAAGCCTTCAAAATAGTTGTTGACATAGATGAAAACGAGCTGAAAAAGCCGTTTGTCAAGCCCGATTTGCCGGTCTGTGCGGATTTAGCGGAGTTTTTGCCGGCCTTGGTTGAAAAAATGCCGAGGATTGATGCCGTCGAATGGCTGAAATGGTGCCGTGATATAAAAGAAAAATATGATTTCGATCATACGCCCGAATATCGGCAAACCGGTGATAAAATCAACGCTTATGCATTTACGCGCCGGTTAACCGAACTGTTGCCGGACGGAGAACGCTTTGTCATGGCGAACGGCTTCGCGTGTGTGGGACCGCATCAGGTCGCCATGGTCAAAAAAAATCAACGCTTTTTATTAAATGCCGGCGACGCGTCGATGGGATACGATTTACCGGCGGCGATCGGAGTTTGCATAGCTTCCGGCAAAAAGGAAACAATCTGTTTTGCCGGAGATGGATCGATTATGATGAATTTGCAGGAATTGCAGACAATAAAACATCATAATCTGCCGATTAAAATTTTTGTCATCAACAACGACGGTTATCTGTCGATTAAAATGACACAGAACAATTTCTTTGAAGGACGTCATTGCGGCGACGGACGCAACAGCGGCGTTTCTTTGCCGGATTTTGTTGCTGTAGCCGAAGCTTTCGGCATCAAAGCGTTCAGGCTGACCGATCCGTCAAAAGTCGATGAAGCGGTTCAAACGATGCTGGCGGCGGAAGGCTCGATGCTGTGCGAAGTTGTTGTTGATCCCGACTATATTTTCAGCCCGAAACTGTCGGCGCGCAAATTGCCGGACGGAACGATGCAATCCCCCTCTTTAGAGGACATGTATCCGTTTTTGCCGCGTGATGAATTTGAAAGGAATATGTTGAAATGAACATAAGGCTTCTTGATTGTACGTTGCGTGACGGCGGTTTCATCAATGATTGGGATTTCGGCAAAAAGACGATGCGGAGCATTTATCGCCGATTAAATAAAGCCGGCATCGATATTATAGAAATCGGTTTTATTGATGAACGGCGTGAAACGGATTTAAGCCGTTCAATAAATCCGTCCGTTTCCGATTTCGATGAAATTTTTAAAGGCGTTGAAAAAAAATCAACGACGGTAGCCATGATTGACTACGGAACGGCAAGCATAGAAAACATACCGGATTCAAAAGAAACTTTCATTGACGGTTTTCGGGTTATTTTTAAAAAGAAAGATATTCCTGCGGCTTTGGCTTTTTGCCGGCAGCTGAAGGAAAAAGGCTTTTTCGTATCCGTTCAGCCTGTTTCCGTTACGACATACTCCGACAGAGAAATGTTGGATTTGATAGACCGGATCAACACGTTTACGCCTGACTGCGTTTCCATTGTCGACACATACGGTTTGTTGCACAAAGAAAAGCTGATGAGTTATTTTTATCTGCTTGATCACAATTTAAATCCGCAAACCGCTATCGGTTTTCATTCGCACAACAATTTTCAGATGGCGTACGCGAACAGCATCGAAGTTTTAAAAGCGCACACGGATCGCAACTTGATTATTGATGCGACGTGTTACGGTATGGGAAAAAGTGCAGGAAACGCTTGTACCGAACTGTTGGCGATGTATTTGAATGACAATTACGGCCGGAATTATTCGATTGCCGAGATTTTGGAAATCATAGACAGCGATGTTATCAAGATTTATGAAAAATCCCGCTGGGGATACGCATACGAATATTACATTTCGGCGCAGTCAAAAGTTCATCCGAAATACGTTCAGTATTTGGAAAAGAAAAAGACGCTGACAATTTCGGGTATTTTATCTGTATTAAGCCGTATTCCGGACAATACAAAATTAACGTTTGACGAAAAACTGATTGAATCGATTTACCGTGATTATCAGGAAAAGGATTTGGATGACACCTTGGCGGAACGGGAGTTGAAAGAAATCTTGCAAAACAAATCGATTATGCTGTTAGGTCCCGGCACATCCATACTGGAATATAAAAACGATATTTTAAAAACGGTGTCGGAAAGAAATGCGATCGTTGTCGGCGTCAACTGCGTTCCTTCGACGATAAAGACGGATTACGTTTTTATTTCCAATGCCAAGCGTTATGAGCATTTAATCGACGTTTTAATAAAGGAGAATAAAACAATCATAGCACCGTCAAACGTTACGCCGATAGACAAAGCGTTGGATTATGTTATGAATTTTTCCAAAATTACCAATCATAAAGCCAAAATCATCGACAACGCGATCACGATGATTTTGCAGATGTTGGTTTTATTGGGCATTAAAAAAGTGATGTTGGCGGGATTTGACGGTTTTTCTTCACAAAAGGAAAACTTTTATAATCCGTACATGCAATTTTTGAATCCTCCCGACGACTTGGAAGAACGCAATCGTGAAATCGCAGAAGATTTAAAAACATTCGCCGATAAAATAAGTATGGAGTTCATTACTCCGTCCAAATACACGGAGCTGATGAAATGAAATATTCCTATGTGATTTGGGACATTGACGGGACATTACTTGATACGCGTGAAGGCGTCGTTTCCGCGACGGCGCATACGTTGGAACAATTAGGGTATTCTTCCGCAAAAGCGAAAGAAGTCGTTTCTTTTCCCAAAATCAAAGACGCTTTTCAGAAATTGTTCCAAATGACGGAAGAACAAGCGCGGAAGGCGACGGACTTGTTTCGGGACAGGTATAAAGAATTCGACCTGCTCAAGGCCGTTCCCTATGACGGTATTTATGACGTAATGGAACACTTGCGGGAAAACGGCGTTAAACAAGCGATTGCTACGAACAAACGGCAGGATTATACGACACGGCTCTGCATTCATTTCGGGTTTGACCAATACTGTCACCCGATTTACGGCACGGATCATGACGGGCTTTTGACAAAGGATAAGCTGATACTGGCTTGTCTGGAATGGTGGAAAGGAACAGATCCGGCGATAACGTCGCGTCAAATCGTTATGGTTGGCGATACAAGCGGCGACAAAGAAGCGGCCGGAAAAGCAGGCATCGATTTCATCGGCGTAAATTACGGGTTCGGATTTCAAAACGTTGACGGATATGTGCCGTCCGCAAAAGCATTGAAGGAGTTTTTATAAATGAAAACAATTCTTCTGATCGGAGCGACGGGGTATTTGGGCACACACTTGGCAGAGCATTTCTTGAACAAGGGATATCACATCATTGCGTTGGCTTTGAACCGTTCCGAACAATTCAAGTTCGACGGACATGAAAATGTTAGTGTTTACTATCTGAACGAAACGGAAATCGGTGATATTTTCGAAAAGGAAAAGGTGGATATCGTTATTCACACGGCGACGCTATATGGCCGCTGCGGAGAACAAATTACAGAAATGTTGAAAGCCAATGTCGAGTTTCCATTAAGCGTTTTGATTCAAGCTGTTAAACATAATGTTAATTTATTTGTCAACACAGATACAATTTTAGCTAAAAATATCTCGCCTTATTCTTTAACAAAACACTGCTTTTCAGATTGGCTTTCGATGTATGCAGATCAAATCAAATCCATTGATTTGAAGCTTGATCATTTTTACGGCCCAAATGATAAACCCGTAAAATTTATTGCTTATTTATTTGAACAATTCAGAAAAAACGCAATCTCCATAGATTTGACGGAAGGCTCTCAAACCCGTGATTTTATCTACATTGATGACGTTGTTTCCGCTTTTGACTGTGTTATTTCTCATGCGGATCGAATACCATTCGATCGTTTAGCCATTTTTGAAGTCGGAACAAATGTAAAAACGACTGTCAAGGACATGGTTTTTAGTATTAAAACTCTTTTCAAAGGTAATTCAACAAAATTGAACTTTGGCGCTTTACCTTATCGAAAAAATGAAGTGTTGGATTATGAAATCAACACCTTACCTTTGCGAATGTTGGGTTGGACAGCAAAAACATCTTTAAAGGCTGGATTGAAAAAAGTTTATGAAGGAGAAAACAAATGAGTATTAAAGATGATTTACAAATAGTTTTAATTACATATAACAGAGCTATCCTCTTAACGCGTACATTAGAAACGATATTGGGGAATGATTCTCCCGTACGTGATTTTGATATAACGATTTTAGATAATAATTCCACCGATGAAACGTGTGATATTGTCGAAAAGTTTGCCCGACAACATCAAAATTTAAAATACGAAAAAAAACTCTCTCAATTTGGGTGTTAACGGAAACATAATTAAGGCTTACCTGTCTTGCAAAAAAAAATACATCTGGGTTTTATGCGATGATGATCATTTTGATTTCTCATATTGGAATGAGGTTGAAGCTGCTATAGAGAATGATGAGGATTATATTCTTGTTTCTCGGTATGTTTTAAAAAACGCCTCTTCAGTCGCAGAACAGATTGTACAAGCAACTTTTATCCCAGCTTCCATTATAAAAGCAACGCTGATTACAGATACCGTATCCAGAAATATGATTGAAAGTGCGTACACACTTTTTGGTTATCTGCAAATTATTATTACTTTCATTAACAATGGTGGAACAGTATACGTTTTAGAAAAACCTATTGTCGATCATGGATTGGAACTGGAATTGACAGACTATTCCTATACAAGAGGCCATAATCCGGATGAATTGACAAAAATAATTTCTTCCATGACATGGACGCATGGTTTTTCTTTGATTTTACAGCAAATAAAAGACAGAAATTTACAGATTTGTTGTTTCAATACTGCAATAGAGCAACCGGATATTTTTAACGGAAATTGGGCTTCTTTTTATAATCATATTGTTACACTGTATCATGAACCGCAATTGTGGTCGGCTTTTTATGATGTTTACATAATTCTGGACGATCAACATAGAAAAGAGGTAATCAAAACTCTTTTTCTCAGATATCCAGAAACTAAAAATATGTTAGTAGAAACAATTGGAGTTAAAAATATGCCTGAACAAAATTTAATTTACCCTGACAATGTCGAAAATATTTCGTCTAATGGTAGCAAGATATATTTACCTGCATTTCTTATCCGTCTTTTTTCCCACATTACATTCGGCAAAATGAAAGAAAAATATAAATCCGAATGGATTAAATTAAAACATCATAAGAATGAAACGTCTCTTCTCGGGGCTCTTTGCGCTATGGAAAGAGAACAAAATGAATTAACAAAGCTTGATCCAATTAATCAACAAAAACTAAATATTGGAAAATGTATAACGCTTTCTGCGCTTTTGGACGGGAAAGTACGCCTTTTCCCAATGGAGAAGGGGAAAAAAATTATCCGAAGCTTCTGTATCGAAGTTACAAATAATGTCTATGTAGGATATGAAACATCGGATAGTTTCATTTATTTTATAGCGTTGCCATACAGTTGCTATTGGGGGTATTTCGATAACAATTATGTTTTTCATCCGTTTGATGATCCTAATATAATGTTTGGCATCCCTTTATATCCACAAGAGGTGTTAAAGGAAATTTTTATTCTGAAACAAATAAAATCTCATAAAAAATTTATAAAAAAACGAATAATGCTTTTAGCTACTTGGAATCTAGGACATCATATTTGGCAGGAACAGCCCGGCATCGATTTCTTAAGAGAAAACCATCTGCTTAAGAAGATGAAATATATGTACTATTTTTCAGATTACTTTAATATGCAATCTTATCTGAAAAAGTTTAATATAAAATTAAAATTAAAAATAAATCATAATTTTACAACACGAGACATTCTTATTTATTGCACAGAGGATGTTTTCTTTGAAAAAACAGCAAATCGTTTATTGGAGTTTTGTAAAAACAACTCTGATATTTCTTTATCTAAAAATGATGTAAACATTATCATTGCTCTTCGTTGGAACCAACGCGTGTGGCGGGAAGAAAATGTCGGCATTGCAGAAATTATAAACAATCTAACAGAAAAGTATGAGCGGGTATCCTTTTTTATTGATGGTTTTTCCAAACCTGCCGGCAATGGAGACGGATTTGACAGTGCTGAAAAAATACAAAAAGATAAAGAAAACATGCTCCGTCTTATGGAAAATCTCACACCAAAAGCTCTTGAACGCATTCATTCCGTTATTGGCAAAAATTGCATTGAAAAGGTTAAGCTTTATAGTGAAGCATCCCTTTTAATTATGCCTTTTGGAACGCCTGAGCATTACAATTGGATATCTAGAAAACCTGTTGTTTTGTATGGACCGAAAGCAGCGAGAGATCTATCAATCATTTTGAATTCATCGGTTGTTATTCCGGATCTTAAAATAGATTCTTATCTAATTCCTGAAAAATATATTCTCAACGAAGAGAGTGGCAATTATTCCATGGACTGGCATGTTCTATATGAAGCTATAGAACAAAAATTGATCCAGATCTTGACACAAAACGCTCTGACTTTTAAGGGGGATTAAAATGAGTAACAGACCTGATGTTTTTAATGTTCTTCGCTGTATTGCGCTTTTTTGCGTTCTTGGCGTTCATTCAAAAATTGTTATATCGGCCGCTAATCCGGCGGTTCCTTTCCCGTGGTATATTTATACCCCTGCTTGGGCGGCTATGTGGATGTTTTTTACATTGTCGGGGTATTTGTTGGGCAAAGGCTTCTATAACGGGAAGTACAAGACGGAAACTTTGGACGGAGTTAAACAGTTTTATATCAGCCGTTTTGTTCGCATCGCACCGCCATATTATCTGTTCATTTTTTTGGTTTTTTGTTTTGTCAATCCTGTTTGGTTTGCAACAATTGATTTTAAATATGTGGTAAAGTTGCTAACATTTACATATAACGGAGATGGTAATCCGGGAATAGACGGAATAGGTGCTTTGTGGTTTATATCTACGGTTGTTCAATGCTATGTGCTTGCGCCGTTTGTATATGAATTTGTATTTAAAAGATTGAATAAAAGGCAATCATTGTGGATGTTTTGCGGAATTGTTGTTGTCGGAGCAATGCTTCGCTATTATGGCCGCAAAGCAGGTTATTCTCCCGGTGATATATATAGCTCCACGATAACAAATTTGGACTGCTTTTTTGGTGGATTGCTATTTAATGCGTTTACAAAGGATGTTGATGATTCGCGGTTAAAGAAAATGATGCGGCCGTTCAGTTTGATTGTTCTTGTTGGCTTCATCTTAGTCAATACATGGTTTTACGCGAATAACCTTCATATGGACATGTATCGTTATCGTTACCCTACGGTATATATTTTGCTGTTTTGTATGGTGTTTTATGCGTTTGACGTAAAGAATCGCGTTCGTTCAACTCCTTTGTCATTGACAGAGGTTGCGCATAACCCGCTTAGACTTTTTGATTGTATGGCGGTAATTTCGTACGGAATGTACCTTTACCATTCGAATTTACTTTCAGTTGTTCCTAAAATATTAAACGCTATTGGGGGGGGGGGGGGGGGGGGCAATTACCTTTCTGTTTCCGTACTTGCAGGAGGGGTAATTTGCGTTGTTGCAGCAACTATAAATTATTATGCGATTGAAAAACCGTGCAATATGATTCGCAAAAATGGAAGAGAGAAATGACAATTGAACAAAAACTTCAAATTGTTTTGATAACGTACAACCGTTCGTATTTTCTGAATAGAACGTTAAAGCAGTTGTTTTCAGAGGAATCGCCGGTGAAAAAATGTGATATCACCGTTTTGGATAACAATTCTACGGATAGCACGGCGGAAATCGTTTCCGGTTATCAAAAGAAGTTTCCTAATCTGATATACCGAAAGAATCCTTTTAACATCGGAGGAAACGCCAATATTGTTCGCGCTTTTGAAACCGGGGCATTAAGCGGAAAAGAGTATATGTGGGTTTTATGCGATGACGATTATTATGATTGGTCGAATTTCGGTGCCGTATCAGAAGCGATGGACGGTAATGTCGATTGTATCGGTATTGCCCGTTACGCTATTCCGGATAATGAACTGAACAATCCGGCTTATCAGTTTTTTCAGCTGACTTTTGTTCCGGGCGGCATCTATAAAACATCTGTAATTTCCGACACAGTGTTGACGAATATGTATGACACGATATACACGATGTTTTCTCAATCGTGCATTTCTGCGCATATCTTAAACAATTCGGGAAAAATTTCTTTCTTGGAAAAGCCGATTGTTGAAAACGGCTTACATGTTCAAGATCCGGAAGAATCCGAGTGCGATTATTCGTTTTTCCGTGGATCAGAGCCGTCTGAAACGTCTTTCAGAAGAAAGGAACAACTGTGGATTTTCGGATTTGCAAATATCGTTCGATTGCTGAACGATACTAAATTACAACACAAATGTATGGAAATATCCGTTCCATATAAGGATATTTACAGCAGTTGGGAAAATTTTTTCAACTGTATGGGGCAATTTAAAGGAATTGATAAAATTCACTATCTCTATGAACTAAATGATGTTCTTCCAGATGAAAAGAAAGTTGATGTAGGGGTGGGGGGGTATAACAAACATTGCTCTGTTTGTTGTAATGAGTATGATTCGGAGTATGCGCGTATTTTCAATAAAAAAGCAAAGAAATTGGCTCTTTTTCAAATTTTTGTGCTCATTATTTACAAGTGTACACATTGGCCAATTTTTAAAAAATATAAAAACAAGAGGAATAAATGTCGGAGGTAAATCCTCCGACCTTTTTATTTCATTTTTGCCATTCCGCAAAAGTCATTACGGTAATATCCGGAAAATCGGGGGGTTCCGGTATTGCCCGCAGATAAGCGCGATAATCGGCGTACTGTGCTTTTTCTTCGGCAGAAAACGGCGCGTCGAGCGTTTGCGTAAAATCCGTTTTTTGCAAAAGTTGATTTCTTTTTTCTCTGACAAGCGTGGCTTGTCCGTCAATATCGACAACGTCTTCTTGAATTTGAAAACGGCGGACGCCGTTTCCCGATTCCAGTTCGACAATCCTTAACCCGTTTTCGTTGCAATACTCCGCGACCGCCGGCGGATAGGATTTTTCAAAAATCTGATTGATGGTAAAGCTCATTTTTTCCTCCTTTAGTAACCGCACGCATACCATGTGTATGAATTGGTAAAAGACGGTGTGCCGGTAATATTGATTCCCGTTGTTGTTCTGGTCCCAAGAACTTCAACCGTATTTCTGACCGTGTAATCACCGTTTCCGGTCTTAGTGTGCGTTAAAAACAGATAGTTCGTTGTCAGAAAAGGCTTGATAAAATTCAATGTTCCTACTCCGGTCGAAGATGTCGTTTGTCCGCCTTGCTCTATCCATCCGTCCGACCACACACGATACCAGTTGTTTCCGTTGACATAACAGTCCGTTACATACTTGTTCGACGACAACGTCGATACAAGAGCGTTGACTCCGCTCATCAGATTGTCAATATCCGCTTGAACAGTCGATTTGGCGGATGCCGCTATCACGATATACATAAACCCCTTGATCGATTGCGGCTGGACGGTGGTGCTTCTGCCGTAAATGCCGTTCGACAGCGATGCGTTAAAATTCAATACCCCCGGTAAAGACGAACCGGCCCCGTTGGAACTGTATAAAGCTTGCGTCCCGGCCTCCGTCGATTTCAATGCTCCGCCGGAGCTGTTTATTTCGCTTTTGTTGTACTTCGCCGTCCCCGTAATGTTCGGCAGGCCGGCTTGAACCAAATCCCCCAACGCGGAAGCGTCCAATGTGCCTTCCACAAATCCGGTAACTTTCGGCAGGCGAACCGTTCCCGCATTCGCGTCATAAACGAACTTGCCGCAAACGCCGAACGAAGCGACCGAACTTTGCCAGACGGCTTCCTGCACAAACAGATTCGGATAATCGGGAACTAACGATGCTATATAGTTTACAAAATCGGCATATACGCCTTGCCCCGAAATCAAAGAACCGTCCAGTAAATGATACCCCGCCGCCGAAATCGGCAGTATGGAAAACACCGTTTCCCCGATGTACTTTTGCGCCGTCTGCGCCGCTAAAAGCGCTTGAGTCGCCGATGAAGCCGCCGCCGTTTCGCTGATGCGCGCGTTCATTTCGGACAATAACGCCGCATCTTTCGCCGACTGCGCCGTCAAAGCGTTGTCCGGCGCGGCCGTAATCAAAGGCAAAGCCTCCGCGCAATCGTTGACCTGATTTATCTTTTCCGCCACGGCATTCACATTTTCTTTTTTTGCATACAGCGTTTTCAGCTTTCCGATAAATTCCGACGGAATGCTTTGAGAAAACAAATCCACCGTTACCGCGCGGTCGGCTTGTTCTTTCAGCTGTTGGACTTGCATCGTCAGCTTGTCAAAGTTGCGCTCCAGCGTTTCGGCGTGCAGAATCTCGTTGTCGCGGTAATCCGTTTCCTGCGTCAGCGGCACTTCGCGCACAATCGCAATTTCAGCCCCGCTTTCAGGCGCGTCCGCAAACACCAAGTTGCCGCTTTTGACCGTCCAATCCGTCCGTTCCGTTTGTATGTCGTTTTTCTTTTGTCTGACCTTGATATGCTCCTGTTCCAAAAAAGAAAACGGGATTGCAAATTCTTTCGCAACCCCGTTTCCGATGTAAATCACCTTGTTTGTTTGACTGCTTACCGTCATTGTTCACCTCGAATAAAAAAGGCGGAAAGTTTCCTTTCCGTCCCGACTTTAAGCACTTTGTTTTTGCATAATATCACAAAAGCATCTTTATTTTTTCACGGATGTCAAGTTTTTAATACGCCGGTCCTTTGGCGGATATTTTGTACCCCGACGCCCCCTCCGCCAACCCGTTGGCAAAGGCGAACGAGGTTGCTTTCGCCGAATAAATGCGGTACAGGATTTCGCCCTGTTCGACGGTGTCGCCGACTTTTTTGAACAAATCGATGCCCGCGCCCTTTTCCTGCGGTGCGCCCGCCGTCATGGCGATGCGGTTCAGCTGCCCGCCGTCGATTTCCTCCACCACGCCCGAAACGGGGGCGGGGATGTCGCGCGTCAGCTGCCCCAAAGGCGGCGGGGACACTTTGCCCTGACGGTGAACCAGCTGGCTCATCACTTCCAGCGCTTTGCCCGAATCCAGAATGTCGCGCGCCTGATAGTAGCCTTGCCCGCCGCGCAGATGCGGGTCAAATTCCAGTATGCGCCCTGCGACGAACAACGCCTTTTCACGCAAATCCTGCGGCGCGTCTTCGCGGCAGCGCAGGACTTTCATTACGTCGCGCGCCTCCAATACGGGACCGATGCCGTTGCCGACGGGTTCGGATCCGTCCGTCACAATCACATCGATTTTCATCGACAGCATGTCGCCGACGTACTCGAACAGCTTGCGCAGGCTTTGCGCTTCGCTCATCGTGCGGATTTTCGCGGTTTTCCCGACGGGAATGTCAATCAGCAGATGCGTGATGCCCATGGCGATTTTTCCCGCCAGAATAGAGGCGACGATTTGCTGCGGCGTGCTGATGCCCAGCGATTTTTCCAGTCCCAACAGCATGTCTTCGGTTGCCGACATGGCAAGTCTGCCGCCGTCCAAGACCAGACAGCCGCCGATGTCGCTGACGGTTTGCGCGGTTTGTTCTTCGCTTAATTCAACGTTGGCAAGAACCTCCATCGCGTCAGCCGCGCCCGAACACGAAGTAACGCTGCGGGTTATCGTGCCGGGCATGCACAGCCCGTAGGCAATCGCGATCGGCGCGACAATCATTGATGTGCGGTTGGCGGGCAACCCTCCGACGCAATGTTCGTCAACGACCAGATTGATGCCCCAATCGACGGGTTTTCTGTGTTCAATCAGCGCTTCGGTCATGGACAGGACTTCCTGCGGGGACATAAAGCTGGCGTTCGACACCAGAAAAGCCGCCAGTTCCGTCGGCGAATAGCGGTAAGCCGCCATATCCGCGATGATGGCGCGGTATTCCTTTGCACTTAAAATCCCGCCCTTGATTTTGCGGCGGATGGATTCGATGCTGGCGGGCGGGGGCGCGGGCGAAACGGCAAGCTCCGCCCCTTCGGGCAGATTGATCAGGTGATAGGCTTGCATGCTCAATCCGATTTCATCGGGGGCGACGATTTTTTCGTCGTCGCAGGCGTAAGCGGTCGCGAACAAAGGCTGCAGCCCGCCGTGGATTTCAACGCGGTGCGCCATGGCGTTCAGTTCGTCGATTTGAAATTCGGGACAGCGCCTGTGTATAAAGGCGATGTTTTCCGAACCCGTATCTATCGGCACGCAACGCAACCGTAACATAAATCCCCCTGCGATTTTGAAAAGACTGTTTCAATTTAGCAGGACGGCGGGGCAAATTCTATCTTTATTTTTAAAGGCTTGACTTTAAATTTTTAAACAAGGACAATGCAAAAAACAGTTTTTGGTGAAAATATGACAAACGCTTTGGACAGGAAAATATCGGCGGCTTCGCTGTTGAAGTTCGCCGCGCCGACCATTCTTTCAATGCTGCTGATGGAGGTGTTCGGCATTGTCGACGGGCTGTTTGTGGTGCGCCTTATCGGGACGGACGCTTTGTCCGCCGTCAATATCACGTTTCCGATCATTCTGATGTCGCTTGCCGTGGGGATGATGTTTTCGTCGGGCGGCAGCGCGCTGGTCGCCCGCCGATTGGGGCAGAAACGGGAGCGCGAGGCGCGGCGGAATTTTTCCCTGATTGCTTTGTCCGCTTTTGTCAGCGGCGGAGCAATGGCGGCTTTGGGGCTGAAGTTTTTAAAGCCTTTGCTGTATTTTCTGGGCAGCAACGACGCGCTGTTCGATATGTGTTACGAATATGCGCATACGTCGCTGCTGTTTATGCCGATTACCATTTTTTCCTGCGTGTTCTTTATGTTTTACATCGCGCGGGGCAAAGCGGCGCTGGGCATGGCGATCACCGCGTCGGCGGGGCTGATAAACGTGATTTTGGATTACGTTTTCATTGCGGTTTTGGATATGGGGCTGTTCGGCGCGGCGCTGGCGACGGGAATCGGTTATTCCGCGTCGGGGCTGTTCGGTCTGTTGTATTTCACCTTTAACCGCCGCGGCAGTCTGTATCTGGAAAAACCGAAATGGAGCCGCTTTGTGCTGTTCAAAGCGTGCTTTAACGGCGCGTCGGAAATGGTGTCGAACGTGTCGGTTTGCATTGTGACCGTGCTGCTGAACAATATTGTGATGCGGCTGGCGGGATCGGACGGCGTGGCGGCGATTACGGTTGTCCTGTATATGCAAACGTCGCTGATGTCTGTGTGCTTCGGCTATTCCATGGGGATTTCGCCGCTGGTCAGCTACAATTACGGCAAGCGGGAAACCGCGCGGCTGAAGCGGACGTTTTCAATCAGTTTGAAGCTTATCGGTTTGGTGTCCGCGGGCGTGTTCGCGTTTTGCAATTTGGCGACGGCGGGGTTGGTCGGGCTGTTTGTGGACAAAGGCACGCACGTCTTTGAAATGGCGTACGGGGGATTGCGGCTGTTTTCGTTCACGTTTTTGTGCATGGGGCTGAACGTGTTTGCGTCGGCTTTGTTCACCGCGCTGTCCAACGGCAAAGTGTCGGCGATTCTGTCGTTTTGCAGAACTCTGCTGTTTGTTGTCGGCTTTTTGCTGATTTTGCCCGTGCTGTGGCAAATGACGGGCGTGTGGCTGTCGGTGCCGCTGGCGGAAGCGTTGTCCTGCGCGTTGTCGGTTTGGTGCTTTGCCAAATATAAAAACGTTTACAAATTCGCGTAATCAAAGGGCGAACGTTACGCTGACGCCGATGCCGTAAAGGCGTCTGTCGTCGCTGTGTTCGTCGCTGGTTTGCGCGGAACCCTGATCCTGCGGCAGGACATAGCGCGCGCTGGCGCGGACGGCAACTTTGTCGGTCGCGTAAAAGGGCGCTTCGCCGCCGATGGATTTCGTTTTGTCGGATAAATCGCGGATGATTTGGAATTTCGATTCGTCGGGATCGGGGACTTCGGGGATTTCCTGCGCGCAAGCGTTGAAAGAAATCAAGAAAGCGGCAAGAAACAAAACGGCTTTTTTCATTTTTCGCGTCCTTTCCCAAAAGTGTGTCCGTGAGAAATAAGATAGACAAAAAGATTCGAAAAATCGATTAAAAAAAGATTACCGATTGTTACATAATTCCGTAAATTCGGATTCCGACAAAACCGTGATGCCCAATTCGGCGGCTTTCTGCGCTTTGGACCCCGCATCCGCGCCCAAAACGACGTAATCTGTTTTTTTGGAAACCGATCCCGCGACTTTTGCGCCGGCGCTTTGGGCTTTGGCTTTGGCTTCGCTGCGGGTCATCGTTTCCAACGATCCCGTGAACACCACCGTTTTTCCCGCCAACGGCGAGTCGTTTTCAACGGGAACGAAAGCTTCCACCGTCATCAGGTTCAGCAGTTTGTCGATTTCCGCGCGGTTGTGTTCCTCTGCCGTAAAGTCCAGAATTTCGCACGCGATAACGTCGCCGATGCTTTCGATGGACAGCAATTCCTTGTACGCGTCCGATTCGCGGTCCTGCGCCAAAGCCGTTTGTTCCAGAAAAGCGGGCATCGTCAAGTAATGCGCCGCCAGCAATCGCGCGGTGGCTTGCCCGACTTCGCGAATCCCGAGGGCGAACAGGAATTTTTCCATCGGCGTCGTGGCGGCGACTTTGCGAATCGCCGCAAACAGGTTGTCGGCGGATTTGTCGCCCCAGCCGTCCAGCTTGCGAATGTCCGCGCCGACTCTGGATTCTAAAGTAAACACGTCGGACGGTGTTTTTATCCATCCGCGGTCAAAGAAAAACGCCATGTTTTTAGCGCCCAAACCCTCGATGTTCAGTGCGTCGCGCGAAACAAAGTGCTTCAGGCTTTCGACCGCCTGCGCGGGACAGACCAAGCCGCCCGAACACCGCTGAACCGCTTCGTCGGGATCGCGGACGACATGCGCGCCGCAAACGGGGCAGACCGTCGGAAAAACGAACGGAGCCGAATCGGCGGGACGCTTTTCCAAAACGACGCGGACAACCTGCGGAATCACATCGCCCGCGCGCTGAATGACGACCGTGTCGCCGATGCGGATGTCTTTGCGCTTCAGTTCGTCTTCGTTATGCAAAGTCGCGTGCGACACCATGACGCCGCCGACGTTGACGGGGGTCAAATCCGCAACGGGGGTCAGCGCGCCCGTGCGTCCGACTTGGATTCTGATGTTTTCCAGCGTGGTTTGCGCCTGTTCCGCGGGGAATTTGTGCGCAATCGCCCAGCGCGGCGCGCGCGCGACAAAGCCCAAGCGTTCCTGCCAGTCGCGGCGGTTGACTTTGTAGACTGCGCCGTCAATGTCATAAGGCAGATTCGGACGCTTGTCCCCCAAATCTTCAAAGAATTTCACCAGTTCCTGCGCTGTTTGGCACAGGCGGACTTCGGGATTGACGGGAAAGCCCCACGAATGGATTTTCCGTAAAAATCCGTCCTGCGAATCCCACGGCTCGGCGGTTGTTTCGCCGAACGTGTAGCCGAACAAAGACAGCCGTCTGCGCCCCGTTATCCGCGCGTCCAATTGACGCAAAGACCCCGCCGCCGCGTTGCGCGGATTGGCGAACGGCTTTTTGCCCGCCGCAATTTGTTCGTCGTTCAAGGCGAAAAAATCGGCTTTGTTCATAATGACTTCGCCGCGGATGTCGATGCGTTCGGGAATGTCGTCGCCTGTCAGCTTTAACGGCAAGTCTTTGATTTGTTTTAAATTTTCCGTAATGTCTTCGCCAACCGCACCGTCGCCGCGGGTTGCGCCGCGCACAAATTCGCCGTTGACGTACAAGGCGGAAAACGACAGTCCGTCCAGCTTCGGTTCTGCCATAAACGCCAGTTCGGCATTGTCGTCCAGTCCCAAAAAGCGGCGGATACGGTTGGAAAATTCAAAAATTTCGTCCGTTGAAAAAATGTTGCCCAAGGACAGCATCGGAACGGAATGCGTGACTTTCGCAAAGTCCTCGGACGCTTTCGCCCCGACTTTCTTGGACGGCGAATCCGCGCGGACAAGGTGCGGGAATCGGGCTTCTATCGCTTCGTTGCGGCGTTTCAGCGCGTCGTATTCGGCATCCGACACCAGCGGATCGTCGGCTTGGTAATACGCCTTGTCCAGTTCCGCCATGCGTTTGGCAAGGAATGCCAGTTCGGCGGCGGCTTCCAAGTCCGTCAAAGAGGATACGGGCGTTTCGGTCATGCGTTCATCCTGTTTTTCAAAAGCTCGACAGCCGCGGCGCGCGACGCGTCCGTGATTTCCGCGCCCGACAGCATGCGGGCGATTTCCTCGCGCCGTTCGGAATCGGACAGTTCGCGGACGGTGGTGATTGTTTTGCCGTCAATGTCGCCCTTTTCGACGCGGAAATGGTGCGCCCCGAACGAAGCGACCTGCGGCGAATGGGTGATGACCAGCACTTGACAGTTTTCGCGCGCCAGCCGCGCCAGACGTTCGCCGACCGCCGACGCCGTCGCGCCGCCGATTGCCGAATCCACTTCGTCAAACACCAGAGTCGGAATGTTTTCCGATGTCGCCAAATTGACTTTCAATGCCAGCATAAAGCGCGCCAGTTCGCCGCCCGACGCGATTTTGTTAATCGGCGCGGCGTCCGTTCCCGTGTTTGTCGCGGCGGTGAAAACCACTTTGTCCAGCCCGTCAGCACCCCACAGGGATTCGGGCAGCGTGTCGATTTGGGTTTTGAACGTCGCCCGTTCCAATTTCAGGGGAGGCAGTTCCGCCTTGACCGCCGCGTCCAGCTTTTCAGCCGTTTGTTTGCGGGCGTCGGACAGCGTGCGCGCCGCCGTCAGATACGCGACGCGCGCCTGTTCCACCGCCTTGTCCAAAGCGATAAGGTCGTCGCCGCCCTTGTCCAAAGCGGACAGTTTGGCTTCAAAATCCGACAATAAAGCGGGCAGGGCGTCTGGTTCGGTTTGATGCTTGCGCGCCAAGGAACGCAAAGCGTACAGGCGGTCTTCAACCTGTTCCTGTTCGCGCGGGTCGAATTCGATTTGGTCGCATTCCGATTCGACGGCGGACGCCGCTTCGTTCAATTCGTTTTCCGCGCGGGCGAGCGTGTCGATAATCGCGTCGTACTTGCCGTCCGTCAGCCGCGACAGATTTTCCAGCTGACGCTGAGCGGTGCGCAAAGACCGTTCGATTTCTTCGTTTGTCAAAGCCTGCCGCGCGGTGTTCAGTCCTTCCGCCAGTTTTTCGCCGTTCATCATCAAAGCGCGGCGGTCCGCCAGTTCTTTTTCTTCACCCTCGCGCGGGGCGAAAGCGGACAGTTCTTCGGCGGAATGGCGGATGAAGTCCTCTTCGGCTTGCGCTTTGGCGAAAGCGTCGCGCGCGGTCTGCCGTTCGGCGATTTTCGATTGCCACGCGTCAAAAGCGGACGCGCAGGCGGCAGTCAGGCTTTCCAACCGTCCGTAAGCGTCCAAAATGCCGCGGTGTATTGCCAAATTCAGCAAGCCGTGCGTTGCGAATTGTCCGTGAATTTCGACCAGATAATCCCCGACTTGGCGCAATAAAGCCGCGCTGACAGGCTGATCGTTGATGAACGCGCGGCTTTTGCCGTCGGCGGAAACGACGCGGCGCAAAAACAGCGAATCGTCGTCACCGTCGATTGCCTGTTCGTCCAGCAAAGCTTTGATTTCGGGCAGGACGGGCAAAAATTCGGCGGATACGGACAGCTGTTTCGCCCCGCGGCGCACCAGTCCCGAATCGGAACGCGCGCCCATCGCCAAAGCCAGCGAATCCAGCAAAATCGATTTGCCCGCGCCCGTTTCGCCCGTAAAAGCGCACAGACCGTCCGCAAAATCCAAATCCAGCTTTTCAATCAAAACGACATCGCGAATCGACAGGCGAACCAACATTTCGGGTTATCCTTTGACGGTTTCGGGGGCGTATTCTTTCATCAAAGCATACGCTTTTTTGTACCAGCGGCTGTCGGGATAGTTATAGCCCAGAACCGCCGCGGATTTTTGCGCTTCTTCGTCCAATCCCAAAATCAGATAGGTTTCGGTCAGACGGTAGAATGCTTCCTGCACCGAACGGGTGGCGGGATATTCCCGCACGACCGTGAAAAAGCGGTTCAGAGCCGCCGCGTGTTCGTTGTTTTTCTGATAAAAACGCCCGACGTTCAATTCTTTTGCCGCCAAATAGTCGTACGTCAGATTTATCTTTCTTTCCGCATCGGCGGCATAAGCGGTGTGCGGAAAACGGCTGACGACTTCCCGTAGCGCCTGCAAAGCGTCCTGCGTTTTCTTTTGGTCGCGTTTGGGATCGGACAGCTGCGCGTAGGAACACATCGCTTTCAAATAGTAGGCATACGGCGCGTATTTGTTGCCGGGGTACAGCTGGATAAAGCGGTCAAGCACGATTTCCGCGTCGTCGTATTCCTTTTTGACGTAGTTTGCGAACGCCTGCATGATTTGGGCTTTCAGCGCCCAGCGGGAATACGGATAATAGCGGTCGATTTCGTCGAACGCTTCGATGGATTGGGTGTATTCGTGCTTTTCGATCAGCAAATCGGCGGCATGATTGTACAGCACTTCGGGCGGGGTGGTTTCGGGGTCGAGCCGTTCGGGCGCCGCGCACGCGGAAACCAAGCACAACAACACGGTCGAAAACAGACGGCGCATTTGCTTGCCCTTTTAACAGTTGAAATTGACCAGACAGGATTTCGCCTGCATGAACGGACGCCACGGTTCGGACGCCGTTCCCGACCCGACCGCGTTTCTGTCCGTGCCGAACATCGCCGCCAAATCGTACCCGACCGTTCCCGCGTTGACCGTCGCGACGTTCGTATGCGCCCCGTCCAGCGACGAAAACGCGCCGGCTTCTTTCAAGTCGTTGGTAAACGCGCAGGATACCAGCGTTTGCGGAAACGCGTTGATTTCTTCCATGGCTTGGTCGAAATCGTCGTAGCGCATAACATACAAAACGGGCGCAAGCAGTTCCGTTTTCACAATGCCCGTTTGCTTGGGCATTTCGACCAACGCGGGCTGGACATAGTAAGCGTCCCTGTAATTGCCGACGTCCAGACGGTTGCCGCCCGAAACAACGCCGCCGTCAACGGTCGCTTGTTCCAGCGACAGACGCATCGTGTCGTAAGCGACTTTGTCAATCAAAGGTCCGATCATGCTTTGGCGTTCAAAGGGAGAATTGACGTAAACTCGCCGGAATTCGTCCTTTAATCGGGGGACGATTTTATCGTAAACGGACGAATGGCAGAACAGACGTTGCAGCGACGTGCCGCGCTGACCGCAATCCGCAATCGTCGAACGGACAATATGATTGACGGCAAGGTCGATGTCCGCGCTGGGAGCGACAAGCGCCGCGTTGTTGCCGCCCGTCGCCAGAATGGAACGTCCCAGCCGTTCGCCGACCAGCCCTTGGATTTTCCGCGCCATGGCGGGCGCGCCCGTCGCGCAGACCAGAGGAACTTTCGGATTTTTCGCCAGCTGCATCAGTTCGGGATGGTCGCAAATCAAAATCTGCGCCAGATATTCGGGACAGTTTGCCGAACAGCGCGCTTTCGCCCGCCGCAGCAAAGACGTTACCGCAAACGCCGTCAGCGTCGCTTTGCGCGACGGACGCCAAATCACGGAATTGCCGCATGCCAGGGCGACCAAAGCGTGCAGCGCCCAAACCCGCAGCGGAAAATTGAACGATGTAACGACCGCGACGGGACCCAAAGGCAGCCATGATTGGGAAATCACCAATTTGTGGCTTTCCGTGGGGGCGGAAACGCCCGACAGGCGTTGAGGAATGGACGCGACCGATTCGCACAGGGAAATCGACCGTTCGACTTCTTTCAAAGCCGCGGAACGGATTTTCCCCGTTTCAATCATAATCAAATCAACGATGTCGTCCTTGTTCGCGCGCAATTCGTCGGCAAACAGGCGAATCAGTTCGCTGCGTCCCGTCGGGGGAACTTCGCGCCATTCGCGGAACGCTTCAACCGATCGCGCGATCGTGCGTTCAACGGTTGCTTCGTCCCCCAAGGGAAAGGACGCGATGTTTTCCCCGTTCACGGGCGAATAGTCAACACAATTCCCGCTGGACAGAAAATCGATGTCCAGTTTCAAAAGGTTGACTATTTCGGCGACGCGGCGGAACATCGTGCTATCCGACTACTCGAGGAAAATCGGACGAATCGGCATGCCTTCCGCCAATTTTTCTTCGCCCATGATTTCAATGTAGCCGTCGTTTTTGACGTCCAAATCGGCGCGGAACACGGAATCGCCGTACAGCATGATGACGTCCAGTTTGAACCCGTCGTCCGTTTTGGCGACTTTGGCGGGGCGGATCATGTGAGTGACGTCCTTGCGCTGCTGCGGGGTCGGAGTGTCGGTGAACGTGTCTTCGTCAACATGTTCGACCAAGCGCAGGGTACCCTGATCGGTCTGAACGGCATCCAAAACGAAAGTCGCATAAGCAACGACGGTTTCTTCGTTCAAAACCAGACCCGCGTCCTTGTTGTGTTCGAAAATCGGTTCGCGCGTGCCGTCCATTTTGATGACTTCGCCGTCTTTGGTCAGCAGATATTCCATGGTCACGGGCGGAATCGTCGAAAACGTTGTCGCCTGCAGCAGTTTGAAGTTCGTGTAGAACGGCAGATCGGCGATTTGCAGATGCGTGCGGTCCGCGTTGAAAAGGTTGTATGTGCTGAGCGCATTGATTTTGTTGATTAAAGCTTCCGTTTCGGTTTCGGGAACTTCATTCCAGTTGTAATGCGGCATTTGTTTACTCCATCCTAATGTCATGACAATCAAGGCGACCAAGGTCAGCCCCAATACGGTGAAAAGGATTTTAGACGTTCTTGACTGCATTGTCCAGTTTTCAGTTTTCTTTTGTTGTTTTTTCTTTGCGCGCCAAAACGACCAGTCCCGTGACGGAAACGGCGTTTTCGTTGCGCAAAGGGGCGCGTTCGAACGTTAAAATTTTAAATCCCGCCGTTTCCAGCGCTTGACGCAGGAAATCCTCCCCGTGGGCGTAACGTCCCGACGGCTGCAGGGCAAAGGGGGCGGCGCCGATATTTTCCTCGACCGTCAAAAACAGTCTGCCGCTGTCGTCCAATCCCGCGGCGGCGGCGGTCAAAAGCGGTGTCAAATCGCCGAAATAACAGGCAACGTCCGCCAAAACGACCAAATCGAAAGCGCGGGCGTGCTTTTCGGCGTATTCGGCAATATCCGCGGCTTCCAGCGTATCGTACAGCCCTTTTTCCCGCGCTTTTTCAATCATTTTCGGCGACAGGTCGATTCCCGTCAAAGCGGAGGCGATTGTTTTCAAAAACGGCGCGTTCAATCCCGTGCCGCAGCCCGCGTCCAAAACGCGCAAGCCGTCCTTTTCGCCCGTCAAAGCCGATTTCAGCAAATCGGGGACGCGGTAGTCGATTTTGCGCAACGACGTTTCGAACGAATCCGCAAAAGAATCAAACAAATCACGCACATAATCGGGGGACGCTTCCGTCCCTGTTTTGCCGTCGAACGCGTCGCAGACGTGGCGGGGGGTCGGGGTGTCGGGAAAAAACTGCAGCCATTTGTGCGCCAGCTGTTTGGCAAGTTCCCGCTTGTCGTCGTGAACGTAAAGCGTGTGCAGGGCTTGTGCCAGATATTGGTGCGCGACGGTCAGTTCTGGCTTTAGGGAAAGAGCGGTCAGGTACAGTCCGACGGCTTCGGCGGCATCGCCCGATTCTTTGACCGCCATGCCCAGATTCAGGCATGTTTCCGCCTGTTTCGGATTGATAAGAAACGCTTTGCGGTAGCATTCCAACGCTTCTTCGTAGCGTTCGTTGTCGTATAGCAGCGCGCCCAGATTGTTGAACGCTTCGGCGTATTTCGGGTCAAGCTTGACGGCGGTTTTGTAATCGTCCTCGGCATCCCATTTTTTGCCCCGTTTGGCAAGGATGTTTGCGCGGTTGTTGTATGCGTCGGGGTAGTCGGGGGCGGCGCGAATCGCCGCGTCGTAAGCGTCAAACGCGCCGTTCAAATCGTTCAGGGCTTCTTTGATGATGCCCAATCCGTTCAGATAGGTCGGGCTGTCGGGGCAAAGAGCGACGGCTTGCGCCATGTGCTTCAAAGCCTGATCGTACTGTCCCGTTTGGCGCAGAGTGATTGCGGTTTGAGCATGGATTTCGGCATCGTTCGGGTCGATGTTTTGCGCTTTTTCCAACAAAGCGAGAGCGGATTCGATATTGCCCGCGTCGCGGTCAAGCAAAGCCAGATTCATCATCGCAAGCGCGAAATCGGGCTTTTTTTGCAAAGCTGTTTCGAACGCCTGCCGCGCCTGTCCGCTTTGCCCCAAGGATCTGTAAATCACCCCCGTGTTGTTGTAAGTATCGGGCAAATCGCCGTCCAGCCGTTCGACGGCGGCGTATTGTTCCAGCGCCTCTTTCGGTCTGCCGCTGTTTTGCAAAGCTTGCGCCAATGTGAAGCGGTAGGCGGCGGCGTCGGGGGCGAGCTTGACCGCTTTGTATAAAAAATCCAAAGCGGAATCCGCAGCGCCCTTTTGAAACGCGAGCATTCCCAACAAATGCAGCAAATCCGTATGTTCGGGCGCGATTTCCAGCAATTGCCGATAGCTTTGTTCGGCTTCGTCCAGTTTGCCCGCCTGATGCAAAGCGACCGCGTTTTGAAAAAAAAGGTCGAACGACATAAAAAAATCCTGCTCGATTCTCAATGAAAAATTGACTTATACTGTAGGCGAGTTTATGAATTAAATCCACATTTATATTTATTTGACGGATACTCGGCATGTCGGAAGAAATCGAAGAAACCGCCCAAACGGAAGAAGAAAACATCGAACGCAATCACAAAAAGGCGAAAAAGCTGCAAAGGCTGAAGGACGAATCGTCCGTTACCTTTTTCCTGCACGCGGTGCTGTTTATGTTCTTTACGACGGCATTCACGTTCCTGCTGTTCCTGCACAAAAACCGGTATCCGCTGGTTTTGAACGACGAAATCCTGCCCGAAGTGCTGTTTTCCTGCGTCGGACTGCTGATTTTTTCGATGGTGTCCCTGTTTTTGCTGTCGTTCTGGAAATTTCTGGGACGCGTCTTTTTGGCGGTGGTGACGGGGGCGTGCGCCGCTTATGTGCTGGGCGTCCTTTATCCCGAAAACATCGGCGCGTATGTCGGCGGATGGCTGCCGTTTCTGCCGAACGCCCAGCTGAGATGGCTTGCCGAAAACGGCAATCTGTGCTTCGGCGTCGCCGTCGGCGCGGTGCTGTTCGTTTTCCTGAATATCTTTAAAGGCGCGGCAATGGCGTTTTTGTCGCTGCCCGTTTTGGGCGCGCTGTTCATTTTGCTGAACCTGTCGTCGAAACAGGTGTCTCCGTCGATCGTTCAGCAAAACGCCCTGCTTTCAAGCGATGAGGACGACGGCAAAACGCAAAACCTGATTTATTTGATTCTGGCTGACCACACGGGATACAAAGCGTCCGTCGAAGACTGGAAAGCCGCGTTTCCGCAGTCGAAAGACCCGCTGGGCGAAGCAAATTCCCCCGCTTTCGTCAACGCGTTTTACCGGTCGAACGGTTTTTCGTTTTATCCGTCCGCATATATGCGCTACGCCGACAGATACCGCAATGTCGGTTCCGTGCTGAATCCGTCGCAGGAAGACATTTCCGCGTCAATGTTCAGCCGCGACGACGCGTCTTACTACACCGCGTCCGACGACGCCCGAGTCATTCCTTTGAAAAACGAATTGTTCGGCGCGCTGAAAGACAAAGGATACAAAATCAACGTTTATCAGACTTTCCCGTTCGATTTCTGCAAAACCGCAGGCGGAACGGTCGAACGGTGCGTAACGTATCCCGCGCCGACGGGGGCGTTGTACCAGACGGATTTAAGCACGGCGAACAGAGTGATGCTGCTGGTCGGGCATTTCTTGGATTCGATGCCTTTGGGCAAAAAGCTGATCGCCGACCTGCGGGCGAAAACGCAGATGTCGGATATGCCTTTCGTCGGCAATCCGCTGTCGCGTTCGCTGCCGATAGGGCAGGCGGGCGTTCTGTACCGCCTGACCAAAGACGTCGAAACGGCAAAAGGCAAAAATGTGTTTTTCGCGCATTTGGATCTGCCGCACTACCCGTATATGTACGACGAAAACTGCCGATTGGAAGCCGATCCCGAAAATTGGCGGTCGCGTCAGTCCGTTTTCCCCAAAAAAGACGTGCTGGACACGCAGAAAAACAGACAAGCGTACATGCGGCAGCTGGCATGCACTTACGGACAGCTGAACTTTATGCTGAAAGATCTGAAATCGTCGGGAGCTTTGAAAAATACAAAAATCGTCATTCACGGCGATCGCGGCGACGGATTGCGCAAAGACGACCGTTTCCTGTCGGGACTGACGCGCATTCAGCTGCAAATCGAAAAAATCAAGCGTGACATGGCGACCGTTTTCGCTGTCTACGATCCCGAAAAAAGCAAAGCTTCCGTGGAAAAGGACGCTTGCGATATCGGTACTTTGGTCGGCAAAACCGTTTTGGGCGCGGAGGGCAGAGCTTGTCTGCCGCCCGATTTGGGAACGCAGACCGATCAGGAAAAGGACGAAGTTGCCAAATGGCTGTCCGAACCCGTAGATCCCGCCGCTTTGAAAAAGGAAAGCTATGCGCCTGTTTATGCGGCATGGAGCGAAAAAGGCGGTCAGGCGTTTATGGCGCGTGTCGCCCAGCGTCAGCAGCAGGCGGACAAATCTTTGGCGAACGCGGACAAGATGCTGTTCGTCGCGCCGCCTTTGGAAAATGCCGCAAAGCCCGCCGCGCCGGATGAGGCGAAAGCCGCCCCCGATTTTGTTCCCGTTCCCGCGGAACACGCGGTTGACGCGCGGAACGAGGGCGGATTCGAAGTGCTGGACGATGAATTTGCGGATCTGCCGCAGCCCATCGAAATTCCCGAAACTTCTGCGGAAGACAAGTGGAAAACGCTGGATGCGCCGCAAGCGGCTGAACCGAAAATCGGCGAATCGATTCCCGAGTTGTCCTTTGACGATGTGCCGCCGCCCGCCTCCGAACCTCAACCCGTTCCCGCACCGGAACCTCAGCCCGAACCCGCCGCTTTGCCCGCCGTTCCCGAACCCGTTTCGCAAACGGACGAATTGCCCGCCGAAACGCTGGATTTACCCGCTTTGGATTTTGCCGAACCGTCTTTGAACGATTTGGAACAGGCGGCTTCCGTCGAAAACGCCAAAGCGGAAATGCAGGCGAAACTTGACGCCGAAGCCAAGGCGAAAGCCGAAGAGGAAGAACGTTTGCGCAAAGAAGCCGAAGAACAGGCGCGCGCGGCTGAACAAGCCGAAAAGCAGGCGCGGGAACAAGCCGAAGCCGCCCTTGCCGCCGAGGAAGCGCGCCGCGCCGCTGAAGAGCAAGCCCGCAAGGATGCCGAAGAACAGGCAAAAAAAGAAGCCGAGATGCGTCAAAGAATCGAAGCGGAAATTCGCGCAAAACTGGAAGCCGAAGCCAAGGCGAAAGCCGAAGCGGAAGCGCGCATAAAAGCGGAAATCGAAGCGAAACTGAAAGCCGAGGCGGAAGCCAAAGCCCGCAGGGAAGCCGAAGAAGCCAAGGAAAAAGCCGAACAGGCGGCGCGCATCCAAAAAGCCATCGATGACGCCAACGCCAAACAAAAAGCCGCCGAGGAAGCCCGTTTGCGCGAAGAAGCCGAAGCCGCCGCCAAAAAAGCTTTCCCGCCCGCGCTGGAAATCGACGAAAACGCCGACAAAACGCGTGAAGTCATTACCGAACGCACGAATCAGTACGGTGAAACGGAAACGTATATCTTTATCGAACGCCAGCCCAATCCGAATCGGAACGTGCCGAAAAAACGCGAAATGGAAATCAAGCAGGAATTGATTCGCGTCGAACCCAAAACGACGGATCTGGAAGCCAAATCCCCCGAACCGCAAAAACAAACCGTTGAACAGCCCGCGGAACGCGTGCTGGGGACGGAAAGCGACGACGGCGCGCAGGACAAAGACACGGATATCCCCGTACAGCAAAAACAAACGGAAAAAGCGGCGGCTGTCGAAAGCGTGGAGGCTGTTGAAAATGCAGTTCCCGCTGAACGCGCAGTTCCCGCCGAACGCGCAGTTCCGGAACCCGAAGGGCGCGAATTGACGGATTAAAACATTCCGCCGTCTTGTCCGTTTGCGCCGTTATGCGATAATGTCGGGCAGCAGCATGTTTTCCAATCGGGCGATTTCGTCTTTAAGAGCCAGTTTTTGCTTTTTCAGCCGCTGAATTTGGATTTCGTCGCCGTTCGGGACGCTTTGCAGACTGCGAATCGCGTCGTCCAAATCGGAATGGCAATGTTTCAGACGGTTCAAAGTGTGTCGGATTTCGTCCGGAGAAAGGGGATTCATGGCTTTTTCGCTTCGATTGATAAAAAAAATTGACCTTTTTGTCATTTTAGAGTAGCAGATTCCTTTGAAAAAAGGTATTGCTTTCAGTACAAAAGATTCACTTTCGGGCTCAAGGAGTTTGAATATGCCGCAAATTAAAAGAATTGGTGTTTTGACAAGCGGTGGCGACTGTGCCGGTTTGAATGCCGTCATTCGCGCCGTCGTTCATCGTGCTATCTGGACGTATGGCTGGGAAGTCTACGGGATTTTGGACGGTACGGACGGTTTGACGTTCCGTCCCCTGCGTTACCGCAAAATGAGCATTGCCGATTTCCACACGCCGTATGCGCGTTTGGGCGGCACGATGCTGGGAACGATCAACAAAGGGTCGCCTTTCGCGCACCCGATGCCCGACGGCACGACCAAGGACTTGACCGAAGATTTCGGCGCGGGCTGCCGTGAACTGGGATTGGACGCTTTGGCTGTCATCGGCGGCGACGGTTCCATGGCGATCGTCAGCAAATTGTGCCGCGGCGCGGGCATTCCGATGGTCGGTATTCCCAAAACCATCGACAACGACACCCCGATTACCGAACATTCCGTCGGCTTTTCGACGGCGCGCGACGTTTGCGTCGAAGCGCTGGACCGCTTGGATTCGACGGCTTCGTCCCACCACCGCGTGATGATTTGCGAAGTTATGGGACGCGACGCGGGACACGTTGCTCTGCATTCCGCGATTGCGGGCGGCGCCGATGTGTGCCTGATTCCCGAAATCCCCTATACGCTGGAAGGCGTTGTCCGCAAACTGCATCTGGTTCGCGAACAGGGACGCGACCACGGCTTGGTCGTCGTTGCGGAAGGCGTGAAAACTCCTGACGGTCAGAACATTTCCGTCGCGCAGGTTGACGGTGTGCGCTATGGCGGCATCGGTCAGTACATGAGCGCGCGCCTGAACGAAATCGACCCGCGCTTTTCGACGCGCGTTACCGTGTTGGGACATGTCCAGCGCGGCGGCGTTCCCGCGGCTCACGACCGTTTGGCGGCGTCTTGCTTCGGCGTTCACGCGGTTGACGTGCTGGCGCAGGGCAAAACCGACCGCATGGTCGTTTGGAAAAGCGGTTCGATTACCGATGTGGGCTTGGACGAAGTTGCCGCCATCGGTACGGCGAAAGTCGATCCCGACGGCATGATTGTCAAAACCGCGCGCGGTTTGGGCATGTATGTCGGCGAATAACGGCAAATTCCAAAGCGGGGCGGAAAACTTTTCCGTCCCGTTTTTTATGCTTTTAAAAGGACTTAAAAGCCTGTATACTGAATATAGTGTCAATTTAAATGTGGGAGTATGCACATGACGGAAACGAATCATTTGACGGCATTGAAAGCCAAACACGCCGCTTTGGACGACGCGATCAAGGCGGAAATGGCGCGTCCTCTGCCCGATGAAGCGGCGATTTCCAACCTGAAACGCCAGAAATTGAAACTGAAAGAAGAAATCGAAGCCGAAGAAGGCGCGAAGTAATTTATTGGTTTTACAATTTTAAAGCCGCCGGAAAATCCTTTTTCGGCGGTTTTTTTATCATACCGCATTATGGAAACCCAAGGCATCAAATACGCGGGTTCGAAACGCCGAATCATTCCGCACATCTTGCGCGCTTTGTCCGAAACCGAGGGCGTACGCACGGTGCTGGACGGTTTTTCGGGATCGACGCGCGTGGCGCAGGCGTTCGCGCAATCGGGGCTGGACACAACGGCAAACGATGTTGCCGCGTGGTCGGAAGTCTTGGCGAATTGCTATTTGAAATCGGACAAGCCCGATTCTTTTTATGCCGAAATTTTTGACCATTTGAACGGTTTGACGGGGGTTGACGGCTGGTTTACCGAACATTACGGCGGATTGCCCGATGACAAAAAAAAGCCGTTTCAAATCAAAAACACCCGAAAACTGGACGCCGTGCGCGATGAAATCGACCGCTTGGGATTGGGTTTTACGGATAAAAGCGTTGTTTTGACCGCTTTGATTTTGGCTTTGGACGGCGTGGACAGCACTTTGGGGCATTACGCCTCCTATTTGTCCGAATGGTCGGCGCGTTCCGCCAAAGATTTGGTGCTGAAACTGCCGAAACGGTTTGCTGTGACGACCGAAAACACGGTGCTGAGGGGCGACGTATTGGACGCTGTACGGGGCAGGGCGTTCGATTTGGCGTATTTTGATCCGCCGTACGGATCCGACAATGCCAAAATGCCGACCAGCCGCGTGCGGTACAATGCCTATTATCATCTGTGGACGACGGTCGTTTTGAACGACAAGCCCGCTGTTTTCGGCAAAGCGAACCGCCGCGCGGATTCAAAAGATTCGGCAAATCCATCCGTCTTTGAAAACTGCCGATCCGATGTGGTTTTAAGCGCGATCGAACGGCTGGTTTCCGAAACGGATGCGCGGTATGTTCTGCTGTCGTACGGGGCGAAAGGGCGTGCGGCAAAGGCGGACCTGACGGATGTGCTGTCTGCGCAGGGCAAGCGGCTGAAAATCATCGAAATCGACTGCAAAAGGAATGTTATGGCGCAAATGACATCCACCGAACAATGGATGAACGGCGGCGAAGAGTACAAAGAATACCTGTTTTTATTGGAAAAGTAGTAAAAAAATTCCTTGACAATACCATAGGGGGGGGGTATCATTCAATCCAAATGCTTGGTTTCGGCTTTGGAAAGGATGAAGAAAGATGCCCCGCGTTTCGGTTGCTCTGTCGGTCTACAACACGAATGAAACGTATTTGCGCGAATGTATCGACAGTATTTTGAATCAGACCTTTACGGATTTCGAATTGCTGATTCAAAACGACGCTTCAACGGACGAACGGGTCGAACAGGTTATTTTTTCCTATGGTGACGATCGGATAAAATATCAAAAAAACGAACGTAATTTGGGAATTTCTGGAACACGGAACGCTTTGATAAAACGGGCGGAGGGCGAATATATCGCCGTAATGGATCATGACGATGTGTGTTTGCCGACGCGTTTTGAAAAACAGGTCGCTTTTTTGGATGCTCACCCCGAAGTGGGTGTTTTAGGGTCGTGGTATGAAACTTTTCCCAAAGTCAAGCTGAAGAAAAAGCCCTTGAAAAGCGACGAAATCAAAGCGGCGCTGTTCTATTCCTGCCCGATTCTGCAATCCTGCATGATGATGCGCAAAAGCTTGGGTGCTTGTTACAATGAACGCTTTCCTGTTGCGGAAGATTTGGAAATGTATTGCGGTTTGATTGAAAAGACGGCTTTTGCCAATCTGCCCGAAGTATTGGTCCGTTATCGCGGATACGAGGGCAACATTTCCAAAAAGACGCAGAAAAAAATGGCGGAGCTGTCGAAAATTCTGCGCGCGGGCTTGCGCAAAAAACACCCGCGGCTGTATCTGCGGTCGATTGCCGACAGAATCAAAAACAAATTGCTGAGGCTGACAGGGATAAAATGAAACGGGTTTTGATTTTCGCCGCTTACTGTAAAAACGGAAAAATACGCGAAGACGTAACGGATTTGCTGCGCGCGTTTCGTCCTTTTGCCGACAAAATCCTGTTTGTCGCCGACAGCGAAGCCGACGAAGACGAACAGCTGAAGCTGAAAGACATTGCCGATTATGTCCGCTGCCGCCGTCATGGGGAATATGATTTCGGATCGTACAAACACGGCTGGAAAACGGTGCTGTCGGCGCAATGGCTGAACGATGCGGACGAATTGGTGTTTTGCAACGACAGCTGTTACGCGCCCGTGTTTCCTTTGGCGGAAATGTTTTGCAAAATGGATGCCGCCGATTGCGATTTCTGGGGCGTCGTCGAAAGTCCTGAAATTCGTCCGCATTTGCAAAGCTGGTTTTGGGCGTTTCGCAGACAGGCGTTTTCATCGTAAGCCTTTGAAGCTTTTATGAACGGGATAACGGGCTGTTCGTCCCCGCGTGAACTGATCGCGAAATACGAAGTGCCGATGACGGCGTTTTTCAAAGAACGCGGCTTCAAAGCGGCGTCGTATATCGATTGGGACAGTCCTTTGCCGCCGACGGCGTGTCCCGTGTCTTTGCTGAAAAAACGCTGTCCGTTCGTAAAGCGCAAGGTGTTTCAAAGGACGAAGTATTCTGCGGAAAGCGTGCTTGAAACGTTGAAAATCGTAAAAAACGCAAATCCGAAACTGCATCGCCAAATCAAAGCGTCATGCGGGCTTAAATTGGCGGGATTGCTGATAAACCGCGGAATGCGCAGTCTGTTTTAACTTGGAAAAAAACGTTTGAAAACAACAGGTTGGTTTGATTCATATCAAACGACCGTTTTTTGTGTATATAGCAGAGATTGCTTTTGAATACAACATATTTATTGCAAACAGGCTGAAAGCAGCCCTTTTTGCGACAGCCGCCTTTTGCCCGAAAACTGTCAAATCAAACGGTGAATTCCTTTAAACAAGGGAACGGGGAAAGGGAAGAAAAAAGGGCATGAACACAGCGTTTGTCCAAGATTACGCCGATGTTGAAATCGTCGCCCGACAGCGTGAGGCGATAACGGATTACGCCCGAAACCACGGCATCAAAGTTGATGCGTGGGTGGTTGCAAGCGACTTTTTGCCCGAAAGTTTAAACACGGGGGATATGCTGCTGCTGGAAAAAACGTTCCGTCTGGCAAAAGACGTGCGGACAATCGCTTTGCTGCTGGAACGGCTGCTGAACCGAGGCGTGCTGATCTGTTCGTGCGAGGACGATCTGCGTTTCGGCGGGGAAAGCGAAACGACGGCAAGCTTGGCGGAATTGTTCGGCGTCGTCGCAAAAGTCGCGGAAGAATTGCGCTCACAGCTGACGAAAGAGGGATTGGAAGACGCGAAAGCGGCAGGGCAAGTGCTGGGACGCCCGCGCGGACGCCTGAACAAGCGAACCAAACTGACGGGACGCGGCGAAGAGATCGCACAACTGCTGAAAAACGGCTATTCGCGCAACAAGATCGCACAAATGATGCACGTCCATCCGAACACGCTGAACGGCTTTATCAAAAAAGACGCCCGATTGTCGGAGCTGATCGATGCTTGATTTCTTTTACGAACGGGATACCCCGAACATGTCCAGAGCCATAGGCTTAAAACGCGGGGAAAGTGCCGTCAATACGGATCTCAATCAAATTCCCGTTCATCTATGGAGGAATAACGCATGAAATACATTGTCGTACAGGCGGGCGGAAAAGGCACGCGATTGGAAACTTTAACGACGAACAAACCCAAAGCTTTGGTTCCCGTCGACAATCTGCCGATGATTTTTCATCTGTTCAAAAAATATCCCGCCGCAAAGTTCAAAATCATCGCCGATTATCAAAAGGATACCTTGAAACGCTATCTGAAAGCGTTTGCAACCGTGGATTACGAAGTCGTCGACGCTGATAAAAAGGGAACGTGTTCCGGTATTGCGGATGCATTGAAAAGCCTGCCCGATTCAACACCGTTTATGTTGATATGGTGCGATTTGATTTTATCGAATTTCGGTATGCCTGAAAACGTAACACATAACTACATCGGCATATCCAAAGACTTCGAGTGTCGCTGGTCATACGTTGATGGCGCATTCAAGCAGGAAGCGTCCAAAGAAAACGGCGTGGCGGGGCTGTTTTTGTTCAAGGACAAGGCGCAAATTGCGGACGTCCCCGACGAAGGCGAATTTGTCAAGTGGCTGGCGGCGAAGAATTTGTCTTTCGAGCGGCTGAACATGTACGGCGGATTGGAAATCGGAACGATGCTGTCGTATTTTCAAAACGAATTGAACAAGCCCAAATGCCGCCCGTTCAACAAAATGGAATTTAAAGGCGACATCGTTTTGAAATACCCGCTGGACGAACAGGGCCGCAAATTGGCGGCGGACGAGATCGCGTGGTATAAAAAAGTCACTGAACTGGGATATACGAACATTCCCAAAATTTACGGCTACGACCCGCTGGTTATGGAAAAGATCAAAGGGGAGAATATCTTTGCCTACGCTTTTCTGACCAAAGGCTTCAAGCGGGCATTGCTGACGAAAATCGTCGACGCGCTGAAACGCTTGCACACTTTGGTGCCGCCGATTGAGGCAAACATTGAAGATTGTGAAAGCAACTATATCACCAAAACATTTGACCGATTGGACAAAGTGCGCGATTTGGTGCCGTTTGCCGCGGACAAAACCGTTGTCATCAACAACAAAAAATGCGCGAACATCTTTGCGGTCAAGGACAGAATCATCGCGGATATGCGGGCGATGTATCCGTCGAAGTTCTACCTGACGCACGGGGACAACACGTTTCACAACATGATGATCGAAACGAACGGCGTTCGTCCGATATTGCTCGATCCGCGCGGATACTTCGGCAAAACAAAGTTTTACGGCGACGTCGATTACGATTGGGCGAAACTGTATTACAGCGTGGTCGGCGATTACGACCAGTTCAACCGCAAAAACTTTTCTTTGGAAATTCACGACGACAGCGTCGATTTGGAAATCGTGTCGAACAACTGGAAAGACGTCGAAGAGGACTTTTTCGCACTGACGGGAGCGGACAGACGCAAAATCAAGTTGCTGCACGCGATTATCTGGCTGAGCCTGACAACCTACGCGTGGGAAGATTACGACGCGATATGCGGGGCGTTTTACAAAGGTCTGTACGAACTGCAAAGGTATTTGGACAATGACGAATAAATTGACGCTTTCGCCTTTGCCGCACACTTGGATTTTTGACGTGGACGGGACGGTTTGCGTGCATAACGGCTACAAAAACGGCGGAGACGTGCTGTTGGACGGCGTGAAGGAGTTGTTCGCGCAAATTCCCCCCGAAGACATGATTGTCTTTGTCACATCGCGCAAAGTCGAAGAAAAAGAGAATTTGGAAGCCTTTTTGACAGAAAACGGCTTGCGGTTTGACCACATCATTTACGATGCCCCGATGGGGGAAAGAATCCTGATTAACGATGACAAGCCGAGTGGTTTGCCCATGGCTTTCGCCGTGTGCAAAAAACGCGACGCCGCGCTGAATTTGTCGGCAGAGATTGACGGGAGCCTGTAAAATGCAACGCAGCATCACATTTTTAGGCATTCCGATTGTCAAAGTCAAAAAGCTTGATTCGTGCGAAAAGCGGTATTTTCTGGGCGTTCAGTACAAAGTCAAAAAATACGCGAACAGATACGACAGATTTACGGACTTGATCGCCGAAAACTGCCCCGAACTGATCGGGAAAAACATCAAAGTCATTTTAAACAATCTGGGCGAATCCGTCGTTTACGCCCGTACCACGCGTTTTTGGCGCAAGAACGGGGACTTTATTTTTGCCAGAAAGCCCGCTCAAGTCGATATTTTCAGAATGTTCTGTCCCGACGTTCCCGCTTTCTACTGCGGCGAAGCGAAATTAAACAAAAACGCCGGTGAAAGCAATATCTCGCCCGTATTAGAAGACGACAAGTTGATCGTGCTAAACAATACAGGACTTCATTTCTACAAAAACTGGGAAAAGCATCTGAACGCCGATTTTTCCCAAATGCGCTTCAACCGTGCCGTCATTTCCGAAGAAGCACAGCGTTCCGCGCTTGTCAAAGCCAAACTGTTCAGCATCGATTTGGACAACTTTGTGTTGTTTGTGCCTAACGCGACATCGCAAGATCCTTTGCCGATTGAATTTTGGCAAGGTCTCACACGGGAATTGAACGCGAAAGGAATCGGCGTTTTTCGTAATTCGAAACTGTTTTCGGTCGAGGAAATTTACGTTCTGGCTTCGCGCGCAAAAGCCATTATCGCCAACCGTTGCGGCTTGTGCGACGTGTTGTGCGAACTGCCCGTGCCGCAATATGTGATTTACTGCCACAATCCGCATCACGAAGATTTGCAGCCGATGTACACGTTCGCGGGCTTTCCGTGGGCGGCACACGACTTCATCACGGAATACAACACGCATAAGCAAAAATTGAACGACATCCAAGCGGATATTTTGGAAAAACTTTCAGCGAGGAAACAATGAAAATATTTGAAAAAATTAAGACAAAAGTGAAAACGGGAAAATTCAAACGTTTTTATCTTTTGAATTTTTGTTTTTTAGAAATTTCAATTTATAATTGCAAAAGAAAAATAAGATTCTTTCCGAAAGAAAGGTTCGTGAAAGATGATAAGCCGATTTTTTATTTGAAAGTAAATAGAGATATTGATGATACTTTATTCTGTTTTCAAAATTGGATTGACATTCTGAATGTGATGCATCGCAAATTCTGTATTTTGTGCGATAATAAAAAACTTGAAAAGAAAATTTTGAAAAACATTACGTTTTACGATACGGATTTTTCTTTTTTAAAAAGTAAAAAATATAAAAAAATCGTAAAGGAACAAAAAATCGATAAAAAATGGATAAATGCGTGTTTTGCCCATTTAACCGTATTTGATGTTGCCGTAAAAGAGTCTGACAATTATTTTTGGAATATTGATGCTGACGATTCTTTTTTTGTAACGGATCCGAAATCGGCCGCTTTGATTTTATTGCGGGCGGAAGAATACGCGGAAAAAAAAGGCTTGGACGCTTTTTCTTTTGATTTTTGGGCGACAAAAACGGCGTACAAACATTGGAGTTTTGGAATAACGTATACAAAACCCAGAAAAGATTGGTTTTTATTGTTGGAAAAGAATCAAATTAACTGGAACGATTATCGTAATTTAACGAGTGTTCATAATATTGATTGGGTGTTTTCACATTTGAAAAACATAGCGGCGGTTAATTTATCGTCATTTTATGTTGATAAACTGTATTTTATTCATTTCGGCCGTTTTTTAGGCGATATAAAAAATGCATTTATCGCAAAGTGGGAAAACGGCATTCTTTCGCATTTAATTTTGTCGGATATTTTTAAGTATCCCAAGGCAAAATTTGAAATCGGGACGCCCGAAAAAATTATTGAGATTTCAAATGATAAAATTTTAACGGGGCGAAATGGGATTTCATATTACCTTAAATTGCAAAAACTTCCTTTGTAGATATAAAGAGAGATTCGGATGCTCAGAATTAAAAAATTAGCGAACCAGAAAGAGTTGTCATTTTTCGGCCTTCCTTTAGCGCATTGGGGGACGGTATGCGAAAACGGAGTGCAGGAAAAATATTTCGATATTTTTCCGCAGACCTTCGAAAAAAAAGTTCTATCAAAGATCGTTAAGCAAATTCCTTCGGGACACGACAGTGTTTTTCTTTTGCGCGCGGGAATGGGTGAAGCATATGTTTTGAGTATGCTTTTTAAGGCATTGCTTGAAAAACAAAATTTGAAATCGCCGTGTTTGGTGGGGCTTAGACCGCAATACGCCGATTTGTGTAAAATGTTGTTTCAGAATGTTCCGTATTACGTAATAAACAACAACAAAGACGAAATGTTTCAAGCGTTGCGGCGTAAGGAAATTTTGTACAAGGGGATTTTATTCAACGTTAACCCGTCGCCGCTTCACGAACTTCAAAAAACGCTTGCCGCCGTTGAAAGTGGGACAGATCGGCGGCACTACATCGATATTCTGTGTGATTTTAACGGGGTAAAGACTTTTGAGCCGCCGGCATTTTATTTTGTCGATAATATGGAACGGCAAATACGTGAGAAAGTGAAAGGAATTGATTTTAATAAGTTTGTGTTCATTGTTTCTGACGCAAATTTTGTAAAAAATATGCCGCTTGATTTTTGGGAGACCTTAAAACGGTCATTAAGAGAAAAAGGGTTTAATGTTTTTTTCAACGATCCCCGCCTTTCGATTCCTGAAGCGGTTTATTTGGCGAAAAAAGCAAAAGGAATTGTATCGCTCCGGTGCGGATTCAGTGAAATTTTATCAACGCTGTCGGTTAAGAAATTCATTATTCAAACCGCTTGCCGTTGGAATGACATTAAAGATATGACGGCATTTCTGACATTAAAAAAATATCCGTATGTCGATGCCTCGACCATATATGAATACGATGCGGACAAAAATGACGAAAACGCGATTATTTCAGATATTGTAAGGAATATATAAAATGAAGATTTACAAAAGAACAAAAAAAGGAACGGAAGTAAATATTTATATATTCGGCATAAACGTTTATAGAAGGACGAACGAAAAGAAGTCCTTTGCTTTAGGGTTGTTTAAAGTAAAAAGAAAAAATAATAAAAAAAGATATTATCTTTTTAAAATCTGCGTTTATCGGAAACCGTATCTGCAATCCGTAAACGGCGGCCTAAAGATTTATAAATACGACTATAATAATGTGTTTATCGTTGAAAATTACATCAATTCTATTAAAGATAAAATTGAGCGAAATGCAGAATACGTAAAGAATTTGATTTTAAATTCAAAAACAGTGATGATAGGCGCGTCTAGCGGATATTTGAATCACTCTCACGGATGGATGAAATATCTGTTTAACGGCGCTTTGTATTCTTTCAATTCCTTGCCCTATGACAATAAAGGGGCTGATTTGTTTGTAACGTTGGGCGGCATAAGCCCGTCTCCCTCAACGGCGCAAGTAATAGTAGAATCGCTCACTGTCAATAAGCCCGTCTTGTTTTTGGAAGCGGCTTTTTTGCGCAGTGTCGTTACGTTTTGTGATGAAAAGGCTTCTCCAAAATTTAGATACGATATAGGTTTTGTCTTGGATCCTTTGGGGGCGTATTACGACGGAACGCGCCCGAATATGCTTGAAAATATGCTGAATGATAAAAATCTTGTCATTACGGAAGAACAAAAAGCGCGCGCAAGAAAATGTATAGATTTCATTGTTTCCAACAAATTGTCCAAATATAACAGTCAGCCGATTTTTGTTCCGTCCGTCGGCAGAGCCGGGGCAGACAAGGTTCTGGTCGTTGACCAATCTTTTGGCGATTCTTCTGTTAAAAAAGGATGCGCAAGCGTCAGTACTTTTGAAGAAATGCTGAACGCCGCAATTAATGAAAACCCGAATGCGGACATTATCATCAAAACACATCCCGACACAATGACGGGCAACCGCTCGGCATATTACTCCCACATCAAAACGCATGACAATATTTATGTATATTCCGATCCGATAAATCCGATTTCTTTAATTGAGTATGTCAGCAAGGTTTATGTGTGTACTACGCAACTCGGTTTTGAAGCCTTGATGTGCGGAAAAGAAACGCATGTATTCGGAATGCCGTTTTACGCGGGATGGGGCTTGTCCCGCGATATGCAAGTTTGTCCGAGAAGAACAAACCGACGCTCGTTGGAAGAGGTTTTTTACATCACGTACATTCTTTATTCTTACTACATCAATCCGTTTAAAGAATGCCACTGCGAAATAGAAGAGGCGGCGGATATTTTGTTATCTCTGCGCGACGAATACTTTTCTCTTAAAAGTTCAAAATAGAGGTGAAATGCAAAACGGAAAAATTCAAGGTGTATCTTTTTTACGCGTGTATCTTACATTTTTCATTTTGACTTTTCACTTATTTCAAAATGTGAATTTAGGGCGTTTTTATCCCCGAATGGCTGTCGCCACAAATATGGGTGAAAAAGCGGTTGAAATGTTTTTTATTATTTCAGGGTATTTTTTAATAGAGACTTTCAATAAGAATAAGGATATAAAAAGTTTTTTTATTAAAAGATACAATAAATTTTTACCTTGCTTGATGGTTGTTTGTGCTTTTTATTACTTGTTTATATTTGTTTCAGGGGGGGGGGGCGACAAAGTTTTGGGAAACATTGTCTGATATATTGTTAATTAACAATCTGCTTCTTTTTAAAGAATACGGCATTATCGGCGGCTCTTGGTTCCTTTCCGTTTTGGTGTGGGTGAGCGCTTTTTATTTTTGTGTTTTTAAATTTTTCCCGTCTGAAAAAGCCTTTTTTATCGTAAGCGTCATCACAATGATTTCAACTGCGTATTTGGTTCAACGAACAAACGGTACGCTGAAAGGATTGAAGTATATCGGGTTGTTGCGCGGAATTTCTTGTATCGGTTTGGGAATTTTACTTCATATATTTCCAAAAATTAAATTAAAAAAGAATTTAAACACATTCTTTTGCGTATTATTTCTCTTTTTAATATTTCGTTGGTGTTTGATAGACAGAATTAGCAGGAATAATTATATAGTTGTGATTCTTATGTTTTCAGTTTTATTGAAGATGATCATTGACAACGATTGCTTCATTATAAAACAAAATTTTTTTGATAATATCTCTAAATATTGTTTAGATATTTATGTATCTCACCTTTTTCTTTTTAAGGTGTTGAATTTTTATGTATGGCCGAGATGGAACAACATAAGTGTCATCATTTTCTCTTATGTATTAAGTATTGTTTTCGGTTGCTTAATTAATTTTTTGACATACAAATTCACGACGGCAGTGCAAAAATATAAAGTTTTTTGGGAGGGAGAGTAACTCCCTCCCGATGTGTTTCGCGCTTATTCTTGCCATTCGTCAAAGTTTTTTACCGCTTCGTTCGGGAAATTTTCCGACTGCGGCAGGTTGAGCAGGTAAAAGCGGTAATTTTCGATTGCCGTTTTTTCCGCGTCCGACATATCTTGCCAGCGTAGCGCATTTGATACGATCGGGTCGACGTACTGTTTTAAATATGTATCTCGAATTCGCCGTTTTTCCGCGCTTTTCAACGTTGTGATTTCGGCCGTTCCGACGGCGATTTTCCCGTTTACCAACTCAACGGGAGTATTTTTTTCTTCTATTCTGTCGGTACGTAAAAAAAGGTTTTGTTCGATTTCTTCACGATTGTCCGCCACAATCACCGCCAAATTTCCCTGATACCCTATAAACATCAATTTTCTCCTTCCAAGGCCGTAAAACGCAAGTAATCCAATGTGAAATTGACGTATTTCAGCGTCATTTTCCGTCCCTTTTTGACGGGCATGAACAATTTGGAATACCAGCCCGCGGGTTGCGTCGTCATACTCCAAATGCTGTTGTCAACGTACATTTGCACATATCCGCCGTCTGATGATGCTTTGCCGGACATTGAAAACCATCCGTTTTTCAACGCCGTGTATTGTGCGCCGCTGGCACCGACGGTGATTGTACTGTATGCCGCTTTTGGCATGCCAAATCCCGCAATCAGACTTTTCCCCGCTGCCGTCAAATTGTCCAAAGCGGTGTTAGCTTTCGTCCTCAACATTGCCGCCGTGTTTGTTTCCGACGCCGCGGCATTTTTCGCCGAAGTTGCCGCCGCCAGAGCTTGTTTTGTCGCCGTTTGCACCTGTTGCTTCGCCGCCGTCAGCAGCGTACCCGTTTCCGTTTCCAGCACTTGTGCCGATTCAACCGATTTCGCGCAATCCGACACGGCTTTGCGGATTGACGGAATCAAGCTGTCCGCCGCCGTATCGTCGAAGATGTCAACCGTCACGGCGCGCGCGGATTTTTCCGCCAGCTGTTGAACCTGCATCGTCAGTTTGTCAAAGTTGCGCTCCAGCGTTTCCGCGTGCAGAATCTCGTTATCGCGGTAATCAGTTTCCTGCGTCAAAGGCACTTCGCGCACAATCGCGATTTCAGTCCCCGATTCCGGCGCGTCCACAAACACCAGATTGCCGTTTTTGACCGTCCAGTCCGTCCGTTCCGTTTGTATGTCGTTTTTCTTTTGCCTGACCTTGATATGCTCCTGTTCCAAAAAGGAAAACGGGATTGCAAACTCTTTCGCAATCCCGTTTCCGATGTAAATCACTTTGTTTGTTTGACTGCTTACCGTCATTGTTCACCTCGAATAAAAAAAAGCGGGGATTTTCCCCGCCGTTTACAGTCAATACGATCTCAATCATATAACGCATTGTGATTATTTTTTTGAAAAAGTCAAGCCTGATAGACGTAAAGTTTCGGTTCCAGAAAAAAACGATTCTTTTTGCCTGTTCCCACTTCTTGTATGCAATTAAAATTCGGAAGCCGGAAGCTTTCGGAAATAATAATTGCTCCTGCGGGCAAATCCTGTTTCAGTTTGACGGATAAATCCTGCGCGATTTCGGTGCCTGCAAACAAAACGACAAGCCCGACTGCCGTATAATCCGCCAGCATAAAATTCTTGCGTTCAATTTTGACGTTTTTATATTTCCTTGTTTTAAAACGGGCAAGAAAATACGGCACATAATCCCATTCGTAACCGATATAAGAGTGCAGAGGATAGGCATCTGCCAACATTTTTAAAATACGGGCGTCTCCGCATCCGGGTTCGACGATGTTTTTGTGTTCCTGCAAAGAAAGAAAAGGGGCAGCGGTATTGTTGATTTCGTTCAATACCGTCTTTTTCGTCGGAACAAACGGCGGATATTTCCCTTTTTTGGACTTGATGAAAGTGTAAATATAATAGTATTCAAAAATGACGGCGATAAGGATTAAAATAAAGGAACAAACATCAAAAACGGACATGGAAACTCTCCTTAATTCATTTTCGGAGGAAAGCCTTAATTAAGCGCCGCTTTTGCGCGCGTCAGCCGATCCACGCAGGGAACATCGCGCGCAGGGACGTGTAAATAAATTCGATGCCCAGCGCGGACAGCAGCATACCGCACAAACGTCCCAGAATGTTCAGTCCCGTTTGCCCCAGCACGGCGGCAAGCTTGTCCGCGACGCGCAACAGTAGCCAAGCGACGACGGCGATTACATCGACGAAGAAACGGGAGAAAAACGGCACTTTGACGGGCACTTGTTCGACGTGGTCGTTTTTGACGACACGAACGCGGAAGATATTTTCGACTATATTCCGCCGCAGAAAAACAACCAAATCTTTACACCGAAAAAGGTCGTTCGGGAAATGGTCGATTTGCTCGAAAACGAAAATCCGGGGTGTTTTGACAATCCAGATCACACGTTCATCGACTTGTATATGAAATCGGGACTGTATATCACGGAAATCGTCAAACGCTTGTTTAACAGCGAAAAAATGAAGCGGCTTTATCCCGATGACAACAAGCGGCTTGACCATATTTTTGAAAAGCAGATGTTAGGACTTGCCCCGACGGAAATCATTTACAGGATTGCGACCGCGTTCATTCTGGGATTTGATGAAAACGCCGCCGAACGCAAGCACAACTTCAAACTCTACGACGCTCTCCCCGCCGCAAAAGAAGGACGATTGGAACAGGAATTGGATAAGGTGTTCGGGAAGTGATTTATTTCACCGCCCATTTTCCGCCGTTTGCCGCGCCGATGCGGGCAATGCGGTTTTGATCTTTCAGCTTTTTCAAGTTCTTTTCGACGGAACGCGTCGTCGTTTGCGTGATTTTCGCCAGTTCTTCAATCGTTACGGACGGATTTTGCCGTATGGCGTCGATGATTTTTTCCGAACTTTTTACCGAACCTTTTTCCGAACTTTTTACCGAACCTTTTTCCGAACTTTTTGACGCAGGCGTGCGGTACAGATTGACGCGGAACGCCGTGTCCATTTCCGTAAATTCGGGGGCTTTCAAATGATAACTTTCCGCTTGGCGCAAGATGCGTCCCAAACCCGTTCCCCATTCTTCAATCAGTCCCATATGGTGAAAGACTTTCGCGATCGCTTTGTTGCGCGTTTTGGAATATCCTTCCAAAGCGTCCTTCAACGTCAAACCGCGGCAAATCGTTCCGGGCGAAGTCACTTCAATCCGATCGTCAAACACGGACACTTGTATTGCGGAATCGTTCATGTAATTTCGATGACAAACGGCGTTGATAATCATCTCGCGAACGGCGGAAACGGGGACTTCGTATTTGTCTTCGCGCACCAAGCCTTTGATTTCCGTGTTCATTTCAATATAGTTCAGGACGAAACGATACGCGTTTTCCACCTGTTCATACAAAGGTCCGACGTATTCTTTCCGGTCGATGAAGACGGAGCGGTCTTTGCCTTTGAAGCGGGCGCATTGAACTTTGGCGTAATCGAATTTTTCGCCCGTCAGCAAAGCGAAAGCGTTTGTCGCAACGGGGGATTTTTCATCGGCGAGCAGAACGTCCCAGCTCATCAGCTGCTTTACACCGACTTTGCTTTCATTGCCGTGCGCCAATTTTTCCCGATATTTGTTGATGTCGGCGCAAAGTTTTTCAACGGCTGCAGCGTCAACGGAACAACCGACGCAGCGCAACTTGTCCCAAGACAGATTTTTCCCTTCGATTTCCAGTTCTTTAATCTGCATCGAATCTGCCGGACGGGAAGTAGCGCCGACACGGATATATGTTCCTCTGTCGCGTCCCTCGGCTTTAATATAGTATGGGCGGTTTTCTCCGGCTTCGATTTCTATGACGACAAGGCTTTTCCCGTTTACCGTTTCCAGCATGATATTCGGGACGATTTGCGGTTCGACCATATCCGAAACCGTATTGGCGACGGCGTCCATGATTTGAAACACCTTTTCATCGTCAACGCCGACAATTTTCTTTGTTTTATCATCTATGCCGACAACGATCTTTCCGCCGTTTCCGTTCGCAAAAGCGACGACTGTTTTGATATAATTTTCCGCCTTTGACGGCACAGCGACTTTAAATTCCAAGCTCTTGCTTTCGCCGCTCATGTAATCGGATATCGCCATTGAAATCTCCTTTTCTTTATGGATAAGATACCGTGAAACCGCCTTTTAGAGAAGAGGAATTTTGCCCTTTTCGTCATACGAAAAGGCTATCCTGCCCAAAGACCGCTCTCAATAAAATCAAACAGTTGCGGCGGGGAGGAAAAGGCGAATTTTTTGTTTTGTCAGACAAACGGGGTATCCTGCACCGACAAAACACCCCGTTTGTTCCTGTGTCATATTCCCATCAGTTCCGCGATCTTTTCGCTGACGATGTTCGCGGCTTGAATGACCGGTTTCAGCGACAAATGCGTGTAGCGGTGCGTGATCGAATTGATGCTGTGTCCAAGCATTCCCGCAATGATGTTATCCGAATATCCCGT
>DEDN01000035.1:74742-146279 GCA_002349565.1 Alphaproteobacteria bacterium UBA2903 | reverse complement strand
ACGGGATATTCGGATAACATCATCGCGGGCATGCCGGGACACAGCATCAATTCGATCACGCACCGCTACACACACTTGTCGCTGAAACCGGTCATTCAAGCCGCGAATATCGTCAGCGAAAAGATCGCGGAATTGATGGGAATATGACACAGGAACAAACGGGGTGTTTTGTCTGTGCAGGATACCCCGTTTGTCCGACAAAACGAAAAAAACGCTTTTTCCGCCCCGCCGTAATTGCTTGATTTTATTGAGAGCGGTCTTTGGGCAGGACAGCCTTTTCGTATGACAACGGGTTTAAGATTTTGATGGTATTTTACAACCTGTTGAAGTGAAACATAAAAACGATGTTTTTGATGTTTCTTGATATTATCGAAAACGGCGGCAGGTAACAGCGAGGTAACAGAATAAAAACCTTTGCCGAAATATTCCGAAGATTTCCGATGAGAGAATAATTTTATGGACTATTCCCTCTGTGATTAAAAGTAAAACAAGAACGGTTTTTTAGCAATGAAAAACTGTCCGGCGGACGAACGGCAAAAATGAAAACCCGACTGCTGTTTTTTTTCTCTTTGCCGTCGGCAAATGCCTCGCAGAGTTCACCGGCAAGCGTTCGTATTACGAATTGCGTATCCTGCCACTTTTGCTGACTCTTATTTTTCCTCTTGTAATCCCATTGATAAATTTAATTTGCTTTATGAAAAAAGTTGGTTAAAAATCAGATATGCTTTGTTGAAAGGCATAGGGCTTCAAACACCCTTTTATCTATGTCGCATTGTGTATGGCGACTAACAAATTATACGCCGCAAATCTGTCCCGAACGGGCGGATGACGGCGTTATAAGGCTATGCGCGAAACCGCTGTGCCGTCCATAGATAAACGGTGTTTGAACATCCGCCCGCCTTTTAAGGCGGGCTTTGTATATACGAAGAAATTTAATATGACATATTTTGACGTATATACGGATTATCTTGTTTTTGTCGTTAACTTTAATAGGAGTAAAAAAATGACAAGTGAACAAATCAAGAAAAATATGGATTCTTTACAGCGTGAAATCGACAGCGTTCAGCGTCCGTATGATTCGGAAAAACGAACCTTTGACAACTATATGAAACAGGCGCAGAATTCGCAAAAGAAGCTTGATGATTATACGAAGAAAATGAACGAAAAGCGCAAGAAAATGGATCAGCTGCAAAAAGATTTCAACAAAGCCGTGGCTGAAGAACTGAAAAAGAAAAAATAACACTTTCGGTGCGGGAATATCTTCCCGCACCGAACTTTTATTTTAGGAAAACCAATGAAAAATATTATCTCCACTTTTACCGGACAATCGTTTAATGTCCTCACCCCTGATCCGCTGACCGTTAAAATTGAGGACATAGCGCACGCTTTGTCGTTATTATGTCGTGCAAACGGTCATTTCAACCGTTTTTATTCCGTTGCAGAACATTCCATAAATTGCTGTAAAGAAGCCGCTGCACGAGGATACGATAAAACGATTCAGCTTTGTTGCCTTCTTCACGATGCTTCCGAAGCGTATATGTGCGATATTCCTCGTCCCATTAAAGGACAAGCATATATGGAAAACGAAGACAGATTGGAAAAAGCTATTTTAACGGCTCTTGCTCCGCACTGCATAAAACCGTTTTTCGCTGAACAGGCATTATGGCACATGATTGACGATACAATGCTGTATTGGGAATTTGAAAATTATTTTAAGAATGATGTGAAAGCAAATCCTATTCCGGATAACGGCCAAATGCTCCATATTATGTTGTCATCGCAAATACGTCCTTTCGAAGATGTGCAAAATGAGTTTTTAGCTTTATACAAGGAATTGACAAAGGAATTGATAAATGACTGAATATGTGGGGATTGACGGGTGTCCTGCCGGATGGATTGCCGTTTTTATAAATGAATATGGCGTGACAAACGTTACGGTCAAAGAAAAATTAACAGGCTTCGATTTTAACAGAAGCAACCCGAAAGACATTATTCTGATTGATATGCCGATTCTGATTGATATGCCGATCGGCTTAAAAAAAAGACCTGACGGAGCGTTGCGTAATGCTATGAAAGGGAATAAAAATTCTGTTTTTTCTCTTCCCGAAAACTTACCTCCTACGGAAGAGGAATATGACCGTATCAAAGATACGATTACGATGTCAGAACAAACGAAAGCAATTATGCACAAAATTTATGAAGTAAAAGAGTTCTCGGCAGGAAACAATCCTGACGTTTTTCATTTTTGGGAATCTCATCCGGAGTTTTGCTTTGAACTGCTAAACAACAGCAAAAAGATTTTTCCAAAGATTTTTCCCAAGAAAACAGGTGCGGGACAAGCCGAACGACTTTTGATTTTGAAAGAATATCTTGGCGTTGCCGGAATTGAAAAACTTTTGCGGGAAGCCTCAAAACAGGAAAAGGACGCTTTTTTCAAATTTGATGATTTGCTTGATGCCGCCTGTTTGGCCGTGATGGCTAAGATAATCGGAACAAAAGAAAATCTCGGTAAAATCAAAGAAGGAGCCGACGATTATCCATTTATCGCATACGCGAAAAACTTAATGTAAACGTTCGTATTCGGTCGTTTACATTCGTATTCGTCCGTATTCATTCGTAGCATCTTGTTTCGTCGGTATTCCCTTGTTTACGATGCTTTGCTACGGCAGAAAACGTGCCATAGCGCGCCGTCACTCGGTCGCGAATGTTGACGCTTTCTCTCTGCGGCGGTTTTGAACGGGCGTCCCCCTTGTTCGTAATTCAAGAAAGGGGCGTTCCGGGTTCGGGGCTTTTCTCTTCTATCTGCTATTTTTCAAACCCGGAGCAAACGCCCCCTCTGTTATCGGGAGCGTCTGCCGTGAAGCGTCGCTTCACCATCGGATTTGTAAAAATGCGATAGCAAGTTAGCGCAAAACTTTTGCGCCCTTGCCAAATGGACGTCACCCCTCTCGGATCACCCCGCCGCCCTCTGTTTTCGGGCGGGTATCGGACGCGGATATTCCTCCGGCTTTACAAGGTGAAGCTTGTAAAGATGAATCCCCCGCGGAAACATCTTCACATCCTCCGGCTTGGCGCATTGTTCGGGGATATTGAGCAACGCGGCAATTCTTCGCGTTATCTTATCCGCCGCCTGTTGAACGGCGTCTTCCGTCAAGTGCGTGTATCGCGCGGTCATACTCTGTTGCTTGTGTCCCAACAGCCTCGCCACGACCGCTTCCGGAAAGCCGATCGCCGCCGCCATCGACGCAAACGTGTGCCGCAAGCTGTGAACTTTCTTCTTCGCAAACTCCGGCTTTGATTTGACGTGAACCTGAAAGAAGTTCTTGGCAACGTCCGTTCCTTTCCCCGACTTCGGAAACACAAACTCGTCATTACTCTGCGGCTGAACGGCGTCTTTCATTTGAAGAAGCAACTCCTTGACCGGATTGAAGTCCACCAGTCCCAAAGAACGGGCGTAATCGAACATACACCGCAAAGGGACGAGAACCGTGTTCGCCGATCCGATATGCCGGAAGTCTTCTTTTTCGGAGTGAAAGGTCGTTATCCCTTTTCCCATCAGCAAGTCGTTATAATACCGTTGAGCGTCCGAATGTCTGAACGCTTTGATCGGTATTTTGCCCAAATCCGGCTTGATGTGCTTTTTGACCGCCGATTGATACGAGTTCCGTGTCGCTTGTTTCAGAAACGGCAGTTTGAAGTTAAGGAACTCGTCCGCCAGTTCGCCGATCGTCAATTCTTTGCGGCGTTCCAGTTTTTCCTGTTCCGGGTCTTTGCCTTGAACGACCAAAGCCAAAAGCCGCTTGGCTTCGTCCCGCGCTTCGGTCGGCATCATCAGCGTTGTTTTGCAGATGGTCAGTTTCTTCTGCCGCCCGTAGGCGTTGCGATACATCAGAATATAACTCGCGGACGATTTGCAGACGCGGACGCCGAAGCCCTTGACGCTATCGTCGAAATAGGTCGTTTCTTTGCCCGAAAAAGACAGGCTGTTGATGAAAGATTTATTGATATTCATAGGCGTTTATCCTTTCGATTTGAGGTAACACGGAGGTAACTTCCGGAGGGGTAATCCGCCAAAGGAAAGTATATTTCAGTTTGCCCTCATAACTTTCATTAACGCCTATTTATTCAATAATATCAATATGTTGGTATAAACAAACATCACTCGGTAAAAACTATCGTTCCATCCCTTTTCCGTGATGCGCATTTTGTAATAAAATGGCAAAAAAACAATAAGTATTTTTCGCTGTTCGAGGACATTCAAAGTGCTTTATTTTTTCAAAATTCCGGAGATGTTTTCAATCAGATAAAGAGGAATGTTGTATAGTCCGCCGTTGATTTCAAAGTCCGCCAACGACGTGCGAACGGCTTTTTCCGGCTGATATTGTTCCCGATAAGAAGCCAGACTTTTGGCTTTCAGGTTAACGGAAGCTTTGACTTCCACGGGAACGATTTTCGAATTGTCCTGTATGACGAAATCGACTTCCGCCGTTCCGGATTTTTTCGACCAATAGGCGATAAACAGTTCTTTTTGCACTTTCAGTTCCTGCAAAACATACTGTTCTGTCAGACTGCCTTTGAACTCTTCAAAGATGGCGTTCCCGTTGATGATCGTTTGAGCGTCCAGTCCGGATTTTGCGCAAAGCAATCCCGTATCAAGCATATATAATTTGAAAGCCGACATATCTTCATACGCCGACAACGGTAAATCCGGCTTTGTTATTCTCGGAATTTTATAAACCAGTCCGCACAGGACAAGCCATTCCAACGCTATTTCATATTCCCGAGCCCTGGCGCTTTTATCGACGACTTGATAAGAAAACTTTTTATTCTCTTTTGCCAACTGCGCGGGAACGGAATTCCAAACGGACGTAATTCGGGCAACCGATCGGGGTTCAGTATATTTTGAAAAATCCTGACGATAGCCTTCCAGAATTTGATTTTGGATGTCGCGCACTTCGTTGAAATTTTTGTTTTTCACGAACTTTTGAACCGCTTCCGGCATTCCCCCGACAAACATATATTGTTTTAAAAGCGTTATGTATTTTTCTTTCACGACGCGAATGACGGCTTTGTTATCTTCAAAGATCAAACTGCTTAATTGTTGTTCCCCGACGGCGTCCAGAAATTCCCCGAACGTCAGGGGATACAGATTTAAAAACTCGACTTGCCCGACCGGAAAAGACATATTTTTCTGCCTGACGGCGACGCCTAACAAACTTCCCGCCGCCATAATATGATATTGAGGAGCGTTTTCATTGAAGAACTTCAGGACATTCAAAGCGCGTTCGCATTCCTGAATTTCATCAAAAATGATTAACGTGTCTTCCGGCGAAATCCGAACGCCGGTAACAGCACTTAAAGACAGAATGATATTATCGACATCATAGGAATCGTCGAAAATCCGTTTGGCGTCCTCCCGATCGTTAAAGCTGACATACGCGACATTTTTATAATGCGTTTTGGCGAACTCTTTCATCAGCCACGTTTTTCCGACTTGCCGCGCTCCCTGTATGATCAGGGGTTTTCGACCGTCTTTTTCTTTCCATCGGATCAGATTTTCAAAAGCGTTTCTTTTCATCGCAAGCTCCTTTGTTCTTTCAAAGATATGCGATAAAATCACATTTTTCAAACGAATAAATGGCAAACCATCACATTTTTCAAACGAATAAAGTGATTATCCGATAGCTTTTACTGCGTTGTTCGTGACGTTTTCAATGACTTTATACAGTTTTTCCTGCTTTTGAGCATTAAACAGCGTTACCAGTTTTTGCGGTCTGTCAAACGGAGGAAGATTGAGAACTGCGGGTTTGATATAGCCGTTTTGCACGATATAGTCGACAATCCTTTCGACAAAAACGATTTGTTGCTGCGTCAGGGAATTATCGGCGATGAAGTCCGCAAAAGCCTTTTGCGCCGCCGTTCTGTCGACTTTGGCGATTTCGCGTACCAAAAGTCCCAGAGGTTTGTCCTGAAAAGCCTTTTGATAGTCTTCCTTTGTTCCGAGTTCGCCCGTGAAAACGTGTTCCAGATCTTTGAAATCGGCTTCGGTCATCGGCAGGTTGCGAATCAGTTTCTGAATGGAAAGCCGGTCTTTATGCTGTAAAATATAGCTGTTCACGCGTTCCTTGTATTCTTCCGACGATGTCGGCAGCGGCAAGCTTTCGCCGTTGCCCGTTTCGATGCGGACATCGTGCAGATCGGTAAAGACGATTTTGTTTTTACTGTCGATCAGAAATTTGATTAAAGGGCGAATTTCCGCTCTGATCTGCTCCAAAGCCAACAAGTCGGCTCCGTTCAGAAACGCTTTGTCAGCCATTGTTTTAATCATTTCCGTTTTTTCTTTGATTTGCGGAATGGTTGTTTTTTGCAACAGCTTTTTCGCCGTTCCGGTTAAAGAGGAAACATAGCGTTGAACATTTCCCTTTTCAATTTTTGCCAGCATCATACCGTAAACGAAATTGTCGAAAGAAACGGCGGCTTCGTCGGAATCTTCGCTCATGATCAACGGAGCGATTTTGCCGATCAGCCGTGTTTTATCTTCTTCCGTCAGGCAGTCGAAACGTTCCGCATTTTTATAAACGTCAACGTATTGCCGACAAGCGTGGACGCTGACCCGTTCCGTCTTCAAGCTGCCGATTTGCGAAACGACCGTGCTTATCAGCTCTTTGCGCCACACCTGATAAGCTTCGTCATTGAAAGCGACGTCCTGAAAGTGCCAAATCAGTCGCACACGGCGTCCGAAAACGGATTCGGCGTTGGAAAGTGTTTCTCCGCCCTCAATACCGTCCTGATGTGTTCTGAAAAATTCGAAATTGCGCAAATAGTCGAAGATATAGAAATACTTTTTATCCTGATAACTGCCGCTTTCCGCGTCGGAGCAGCACAAATTCGGACACAGCCGCGTTCCCCGTCCGATCATCTGCCAGAATTTCGTTTTGGAGCGGACTTTTTTGAAAAAAACCAGATTGACGATTTCGGGAACGTCGATGCCCGTATCCATCATATCGACAGAAACGGCGATATTCGGCCAATCGTCGGGGCGTTTGAACTCGTCGATGATTGTTTGAGCATAAGCGTCGTCGCAAATGACGCGCTTGGCAAAGCGACCTTTCAAATGCGGATAAAGTGCGTCGAAGCGTTCAATGATGAATTGAGCGTGCGCTTTGTTTTGCGCGAAAATGATCGTTTTTCCCAACACGTCGCCGCCTTGAACTTTAATGCCGCGCCGCATCAGATCGTCCAGAACCAGATCGACCGTTTCCCGATTGAAGATAAAGCGGTTGAGTTCGGCGGGCAAGATCGCGTCGGGAACATTGCCGTCTTCGTCCGCGAAATCTTCTTCGTAGCGTTCTTTGTCTTCCTCGCTCAAATCGTCATAAACGATGCCTTCTTCAAGGAATTTCGTCGTTACTTCGGGATTGCGGTAGGGGACAAGGACACGGTCGACATTAACGGCGGTTTTGGNNAAAAGTCGGATTGTCGTGCGGCACTTCAAAAAAATCGTAAGTGTTCCGGTCGACTTCCGTTTTCGGCGTAGCGGTCAACCCGACGATCGGCGCGTCGAAATAATCGAAAATGACCTTGTATTTTTTAAAAATGCTGCGGTGCGCTTCGTCCACGATGATCAAATCGAAATGCGCCGGTGTGAACAACCGTTCGTTTTTGTCGTTCTTCACGTCGTCAATGGCGTTCAATATGGTCGGGTAAGTCGAAAAAACGATGCGGGCGTTTTTATTGTCTTTGGCGGACAACAGGTCGCACAGGGAAGCGTCCGGCAGGAAAGCCTGAAAATTTTCCTTCGCCTGTCCGACCAAAGCGCGGCGATCCGCCAGAAACAGGACGTTTTTAACGTAATTCCCGCGCATCAGCACATCGACCAGACTGATGACCGTGCGCGTTTTTCCCGTTCCGGTCGCCATTACCAGCAAAGCGCGGCGGAATCCTTTTTCGAAACGGTCGCAGACGGCGGCGATCGCCTGCAACTGATAAGGCCTGTTCGTGATGGCCGTATCGATTTTAACGCCTTTCAAGCGGATGTCGGAATTTCTGCGCGCCATACGACGAGCCAGATCGTCCTGACTGAATACGGAAAAAACGGGACGTTGAGGCGCGGCTAAGTCGTCCCAGAAATACGTTTCAAATCCGTTCGTCGTGAATATCATCGGGCGGACGCCGTATTGCTTTTCCAACGCGTCGGCGTACAGTTTCGCCTGCTGTTTTCCGACATTCGGATCCTTGCTTGTCCGTTTGGCTTCAACGACCGCCAAAGGCGCGCCGTCCTGTCCGAACAGGACATAATCGACATATCCCTTCTGACCGGAGACGCCCGCCATGTTATCGACTTCGATTTCCTGCCCGACAAAGTGATCGAAATCCCAATCCATCAGCTTTAAATCAAGGTCGATGTAGCGTTTGCGCGTTTCCCATTCGGAAATATCGGTCGGAACGAACACGCGCTTTTTCCGGTTTTCGGTTTTCAGGGCGGAAAGTTCTTCGGCTTGGGCGGCGATTTCCGCCTGACAGCGTTCGATCTCCGCCTGTTTTTGAACCAGCAGGGCTTCCTGTTTTTTGACTTTTTCGACATCAACAACGACAGACAAGGCGGGAATTTGCGCCGCGTCAAACGTTCTGCGCCGGTATTCGCGCCCGTAGCTGTAATCCAGCCATTGAACGAACTCGAACAAAGTCGTCAAAGCCTGATACGCTTCGCCGACATCAATGGTTTTATTCGTATGAACGGCAAGGTTTCCCAGCTTGACGACATAGTTCAGCTTTTTCCACGTCGCTTCGTCAACGGCTTGACGGAAACAGTCTTCGTAAATCAAAGCGGAAAGGTTGTCTTTATAAGGCGGGGTAAGGGATTTGTCGGCTGTGTACACCCACTTGACCGCCAATTCCAAAGCCTTGCGGCAACCGATAGCGCACAAAACGGGGGAGGTTTTGAAAACCTTTTCGGCTTCCAAACAAGCGGGGGCGAATAAAACGTATTCCTTTCGCACTGTCAAAAACGAAAAATTCGCCATGCTTTCCCCCGTTCAATCAAAGTGTTACAAGTGTAAAACTGCGTTTGAACCTTTGGCAAATGTTTTTTGATTTTTTCGATTTTTTTTTGTAAAGCAAGCTTATATATGTTATGTTGCTTAATCGAATGGAAGGCGCGCATTATGTTTTCATCTGACAAGGTTTTGCAGGAAATCGTTTATCTGCTGGGTTTGAACGGCGGCAAAATGAATTTGCTGAAACTGATGAAAGAATTGTATCTGATTGACCGCGAAGCCATTGCGGAACGCGACACGTCGGTTTCGGGCGACATTTTTTTCAGCATGAAACACGGTCCCGTTTTGAGCTTGACGCTGAATATGCTGAACGATTTAAACGGTTCGGAGTGGGGCGAATGGCTGGAAAGCCTGCCCGCCAAATACTACAACGACATCGCCGTCAAAAAGGAAACAGAGCTTGCCCTGCTCAGCGAAAAGGACAAGGAATATATCTCGACCGTTTCCGAACGGTTCAGACATTACACTTCCTTTCAGTTGGAAGATTATACGCATAAAAATCTGCCCGAATGGCATGATCCGCAAAACAGCAGCAAAAAAATCCGCTATTGCGACATTATGCGCGCTTTGGGACGCAGTGACGCGGAAATCCGCGAAGCCAAAGAAGAATATGAATTTGTTTGCGGCTTGAATGATGCATTGTAAGGGCGTTTGCTTTTTCGCGGACGTTCCAAATGCCGAAGCGCCGCATTATATCGTTATCGCGTCCGATATAAACGCGGACGATGAAATGCTGGTCATTCCGATTTCTTCTATTAAATTCCAAGAAAACGGGCGTTATTCTTATAACGGGCAGGCATGCAAATACTACGACGACGCTTGTACTTTCGATATCGGCGAAATCACGGCGGACGACGGGCGGGGCGTTATCATTAAACCGTCGTTCGCGCGATACGAATGGGCAAAGGCGGTAAAGCAAAGTGACGTCGTCAAAAAACAGCTGGCGCAAAGCTTCCGTTATAAATGCACCGTTTCGGACGAAATTTTGCGGCGCATCCAGAACGGCGCGAAAACGTCAAAAGAATTGCCGCCGATTTTCAGAAAGTTTTTTGAAGTGTTTTAAAACATTTTTTTATAAAGCGTATAAATGGGGAATTTTTCGAAAATTTCTTTTGTTTTCGAATCGAGATTGTCAAAAACCTCTTTTGCTTTTTCTTTCATATCAAGAAGAATGTAACATGCAAGCTTGATGTCTTCTTCTACGTTTTTCTCACATATTCTATATAACGTCAATTTATCCGTATCATTGATAGGTTCTTTCCGTTTTTTGCACTGAATATAATTGATGTCGCTTAAATCTTTCTCTTTTTCCGTCCCATTAAATTTTTGTAACCATTCCGCAACATCTATTATTGCTTTATATAATGCGGTAGTACCTGTTTCATCAAACGCTTTAATCATTTCAAGTAACATTAGCGTCACATTGTAATGATATTGTTCAGTATGCTTATATTTAAAAACATCTTCAGCAATTTCATCGTATTGAATATTTAATGCTTTTGCAAAATGTTCCTTTTTTAATGGGACATATCTGCTTACTGCGTATTCTAAACCATTGTCATTTTTCATTACAGAGGAGAAATCTGCATAAAAATAATTGCTTATTTTATATATTTTATCATGAATGTTTTTTGCGAAAATCAAAAGCTTCATATTTTTCTGACCTATTGATAGTAAGCCAAAACTTTCTTTTTCAGAAACATTTGTTTCTAAGGATTTAGGCTCATTTTTTATAAAAACATCTATTAAAAATTGAAGAGTTTGCACATCGAAAACAATTTCTTCTGAAATATTTTCAGCGTCTATACCAGCTTTAACACAAGCTTTTTGAACATTTTCTAAGAAAGATATATTTTTCTTAATCTCATTTTCATCAATTGGGGACGGATTTTCTTTTGAGATGTTTAATATTTTTGCGTCTCCAATTTGAACTTCGTTTTCATTAAGAATATCAAGCATGAGATTTGACGCTTTAATTCTATTTGAAATGCTACCATGAGGAGAAAATGTAATAATTGCAGTCCCTCCATTTGTTAGCGCATCTTTTTCTAAATTAAGTGTTATGCTCTCTCCGATAATAATATAAATACTATTGTTCGTTCGTTTTATGACAAATTTTTCGAATACTTTTTTGTTTTTGCAAATTACATTAGCAGTTACATCTTGTAATATTTCTGAAAGAGAAAATTGAGCTATCGGATAAAAAACACCTGTCGCGCTGACAGCATATTGGTATATCTCTTTTTCAAAAATACGATCTGGCGCAGAAGAGGTATTCCCTTTTGTTGCATAATAAAAACTTTGTAAGTTACAAATTGGCTCGTTTCTATTTTTTAATTCTTCTAATGATAAAACGCCTATATTGCACACATTACATTGTTTGCTTGAATCTCTTGAAAAATTCACAAGCAACTCAATGATGTCATTTTCACTTTGTGGAAACCTTTTTAAGGTAATGCTTTTTGTTTTTTGTGATTTTCTTAAATTTTTAAGTAGAAAATTGATTTTAAACGGAAGCAGAGAGTTGTAATATATTTTTGTTTCTTTTGTTTCCTTGTGAATAAGGACAACAAAAAATAAAACGCCACCGTCATTTAGGTATATTTTTAAATTAGATATATCAACTGGATATTCAATATTTTTTAAAGACAAATCATCTGTTTCACGTCCTTTTACTTGAACGCGAACGGAAGAATCCATGTTTTCATTTTTAGTGCTATCATTTTTATAAATTGCTATAGAGCCATCATAAGCGGGCGTCTTGTCATTTTGCGTTATAAAAGATTTCAGTCTGTTAATATCTGCAATTTTATCATTTATCGCTGAGACGGCTTTACTTTCTATATCCATTTTAATCCTCAAAATATTCAGACATTAGGGCGTTGAAAAGGGTTTGGGTTTCGGCGATGGCGGATTTGATTTTCGATTTTTCGGATTCGATTTGTTCGACGATCGCCGCAAATTTTTCCTGTAATTCAAGAGGAGGAACAGGAATCTTATAATTTAAAATATCTGAATTTTTAATAGCAGGATAGTTCGCTCCCGTTACAGCACTTACCATTTTTTCTGTAAAATCCTGAGAAAGAACATTGTATAGCAAAAAAACAGGTTCTATATTTTTAGCTCGTAATACGCAAAAACCAGAAGAGGCAACAAGATTATTATCGTTAAACTTTATTAAAGCAATATTTTTCAGATTAGGTCTTACTGTTGAAACAAGGATATCATTTTTTTTGACGACTTGTTGCGCTCTGGATGGAGCATCACAAAACTCGATATGTGTATAACCTGTTATGATATTTGAATTATTATCTATTGACGAAATATCAATATATTTAATAAAGTTATTTTTATTAAATATTTTTTTTGCATTTTTCACATCGGTTTCAACAAAATCTACGATTTTTCGTTTAGAGAAATTTTGTTTTAAAAACATATCGTAAAAGAGGGATTGGATCAGGTTGTCTTGTTCGGACAGCAGTTGTTTTTGTTTTGCCAGCAAATCGGAAACGGCGTCCAACCGCGCCGCGATTTTCTTCTGCTCCTCCATCGCCGGCAGAGGGATTTCCGCATCTGCTATATCATTAAGGCGAATATATTTAATAACCCCTCCTTTTGTTTTGGTTCTTAAAATATCAATGTAATCTTTCATAAAATAATAAAAATATCGTGTATTTAAAATATTTTTATCTAAAACTTCAAGTATGTACGTCCTTTGATAAGCATCGAATTTTCCATTGTAATATTTTACATTTAAATCTCCATTCCCTGCAACAAGTACACATTCACAATCATAGCTGTACGTCCCTATTTTTAGTGGAAATACAGAGCAAGTAAAGAAAGGATATATCCCATTTTCACTTGATGCATTTGCATCAAGTTTTCCTGTTCTAATGCGTTTTAATTGCTTTCCTAATTTAACTTTTTTCCATTTGTTCATATCAATCTGTCCATTTTTTTGTTTCGGCATCAAAGCTATAAACAGCTGTTTCTTTTCCGTTTTTAAATTCCTGTAAAGCCATCGCTTTACCACTATATTCAATAAAAAAGCCAAGTTGGTATTGGTAATGATGTTTTTCGTCTTCCTGTCTTTGACAAGTGAAAGCGGATAATTTCATTTTATCTTTATATTTTTCATTAAAATTTTTGTTTGTTTTCTTTTTTAATTCAACTATCAATAAATTTGTCGGAAAATTATTCCCTCTTTTATGAACGATAATGTCCGGACGAACACAGTTTATTTTTTCAAAAGATCTGTTTTCTAATAAAACGCAATCTCTATTAGGGCAGCTATAACAAGAAACTATTTTTAACTTCTTTCCGTTTTTGTTATATTCGCAATCAACAGAAAAGTCGTTTTCTCGGAATATAGAGAATTTTCTTAAATTGTTTTCCAAATACACCGCCAATCTATGCGAAACGGTTTGCTCGTGCAATTCGTGGTTGCTGTGCAACAAATACGCATCTTTTTCATAAAGCTGTTCAACAGCATTTTTCAGGCTGTTTATTAAAACAGTATCATCCATTGAGCATTTCTCTGACTTTTTTCGTTTGCGCCGCGATGTCGGCGATGAGGGTGTCGATGCGGGTCAAGATAACGTCGGGTTTGTCGTATTCGATTTTTTCGTGGACGACTTCTTTATACCGGTTGATCGACAAATCGTAATTGTTTTGTTCAATTTCGGATTTAGGGACGAAGAAGCTTTGTTCCGTGCGGGCGCGCGACGTTTCGCCCGCCAAATTATGAAACCGCGCCAGAATGTCCGGAATGTCGTTTTCCTCAACGGGATTGCGCTTGTCGTCCAGACTGAACCCGTCGGCGTTCATATCGTAAAACCAAACCTTGTCCGTGCCGCCCGCGCCCGTCTTGGTAAAGACCAGAACGGCTGTCGAAACGCCGGAATAGGGTTTGAACACCCCCGACGGCATGGAAATCACGGCTTGCAATTTATGGTTTTCAATCAGTTCCTTGCGCAGGGATTGGTGGGCTTTGGTCGTGCCGAACAAAACGCCGTCGGGGACGATGCAGGCGCAACGACCGCCCTTTTTCAACATTCTTAAAAACAAAGCGATAAACAGCAGTTCCGTTTTCGTCGTATTGCAGACGCGTTTCAAATCGTCGCTGACGCCTTCTTTGTCGATCGTTCCCGCAAACGGCGGGTTTGCCAGTACGATGTCGTATTCTTCGGCGATGTCGTTCGTTTTGGAAACGCTGTCCCGATATTCGATCGTCGGCGTTGTGATTGAATGAAGCATCAGGTTCATTGCGGAAATTCGCAACATCGTCTTGTCCATATCGAACCCGCTGAACATATCGCCCGCAAAGTGATCCCATTGTTCCGAAGTCATCACGTTTTCATATTTGGAACGAATAAACTCCGCGCTTGAAATCAAAAAGCCCGCCGTGCCGCACGCCGGATCGCAAATCTTTGAATCCGGCGTCGGTTCGATCAGGCGAACCATCATGTTGCGGATTTGCGCCGGTGTTCTGAATTGCCCGTTTTTTCCGGAAGTCGCCAATTTATCCAGCATATATTCGTACAAGTCGCCCTGAACGTCCAACCCCGAAAGGTCGTGTTGATACAAATCGTCCAATCCCGTAACGACTCTTTCAACAATCTGCGGCGTGGGAAACAAAAACAGAGCGTCGCTCATGTAACGGGAAAAAGCGGACTGCTCGTCTTTACCCAACTCGTTTTTGATAAACGGGAAAACGCGGTCTTTTAAAGTCGCAAAAATCTCGGCGGCGTTCTTGTCTTTGAAATTGTGCCACCTTAACGCCTGTCCCGCAGGTGTTTGCGGAAAAATCCTTTCCATTTTCGTATGCGTCAGGTTTTCCAACCGCTCCGTTTCAAGCTCTTTGACGTCCAAATCGTGAATAAACATCAAATAAGTCAGCTGTTCAATCACTGTAATCGGATTGGTTATTCCGCCCGCCCAGATGATCGTCCAAATATTGTCGATTTTGTTTTTTATGACACCCGTTATCATTTTCACCCCTACGATTCAACCGAAAGAATACGCTATTCTAAAAGTTCACCGCCGCAAAAACAAGCCGTAAAAAAACAACTTCCGGAAATTACGCTTTCCATAAAAAACGCACTTCTGATTGTGCCTCGCAGAGCCGGAGCGTATTACGAGTATCCTGCACTCGCTTCTTTCGGTGTTTTCGACGAACGGAAAAACAAGTCCGCAAAGTCCGTCATGCGTCATCTCCGCCGCAAGGGATTCCCGTCGCCGCAAAAGTGTCGGACAAGCGCTGCTCAATCCATTCGTCCAAGTCGGTGATTTTATAGACGACGCGCATTGTCCCGAACTTGCGGAACTTCGGTCCGCCGCCGACGCACGCGTATTTCGCCAAAGTTTTCTGGCTGACGGGCAAGCCCTGTTTGATGCAGTATTCAGCCGCTTGTCCGCGCGTTAAATATTCTTTCCTGATTTCCATAACGAACTCCTTTGATTGATTTCAAACGCCTTTACGGTGGCATGAAACAAATCAAAGAGGAACCGTTCAAAATGGTGCTTTTGGGAGCTTTTTGAGTCTTTTGCATGCGGCTTGACGGAATCGGAAAAAAGACGTACCTTGATTGATGGCGTCATAGAGCAATCAACGGCGACAAATTGAGGTTGCTTTCCAAGGCGGGCAAATATGGAATTTTTGTTACCGTGCTGTTACCTTGAAAATAGGGCTTGCTAAAATCGAAGCAGAAAAAACGCTGAAATCCGTTTTAAATTCAAACGGTTAAAACTTTCCGACAAAAAAGCGGCAATACTTTAAAGTCATAGCGGGGAGTTCGAAAATCACTATGTGGAATGATCGTTAAGACCTTTAATTCCGACCGGAAGGGGTGGAATCTGAACATACGTCAAAACCTCCCCGATTTTGAAAAATCAATTTTTTTCGGGGAATGTGTTTTGATAACCGTTTGAACTTAAATAAAAAATCCTGTCTTATTTGTTTTTTTGACTTTTTAGAAACCGTTTTCAAGGTAACGTCCCAGTAACAATCCCGAAGCGTGTTTTATCCTTTGAAAGCAACCTCTGAAAAACGAAAACCTTTTCCAGTTCCCGCTTCGTTAAAGATGATACGTCTTTCTAGCGCAAAAAGCAATTTGAGAAAAACTTTATCCCGTTTTTAATCGTTTTCGACCGGCATCAATTAAAATCAATCAAAATCAAAAAACCGATAAAAATCAACAAGTTGATTTCCTTCAACGGCCTTCTTATCCTTTCTTGAGAAAGAATAAGGGGGAAACGATGGCGACAGGATTTGAAGAAATAGAAATACCGATAAAGCCGACCTGCACTTTGCTGGAAGCGTGCGAATGGGTGGCGTTCGGTTATCCGCCGACCGATGAGGAATTCAAGAACGTTTACCGCGACGCCTATCCGTATCAAAAAAAGCTTTTACGGGCGGCGAAAGACAAATTAAAAGTGCTGATTAAAACGCAAAAAGTCGCCATAACCGGGCGTTACGCTTTCTTTTTCGGAGCGGACACGCTGACGATGTGGCTTTTCACGCGCTGTTTGATGGTGTTGCTCTGCTTCCTGATCGGCTTGACGCGGTTGCTTCACCCGAGAACGAAGCTTCCGGTCAGATTTTTGTATTACGAATGGTTAGAAAATCTTCAGGCGTTTCATTTCAACGGCGTCTGCCGGAAAGTGTATCACTTCAAAGCGCGGTATTGCCACAAAGCGGGACGTTTCGATTTCGAGTGTTTCGATCCCGACGCCGAGTTTGAGGAAGGCGATATTCCGGTTCCCGATTGGCAAACTTTGCGATTAAAGCGATACCGCAAACTGTTCGGCAAGGAAACTTCCGTCGAAGACGCGCGTTATCCGGTCATCACTTACGGAACGATGGGCGCGATCGCCGATTTCAAGCTGGATTTGAAGCGCAACAGAGTATCGCGCTTTTTACGGGGCTTTGCGGAAATAGAGGTCGATACGAAAGAGCTGATGCGCGTTTGTCCGCCCGTGAATCCGCCTTTGTTCAAATACGAGGAGGCAAAACCGGTGAGAAAAAGATCCTCCTTGCCGCCGTTGCTTGCCCTTGTCGCCGAAGTGATAGAGGAAAACGGCTACACCGCCGACAACATTCCGGAAAACAAAGTCGTCGAACGGGCTTTGATTCAAAAAGCGAAAGAAAAAGGATTTGAGTTCGCTTCCGAAAATCAGATACAGGAAGCGGCGCGACTGGCGAACGGATGGGGGCTTCAAACGGTCGGACGGCGCGGCAAAGGCAGACCCGCCAAACGATAACGCTTGACAAACGGCTGGGATAACCTTATATTTTCTTTCAGATAGAGAGGCTATATACTACATTAAGCTTTTTTAAGCAGGATTTCGGTCTGATTGTAGTTGACGCCTCTTTTCTGTTGCCTTTACAAAAATCCCAACCGGCGTCCTTTGGTGTATTCCTCGTTAAAGCGGTCGATTTCCTTTATTTGTTTCAGAACCGAGTTAGCGTTCATATCGCGAATCAGCTTGTAAATCATATTGTGGATTCTCGCCGGTTCGTTCAAAGCATCCGTTACCGTTATCAAAGAACCGTAATGAAACACCTTGTTCCTATACATACGTATTCTGTTGACACGTTCGTAAACGCGCCCCGAAACAAGCGTTTCCTTCGTGCAGTCGAAGATTTCCTTCAACAAGGTCGGATGCTTGCTCCATAACGCTTTCTTGTAGGCGGAGGAAAAAAGATAAGCCCAAAATCCGAAAGTCAGTTCCGAAATGAGATGATCTTTATTATTCGGGTCTTTTTGCGCTTCCGCCGAAAGCCGCTTTCTGATTTTTTGAAAAGTGTCCGCGTTTTCACGGCAAACGGCATCGATCCGCTTTTCCGAAACGGTTTCATCACCGATGAATTTCGTCGGAACCAATGACGCCATACCGAACCGCGCCATCGAACGGATATAATAAGCGGTCGCGTCCGACGGATTTTTCGCCAGCAAATCATCACATTTTACGACCGCCTTTTCATAATCGGCATAGCTTTTCCGCAAAAACAAAAAAGGCAAATCATCTTGTGTTTTATCGACTGCTTCCCGCATATCATCCCTTTCGCTATTTTTTTAATTAAATTCTTCAAATAAGTCTTGAAGTCCTTTTTAAACAGAGTAAAATATAACGCCGTTATCGTCTTTTTGAAAAGGCATTTTTATGGACACGACTTTTCCGGCTCCCGAACAGCCGATGACGGAAGAAACGCAAGAATCTTCCGAAGAACCTCCGTCTTCCCCTCTTCCCCACAACCATTCGGAACACGTTATCTCCGACAGATCCCGCCGTTTTCTGCACACTTATTTTCCGCAGACCACCGAAGCCCAATGGAACGACTGGCGTTGGCAGATCCGCAACAGATTCCGCAAAAAAGCCGACATCGAACGGGTCCTGCATCTGACCGACAGCGAAGCCCGCGCGCTTGAACACGGAAAGAAAGGCTTTCCCGTCGCGATCACGCCCTACTATATGAGTTTGCTTGATCCCGACGATCCGACACAGCCGTTGCGCCGTTGCGTCATTCCCGTTTCCGACGAATACGATATCTCGCCCGAAGAAAAAGTCGATCCGCTGAGCGAAGACCGCGACAGTCCCGTCAAAGGATTGGTTCACCGCTATCCGAACCGCATCTTGTTCCTGTCGACCGATTTTTGCAGTACGGCGTGCCGTTATTGCACCCGTTCCCGTCTGATCGGCGCGACGCATCACGAATGCAAACACGATTACTGGGAGCAGGCAATCCAATACATCGCCGAACACGAGGAAGTGCAGGACGTCGTCGTATCGGGCGGCGATCCGCTGACTTTGCCGACGGAAACGCTTGAAAAACTGTTAGCCCGTCTGCGCGCGATCCCGCACGTTTCGATCATCCGGCTCGGGACGAAGACGACAGCCGTTCTGCCCCAGCGCATCACGACGCGTCTGGTCCATATGGTCGCCAAGTATCATCCCGTCTTTGTCAGTATCCACGCGACCCATCCCGACGAACTGACGCCGGAGATGAAAGCCGCTTGCGAACGGCTGGCCGATGCCGGTATGCCGATCGGCTCCCAGACCGTTTTGCTCAAAGGCGTCAACGACGATCCGGAAACGATGCGCAAGCTGATGATGGGCTTGCTCTCTTTCCGCGTCAAACCGTATTACATTTATCAATGCGACCCCGTCCCCGGATCCCGTCATTTCAGAACGCCCGTTCAGACGGGACTGGACATCATCAAGCATCTGCGCGGCTTCATTTCCGGATACGCTGTGCCGCACTATGTGATCGACGCTCCGAACGGCGGCGGCAAAGTACCGTTGCTGCCAAACTACGTTGACGGCATCGACGGCGAAAATCTGCGTCTGCACAATTACGCAGACAAGTCTTACGTTTATCCGGATGTTTTCCGCGAAGGGGTTTAAAATGCGCATAGGAATCACTTACGACCTGAAAAGCGATTATTTAAAGGAAGGCTTTTCAACGGAACAAGTCGCCGAATTCGACTGCGAGGAAACGATCGACGCGATCGAAAACGCCATCAGAAACGAAGGCCACACGCCCGACAAAATCGGCAACGTCAAAGCGCTGGTGAAGCGCCTGGCCGCCGGCGACCGCTGGGATTTGGTCTTTAACATCGCGGAAGGCGTCGACGGTATGGGACGCGAGGCGGAAGTCCCCGCTTTATTGGAAGCGTATCACATTCCCTCCACTTTTTCGGGGGCGGATCTGATGGCTCTGACGCTGAACAAGGCGATGACCGACGCGGTCGTTCGGTCTTACGGCGTGCCGGCGTGCGAATTCTTCTTGGTCAAAGAAGCGGCGGATATCGATGATATGCCGCTGTCCTATCCCGTGTTTGCCAAACCCGTCGCCGAAGGAACCAGCAAAGGCATTTCGGCGAAATCCTGCGTCCATAACAAAGCCGAATTAAAAGACGTCTGCACCGATTTGTTGGAACGTTTTCACGAACCCGTTCTGGTCGAAACATATCTGTCCGGACGGGAATTCACCGTCGGCCTGATCGGCAGCGGCAAGAACGCCCGCGTCATCGGTGTTGCGGAAATCGTTCTGGGCGAAAAAGCGGAACAGGAAGCGTACACCTACGAAAACAAACAGAAATACGAAGACCGCGTCAGATACGTTCTGGTTGACGAACCGAAAGTCGCCGAAACGGCGTTGAAAGCGTGGGAAGCTTTGGACTGTCTGGATGCGGGACGCATCGACGTCCGGCTGGACGCACAGGGCACGCCGCGCTTTATCGAAGTCAATCCTTTGGCGGGATTGAATCCGACTTATTCCGATTTGCCGATTTTATGTAAAATGGCAGGAATGGATTACCAGACGTTGATCGGGGAAATTCTGAAATCCGCGATTCACAGAGTCAAAAACAGTTAGAAATCCATCGTGTAAATCAGGCAATCGTCCCCTGCCGCATAGTAGTTTTTCAGGCGCGCTTCTTCCTTAAAACCGCACGATTGATAAAATTTTTGCGTCGGCAGATACTGTTCCCGTCCGGCCGTCTGTAAAACAAGCTTTGTCGCCCCGAAACCTTTCACCAGACGGACGACCTCCTTCATCAGCTGTTTGCCAAGCCCTTGTCCGCGGCAGTTGTTATGCACGGCAATCCAGTAAATTTCAAAGCTTGACACCGTGCAGGGCACGCGCGCGAAACAGGCGTAGCCAAGCGTTTTGTCCCCGTCATCCAAGAAAACAAAGTCGTAGTTTTCCGGTGAATTGTCGTCCGCCAACGCTTTTTCGGCCAATTCGATCGCGACGTCGATTTCATCCGGCGCTTCCTCAAAAAATCCCGTCGAAGAAAGAATTTCGCGAACAGCGTCCACATCCCGCGGAAAAATCTCATTTCGAAAAAGCATTGGCGACGATCCTTTCAATGACTTCTTTATCGCTCAATCCGGCTTCGTGCGCCATCGCGATAAAACCGGAATCCGGCGCGATACAGGGATTCGTGTTCAAATCAATGATGAACAGTACCCCTTTGGCGTTCATCCTGAAATCGATCCGCGTGTAGCCGCGCAAATCCAGAACGTCTTTGCATTTCAAAGCGACGGCGGAAAGCCTTTCCCTGACTTCGTTTTCGACGTCAAACGACCGGCGGCTGAGTTGATAAGCGTCGCAGTCCTCGTTCCATTTCGCTTCATACGTCAGAATCTTATGCCCTTTGAAATCGGGGGAAAAGCACATCTCCGCCGGCGGCAGAATCTCATCGCCCAACAAAGCGACGTTAAATTCCCGCCCGTCGATATATTCTTCGGCGATCCACGCCAGACCGGTTTCCCGCTCTTTTTGTTTCAACGCACTCCGCAATTCGTCTTCGGACGCCGGAGAAACGACACAGGTATCGTCCAAATGCGCGGAAGCGTGTTCCGTTTTTGCTTTCAGCAAATAGCTTGCCCCCGCCCGATAAACCGAAGACGGCGCGGGCAATCCGTTTTGCAAAAACAGCCGCTTTGCCAAATCCTTGTCCGCGCTGACCAGATGCGCGAACGTCCTGTTTCCCGTATACGGCAGACGCAATATGTCCAACAGCTGCGGCGCGAAAACCGCCAATCCGCCCTGAGAACAAACGGATTCCGTCAGGTTGAAAACGACATCGGGGGCATACCGTTGAAGCGTGCCGATCGTCTTTTCCAAATCGGCGTAAAACGGGATTTGCCGGACTTCGTTTCCGTCGAATAAAACGCTTTCGATAAATCCGGCCTCCGTCAACGTATCCATAGCGTCCGGTGAAGACGGGTTTATCAGGTCATCTCTTAAAACGGCGATTTTCATTTTTCCGCCCCGTAAATGCAAAAAACGACCGCGACGGCCGTTTTTTTTTAAAGAATGGTGCGCCCGGCGGGATTCGAAACCACGACCCTCGGCTTCGGAGGCCGATACTCTATCCAGCTGAGCTACGGGCGCGTCTGTAAAGCACACAATACCCGATTTGATAAAAAAAACAATTAAAATTTAAAGCGTGCATAAATTACTTGACTAAGCCCTTAAAAACAGATTACTTATCTTATTGTCGTTGGGACGTAGCCAAGCGGTAAGGCAACGGACTTTGACTCAGTTAGTCTTGGTTCGAGTCCAGGTTCCCCAGCCAATCACAAGCCCTTGATTTTCAAGGGATTTTTTGTTTTCCGGCAGACAATTTACAAAGCCTTCGGGAAAACTCCGGTCGACCGACGGTCAACCCCGACACCGTTCAAATGTCATCAATCTTCCTCATTCATCATCAGTCAAAAGCGTAAAAAACGCAATCCGTATTTTCTTTTTTTTCCGTCCGGTAATGATAATCAATCACAATCATACACGGGGGATATTGCAAACAAGGCGTTGATATGCTTAGATTGATAACAGCTTTTTAGCACAGACCGGTATTTACCGAGCCTGCACACAATTCAATCGAAACCGACATCATTTATTTGATGAAGGACGTGTGCGCCGGTGTTTCTGTGTGTTCAAGCCTTCGTCAAAGAAAGGAGGAACACATGGAACGAACCTGTAAAGAAGCCTGCAACATATCCCCCGCCGGATTGATGACACCGAGGGACGCCGCCGTTTATATCGGCGTGAAAATCAACACGCTTGCCGTCTGGCGTATGACGAACAAATACGGCTTGCCGTTTGTCAAATTGGGAAAAGTCGTCCGATACCGCAAAGCCGATTTGGACGAATGGATCAACAAAAACGTATCAACAGACAGGGCGGAGTAATCCGCCCTGTTTTAGTAATTTTTTATTTTTCAATCAAACGACGATATGGCAGGGGAGTATAACAGGCATAGGCAGAATGACGGTTTATCCGCCAATCAGGAGAGTATTTGAGTTAAGTCCCCATTCATAAATATTTTTGCAGAATCACAGTTTTTGCAGATACGGAATCAATGTTTCGTGTGATAACAATTTAACATCAGCCGCATTTGCCAGTTTTCTCGCGGAATCGGTATAATCTTGATTGGAAACGACGCACGCATAATCGCAATTATAAAATTTCTGTCCCGCGATGACTTCCTGAACTGCGGCATTTCCGATAAGACTTGAATAGAATTTACACTGTATCGCGATATGAGTCCGGTCTTTTCTGACAATTAAATCAACACCCTGATCACCCGTTTTCGGTGTCATTCCACATTCAAAACCGGCTGATACGCAAAGTTCACGAACAAACCGTTCATAATCTTCGCCTGTTTGAATATTCGATACATTAAAATCAATTTCCGCAACTTCTTTTGCTTTTTCAAAGCAACGGAAGAAAAACTCTTGCGGCATATTCTTATTTTCTCTCAAAACTTTTCTAACAAAATACTTTAAATCTTCATCAAACTGTTCTTCGTTGAAAGTTTCAATTCCATATTCATCAACAACATTTGCTCTATTAAACTTCGTTTTCAAAACAGCATAATGTTTTACCATTTCAGAAATTACATATTTTTCGAACTCATCAAATTCCTTTTCTGCAACTTCTTTTGCTTGTTCAAAGCAATGAAAGAAAAACGCTTGTGGCATATTTTTATTTTCTTTCAAAACGTTTCTAACAAAATACTTTAAATCTTCATCAAACTGTTCTTCATTAAAAGTTTCAATTCCATATTCATCAACCACTTTCGCTCTACTGAACTTTGTTCTCAAAACAGCATAATGTTTTACCATTTCAGAAATTACATATTTTTCAAACTCGTCAGCTTCTTTTTTACGTATTTCTTCTTCTCTACGTTTTTCTTCTTTACGGTTTTCTGATTCTATACGTATAGACCGTTTTTCCGCCTCTATATAGCAATCAAATAGAAAAGATTTCGCATAATATTCTCTTCCACTTTCACTAAATTCTTTTTTTGAAAAATCTTCCAAATATTTCAAAAAGTTGACGTAATGAAGCTCTCTATATTTTCTATTTAAGATAGGATAGTTTTTCATCATCCGTTCAACCATACGATCTTTTATCGACATTTTTAACAGCCTCCTTTTCTCTTTTTCCCGTTGAAACCCCTTATAAAAAACTCCGTAGCACTCCTAAATAATGGAAAGGCTTCCCTTTCTTTCCCCCAAGTATGCAAAACAGCCCATCCCGCAACAACCAGAGCAGAGAGAGCATCAAAAAAATCTTCCAGTTTCTCAAAAAACAATACCAGAAATGAATCATACTTCCAATTCCCGTATCTTATCAAAAATATGCTGGGCTAATTCGTTCCATTTTTGCGAGTGCTGTAAGTCAAGTTTCCTTTTATTATCAAAATCCATAGAAAGCTCTTCTCTTATAGATTTCCCTGCACGTTCATAGTCATCTTTATATTTCAGTTTTTCTAATATTCTTTCTTGAAGCAAATGATTTTTTTTAAAAGTTTCTGCAATTTCATTGATTTCCGTTTCAATTTTTTTTCCAAACAGAACACAGCCTTTTTTAGCCAGATTTTGTATTTCCTGACCAACAATCCAAAAATTCTTTTCAGGATCTGAACCATCGCCCATTTCGTCAGCAGGAGTATGTTTAAATGTTTGTGTTTTATAGCCAAGCTTTTTTGTTTCTTCCCAAAAAGCCCACCTTTTTTCGAACAAAGCCAAATTATGCTGACGATTTTGAATTATTCCCTGCCAAACAGCTATACCGATTGCAATAAAGGCGGCAATCATAGGGCCAAAAGCGGATAAATAATCAATCCAATCTTTTGGTTGTTCTATTATAATCGGATAAGAAAACATTTTGGAATCCCTAAAAATTATTGCTTATTTTGTCCATTAATTAACGTATTCAATTTATCCAAAGTATCAGCAAAATTGTAGGCTTCATCAATTTCTTTCAACCGATTCAAAGAGTTTGTGACCAACAGCATTTTCGCTTCATCACCAATGTCCGTTCTTTCCAATATCCGCCGTATTTTTGACAGATGAAATTCTTTTATCAATCCGTGAAAGAAAAAAAGTCTCAAATTCATTCCGTTGGCCTTTTATCGCTCAGGAATCCCATTAATTATCCTATCCGATTTATCTAAGGTTGCAACGAAAATAATGCCTTTTATTCCTCCTTTCGCCGTTCGTTCAGCATCGAAACCATTGTCGAAAACACTGGAAAGCTATCGGATATTCACTTTATCTGGTTGAAAAAAAGAAAACTGTAAAAAAACGAAATGAAACGGATTGCACTGACTCAGCTGGAAGAATAGAAATCTTACTTTACCACCCACTTGCCGCCTTTGAGAGAACCGACGCGCTCAATGATGCCTTCGTCTTTCATCTTTTTCAGCTGCCATTTAATGCCGCTTTCGGAAATACCGACGATTTCCGCCAGTTCCTGACGGCTGATCTGCGGATTCTTCCTGATTGCGTCCAAGATTTTTTGGGTAGTTTTTTGGGTAGTTTTTTCCCTGTTTTTCTCTCCGGCTTTATCGTCCGCTTCGGCAAACGGCTTGTTATAGCGGAACGTTACGCGGAAGAAAGTGTCCGAAATCTCGAACACGTCCGGCGCGTAAGCGTTCAAAATCCGCCGCACGCCCGACCCAAGACGCTCGACCAGTTCCATATCCTGAAAAATTCTCATCAATTCGGGATTGCGCGGACACGACTTGCCGTTGAAAAAGTCTTCTTTCGTCATTCCCCACGGCAAGCCGCCCGTTGACGTGATCTCTATTCTGTCCGAAAACATTTCGAACTTCGGCGGATTGTTGTATGAATAATCGTTATGCAGTATCGCGTTAATGACCGCTTCTCTTAATGCTTGCGGATCGACCATCGGGCGTTCTTCGCGCTTGGTTGCCGTTACGCGAGCGTAAATCCTGTTTTCAACGAAAAACTTGTCCAAGACCTGTTCGGTCGCCTTGATTAAAGAGCAATATCCGAAGTTCTTATTTTCCGTCAAAACGTCCCGATCCGTTCAGACGTTCGCCGGCAATGTCAAACAAGCCCATAACGGACGGACGAATCCCCGTTATCAGGCGGTCTTTGATTTCCAGTTGAAGCGCGTCGCACTTGTCAACGCCGACGGGATTCCCGTTCTTGTCAATGCCGATATAGATCGTTCCGCCGTGCGCGTTCAGAAACGCCACCGCTTCCTTTTCCAAAGCGGCAGTCAGTTTTTCTTTGTATTCCGTGCGTTCGTTTTCAACCATAAAGCACCCCTTTTCCTATTTATAAAAGATAACGCCGCCATTCTCAAACAAGAAATTTTTTTGCCGTTTTTGTGCCACAAAAAGGCTATCCTGCAAAAAAAGTCGGATATCTGTTTTTCAAACATTTAGGCGGCGGGGAAGTCTTTGATATTTCAGAGGGGCTTTCCTTTGCAGTATACGCGATTTGTCGGACAAAATCGCACGTGGAATCCCGCCTTACGCCTCTTTGCCCTGCCGGTTTTATCCCGACCCGGTAAAGTCCGTCCCTTTCAATCCGATAACCTGCAAATTAAACCCGTTTATTTTCAATAAGATATAATCCGTTTTCGCGCTTTTACGGCGGAAATTGCACGTTTGCAAAATTGCCAAGCGGTCGGCATCGGTCTTTTCTGGAAGTGTTCCGTCAAAAGGCGGTCATTTTTACGAAAGGACACCAAACTATGAAAACGTATTTAACACGCAAGGAAGCTTCCTCTTACCTGATGGAAAAGGGATTGAACCGGACGTCGGCGACGTTGGCGAAATACGCGACGATCGGCGGCGGTCCGAAGTTCCGCAAGTTCGGCAAAACGCAAGTCGTTTACGATGTCGCGGACTTGGACGCTTGGGTGGCGGAGCTGCTTTCCGCGCCCGTTCATTCGACTTCGGAACGGGGGTGAGCGGTATGGCGAAAGTGAAGATCGCTTTACGATTGCCACCCGAACACAAAGCGATGCTCGACAGGTTTGACAACCCGTCGGGCGTCGCCCGCAGATTCATCGCGGCGGGATTGGCGAAAGCGAACGCTCCGGGGACGAAAGAAATCGAAAAGCTGACGGAAATCCGCGAGGAACTGCGCCGGATCGGCGTCAATCTGAACCAGATCGCCCGCGCGTTGAACGGCGGAGCGGAAGCGGAAAACATCAAAGAACACTTGGAACGTCTTGCGCTTTTGCGGGAAAAGATTGTCCGGCTGTTGAGGTATTACTATGGTTAAACGCAAACACGATTGGCTTGACGAGCATATCCGCGGCATCCGGCGGGAGCGTCCGGGACTGCCCTTTCATTACGAGCCTTTACAAAAGCACTTTATCAGCCTGTCCCGTTCCCGTCCGTTTGAAGCGGTGTTCAAGATAGTCGGTTACGCCAAAAGCATCGGCACGGTTTGCGCTATGGCGGAATACGTCGCGGAAAAGTCGAAAGGCTTGGAAGAAAAGCTGACGTTGACGGACGAAACTGAAACACATCTGACGGCGCAGGAGTTCAAAGAACGGCTGACCGAAGAACCGGAAAGCGGACGCAAGAACGGGCGGTGCGCCATTCATTTTATCGTGTCTTTCCCGAACGGGTGCGGTATGGCGTCGGAGGATTTGGAAGCGTTCGCGACCGAATATATGCGACCGTTCGCCGAAAACGGATATTCGTATGTGTTCGCCGCGCACCGTCATCAACGGCACAAACACATCCACTTTATTTTGAAACTGAACAACGGCTTGAAACGGTTGGAGTTCAACCGGCGGGAAATCGAGCAAATGCGCTTGCGCCAGTCCGAAATCGCCAGACGGTTCGGCGTTGAATTGCAGGCGACGCGGTTCCGGGACAGGGACTTTTCCTTGACGCAAGTCGTCATTCCCCGCAAACACAAAACGCTTGAACAGCTGAAACGATCCCGCGCCGCCGCCGACCGTCCCAAGCCCGCAGAACATTCAAAAGAAAGAGGTATCGAACGATGACGGTTTACGGATATATCAGAGTCAGCACGGACAAACAGACAACGGAAAATCAGCGATTTGAAATAGAGCGTTTCCTTGAGCGCAAGGATTTTCCCGTTGACGTATGGATCAACGAAACGATCAGCGGAACGGTCGTTTTCGCGAAAAGAAAAATCGGGCGGACGCTTAAAAAGCTGAAAAAAGGCGACATCGTGGTTTGTTCGGAACTGTCGCGGCTGGGGCGAAACATTCTGGACGTGATGACGATTTTGAACGTCTGTATGACGAAACAGGTGCAAGTCTGGACGGTCAAAGAAAACTACCGCTTGGGAGAGGATATTCAATCGCAGTTATTGGCGTTTGTTTTTTCTATGGTCGCTCAAGTCGAACGGACGCTGATTTCCCAAAGGATGAAAGAAGCGTTGAGTCGCTTGAAAGCCGAGGGAAAACATCTCGGACGATCGACTGGAAGCCGCAACAAAAAGCACATTCTTGACGGGAAAGAAGACTGGATTCTAAGGGATTTGTCAAACGGGCTTTCGGTCGTTCAAACGGCGAGAAAACACGGCGTCGGCAAAAGCACAGTTTACAGGTTTCTTTCCCAATCTGACGTTCGTTAGGCTGAAGTTTACTAAACGTTTCCGGCAATATCAACCTTTTAAATATTCCGCCGATTTCTGCGGATTGGATTTTTCCTGACCTAACGAAGGTTAGATTGGGAAGCATTATCAATCCTAATCAAAAATCGATAGTTGGAGCATGGCAATCAGGGAAGCAAAAAAAAATGGTAAATATTGTTAAACTCCCGGAATGGCTGGATGAATATATTTTCAAAACTCTGCAAGCTTCCTATTGCCCGGAATACAAGCCCCTTGTTGCATTGGATTATGACGAATCCCAGTTATTGAAATATCTGGGAACATATTTTCCACGGAGTTATGCGGAAGCCTATCGTATATTCAATCTCTTTTTTCAATCAAACAAACATATATACGAGGGCAGAAACAAATTATCTGTTTTTGACTTCGGATGCGGAACTGGTGGGGAAGTTTTCGGATTATTGCAGGCTGTTATGGATAATCTCCCCTCCGTGAACAAAATAAAAATTCTAGCTTTAGATGGGAATGCAAATGCTCTCAGGATTTTAGAAAAAACAATAACACAATTTAAAATAACGTGCTTGTTAAACATAGAATTAAAACCGTTCTTTTACGAAATAAGTGATTTATACGATATGAATATAATGTCGTCAGAAATAAAACAATTTTTTGACATTTTTGTTTCTTTTAAGTCGTTAAATGAATTCGTTACAAAAAAACAATTCGGAAGTGATAATCCATATGTTTTCTTTATAAATAGCTTCTCCTCAAAAATTGACGACAAAGGAATAATATGCGTTGAAGATATTACATCGCATAATACCGTTTCTGATAAATGGATTTACGCCATGATGGATGACATTAACGATCATGTGTCTTTAGAACTTATGGGGAGAAACAGCGACAGACGTGAAACTATTTGCGTATCACATTCACAAAAGGAAAAAGATTGTAGCAAAGTGGCTTGGAGGATTTTCAAACGATGAAAAAAGACTGGATGATTAAAGAATCTGAACTTGATGATGCTCAGATTAGAGTTTTAACGGCGACTTTGGATAAATCATGCATTGTCCAAGGGTGTGCCGGAAGCGGAAAATCCGTTCTTGCCCTGATTAAAGCTCAACGAATTCAGAAAGAACGTGGAAATAATTACAAAGTGATTGTTTTTACAAAGGCATTATGCAGCTATATGAATGCCGGTCGCGAAGCTCTTGGCTTAAAAAATGAGTTTTCATATTATTGGGAATGGGAAAACAAAGAAAACTGCGCTTCGGCAGATTATATCATTGTTGATGAAATTCAGGATTTTACTGAAGATGAAATTAAAAGATTTATAAATTCGTCAAAGAAAAATTTTTTCTTTTTCGGAGATACGGCTCAATCAATTTATGACGGAATGGAAAACAGAAAAATGGTTCCGGTAGAAAATATCCCGTCTTTTATTTCGGAAAAAATCAGGCCTAAGCCTTTCCCTTTATATAATAATTACAGATTGCCAAGTCCGGTTGCGAAAATAGCGTGCCAAATAGGAATTGATACATCTTATGATGATGCCGTTTATAAAAGCTCGGAAAAAGAACTTCCCCGTATTATTCAATACGAAAATAAAGACGAGCAAATTGATGCGATACATAGGATTATAAAAAACAGAAATTTAAATGATGTTGCCATCTTACTTCCTCGAAATACGGATGTTAAATTGGTTTACGAAAAACTGAAAGAAAAGGGCGGAAACTATGAGGCGCGTTATAAAGTTGATAGAAATAGCGCAGATAATCTTAACTTCAATTCAACAAACCCGAAGCTTCTTACATACCATAGTGCAAAAGGTCTTCAGTTTGAAACGGTCTTTATTCCTTTTTTGGAAAGTGCGGATATGTCTCAACGGAAGGCTCTGTATGTTGCGATGACAAGAACTTATCGGGATTTATATATGATGTATAGCGGGAATCTTCCGCAACTGTTTTCGGAACTTGACAGAACCCTATATACAACAACCGAAGTTGAAGAAATTGAGGATTTATAAGATGAAAAATTATTACATTCCGACATCAACACTCAATTTTAACAATATCTTATCAACCGAGTCTGTTTCCCCTTATATGTTTTATCAGAAAAGAGGATACGGATATTCCAGATGGCAGAAAACAAATGAAAACGCCTTGGAGAATTCCATCGTTTTGTATGAGGGGCCTTTTTCTTTTACGCGTAACAATGATGAGGTTGAGGATCATCCGCTCCTTATTGAAATTTGTTCTGATGAAAATTTTCAAAAGGTTAAAAAAGGAGTCTATATTTCAAAAAAAACTATCTATCTCACCCCTGAAAATACACGGTTTATTTTTTTCTCGGAAGAAGACAAACGAACAACCTTATCTCTTTCGGATTCCAGCTTGGAAACAAAAATGTTGCGACTATATCAGGAGAATCTGGTGGTCGAAACATATAAGGAAAATACATACAAACCTTTACAAAAAGATCCGAATAAAAACCTTTCGGAGGAGGACGTTTCAAAAGATTGTCGGATAAACAAAATAAAAGGAATGCTTTACGGTTATTATATAGGAGCCATACTTTCAACATCGTTGGAAACGTCCCAAAAAAATCTTTGTTAGAAAATATTTACAATATATTTTCTTCCATAGTATCAACGCCCGATAGAAATATAACGGGGACTCAATTATCTGACTTAAAAACATCCTTCATTTCTTTACGGCAAATGGAGCCGTGGTATTCCGAATTATCGGGCGAATTTAACGATGATCAAATTGAAAAGATAATCAAAGGACTTAGAAAGCATAATAAGCTAAAAAACATTGTTCTTTTGGACGATGTGCTTTCTGAAATTCAATCGGGCGTTTCTTATGATTGTTCTGCACTTCGGTGGGTTCAGAACGAAATAAAATCCGTTAATGATAAAATTTCATCAGAACGTAAACTCTTAAATACGCGTGATAGCGAGATTGTCTTTATAAACGATAAACTTGAAAAGACAGAAGAAAAACTTTTTGAAACTGAAAAAGAAAAGCAACTATATAAGTCTGTTTATCAGCTGATTTTAAGCAAATCCGAACCGTTTTTTAAAATCAACGAAAAGAAAACGGATCTGGCCGATGATATAACAAAAGAGGCAAAACAAGTTTACAACGAAGAATGGGAAAATTCCCACGCGCGTGAGTTTTTAAATAGCCTCCGCAGACATCTCAGAGGTGATGAATTCAACCAGAAATGGGATAACGGTCTTTTGTCTTCAGTTGCGGCCGTCTTGATAAAGGGAGACGATTGGGAAAAATTGCTCCACTTTATGCAAAGTCAAAAAATGTCAGATTATCGTATTGCTTTTTCGTTGTTCGGTCTTTTGACCGGCTTTGCAAATCTGACACGGGATTTTACGGATATTCTTCTGAATGAACAATTTGATTACATTAAAGACGTTTATGCTGAATTCTACGGTCAGTTGTTTGGAAAAGATATAGCAGCTCCTATATCAAAAGAAAATGAAAATTCAGAGAAGAAAAAAAAGAATTCAACAAAAAAAAGAAAATCAACCGAAAAGAAATCTAATAATAATGAACAGCTTACTTTTATGGAAAAACTTTAAGAGGAGTTGTCATCGAAATATCATGATTGAAAAAGATTTTATTATCACGGATTCCGGCGAAAAAAAAGAAGCGGTGTGCCCGGTAATCATATCGGCAAGCCGTTCCACAGATATACCAGCTTTTTATGCGCCCTGGTTTTTCAATCGTTTGGAAAAGGGATATTGTGTTTGGTATAATCCTTTCAATCGTCAGCCCTCTTACGTTTCGTTTAAAAAATGCAAAGCCGTCGTTTTCTGGACAAAGAATCCTAAGCCGGTTATTCCCTATTTGCAGGAATTGGATAAAAGAGGAATCCACTACTATTTTCAGGTTACTCTGAATGATTACGTTTCAGAAGGTTTTGAACCTCACGTTCCACCCGTTGAAGACAGAATCGAGACGTTTAAGACATTATCCGAAATGATCGGGAAAGAACGGGTTATCTGGCGTTTTGATCCTTTGATCGTTACGCCTCGACTGACGCCCCGCGATTTGTTAAAAAAAATCTGGCATATCGGCAATCGCTTAAAAGGATATACGGATAAACTTGTTTTCAGCTTCGCCGATGTTGCCGCTTATCGTAAAGTTCAAAACAACATGATCAATGAAACAGGGATGTTTACAAGGGAAAATGTTTGTTCGGCCGAATTGACGGAAGCTCAACGCAAAGAAATCGTTGAAGGACTTGTAAAAATAAGAGATGCCTGGGAAGAGAAAGGTTGGAAAATATCTCTTGCTACCTGTGCTGAAAACATTGATTTAATGAAATACGGAATTGAAAAAAATCGTTGTATAGACGGTATGTTGTTGGAACGGCTTTTCCCGGAAGACAAAGAATTGATCTATTATCTGCATACAGGAAAACTTCCCGATACCCAGCCGACACTGTTTTCTTCGGGATTTTCGAGACCGAAAGAATATAAAGATTTAAAAGATAAAGGACAGCGTTCCGCTTGCGGATGTATAATCAGCAAAGATATTGGAATGTATAATACCTGCAATCATTTATGCGTATATTGCTATGCTAATGTAAGCAGGGAAACCGTCAAAAAAAATATTCAAAAACATAACACAACGGGTGAATGTATAATTTCATTATGAGTTAATCTTACTATTTCATTTAGAGGGGCAGAATTTATTCTGCCCCATTTTTCTTTTTTCATACTCCGATCAATTCCGCGATTTTTTCGCTGACGACGTTGGCGGCGTCAACGACGACCTTTTCCGTCAGGTGCGTGTATCGGTTCGTGATCGTGTTGATGTGATGCCCCAACAATCCCGCGATGATGTTGTCCGAATATCCCAACGCCGCCGCCATTGACGCGAAGCTGTGCCTTAAAGCGTGCAGGCAAAAGCCCGTTATCCCGATTTCCGGCTTGACGTGCGTCGCAAAATACGCCGGCATCTTCGCCGTTACGGCCGGTTTGAAAAGAAATCCTTCCGTCGGATCGCCGCTTTTCTCTTTCAACGCCAACAGATACCTTTTCGCCGCGCTTCCGAACGGGCGGTTTTGCGCTCCCGTCTTTGTGTCCGGAAAGCGAAACGCCTGATTGTCAAAATCGACATATTCCCACTTCAACGTCGTGATCTCGCTTCTGCGACATCCCGTCAACGCCAACAAAATAAAAATGCTCCTGACCGTTTCTTCCCGTTCGTGCTTGATTTGAAGAATGTTCCCGAACTTCACAAACCCTTTTTCGTCAAGGAAGACCATTCTTTTCGCCGTCGAAAGCGTGTCCAGTCTGATTGCCGGATTCATATCCGCCCAATCGTTGCGAATGGCGAACTCATACATCGAGCAAAGTGTCTTTCTCGCGTGATTTGCCGCCGCGACAAACTTGTGATCCGCCGGATAACCCCGCCTGTCCATATAAGCTCCGCCCACCATATCGTTGTAAAACTTCTGAACGTCGGCGCGGCGCAACTCCTTGATAAAACGGTTCCCGAAAGCCGGTAAAATCTAACTTCTGACGGAAGCCGAATACACGGCAAAAGAAGAAGCTTTGATGCGCGGCTTCCGGTCGGTCAGAAACTTGTCGGCAAGATCGGCGACCGTCATTTCTTTGCGCTTTTCGATTTTGTCGGAAGCGGGATCTTTGCCCTGAACGACCAGAGCCAGTATTTTCTTGGCTTCGTCGCGGGCTTGCGCCGGAGCGATCTGCGTCGTCTTGGCAATCGTGATTTTCTTTTGCTTGCCGTAAACGTTTCGATACATAACGATATAGCTTGCGGACGTTTTGCCCACCCGCACTCCGAAACCTTTTAAAACGTCGTCAAAATAAGTCTTTTCCACGCCGTCAAACGTCAGGGAATTGATAAAAGTCTTGTTCAAATTCATAGCTCATTACCTTTCATACCGCGGTAACGCCACGGTAACTTTGTGAAGAAATCGACTGAATGAAACAGCCTTTTCCCGAACACGCCTTCAAAGGAAATGAAAACAAGATATTCTAATAAAATCAATATGTTGGAAAATACTTTCCAACACGGGAGAAAACAAATAAAAACAAGAAATATTTTCTTTTCAAGAACTCCCCGCTCCATTAAAGGAAATCGGGGAAAGAATCCGTTTTACAGAACGCAACACGGTTTAAAGGCGTGATTTTCGCCTCCTCATAGAGAGCTTTCGACGGCTCCGCGCCTCTTTTTCAGGCACTTGGCGCGCGGACGGTTGCCCCCGCGCTTGATATCAAGGATACAATCCCATTGATTGAATTGGCAAGAAGTTTTTATTTTTGCGCGCTCAAAACGGTACTGACCGCATCTGCGGCGAAATCGCTGTCAACCGCGATTCGTTTCACTTTGAGGGAACCAGCGTGATTTCCGAGATTTCGGACGGAGCGAACAACCGCATGGGCGGTCCCCAGCCCCCTGCTCCGTTTGAAATATACAGTTTAAACCCGTTGACATCGTACAGCCCAGACAAAAAGCCGTTTGCTTTTTTGACCAAGAAATGGAACGGGAAAATCTGCCCGCCGTGAGTATGTCCCGACACCTGCAAATCAACCTGTTCTTTGGACAGTTTGTTGGCAATCGCGGGCGAATGGGACATCAGTAAAGTAAACGCTTGGGGGGATTTTTTTGCCAAAAGCTCCCCGATTTTTTCCATCAAAGCGGGCGTTATCCGCAAAGCGTGCGGATCGGGTATTCCCGCGACATATACATTTGCGCCGTTCAGCATCAAGCCTTCGTTTCGCAAATAAAACAGACGCAAGTCGCGGAATCTGTTTTCCCACGCGCTTGCCCCGACGTAAAATTCGTGATTACCCAACGTCACAAACGCGCCGTATTTGGCGTTCAGCTTTGCCAGTTCAGCCGTTTGCTCGGCGATTTCATCGGGCTTCGCATCCACAATATCCCCCGGCAGGACGATAACGTCGGGCTTTAAAGCATTGACCGTTTCGACGATTTTCTTAACCCGTTTGACGGGCATGGCGGGATTGATGTGCAAATCGCTGACAAGGACGATTTTGAACGGATAGTCGATTTTTTCGGATGCGATTTGAACGGCTTTGACGGCGGGAAATTTCACGCCTTGGTACAGCGAATAAAGCGAAACCGCCGCCGCCAGCAGGCACGTCGCAATGTTCGCCTTTTTCAGCAAAGCCGCGTTCATCGGGTCGCACGCCGCGGACGTTTTGCCCAGCCAGCCTGCCGCTTTGTATCCCCAAATCCAGAAAATATCCCGCAGCATAATCAAGCAAAACAGGATAAACGCCGTTCCGAACATAAAGTACAAAACCTGCGACAACAGCACATAAGGCACGCCTGTCACGCCCGCTTTGCGCGCCAATCCGATAATCACGGGCGCATACCACGCCGCAACAACGACCGCGCCGATTCCCCATTTGACGCTTGCCATGATTTCGGGGTTGTAGCACACCAGCACCCGAATTGTAATCATCGAACACGACAGCGCCAAAATAAAGGAAAGTATCAAAAACATCTTACGATCGCGCCGCTTTCAAAATGTTGGCGATTTTTTCCATATCGCCGTCGGAATCCAGTTCTTCGATTGTTTTCGGCAGCTTGAAACGCCAGTTCGGATATTCGTCGCACGTCCCCGGCATATTCATCTGCTCGGCTTGACGCAAGACATCCTCCAGCTGCACCAAAAACACCTGACACGGAGCCTGCGCCAGATAAGTGTAAATCTTTTCAATCATCTTGGGCGGCAAAGCGCCGTTGATTTGGGATTCAAAGTTTTCCGATTCCACAAACCACAATCCGACGCGGGACATCGCTTCGACCAAAGCGAAACGGTCGGCACGACGATCGGCGCGGGCGATTTGTTCCTTTTGTCCGTCCATCATTCCGATTTTGCACGCGGCATCAATATCGCCGCCCGTCCACCAGCCCGGCAAAGTCGGCATATCGTGCGTTCCCGCCGCGACCAAAGCCGATTCGGGATAGCTTGCGGGCGGAATGTAGCGACCGTCGGGCGTGCGTTCATAGCGGCACACGCGGAACGACAAAATCCCCGCTTCCGCCAACGCTTCACGGAAAAAGCCGGGGACAACGCCCAAGTCTTCGCCGACGACAAGGCATTTGTTGCGATGACTTTCTAAAGCGACAATACCGACCATATCGGCGAACGGATACTGCACGTATGCGCCGGCCACGCCGTCGGGAATACAGAACAGACGCGCCAAACCCATGACGTGGTCGATACGCACCGCGCCCGCGCGCTTCATATTCGCGCTTAAAATACGACGGTAAGAAGCATACGCTTCTTCACGCATACGGGCGGGACGCATGGGCGCGACGCCCCAACGCTGACCGTCCGCATTGAACATATCGGGGGGCGAACCGATGCTTAAATCCACGGCGAACAGCTCTTGCGCGCCCCATGTTTCGGCACTTTCCGCCGCGACGCCGACCGCCAAATCCTGATACAGCCCGACGCCCAGATTCGCCCGACCGCACGCTTCGGACGCCGCTTTGAACTGCACGTCCGCCAGCCAGAACAAGTACTTGAAATAGCGGATTCTGTCGGCGTGTTCTTTGGCGAATTTTTTGGATTGAGCCGTATCGGGCGAAACATACGCCTTGCCCCACGATTTAAAGCCGACACCCTTTTTCTTCAGCACGAAGTTTTCCGCCAGCACCTGATACAAAGCGGCATTGTCCAATGCCTCGCCGCCCTTTTCGCAAAAAGCGTCGAAAGCATCGGAACCGTTAAAGTCGGCGTACAAAGCCTCGAACGCTTTGCCTTTCAGTTCGCCGACCAAAGCATACTCGACAATGCGGGACGCGCGGGCTTTTTGCAATTTCGCCTGAAAATCCTTGTCCGCCAGCAAAGCCTGAAGTTTTTTGGATTTTTGCGCGCCGTTGACCGCCATGACATCAATGTAAAGCGGATTTAAGAACAACCGCGACGAAGAATAATACGGGCTTGCCGTTTCGACGTTCGCCATAAACGCGACGTTAATCGGGTTGATGCCCAGAATATCCGCGCCGAACCGCTGCGCCACGCCCGCCATTTTTCCCAAGTCCGTAAAATCGCCGATACCCCAGTTTTCAGCCGACCTCAAAGCGTACAGCTGCAAAGGATACCCCCACGGCTTTCCGCCTTCGCGCATCATATCGGGCTGATAGCACTTTGTCGGCGCGACAATCAAAGTCATCATCCGTCCCGTTTCGGGCAAATCGGGACTTTCGACCGTCAAGGAATGATACCCCATGACATCGGGCAAATCCAAAACCAGCTTTACACGTTCGTATTCGCCGTTGGCGTCGATTTTTTCCAACATCGCGGGAACGGCATGCCCGAACGTCTGTTCGCCCGATTCCAGCGTCAGCACATAGTCAATCCGGGAATGTTTGCCTTTGGCGTGAACGGTTACGGGGATTTCGGCAACGCCTTTTTCAATACGGGCGACGACAACGGGCGGCAAAGCGCGCTTGAACGGTTTTTCCAGCTCGGCTTGCAAAGCTTGTTCAGCCTTTTCGGGAACGGACGCGTCAATGCCCAACCCTTTCAGCACCGCGATTTGCGTTTCAAAGGATGTTTTGTAAATTCTGCCTTCCGCCGAAAACTCGGGCAAAATCCCCGCCTTTTCAGCTAACAGATTGACCGTTTCGATATGGTTTGTCACGTTAAATATCCTTTCGCTAAATCAGCTTTGTAAAACCGTCGTATTCTTCCGGTTCGGTCAAATCGGCAGATGTCGCAACCGGTCCCATCGGACCGTAAGTCATAAAGTCCAGTCTGTCCAAATCATCCGTCGTCGCGACCAGACGGCTTTTCTGAACGGCTTGATACACGCCGCCCAAAATGCCCGTCGTCCCTTCGCGCGCCAGCAATTCAGCCTTATCTTCATCGGGAATGGGCGCTTCGAACAACAGCACCGACCACGCGGGAACGTTATAAAGCTCGCCTGATTTGTGCGGTTCGTTTTCGACTTTCGGATGCGGGCGCGTCGTGTCCAAAACCAGCGACCATTGCGTTTCCTTTTGCACTTCGGGCAACAGCCATTCGATGCTTTCGCCGCTGGCGTTCATGACCAAAAAGAAATGATTGTCCGACGTGAACCGCCCCTCGTCGTTGCAAAAAGCGACGCTCAGCGACCCGCAAATCAGCGCGGACAAGCTTTGCGCATACGGTTTGCCCCAGTCGGCGTCGCTCATTTCCAAGCCCTCGGGCGTCATCCAAGTAATGTCTTTGACTTTGGAATCGCCGATTTTTTTGCCCGTATAGTAACGCTTGCGACGGAAAACGCGGTGCGCCAAGCGGATTTGAATCAGATACCGCACAAAGTCCGTAAACGCCGCGTCGTCTTGGGATATGCTTTCCCAGTTCAGCCAGCTTATCGGGCTGTCCTGACAATAAGCGTTGTTGTTGCCCCTTTGCGTGCGGCAAAATTCATCGCCCGCCGTCATCATCGGCACGCCCAGCGACAGCATCAGCGTCGCCATCATCGCGCGTTTGCGGCGCAGTCTTAAATCCAGCACGGCGGGATCGCTTGTTTCGCCTTCGACGCCGGAGTTCCACGACTTGTTGTCGTTCGCCCCGTCGCGGTTGTCTTCGCCGTTGGCTTGATTGTGCTTGTCGTTATAGCTGACAACGTCCTGCAAAGTGAATCCGTCGTGCGCCGTGATAAAGTTGACGCTGGTCCACGGATGCCGCCCGCGGTAGCCGAACGTTTCGCTCGACCCCGTCAATCGGGACGCGAGGTTTCCGATTTGCCCCTTGTCGCCTTTCCAAAACAAGCGCGTCGTATCGCGGAAACGGTCGTTCCATTCCGACCACCCCGGCGGGAAAGCCCCGACCTGATAGCCGCCCATACCGACATCCCAGGGTTCGGCAATCATCTTGACGCGCTGTAAAACGGGGTCTTGCTGAACGGCGGATAAAAAGCCCGCGTTTTGGTTAAAGCCGTTTGCCGTGCGCGCCAAAGTCGGCGCCAAATCGAAACGAAAGCCGTCGACATGGACGTTTTCCACCCAATAGCGCAAGGAATCCATGACCAGCTGCAGCACGCGCGGATGTTCGACGTTAAACGACGCGCCACAGCCCGTCGTGTCTTCGTAATACCGTTTGTTTGTCGGGTTCAAGCGGTAGTAAACCGCATTGTCAATCCCGCGGAAACAAAGCGTCACACCCATCTGGTTGCCCTCGCCCGTATGGTTGTAGACAACGTCCATGACGACCTCGATTCCCGCTTCGTGGAAAGCGCGCACCATGGATTTGACTTCCGCCAAATCCGTTCCCGCCATATAGGACGGGTGCGGCGCGAAGTACGCAATCGGGTCGTAGCCCCAATAATTGACCAGCTTGTGATCCAACAGGTGTTTCGGCGTAAAGAACGACTGAATCGGCAAAAATTCGACCGACGTAATGCCCAAGCTTTTCAAATAAGCGACTGCTTCGGGCGCCGCCATCGCCGAAAAAGTCCCGCGGATATGTTCGTCGATTTCGGGATTTTTGAACGTAAAACCTTTCAGGTGCGTTTCGTAAATGATTGTTTCCGTCCACGCGGTTTCGGGCTTTTTGTCGCCGTTCCACGCAAACGCATCGTCAACGACGCGGCATTTCGGCGCGAAAGGCGCACTGTCGCGGCGATCGAAAGACATATCGGCTTTCGGACTGCCCGCGCGATAGCCTTGCATCGTTTCGTGAAACACGGGGTTTGCCGTCAAAGATTTGGCATACGGATCAATCAGCAGTTTGTTGTGATTGAATCGATGACCGCGTTCGGGATCGTACGGTCCGAAAACGCGATAGCCGTACAGCTGCCCCGGCTGAATGTTCGGCAAATAAACGTGCCACACTTCGTCGGTGCGTTCGGGCATGGCGATTCGCTGAATCTCCTTGGTTCCCGTTTCATCGAACAAGCACAAAAGCACTTTTTCCGCATTGGCGGAAAACAGCGCGAAGTTGACCCCGTGACCGTCCCAAGTCGCCCCCAACGGATAGGGGCGACCGGGAAAAACGCGAATCCCTTGCGGCATGGAACGTCAGTCTCCTTTAACCTTGGGGGACGAAAATCAGCGTCGACAAAGGCGGCAGCGTGACGGAAACCGAATGTTCGCGGTTGTTCCATCCTTCGTCCGTCGCTTCGACCGCGCCCATATTGCCCATTCCGCTGCCCCCGTAAATTTCGGCGTCGGAGTTAAAAACTTCGATATACTTGCCGCCTTTGGGGACGCCAAGCTTGAAGTTTTCGCGCGGCACGGGCGTAAAGTTGGACACGACAACCGCCATATCCTTTCTGTCTTTGCCGTAGCGGATAAAGCTGAACACGCTTTCGTCGGCGTTGTTCGGATCAATCCATTCAAAGCCCTGCGGATCGTAGTCCTGTTCAAACAAAGCGGGCATTTCGCGATAGATTTTGTTCAAATCGCGCACAACGCTCTGCACGCCGCGGTGCATCGGGTCGTTCAGCAAATGCCAGCTCAAAGAACCGTTGTAGTCCCATTCGCGGTCTTGAGCGAATTCGCTGCCCATGAACAGCAGCTTTTTGCCGGGGAAGCCGTACATAAAGCCGTAGTACGCGCGCAAGTTCGCAAATTTCTGCCAACGGTCGCCCGACATTTTCGCCAACAAAGAACCTTTGCCGTGAACGACTTCGTCGTGGCTGAGGGGCAGCACGAAGTTTTCGTTATAAGCATACAGCATGCCGAACGTCATTTTGTTGTGGTTGTAGCGGCGGTAAATCGGATCCAAAGCCATATAGTCCAGCGTGTCGTGCATCCAGCCCATATTCCATTTGTAGCCGAAGCCCAAGCCGCCCATGTACGTCGGACGGGACACCATCGGCCATGCGGTCGATTCTTCCGCGAACGTCGCCGTCCCCGGACAATTTTCGTACATCAATTCGTTGGTGCGCTTCAAGAACTCGACGGCTTCCAAATCTTCGTGTCCGCCGAATTTGTTGGGAATCCATTCGCCCGCTTTGCGGCTGTAGTCCAAATACAGCATGGACGCCACCGCATCGACGCGCAAACCGTCGACTTGATATTTCTTGTTCCAGAACATCGCGTTCGATGTCAGGAAGTTGTTCACTTCGCGGCGGCCGTAGTTGTAAATTTTGGTTCCCCAATCCTTGTGTTCGCCGCGGCGCGGATCGGCGTGTTCGTACAAAGCCGTGCCGTCAAAGTTCGCCAAACCGAACGAATCCTTGGGGAAATGTCCGGGAACCCAGTCCATGATGACGGCAATCCCCGCTTTGTGGAACGCGTCAATCAGTTCGCGGAATTCGTCGGGCGTGCCGAAACGGCTGGTCGGCGCGTACAGCCCCGTCGCCTGATACCCCCACGATCCGTCGAACGGATGTTCGTTGACGGGCAGCAGTTCAACGTGCGTATAGCCCATATCCTTGACATAAGGAACCAGTTCGTCCGCCATTTCGCGGTACGTCAGATAGCGCATGCCTTCGTCGCTGTTTCTGCGCCAAGACCCCAAGTGGACTTCGTAAATCGAAATCGGCGCATCCATCGCATTGGCGGCTTCGCGTTTTTTGCCCCAACCTTTGGTTTTCCATTCATAGCGGTCAAGGTTGTAAACAACCGACGCGGTCGACGGGCGTTTTTCCGCATAAAAAGCGACAGGGTCGGCTTTCAGCGGCAGGATATTGCCTTCGGGTCCGATAAGTTCGTATTTGTACAAAGCGCCTTCGCCGATATGGGGAACAAAGATTTCCCAAATACCCGACGAACCGCGCGGACGCATCATGTGGCGGCGGCCGTCCCATTCGTTGAACGTGCCGACGACGGACACGCGGCGGGCGTTCGGCGCCCACACGGCAAACGCAACGCCGTCAACGCCGTCCAGCTTTATCGGATGCGCGCCCAAGCGGTCGTATTCGTCCAAATGGGAACCTTCGGACATATAATAAATGTCCATATCCCCCAGCACGGGCGGAAAGCGGTAAGCGTCTTCGGTGTCATAGGATTCGCCCTGCCACAAATCGATGCGCAGACGGTATTTGAAGTAATCCCAGTCGGCGGGGAATTCGTATTGGAACAGCCCCGAGCTGTGGACGCGTTCCATTTGCGCCATCACTTTGCCCGTTTCGTATTCCAGAACGTAAACGTTTTGCGCCTGCGGCTGGAACGTGCGGACAACCAAATCGCCGTCCGCGCCTTCACGATGAATCCCCAAGACGGAGAACGGATCCCCATATCCCGAAGTAACCAAGGCTTCTACGATACTTTCATCTAAATAATTTTTCATGCTTATTCTCCGTCAAGGTCAATCAGCCGCGACAAACCGTTCATCGGAATGGCAAGCCAGTCCGGACGGTTCGCGACTTCGTAAATCACTTCGTACAGCGCTTTTTCCAAAATAAACAGGTCAAGCAGCTTTTGCGTGTCCGCCGCCTTGTCGGGCAAAGACGCGCAGCCCGCCATATTTTGGAAATAGCCGTTTAAAAACGCTTCTGTCGCCTGTTTTTGCCATTCGGCGGCGACGGGCAGCATTTGCGGTCTGTCGGCTTCGGCGACGAACATCAGCACCGAACCGAACGCGGCATAGTCGAACGACCGCACCATACCCGCAACGTCTTTCAAAACGCAATGCTTGATTTGACGTTCCGTAATCGGACGCAAAGGTTCGCCCTCGAAATCCAGCAGGAAAAAGTCGCCGTTCGCGACAACCACCTGTCCCAAATGGTAATCCCCGTGGAAACGCGTTTTCATGCATTTGACGTTTGCGGGAACCAAGGCTTTAATTCGTTCGACAATCGCATCGCGGCGGGCAATCAGGTTTTCGACTTTGCGGCGCATTTCGCCCGTCAAAGGCGCGACGTTGGCTTTCGCCACCGCAATCGTTCTGTCCGCCTGCGCGACAACCTGCGCCGTCCAATCCGTCAAATCGGCGGGCGACACGGGCGCGGGCGCGAACACCTTGTCCGTGCCTTTGGCAAACGCCTTGTGCATTTCCGCGGTGCGCTTGCCCAGCAAAGCCGCCGTTTTCAGATAGTCGGCGTGGTCAATCGCTTCGCCGTTTTTCACTTTGGCGAAAACGGATTGCAGATAGTTCATCGTAAAGCCCCAGCCGTCACCGTCGTTTGCGACAAAAGCCTGCAAAATGCCGACACCCAAGATTTTGCCGTCGGCGCTCACCAGCTCGGCTTTGCCCAAATAAGCGGGCGTGTTTTCGAACTTCGCCGTTTCCGTCAAAAATGCGGACGTAACGATTTCGGGATTTTCGCCGTAAGCGACGCGGCGGTAGACTTTCAGCATAATCTTTTTGCCGACGATCAAGGACGTGTTGCTTTGTTCGACACCCATCATCTTTTGCGGCAGTCCCGCGACGGCTTCAATCAAAGCCTTGCCTTTTGCCGTGGCGGACGCTTTGAAAGTCAAGCCGTTTCCGACGGCAAGCATCGCGTCTTTCGCCATCAAACCCAGCACGCCCGCGGAAAAATCGCTTTCGCCCGCGGCATCAAAGACCACACCGTCTTCAACGGAACAAATGACGGCGTCCGGATTGACCGCTTTTGCCTGTTCACCGAATGCGGCGCGCAAAGGAATGATGAACATCGGCGCGTCCCCGCCGTTCAATTCAACCCTGACAACCGCAAAAGTCGTTTTCGCGTCAATCGGCGCGACGGCTTCGACATCAACGGCTTTAATCGTGTTGTCTTTTGCACTGTACCAGCGTTTGGTCGGCAAAAAGCTTTCCAAAGCCCCGCAAAACGTCTGTTTGAAAGCTTTATCCGCCAACCAAGCGGACACTTCCGTTTTATTTTCCAAAGTCTTCCTCCCTGTTTTTACCACGCGCGGTCAATCGTCGTCACGCGATAGATTTCCGCCTGATTTCCCGCAGGATACAGGTTGATCCACAATTCATTGCCCCGCACGTCGAATTCGCGTCCGCTCAGCAGTTCTTCGACATGGAAGCGTCCGCCGAACGCAACGTTCATTTCCTCTGTCGGAAACCAAATCCGCCCCGCCTGTCCGTGATACGGGTCAAGGCTGAGCGCGACAAAAATCATATTGCTTCTGTCTTCGGTCATTTTGCCGTAGAAAATGATATTGTCGTTTTCCGACGTGTAGAACCGCAGGTTTTCGTACTCCTGCAAAGCGTAGTTTTCACCGCGAATCCAGTTGATTGCCGCGACAACGTCCTTGATGTTGCCCTCGGCGTTCCAGTCGCGCGTGCGGATTTCGTATTTTTCCGAGTTATTGAACTCCTCGCGCCCCGGAATACCGTCGTTTTCGCACAGTTCGTAGCCGTTCAGCATACCGTAAGACGGGCTGAGCGTCGCCGCCAGAATAAAGCGGATAATGAACGCCGAACGCGGCGCGTCATGCAAATACATCGGCATAATGTCGGGGGTCGTCGGGAACAGGTTCGGACGCATGAACTCTTTTTCGTCCGTCTGCGTCAGTTCCGTAAAGTATTCCTCCAAGTCCTTTTTGCTTTCGCGCCATGCAAAGTACGAATACGACTGCGTAAAGCCGACTTTCGCCAACATCTGCATCATGGGCGGACGGGTGAACGCTTCCGCCAAAAACAAAGTGTCGGGATAAACGTTCTGCACTTCGCGAATCACCCATTCCCAGAACGGAACGGATTTCGTATGCGGATTGTCGACGCGGAAAATGCGCACGCCCTCGTTCGCCCAGAACAAAAACGTGTCGCGCAGTTCCAGCCACAGCGACTCGGAATGTTCGCCGTAGAAATTCACGTTCACGATGTCCTGATATTTCTTGGGCGGATTTTCGGCGTATTTAATCGTGCCGTCGGGACGGAAAGTGAACCATTCGGGATGTTCCTTTATCCACGGGTGGTCGGGCGAGCATTGAATCGCAAAGTCCATGGCGACTTCCATGCCCAATTCGTGCGTTTTGGCAACAAAGGAGCGGAAGTCGTCCATCGTCCCCAGCTGAGGATGAATCGAGCGGTGTCCGCCCTCCGCCGAACCGATGGCGTAAGGCGACCCGACATCGTCCGGTTCGCACACCAGCGAATTGTTTTTGCCCTTGCGGTGCGCGTAGCCGATAGGATGAATCGGCAGCATGTAAACCACGTCGAATCCCATGGCTTGAATATCGGGCAAACGGGCTTCCGCGTCTTTGAACGTGCCGTGAACGCCGGGGACGGAGCCTTGCGAACGGACGTCCATTTCGTACCATGCGCCGAATCGGGCGCGTTCGCGGTCGACGTAAACTTCCAGCTCGCGGTCATAGCGCGTCGCCTTTTCGCGATCGGGCCAGCGGTCCATCGCCTCGGAAACGTCATTGCCCATCAGAATGTTGGCGCATTGGTACATGTCTTCGTTTTCGTCAAAACGCTTCAAAGCGTCCTGCAGCAAAGCCAAATCGGCTTTGCGCGCGTCTTCGTCGCGAACGTCCTTGATGGTTTTCAAGCGTTCGACGGTTTTGCGCACCATATCCGCGCCTTCGACCAATTCAAGGGAAATGTCCTGTCCCGCTTCCAGCTTTTTGGTCGTGCCGTCCAGCCAAGTGCCGTATTCGTCAACCCAAGCTTCAATCGTATAGATATAGCGGGCGTTCGTGCCGAACCACAGCTGACCGTACCATTGGGCAAGCCCGTGGTTGACCTCTGTCATCGGTGTTTCCCACCATTCGTCCGAATCCGCCAAACGGCACAGAATGACGGCTTTAATCAAGTCATGCCCGTCTTTAAAGATACTGCACGTAACGTCCATTGTATCGCCGACTTCGCGTTTGACGGCATAGCGTCCCGCGTCGATTTGCGGACTGACGTGTTCGATGGTAATCGGCGAACTGGCGGCATAATCCATCAAATGGTTATGTTTTTCCTTGATAATCCAGCCGCGTTTGCTGACTGTGCCGACATCGGAACCCGTCAAAACGGGGGTTGCTTTGGGTTTAAATTTTCTTTCGCGTCCCATGGGAAAACTCTTTCAGCGGTTAAAAATCAAAATGTAGCTTCTAAGATACACAACCGAAAGATTTTTTTCCAGTAAATAAACGATGTAAAAACGCTTGACTTGCCCCTTTTGACGCTTAGACTGAAACAACCATATTTTCAGGAGGCTTTCTTATGACATCCGACAAGATTCTCATCATCATTCCCGCCCGTTATCAGTCGTCCCGTCTGCCCGGCAAACCGCTGGTCAAAATCGCGGGCGTCGAAATGATAAAACGCGTGGCGATGATTGCCGATTTTGTTTGCAAACACAACGAAAACTGCGCTTATGCCGTGGCGACGGACGACGACAGAATCGCCGATTTCTGCAAAGCTGCTGCCATTCCTTTCACCATGACCCGCGCGGATTGCAAATCGGGAACGGAACGCTGCTGGGACGCCGTGCAAAAAGAATCCGTCCGTCCCGCTTTCGTCATCAATCTGCAAGGCGACAACCCGCTTTGCCCGCCGCACTTGCTGCAAGAATTGATTGACGCGTGGAAAGCCTGCCCCGCCGACGTGTTTACGCCGTGCGTCCATTTGGATTGGGAGGAATACGACCGTCTGCTGGAATCCAAAAAAACGACTCCTTATTCGGGTACGACCGTTCTGGTCAACAAAGCGGGTTACGCGATGGCGTTTTCCAAAAACGTGATTCCCGCCGTGCGCAAACCCGAAAAAGCGCGCGAGCTGTCCGAAAAAAGCCCCGTCCGCCGTCACGTCGGACTGTACGCTTACACGTTCGACGCGCTGAAAGATTACTTCACCCTGCCCCCGTCGCCGTATGAAGCCGATCAAATCGAAGGCTTGGAACAGATGAGATTCCTTTATAACGGCAAAAAAGTCAAAATGGTCGAAGTCGACTACCGCGGACGCAAAACGACCAGCGGCGTCGATTCCCCCGAAGACGTCGCCCGCGTCGAAGCGATTATCGCCGAATACGGGGAACTCGTCTAAGTGCTGCAGGACGTCATCAATCGGATTTTGGGAACGCGGTCTCTGTCAGCAACTTTGCCCGACGGTTTTACGCCGTTTTCGCTGAAATCCGACATACGGGCGGTTTTGACGCGGCATCTGGCGGGTGTTTTTCCCGTCGCTTCCCCCGTTTTGATTAACATTTCGGGACTGCCCGCGTCGGGAAAATCCGTTTTGGCAACGGCGTTCAAAGCCGAAAACCCGCACTTTTTGTATTTAAGCTTTGACGCGATTATGGAGCAGTTGCCCCCCTATCAAGCCGAAGTCAAAACCGACAAACAGCGGGCGTTTGAACGCTGGGAACTGCCCGCGCGCTTTATCGGCTATCACGTTTTGAAAAAAGCCGTCAAAGCCCGCCTGCCGATTGTGTTTGAACACTCGAACGCCAGCCCTTTGCACTTGGAACTGTACGAAGAAATCAAAAAACTGGGGTACACGGTGGAAATCCGTTTTATTTCCGCCGAACCGCCTTTGGTTTTGCCGCGGCTTGCCCGTCGCGACCGTTATTTTTCACCGCAAAATGTGATGAAACGGTGGGAAACGCTGCAAACTTTACTGCCCGAACTGCAAAAAACATCGGACAAATTCACCTTTTTGAAAGCATGGAAAGAACAATGAAACGACTGATTATCGCCCGTCACGGCAACACTTTTCGCAAAGACGAAACCCCGACCCGCGTCGGCGCGGGAACCGATTTACCCTTGGTCGAGGAAGAACGCGCCCGCGGCATCGGCAAATACTTGAAAGCCAAAGGGCTAATTCCGACGAAAGTCTTTGCCGCGCCTTTGCAAAGAACGATGAAAACGGCGTCTTTGGCGGTCGAGGAATTGGGGCTTGATTTGCCCGTCGTCCCGAATGCCGACTTTACGGAAGTCGACTACGGTCCCGACGAAAACAAAACCGAGGACGAAGTCGTCGCCCGCATCGGACAGGACGCGATTGATTTGTGGAACGCCAAAGCCGTTGTGCCGCAGGGCTGGAAAGTCGACCCCGACAAAATCGTCGCCGCTTGGAAATCGTTTGCGGATTCCGTTGCCGACGGCGAAACGGTTTTGCTGGTATCCTCCAACGGCATCATCCGTTTTGCGCCGCATTTGACGGGCGACTACGACGCTTTTTGCCAAACGCACGACATCAAAGTCGCGACGGGCGGCGTATGCGTTTTTGAAAACGACGGCAGCGGCTGGACGTGTTCGGAATGGAACGTCAAAGCGTTCAAATTCGTTTAATTCCTTTTTGTATTGAGTTTTCGCGGCAAATCGTGTACAACTATAGAAGCGTGAAGTCAAATCAAGCTGTATCATAACTCGTTTTGGGAGAAATAAGTATGTGTAACGAAGATAAAATCCGCGAAGCCGCCTACTTCGTATGGCTGAACAACGGTTGCCCCGAAGGTGCGGACGTCGAATGCTGGTTGGAAGCGGAAGCCTGCGCCGACGGCGAATGCTGCTGTGAATGTGTTTGCGAATGCACGGAAGCGAAAGCCGAAGAAAAGAAACCCGCCAAAAAAGCGGCTGCGCCCAAAGCCGAAAAGGCTGAAAAAGCGGTGAAAAAAGCTCCGGCGAAAAAAGCCGCTGCGAAAAAGTAAGCTTTCCGCAATCGAAAAGAAAAGCCGTCATTGCGCCCGTGATGACGGTATTTCTTTGGCTTAACTGCGAGTGAACGAAGCAATCATTTGCGGCAACATCCCGCAAATGGATTGCCGCACCGGACTTCCGCCCTCCTTGCGATGACGACAACAACTCGAAATTGCGAGCAACGCGAAGCAATCTCGGGACGTGTTTGACAAACACCAATCCCGCACGAAAAAAACGTCCGAAATCGCGAAGCCTTTCAGGGCTGTGGCGATCTCAGGATGCAGGCGCGCTTATACGGAAGCACCACGTCGCTTTGCTCCTCGTGATTTCGATTTTTTATTTTCGATTTTATATTAAGGACTTCCTTATGCCCAAACTGCTGCTTTTGTCCTGTTGCGCACCGTGTTCGTGCGCCGTGATTGCCAAAGCCGCGCGGGAACACGCGGACATGACGGTTTTGTTCTACAACCCGAACATTCAGCCCCGCGCCGAATACGAAAAACGCCGCGACGAACAAAAGCGGTTCTGCGACAGCTTGGGCGTTCCGTTTGTCGAACTGCCCTACAATCCCGCCGATTGGCTGGAAGCGGTCAAAGGATTGGAAGCCGAACCCGAACGCGGCAAACGGTGTTCCGTGTGCTTTCTGTTCCGCCTGCGCCGCGCCGCCGCTTATGCCAAGGAAAACGGCTTTGACGCGTTTTCGTCCGTCCTTGGCGTGTCGCGGTACAAAGATTTAAATCAAGTCAACGCCGCCGCCGAAACCGCCGCCGCCGAAACGGGCATTCCTTACGATTCAACCAACTGGCGCAAAGGCGGATTGGAACAGGAACGCCAACGGCAGGTCAAAGAAACGCACATGTACGCGCAAAATTATTGCGGCTGCCCGTTTTCAATCAGAGGCACGTCTTCATCGTCGTAATCGACATTGAAATCTTTGGACGCTTTCGCCCCCTGCTGTTTCAGCTTCGCCGCCCAACCGATAGCGTTCCCCTTGCCCTCGGACAGTTTTTTAAACGCGTTGTCATAGCTGGTTTTCGCCTTGCCCAATGCCTTGTCGATATCCTGCATATCCTCGACGAACGCAACCAGCTTGTCGTGCAGTTTTCCGCCGATGTCGGCGATTTGCTGAACGTTCCTGTTCTGCCGTTCGATGCGCCACATATTTTCGACCGTGCGCAAAATCGGCAGCAAAGACGATGCCGTCGTAATCGCGATATTGGCTTTGTACGCCGCTTCGTAAATGTCGGGGTCGGCTTGCAAAGCCGCCAAATACGCGTGTTCGATGGGGATGAACATAAAAACGTAGTCCAGCCCCGAATCTTTGACTTTGGATTGATAGTCCTTGCCCGACAATCCTTTGATGTGGGTGCGCAAAGCCTGAACATGCTCCGCCAGATAGCGTTTTTTGTCGTCGGGATTGTCTGCGTTCACATAACGGGTGTACGCGTTCAGCGACACTTTGCAGTCCACGATCAAGCGGCGCTCGTTCGGCAGATTCACAACATAGTCGGGTCTTCTGTTATGTCCGTCTTCATCCTTTACGTTTTCCTGTACCGAGTAATCGATTCCGCGCTGAAATCCCGCGACTTCGAACACGCGTTCCAACTGCGTTTCACCCCAGTCGCCCTGATGTTTGGTGTTGCCTTTCAAGGCGTTCGCCAGACTTTTGGCTTCGTCGCTTAAACGGCTGTTCATTTCCAACAGGTTTTTCAGCTGAGCGTCCAACTGTCCGCGCCCCGTAGCCTGCACCTGTTTAAAGTCGTCCATGCCTTTTTGAAAAGCGGTCAGCTGGTCTTTCAGCGGGGTTAAAATCTGTCCGATGCTCTGCTGCTGGTTTTCGGTTTGCGTTTTCAACAGGTCGGCGGACACCGCTTTGAACTGCACGGTCAGCGATTCGCGCATTTGGCGCAATTCCTCAACACGTTCGTTCAAATGCCCCGCATCCGATTTCAGTTCCGCCGTTTCCCGAATCAGCGTTTCCTTTTCCGCCGTCAAGCGTTGATTTTCAGCCGTCAATTCCTCGACACGGCGGTTCAAAAACGCTGTTTCAGGTGCCTGTTTTTTGCGCAGCAGCAGCAATCCGGCAACAACCGCCAAAAGTACTGTATTCATCCAAAGCATTTTTTGTGTTCCTTACGCAAAAACCCCTTCGATTGAAGGGGTTTTTTCATTAAAAATCGATTCAGTTCGCTTCGTATACTTTTCTAAGCGTCACTTCGGTTTTTCCGATAGCGGTAACTTTACTGCCCAAACGCTGGTATTTGAAGCTGTCGTTTTGTTTTTGACGTCCCGCTTCGCACGGATCGGCTACCGCGCCGACATAATAAGTTCCGGGACGCAAATCGGTGAACGAAAAACTGCCGTCCTGAGCCGTTTTTGTCGTTTTGTTGTGTTCTTTGGCGATCGGATCGGCTTCCTGCAAGGGTTCATTTTTCGTCCAGTTGCGCGAAAACCATTCGGTCGAATAGTCCGTAACGGGATTCAGCACAATCAGCTGATTTGCCAGACATTCCTGCCCCTCGCCGACGGAAACGCACAGCTTTCCGTGCAATTCGGATTTGCCTTTGCCCTCATAAGGTTTGTACTGCGCCGCATCAATCGCAACCTTGCGCGGCAGCAAATCCACTTTCGCGCATCCCGTTTTATCCTGTTCGTCGGATTTGGAACATGCCGCGACCAAGCTTATCGCCAACAAAGAAATCAGAAGTTTTTTCATAATAAAGAGCTCCCTTTCGAAAATTTCGTTAAGAGTATTAGAAACTTTTTTCGGCTCTTTGTCAATTCGGCATTTACCTAAAATAAAGATTGCCGTTATAATTTGTCGCAAACAGCAAAAGGATGCTTTGGATGCGTTTGGGCGTTTTATGTTTGGCGATTGTATTTCTGACTTTCCCCGCCGCCGCGGAAAAAACCGAATTTCAGGCGGCGGAAAGCTTGCTGTACGCCCGAAAAACAGCCGCCGCCGTGCCGAAGCTCGCAAATCTGTGCGAAGCGGGAACCCTGCGGGCGTGTTCGCTGCTGGGCTTTGCGTACAATGCGGGACGCTACGGACTGAAAAAGAACGAAACCGAAGGCGTTTCATGGTATGAAAAATGCGCCGAACGGGAAAAAAACTTTTTCTGCCACAACGAATTGGGGCGATTTTATTCCCTGCGCGGCGATTATGACAAGGCTTTGGAATATTACAAAAAAGGCGCGCAAAAAGGCAACACCGAAGCCCAATACCGCTACGGAAAAATGATTCTGGACGGCAAAGGCATCCACCCCGATGCCGAAAAAGCTTTGCGCCAGCTGCGCCGCGCAGCCCATTCCGTCAAAAAGCCGAACAAAGCCGCTCAATGCCTGTTGGTTGAAATGTCGTACTACGGAATCGGCATGCGGGCAAGCGCGAAAGACACCGCTTACTGGCTGAAAAAATGCGACAATCCGCTGATCAGGGCTTTGCGTTCCTTTTACGGACACGGCGTCGCCAAAGACCGCGCGAAAGCCAAAGAGATCTTGACCCAAGCAAAATTGACGGAGGCATTGGGCGACTGGAAAGACTTTACGGGACAGGGAACGCCGTCCGTGGGCAAAACAACCGTCCGCGATCAAAACGTTCCCGAAGACTGCTTCAAACAGGAATTATTCGGAACGGGACGCAAAAACCCGAAAATCGAAACGTATGCAGTCAAGATCTTTCATCCCGACTATTACAGGACTTTCGACGTCCGCGATGGCTATATGGAAAAAATCGGCGGCGGAGAACAAATGTTCGAAGCCTGCGGCACAACGTTCTACACCACAATCGAAAACAAGCGGCTGTTCAACAAAGCGTTGAAACAGGGGGCAATCATCAAAATCGGCGTTTATGCCAATGCGTGTCTGGGCGCCGAAATCCGCGGCGTGTGCGCGCTGAACCTGCCGTGGAAAGAATCGGAGAACGCGCAATGAGATTGATTTTGCTTTTGTTTTTTGTGCTGTTTTCCGAATCCGCCGCGGCGTATACCTATTCTTATGTGCCGAAAACATCCGTCCCCGTGATTTACAATTTTTTATACCGCAAGCGCGAAAAGTGCCAAACGGGCGAAAAACAAGCTTACCCGAAACAGATCGGCGCGTGCGTGTCCTGCCCCGAAAACAGCGTGTACCTGATTGACGACACCAAAAACAAAGCTTTTTGCTTTCGCTGCCCGACGGGGACACTTTTGGCTAAAAAAGACGGCTATCCCATGTGTTTAAGCCTGTATCCCGTTGTTGACGGCAAAGCGGTTAAACCGGGCGGACGCGCCGTATCCGATTCCGAATTGGAGCGCATGGCTTTGTCTTTGGGCGCGGCATACAAAACAACGCTGCCGCCGAAAGAAAACACGGACGCCAAAACTTTCCGCAACAAAGAGCCTTTGAAAAACGTCTGCCCGTCGATCTATCCCGACGATCCGAAAGCCGCACGCGAGGTTGAAATTTGCAAACGGCTGGCAAAGCAAAACGACTTTTTATGCCCGTATGTCGAAAAAAACGCGGAAAACCGCTGGACGTGCCGCGCCTGTCCGAAAAACGCGCCGTACAAGAACAAGCAAGGCGGCTGCTTTACCTGTCCTTACGGCGAAGAAATGGTGTCCCTGCCCGACGGAAAGTCCGTCTGCGCGTCTATGGCGCCAAAACCCGAAAAGAAAAAGCCCGCCGTGAAACCGACGGGCAAAAAGAAAGCGGTTAAACGCAAAAAGCGGCGTTAGCGTCTTAAATCCGTAATGACGCCGTGCAGCGTTCTGACATCCTGCGACGTCAAATCTGCTCGCAAAAAGATGCTGCGCAAATTGCGCATCATGCGCGGTTTCTTTTCGGGCGAACGGAAATAGCCGACCTGCTCCAGCTCGTCTTCCAAATGGGTGAACAAGTGTTCCAATTCGGTTTTGTCCGCGGGAACCGTGTTCGGCGTCGCCAGATATTCCTCCGCCGTCGAATCGGTCAGCCGAAAGATCTCATACCCCGTCAGCAAAACGGCTTGCGCCAAATTCAGCGAACAATGCTTCGGATTCAGCGGGATGTTCACAATCGCGTCGGCATACGCCACGTCTTCGTTTTCCAGCCCCGTGCGTTCGGGACCGAACATCACGCCGCATTTGATTCCCTGCGCTTGCCGCGCCTGAATATCCTTTGCCATGCCCTGCCCCGTAAAGACGGGCTTTATCATATCGCGCGGACGCCCCGTCGTCGCATAGACCTTCTGCAAATCGGCAACGGCTTCTTCCACCGTTTTAAAGATTTTGGCGTTTCTTAAAATTTCATCCGCGCCCGAAGACGCGGCAATCGCGCGCGAACACAGCGGATCTTCGTCGGGATCGACCAAACGCATTTCAGCCAGGGCACAATTCATCATGGCGCGCGCCGCTGTGCCGACATTTTCCGCCAGCTGAGGACGGACAAGGATAAAAACGGGAGTCATTTCTTTTTCTTGTTCTTTACGGAAGTCATCATTTTTCTTTGATTGTCAACGATGGATTTAAAGCTGAAACCCAACGCGTTTTCGGATTGACGCATCACTTTGCGGCGCATCGCCTTGATTTCGTCGGCGGACGCGTTTGACGGAGCGATTGTCGAAAAAGCCTCCATCATCAGCTTTGAAGCGTTATCGGGGTCTTTTTTAACCTTGTCCTCCAATCCGTCCGGCAGTTCAATGCCGTTTTGGCGCATTACCTTGATGGCATCGACGGCTTGGTTGGCCGTCATAAAATCCATGCTTTCATCGGCATGAGCCAAGGCATCCGCCCCCACGGCATCCAAGCCGTCGGGAACAGCCTGCAGCTGCAAAAAATCGTCAATCGACAGACTGCCGATATCGGCGACGGTTTGCCCCGTTTTCACAGCTTCCTTGTCCAATTCCGCCAATTTGGCTTTGTTGGCGGCAATACGGCGCGCGGCGGCGGAAAGCTCCTCCGCCCCGCAATCCCGCACGGCGGCGGTTAAAAAGCCCGAAAGCATCAACAATCCTGTCAAAAAGCGCATTGCACAATCCTTTGCCGAATAATATTTGCGTTGATTATACTCCGATAAAACGGGTTTGTATAGACACATTGCCCATCTTTTTGTTTTCGGCGCGCGGGCGTATCGTTACAGGCAAAGGAGATACCGCCATGGCTAAAATTCTGTCGCTGAAATACCACTTGATTTGGTTTTGGATCGCCAGTCTGTGCGCCGCCGTATTGTTCGCCGTGGTCATTGATGCGAACAAAGGCGACGTCATCGCACAGACGAACGGCACGTTTGTCATGCCGACATCGGGCATGATGATGCTGATTTACTGTTCCGTTTCGTATTTATGCCAAGCCGCCGCATACGGCATTATTTCGGAAATCGCGCGTCAAGAAGATGACGAAATCCCCGTTTTGCTGTTCTGGAGTCAGTTCTTCCTGACGATTGTGTGGCTGGGATTGTTTTTCGGACTGCATTGGACGGGCGCCGCGCTGTTTGATCTGTTCATCGGAATCATCGCGCTGATCTTCGCTTTTTCGGAATTTAAAGCCATGTCGCTGACGGCAACCGTGTTAATGCTGCCGTACATCGGATTGGTCTGTTTTCTGCTGTTTATGAATATCTTTACGTTTCTGGTCTGAATGCCGAATCACTTCGCGCCCGTTTTGGCTTCGGATTTGGGCGAAACCGTAAAGGAAACGACCGAACCGTTGACCAGATCCTGCTCCAGCTGAATGGTGGCGATTCGGCTTTTGTTCGTAAAGGTCATCACGCTGATTTTGGAACGCACGACGGTGACTTCTTTCCAGCCGAACTTGGGCATTTCGGACATGTAAAAATCGAACATGCTGTTCAAAGAATACGGCGTCGAAAACACCAAGCGTCCGATCCACGACGACGATCCGCCCAACAGCAAAGTCTGTTTCAGATCCATGGTCGCTTTTTCGGGAATGGGAATGTCGTTGAACTGCGCGAAGCTGGGCGACAGACCGTTTGCGTCGTCGGCGTTTCTATCCATCGATTCGGTGTTGGCGCATCCCGCCATCGCGATCATCAGCACAGTCAGCAAAATTTTTTTCATCACGGCAATCCTTATTCCGAATAATTTGCTTTACTTTACACAAGGTTGGTTAAAAACACCTTAAAAAAGCTTTACTTTGCCGCCCGCCCCGATATGATACCCGAAAACCATTCAGAAAGGCTGACTATGACAAAATACATCTTTATCACGGGCGGGGTCGTTTCTTCGTTGGGAAAAGGCATGGCTTCCGCAGCCATCGGAGCTTTGCTGCAGGCACGCGGATACAAGGTTCGCATGCGCAAAATGGATCCGTATTTGAACATCGATCCCGGCACGATGTCGCCTTTCCAGCACGGCGAAGTGTTCGTCACCGACGACGGCGCGGAAACGGATTTGGACTTGGGGCATTACGAACGCTTTATCGGCAATCCGTGCCACAAAACCGATTCGATTTCGGGCGGGCGCATTTACTACAACGTTTTGATGAAAGAACGCCGCGGCGAATATCTGGGCGCGACGGTGCAAGCCATCCCTCACGTCACCGACGAGATAAAGCACTTCATCGAATCCGACCTGACCGATGAAGATTTCGTGATGTACGAAATCGGCGGCACGGTCGGCGATATCGAAGGCACTTTGTTTTTGGAGGCGATTCGCCAGTACGCCAACCAAGTCGGCAAAGAAAACTGCCTGTTTTTGCACTTGACCCTGCTGCCCTATATTCCCGCGGCGGGTGAATTGAAAACAAAGCCGACTCAGCATTCCGTCAAACAGCTGTTGGAAACGGGGATTCAGCCCAACATCCTGCTGTGCCGTTCCGCCGTCGCTCTGTCCGAAAGCGAACGGGCGAAAATCGCTTTGTTCTGCAACATCGCGCCGCAAGACGTGATCGCCGCTTTGGATGCCGACAGCATTTACAAGATTCCCCTGCAGTACCATGAAGCGGGATTGGACGACCGCATTCTGCATTATTTCAAAATGGACAACGCGAACAAGCCCGATTTGTCGCGCTGGGAAAACATCGTCAACGTTATCGGCAACTGGGAACACGCGGTTTCCATCGCCGTCGTCGGCAAGTACTGCGGATTGCTTGAAGCGTACAAATCCTTGAACGAAGCGATTTTCCATGCGGGCATCGCACACAAGACGAAAGTCAACGTCAAATGGATCGAATCCGACACGCTGGAAGGCAAAACGCCCGAACAAATCGCCGAAACGTTCGCCGACGTTCAGGGCATCCTTGTCCCCGGCGGATTCGGCACGCGCGGCGTCGAAGGCAAAATGCTTGCCGAACAGTTCGCCCGTGAACACAAACTGCCGTTCTTCGGCATTTGCTTGGGCATGCAGACTGCCGTTATCGAAGCGGCGCGCCATTTATTGGGCATTGCGAACGCCAGCTCGACCGAATTTACCAAAGACTGCACGCCCGTTGTCGCTTTGATGACCGAATGGGAACAGGACGGCAAAAAACAAATCCGTTCCGAAGCAACGGATGTCGGCGGCACGATGCGTCTGGGGGCGTATCCCTGCCGTTTGAAAGCGGGATCTTTGGCGGCGAAACTGTACGGCAACGCCGCAGAGATTCGCGAACGCCACCGCCACCGCTACGAAGTCAACATGGACATCGCCAAACGGCTGGAAGAAAAAGGACTGCAAATTTCGGGCGTTTCCCCCGACGGACTGTTGCCGGAAATCGTCGAATTGAAAGACCATCCGTTCTATTTGGCGGTTCAGTTCCACCCCGAATTCAAATCCCGCGCCTTTGACGCCCATCCGTTGTTCAAAGGGTTTATCAAAGCGGCTTTGGATCAGACAACTTTGCTATAAAGCGCGGCGGACGTTTTTGTGTTAAAACAAAAACATCCGCTTTTTAAATTAAGGAAAAACAAATGAGTCGAACCATCAAAAAAATCTGTTGGGCTGGATTGGGCATCGTTGCGCTTTGCACCGTGTTGTGGGCGGCAATGACTCCTTTCGTTCCCCTGTTCGCCGAACTGTATTTGTACCTGCCGTTTATTTTCTTTGCGCCGATCGCATTCTTTTTCACGATGTTTCTGGCGCGCGAAACCGCATGTCTGGTTTTCATGCCCAAACCTCGGCTAAAAGCCATCATTCGCGACGGACAAACCGAAGTTTCCGCGTCCCAAGTCGTGCTGAAAGTGTTTTCATGGGCTTATTTAAAGCGGATCGGTCTGTATTTCGGACTGTTCATTTTGGAAACGGTGTGCCGCATCCTGTCCATTCGCCTGTTTTTGACAATCGCAACAATGTCAATGGGCTTTTTGGCGGCTGTTTCCGAAAAATCCGATATGCTGCTGATCGTCTTGGTGGTTTTGGCGGCGTTTGCCGTTATGGAATTGCCGTGGTATTTTCTGTTTTACCGCGTTGCTTTCGGCGGACGGTCGAACCGTTCGTCCGAATACCGTTTCGGATTAAGAGTCTTTGCGTTTTTGCTGGGCGTATTGGTTGTCCAGTTTATGCTTCAGCCGTTTTCCGTATATTATGCGGACAACACCGCGGTGCAATATTTGCTGGTTGGGTTGCTGATTGTCGCCAGTTTCGGGATTTGGTGGCTGATGTATAAAAAACGGTGGAAAAAAGGCGCTTGCCCTCTGTGCAATCGTGTAAAATCCTGTTTTTGCGTTTATGAACAACCCGCAACAGATGAAACGGAAAAAAAAGCCGAATAAAGCAAAAGCCCCAAAAAATCGGGGCTTTTTCATTACTTTGATGCAAAGGACACTTTGTATTTCTTTTTTCTGCAGCAGAAAATCAAAACCGCGCCGACTATCGCCATCGTCAGCCACGCGGGACAGCGGAGCAACGGCGTATCGGAAGTTACACCCGTGATAATCGTCAAAACGTCAGCGGTGGCAATGCCGATATATTCCCCCGATCCCAAAGCGGCGACCGCTTCGGCGGATGCCGTTACAAAAGCGGTGATCAAGAAAACCCATCCAAACAAGCGTCCGACAAACATAGGCGTCTCTTTCTTAAAAATCCGTTCTTTGCAAATTTTAGGGATAATATTTTAAAAAACATTGAAAAATTCAAGGAAAAAATAAAACAGCACACAAAAAAATGAAAAAAATGAAATTAAAAGCTTGCCAACGACGCCCAAATGCTGTAATTTGCCCCTGTTCTCAACAAGCGGATGGATGGCCGAGCGGTTGAAGGCGCACGCCTGGAAAGTGTGTAGGGGTTAACAGCTCCTCGCGAGTTCGAATCTCGCTCCATCCGCCATAAAAAAAGCTCCCGGTAAGGGGGCTTTTTTTGTAGACCTTTTGTTCGCACAGCCTGATTTTACCCGCCGCGCAAGTTCGAATATTTTAAAACTTGCCTTTCAGCCTGTTCAGCGCGCGGCGGTCGCGTTTGGTCGGTCTGCCCGCGCCCGCGTCGCGGCGTTCAAACGCCATGGTTTTCGGCGGTTTCAGGTTTTCGGGTTCGGACAGCTGTTCGTACAGCGTGCGGGCAATCGGCGCGCCGACCCGTTTTTCGGCAAAACCCGTTACTTTGATATGAAAACGAATCGAACCGCGCAGAATGGTCAGTTCGTCGCCGATCTGCACATCCCGCGCGGTTTTAAATCCTTTTTCGCCGTTTAAAGCGACATGTCCCGCATGGCACAGCTGTTGCGCTTCGGTGCGGGTTTTCGCAAACCGCGCGCAATACAGCCATTTGTCGATGCGGACGCCCATTATTTGCGCAACGCCGCCAATGCCGCGAACGGCGACGACATATCGACGGGCTTTTCGTCCGCTTTTTGCGCTTTGGGTTTGCGGAATTTCGGCTGAATCATCAGCACTTCCGTTTCTTTGGTTTCTTCGCCGACGGTCGTCGTCTGCGTTTCCTTGGTGACTTTGAATCCCAGATAGCCGAACACTTCTTCGGCTTCGTCGCGCTTCAGTCCCGCCAAAGACAGCAGTTCCAACGGCAGAATTTGCGGTTTGCCCTTGTCCTGACGCGTGACTTCGCGCAGTTTGGCGGTAAAACGTTCCATTACGTCGACGCGAATCGCGCGCGCGCCCGTCGTCGCATAGCCCTGCACCAAATACAAAGCGCGGGGAACGCCGCGTTCGACGGCGAACGACATCTTGCCGTCCGTGGCAAAGCCCCTCGCGTATTGCGTTTTGTCGTTCCAAATCTTCCACAAAATCGCCAAAACGCGCTGAGCCGCGGGTTTGAGCAGCAGCGGGAAGAACAAATAATCGTGTCCCAAGCGCAATCCCGCTTTCGCTAGCACTTTTTTGTCGGCTTCGTTCAAGCTTTTAATCAAATCGGCGACCGCGCCGCGGGGCATTGTGCCGAACGCTTCGGCGACCTGCCACAAAATACCGCGCGCCGCGCCCGTTGCGTGTTCTTCGTCCAGCGTGCGCAAAGCCGTAAACAACGGTGCAATTTTGTTGGCAAGGTATACCTCCAGCCAGCCCGTCAGTTTGGATTTGACCTGTTCAATCAGCGCGGAATCCAGCGTTTCGTGCGCCGAAACGGCAACAGAGGGATGCAGAGAATCGCGCCCTTTGACGGCTTTGGCGATGATTTGCCCTTTCCACAGGATTGCCGCGTTGTTTTCCAACGCAAATTCTTCGTCGGGGGCGGCGGATATTGCCGCGGCGCGCGATTGAAATTCCGCGCTCAGCGCTTTTTCCGCGGCGTTCATCAAAACGCGGTCGGCGTATTTGCCTTCGCCCGTAATCGGCTGAAAGCGCAATCCTTCCAGCTTTCCGATATCCTGTCCTTCAACAACGACGTTTCCGTTTTCGTCGATTTCCGTTACCAATTCAACCTGTGTTTTCATGCCTTTTACCAAAATAGAAGTCCGCTTGTCCACGAACCGTTGAGTCAGCTTTTGATGCAAAGCGTCGGAAAGCCTGTCCTCGACGGCGCGGGTTTTGTCCTGCCAGAACGCGGATTGCCCGACCCATCCTTTGCGCTGAGCAATATACGTCCAAATTCTGATTCCCGCAATACGTCCCGTAACGACATCGATGTCGCCGTTCGTATTGTCCAGCCGCGCCACTTGCTTGGCGAACCAGTCTTGCGGCAGGCAACCGTCCGTCAGTATAGCCCGATAAATCTGCGATAACAAGCGCGCATGCGCTTGCGGCGACACTTTTCCGAAATCGGGAATTTGGCAGACGTTCCACAACAGTTCCACCGCCGCGGGCGTGTCCGCCAGTTTTTTGACCGATTCGTCGCGCAGCAGCTCCTCCAAAACCAACTGGTCGTCGGCTTTGCGCGCGCCAATCAGCCCCGAAAGCGTCGGGCGTTTGCCCAAGCTGTACAGCAAAGCGTCCGTCGATGTCGTTTTGATGTCGTGATTGCGCCAATACAACCCCGCCAAAGATTCAAAGCGGTGTTCCTCGATTCGGTCGATGACGTCTTGGGTCATGGCGGTCGCTTCGGCGGCGACCCCGAACGTGCCGTCGGTCATGTAGCGTCCCGCCCGTCCCGCGATTTGCGCCAGCTCGGCGGGAATCAGCATCCGCATCCTTTGCCCGTCGAATTTGCGCAAAGACGTAAAGCAGACGTGTTCGACCTGTAAATTCAATCCCATGCCGATTGCGTCCGTCGCGACCAGATAATCGACTTCGCCCGACTGGAACATCTCGACCTGCGCGTTGCGCGTGCGGGGGCTGAGCGCGCCCATTACGACCGCCGCGCCGCCCCTTTGACGGCGAATCAGCTCCGCCAGAGCGTACACGTCTTGCAAAGAAAAGCCGATAATCGCCGAACGCGGCGGCAGACGGGTGATTTTCTTGACCCCCGTATAGGTCAGCTTGGAAAACCGCGGGCGCGTTTCAATCGCGCAGTCGGGCAGCAGCTTGTTCAGCAAAGGACGGATTGTTTCCGCGCCCAAAAACATGGTTTCGTTAATGCCGCGCGCATGCAGCAGTCGGTCGGTAAAGATATGTCCGCGTTCGGGATCCGCTGCCATTTGAATCTCGTCCACCGCCAGAAACGACACGGGGCGTTCCAGCGGCATCGCTTCGACCGTGCAGACGAAATAAGACGGATTTTTCGGTAAAATCTTTTCTTCGCCCGTAATCAGCGCAACCGATTCGACGCCTTTCCGGCGCACGATTTTGTCGTAGTTTTCGCGGGCGAGCAGGCGCAGCGGAAATCCTATCATACCGCTTTTGTGCGACAGCATTTTATCGACCGCCAGATAGGTTTTACCCGTGTTCGTGGGTCCCAAAAGCGCGCTTAAAACCGAAGCCATTGTTTTTTTCCTTTGCGGGGCTTGAAAAAACCGTCCTTAAAACATAAGTAAAAGGGCGGTCAGATACAAGGAGGTTTATGTCTATGGCTGAAGAAAAAATGCAATTCCAAGCGGAAGTCGGCAAAGTTCTGGATATTGTCGTCAACGCTTTGTATTCCAATACGGATATTTTTCTGCGCGAACTGGTGTCCAACGCGTCCGACGCGTGCGACAAACTGCGCTATGCGGCGATTACCCGCCCCGACATCGCCAAAGAGGGCGGCGAATTCAAAATCGACATTACCCCCGACAAAGACGCGCATACTTTGACCATCGCCGACAACGGAATCGGCATGAACCGCGACGACTTGATTAAAGACTTGGGCAGTATCGGACGTTCGGGTTCCGCCGAATTTCTGAACAACCTGACGGGCGACCGCCAAAAGGACGCGACCATTATCGGACAGTTCGGCGTGGGCTTTTATTCCGCTTTCATGGTTGCGGAAAAAGTCGAAGTCCGTTCCCGCAAGGCGGGCGAAGAACAAGGCTGGCTGTGGACGTCGACGGGACACGGCGATTTCACCGTCGCCGAAGAACCGGACGTTCCCCGCGGAACGCAAGTCAAGCTGTTCTTGAAGCCCGACCATTATAACTATTCCGAAGCGGGCGACGTCCGCACGATTGTACGCCAGTTTTCCGACCACATTTCTTTTCCCGTCGTCATGCACTATTTGGGTGAAACGGAAACAATCAACCAGGCAAGCGCCCTTTGGACGCGCAACAAAGCCGAAATCACGCAAAAACAGTACAACGACTTTTACCGCCATATTTCCAAAGCGTTCGACGATCCGTGGGACACTTTGCATTACCGCGCCGAAGGAACGATTGAATACACGGCTTTGATGTTCATTCCGACGAAAACGCCGTTCGACATCTTTCAGCCCAACCGCAACGCGCAAATCCAGCTGTACATCAACCGCGTTTTCATTACCGATCAGACGCCCGACATTCTGCCGAACTATCTGCGTTTCGTGCAGGGCATCATCGACACCAAAGAACTGCCGCTGAACGTCAGCCGCGAAATGCTGCAAAAAACGCCCGTGCTGGCGAAAATCAAAACGGGCGTCACGCGCCGCATTTTGGGCGAACTGAAGAAACGTTCCGAAAACGAACAGGATTATTTGAAATTCTGGGACGCTTTCGGCGCGGTGCTGAAAGAAGGATTGTTCGAAGACCAGTCCAACCGCGAAGAAATCGCAGATTTGTGCCGCTTTTACTCGACAAACGGCGAGGAGCTGACCACGCTTGATGCCTACATTTCCCGCATGAAGCCCGACCAGAAAAGCATTTACTACATCACGGGCGACAATTTGGGCGTTTTGCGCCACAATCCGCAGTTGGAGGGCTTTGCCGCGCGCGGATTGGAAGTCCTGCTTCTGATCGACCCGATTGACGAATTTTGGCCGCAGGGGCTGACGCAGTACAAGGAAAAGACAATCAAATCCGTGCAAATGGGGGCGGTCGATTTGGAAAGCTTCCCGATTGTCGACGGCAACGCGGACGAAAAGGCGGCGGATGCCGACATGGACGCGCTGAAAGCTTTCGCCAAGGAAGTCGTCGGCGATGAAGTCAAGGAAGTCCGTTCGACCGAACGTCTGACCAAAAGCCCCGTGGCGTTGTCGGCGGGCGACGGCGAAGTGTCCATTCACTTGGAACGCCTGATGAAACAGCACAATCAGCCGACGCTGTACGCGTCAACGCGGTATTTCGATTTGAACCCGCGCCACCCGCTGATTAAACTGCTGGCGCAAAAGGTCGCGGCGGGCGACAAATCGGATGCGAACCGCGCGATGGTGCAGGTTTTGTTCGACCAAGCCAAAATCATCGAAGGCGAACCCATCGGCGACCCCGCGGCGTTTTCTCAGCGCGTCACGGACTTTATGCTGCAAGCCGTGAAATAATCCGAAAAACCCTTACGGAAAAAGGGGCTTGAGTTATCAAGCCCCCTTTTTTTAGTTTTCTTTGAATTTGGCATAAAGTCTGTTAGCGATTTTAAACACCTCGGACACAAAAATGACGGTTGCGGACAACGCCGTTATTTTCACCCACATCGCCAACGGCAAAGGAACCGTTCCGAACACGACAGTCCCGTACTGCGTAATGGCGACTTGAAGCAGGAATGTGCAGGCAAACGCAACCAACATCAATTTGTTGTCAAAGAAATGCCTAAACAAACTGTCATGCGTCAATTCGCGGCAGTTGAACGCGTTGACCAACTGGAACATCACGAACAGCGTAAACAAAACCGTCCCCTGCTGTTCCGGCGTCGCACCCAGAACGTTGCGGAATGTTTGAAGCATGAACAGCGCCGAAATGAACAATCCGCCAAAAATAATCCGAACCAGCATTTCGCGCGATACAATGCTTGCATTTCGCGGGGTCGGCTTGTTTTTCATCAAAGAACTGCGAATCGGCTCCAAGCTCAGCGTCAAAGCGGGGGGGCCGTCCATAATCAAATTCACCCACAACAGTTCAAGCGCGGTGAACGGAGTCGGAAATCCCGCGATAATCGACGCCAAGACAACAACGACTGACGACAGATTGACCGTCAGCTGGAACAGGATGAACCGCTGGAAGTTTTCATAAATACCGCGTCCCCATTGAATGGCTTTGACAATGGTGGAAAAAGAATCGTCCAGCAAAACGACGTCGCTGGCTTCTTTGGAAACTTCCGTTCCCGAAATACCCATGGCAAGCCCGATATCGGCGTTTTTAATCGCCGGAGCGTCATTGATGCCATCGCCCGTTACGGCAACGACGGCACCCAATTCTTTCAACAATTTGACGACGCGCATTTTAATTACGGGCGTGCTGCGCGCGATGACGCGGATTTTTGGCAACATAGCCGCCAATTCCTTGTCTGAAATATCGTTGATGTCGCGCGCCTCGACCGCAATATGATCATCGCCAAGCAGTTGCAGTTCGCGGGCAATCGCAGAAGCGGTAACAATGTTGTCGCCCGTCAGCATTTTAATATCGATACCTGCGTCGCGACAGTTGCGAACGGCTTCAAAAACTTCTTTGCGCAACGGATCTGCAATCGCCGCAAAGCCGTCGAAAATCATGCCGCTTTCAACCGAAGTGCGTGCGGCCTCAAAGTCGGCGGGAATTTGATCCAACGTTTTATGCGCAAAACCGATAACGCGGTACGCTTTTTCCTGAAACGCCCGAATCATCTCTTCATAATGTTTTAGCTCCGCATCCGACAGCGGACACATCGACAGGATTTTTTCGGGACTGCCTTTTGTATAAGCCGTCGCAACACCGCCGGCTTCGACGATTGTCGTCATATTTTTCGTTTCCGACGAAAACGGATAAGTGTGAGCCAAAGCACGCGAGCGGCGGATAGCTTGATAATCCTTGCCGGCCTTGTCCGTCGCGACCAGCAAAGCACATTCGGTCGGATTGCCGATAAAGGTGTAACTGTTCTCTTCAAATCCGATATCCGCCGTCGAATTCAAACAAAAATTCAGCAGCAGGTTTTCATTGGAAACGTCTTGAGGCTGTTTGATTTTGCCGTCTTCGCAGACCTCGATGACCGTCATGCGGTTTTCCGTCAGCGTCCCCGTTTTATCCGAACAAATCACGTTGATGCAGCCGATGGTTTCGCACGCGACCATTTTTTTGACCAAAGCGTTTTCTTTGGACATCTTGATAATATTGATTGCCAAGCAAATCGCAACCGTCGTAGGCAATCCTTCGGGAACGGCGGCGACAATCAGCACGATGCTGGCAATGAACGCCTCGGAAACCGTTGAAACGCTGGCGGTTCCGCGCGCCAAAAAATAACACAGCTGAATGATGAACGCCAACCCTGCCATGGAAACACCCCACACGGCAATGACTTTTCCCAAATGAGCCAGTTTTTCCTGCAAAGGCGTCAACGCTTTTTCCGTTGCGGACAATTCGCGAGCAATCACGCCGAATTCCGTTTCGTCGCCGACGGCGGTGACAATCATGCGTCCCGCCCCCGCCGTGATGAAAGTCCCCGAATAAAGCATGTTTCTGCGTTCGGCAAGCGGAGTGTCAATGTCTTTTGCCACCCAATCCGCATCTTTTTTGACGGGTTCGCTTTCTCCGGTCAGGGACGCTTCTTCCGCCTGCAAATCCCGACTTTCGATTAAACGGCCGTCTGCGGGAACTTTTGCACCCGTTTCGATGCAGACGATATCGCCGACGACCAAATCTTTTTGGCTGATAAGACGAACTTTTCCGTTGCGGAAAACTTTTGCGGGCACATCATCTTTGATTTTGTTCAAAGCCTCGAACGCCTTTGCGGACTTTCCCTCCATGGTTAAGGAGATGGCAACGGACAGTCCGATTGCGATAACGATGCCGACACATTCTATGTATTCGGTCGGTTCCCCGTTTATATCGCGAATAACGTTGACGCCGACGGCAATCATCGCCGCGACGATCAGCATCAGCACCATCGGTTCCAACAGGGAATCGACGATTTTTTTCATCAAAGATTCCTTTGGCGGTTTGGACAAGGAATTCGTCCCGAAACGAACGGCGTTATCGACCGCCTGTTCTTCGGACAATCCTTTGTTTTCGGATACTTCCAGATTGTTTAAAACTTGTTCTTTCGTTTGTAGATAGGCGTCCATTCGGCACTCCCGTTCACGATGCGGCCCTAATACCGCAAAAAAATTTTTATCAGTAATAAGCATTTTCCCTTGTACTGTCAAGGTTTTCTTTGGAAATCCGCCATTTTCGGAAATTTATTTTTTGTCCAAAAACACTTGAATGGCGGGGCTGTTTTTGCTAAATTTTATGATAATCAAGTCAAAAAGGATTCTGCATCATGGAACACGATAATTTATTCAGCTTTTCCGATTTGCCGAACTCGTTTGATCAAAGCCGGAACAGGACTTTGAAACGTCGGGATTTTGTCGCCGCGGTGGAAAACGCCATGAACGGAAGCAAAAAGGACAAAAATTTAAAAATCGAAAAATTGGATGCCATTGCAGCGCAGGGACTTGATGATTTGTCATCGGCGAAATTGATGCGCCTGTATACGGCTTATATGGATTTGCACGCGTTCGACCGCATGATAGACTTGTACAAAGCCGCCGAAAACAAAGATTTCAAAGACGCCCCCATGGTGCGCGAGGAATTGGCCGTCGCCTACCGTAAAGTTTGGCGGGGCAGCAACGAACTGGTCGATAAAATGTTCGACTACAAAACGTCCATCAAAATCTCCCAAGACCTGATTGACGAAGGGCACGGCTACGGCGTCAGCTATGAAAACATCGGCAGAATCAACCGTTACATCGCTCAAAAGTCGACAGGCTTCCAGGCGGAACAATATTATGCCAATTCCCGCTTCGCATTAGAAGAAGGTTTTTTAAAAACATTGGAATCGTCCGTCGGCATCCAAGCCGTTCACGCCAATATACTGGCGGGCAATAAATACAGAGCCGCCGAGTTGGCGAACGTCGTGTATCTGGCGACTTTGCGCGACGGGGCGGAAGAATCCAATGATTACTTCTGCACGGCCGCCGCCTTGCAGGCCGCCTGCATTGCGGGGGCAAACAAAAAACAGGTTGAACTCCTGTGCGACCGGTTGGAAAACATCATTACCCGTCCTTGGGAATTTTCCGATATTCTGCGGGATTTGAAAAAAATCGGGGAAGAAATGCCGTCGCAGGCTTTGGTTTTTGCTCAAAAACGGCTGGAAGAGGCAAGCGATCTCCGCAAAGCGACTCTGAGCATGGATTTGATGAAAGCCCGCACTGCAGACAATTCTTCCATTTCTTTCAGCTGGGAGATTTCCTCCGGTCGGGAAAAACGTTCGTTCACCGAAGATCCGAAATTGCGCGCCGTCATTGAAAAAAGCTACAGCTACCGCGGCTGCGGATCGGCGTTCCGCGGAGCGAACCGCATCAGCGGCAATATGGCGTTCGGCGGACAGCTGCCCGATCACGCCTTATCCCGCAAAGACTTGCGTTTGTTCGAGGGGCTTATTTCCATGTCCCCCAATGAACTGGGAATTAAATTGGACACCCCCGTTGATGGTGTAGATATGAACAAACCGCTGACCGACATCCGCGATCCAGAAGCGTTTATCAAAATCGCCGACCGTTTCATCCGCCAAACGTTTTCCACGGAAAACTTTGCAAACAGCGGTCTTCACATGGAAAACAACGCGTTTGAAAAAGACCCGAAAACAGGCGAATCGCTGTATGACACAACGGTCAAATCCGTATTGCAAGCGACGGGAAAAGTCATCGGCGAAAAGGATAAAGGCATTGATTCCAGAACGAATATTTCCGCCATTTTCGCTTTGGGCATGGGGGATTGCCGCCACCACGCGCAGGTCAAACAAATTATGTTTGACACTTGGCAGAAAAAACAGATGGACGCTTCTTTGCGGGCGATGAGTCTCCGTGTTTTGCACGGCGGACGGATTGAAAAACACGACAAAGACATTGCCGAGTTTTACTCTGTTTTCGACACCGAATTGCGCACTGCGGACGTTCAAGTCATGATGCCCGTTCAAATGCGGCAAAAGGACGGCAAGGATCAGCTGTACAATCCCGAAAAAACGGCGGACGGCAAGTATATCGTCGACGAATCGGGGAAGAATCACAGCTTGGAGGAACATACCCTTTGCTGGCTGATTCGCAAAAACCGTTCGCACAAGCTGGTTTCGTTCGGCATTCGCGACGCGTTTTATCAACAGCTGCATTATCCGTGGGCGAAAATGGACGTCAACGTCGATGACATTCGTTTGAACAAAAACGGAAATCCGATTATTCCCGCGGGACAAATTCCGGGCGACAAAACATCGACGGGCAAACCCGTTCCCGTGATGCAGTACCCCGCCGTGTACAATTCGGGCAAGCGCGATTCGTTTATCAAAGACACCACGGGACGCGACATCAATCTGGTCGGTTTGCCGATGGCTGGCTTTAAAACGCCGCAGGACTTCCTTAAAATGATTAAAGACCGCGAAGGCATGTTTAAAATCATGGCGCAAGTCCGTACCAAAGCCGCCGAACGCAACAAAGCGAAAAATGTTACTTTGCTGAAAGCAAAAACTGGAGGCAGATAATGCAAGAGGTTGTCTACGAAATTGTTTGTCCGCATTGCGGCAAAAAAAGCAAAGTAATTGCTTTGCAAAATGATGCGTTTAATGAACGCGAAGAAATCTGGTGCGCGTGGTGCGGTTTGGAAATGGGGGCAATCCCCGCCGCCGAAACACCCCGCATTGAACGCGACGAAAACGATAAAAGCGACGCTTAGCGCCGCTTTCTTTTTATCCAATACACCCCCATTGCCGCCGCAGTCAGCGTTTCGGACACGGGCATGGCAAGCCAGATGCCTGCTGTTCCCCACATCGTCGGCAAACGTAAAACGCCGCCGTCAAAAACACAACGCCGCGCAGCAAAGCGAACGCGGTTGCGGGAAGCAGCTTTTCCACGCTTTGGAAATAACCGATACCCGTCAAATTCAGCACAAAACAGACAAAGCCCGCCGCAAAGTACGGAAAGCCCTCTATTGCCAACTTTGCCGCGTTTTCCGCAGGGTTCAGGAACAAACCGACCGCCTGACGGGGAAACAAGGCAAACGCCGCCGTTGATGCCGCGCCGCACAAAAGAGCGGTCTTCAACGCAACATGTTCGGCTTGGGCGACGCGGGCGTTGTCGCTCAATCCGTAATTGTAACTGATAATCGGCTGAGCGGATTGGGCTATGGCGTTTCCGACCATGAACACAAACGGCATATAATAACAGCAAATTCCGAACGCGCCCACGCCGTCATCACCCAAATACCGCATAAACACTTGGTTGCCGACGAACATCAGCATCGCCATCGTGCTTTCCCCCAGCAAAGCGGACGATCCGATGCGGCATTGTGTCAAAATGTTTTCCCAAAACAGATGAAACCCGCGCAGCCCGATCTTAACGGGATAAAACCGCAGCGTCTTGGCATAAAACAGCAAATAAATTACTGCCGTCACACCGCCCGCAGCCATAGACAAAGCCGAAGCAAACGCCGCCCCCATGACACTCCACCCGAACGGGAAAATAAACAGCCAATCCAACGCCACGTTTAACGCAGCGGGAACGACGTTGCACCACATTGCCAATTTTGGCGCGCCGTCCAATCGGATGTAAAACAGCGCGACTGCACCCCACATTTGAAAGATCAATCCCGGAACAAACCACAGCAGATAGTCAACGACCATTTTCAACAGATGGTCGGAAGCCCCTAACAGCCGCGCCGTTTTTTCAGGGAAAAGCATAATCAGCGCGACAAAAAACATCATAACGGCGGTAACAAAAATCATGGATTGGGTCAAATTAAAGCGGGCGCGCTTGATTTTTCCTTTGGACAAAGCAATCGACGCAATGACAGACCCGCCGATACCCGCCATCAAACCGAAGCCTGTAAAAAACATCAGCGGCGGAACGCAAATATTGACCGCCGCGATGCCGTCGCCGCCGATTCCGTGTCCGATAAAAATGCCGTCCGCCGCCGTTACGGCGCATAAACTCAGCATTCCAGCCAGAGTCGGAAAAAACAGTTTGCCGAACAAAGTCGAAATTTTGTCGCTGCCGAAATCCATTTTTCACTCCATATACAAAAAATCGGATAAAATGATTGGTTTTACCCAGTCATCTTATCCGGTCTTTAACCTCCGATGAGGATTGAAAAACGATGTCAAGTTTTTTCCTACTGCCCGTAGGGGGGACTACTGCCCGTAGGGGGACTACTGCCCGTAGGAGGAAAAACCCAAACTCGAACTTGCGAACCCGCGAAGCGGGTGAAGCAATCCCGTGATTGGTCGGCACTTGTGCCGATACTTGCACGGAAAAAACAGAAAAAGGGGCAAACCCGCCCCTTTTTCCAAATCCGTCAGCCGATTAACGGTAAATCCACGAAATCGACGAAATGTTATCCGTATCCCCTTTGCACGCTTGTACTGCCGAAGACAACGGAACAGGAACACCGGTCGCTTCCTCTCTGGAGGATGTCAGGAACGTCCCTGCGCCATCCGCAACAGCCGCATTAGCCGGAACCGCCGACACACCGTCAGCTTGAGCCGTTCCTTTAGCCACCAATCCGACCAAACCGGAAGAAGCGTCGCCCCAATCAGCCATCGTCATACGCGTGCATGCATCCTGCGGCAGACCGTTGTAGGTAATCGCAAAATAGTGAGGCGCAGCCGCGGGAAACGCAGTAATGACAATCGAACCGCCGTAAGCATTTGATCCTGTTGAACCGGAACCGGGATAGGTTTCATCTGTGTAAATCCCCATCGTATACGCGGTCGTCGCCGTTTCCAAACCTTTGTAGGTGCGCTGTCCCGCGAACAAGGTGCGGATGTTCGTCACCATGGTTTGAATTTGGTCGGTCGTTTTCGACACTTTGTA